>JBEBHJ010000001.1:0-124781 GCA_040081075.1 Fimbriimonadaceae bacterium | reverse complement strand
GGTGGGGTGGGGTGGCTTTGGCAAGTTTTGGGCCCAGGCGATTCGGTCAATTGCACGCCGAACAACCTCCAACTCTTACGAAATGACATCGAGTCAAGTTGGGGGCAAGGGCGAGGTGAAGATAACCGCCCGTGATTCCCAAGGCAATCCAATCAACAGCACTCCGAAGGAAGTGAGAGTTTCACTGCCCGACGGAACATTCAAAGGAATGACCCTCACTCAGACCGGCCCTGGTGAGTTTCGAGGGACATTTGACGCCACCGAAGTGGGATCGTATATCGTTACAGTTGCCGAAGATGGCGCGGACCGTAGCCGTGTTTCTACCAGCGGCTTTTCGGTGTCGTATCCGCCCGAATACCGTAGCTACCGCACCAACGAACCATTGCTCAAAGAAGTCAGCTCGATCACAAAAGGGGAGCGGCTCAAAGATCCATCTCAATCAGTGCGCCTCGCCGTAGATCCCGGGTTTTCGGTGCAGGAGTTGTGGGCATTTTTTGTATTATTGGGAGCTGTTCTTGTGCCGATTGATGTCGCTGTACGCCGTATCGCCTTGCCATTTGGAGAAATCTTAGCTAAAGCCCTCCAGTGGTTTAGAGATCGGCAGGAAGTTCAGCCGAAGGCACCTGCTCACGTCGAAAAACTCAAGTCGGCCAAACAGCGCTCTGGCTCGGCAACTGCCTCCACCCCCGAAAAAGGTTACATTGCTCCAGACAAGAAGGCAGAATCTCCTCCATCCGCCCAAACTTCGACTGGAACGGCCTCCAGCCGATTGCTTGAAGCGAAGAAAAAGCGCAAAGTTGGCGATGACTAATCGGATCGTTTAGCCTCGTCCATTCGTATTCGAGGTCATAGATGGGAAGGCGAACAAAGATTGTATGCACGCTCGGGCCGGCGGTCAGCTCGGAAACCAAAATAAAGGCTCTGATTCGGGCGGGTATGAACGTAGCCCGAATCAACTGTAGCCACGGTGATTGGGAGACCCGCAAACAGTGGATTGATTGGATTCGAAAACACAGCCCCACCCTCGCCCCAATTGGTATCCTCGCCGACCTTCAGGGTCCTAAGTTTCGGCTCGGAATGATCGAGGGTGGAGAATTAGAGATCAGGGCGGGTAGGACGGTCGAAATTGGTCCGACCGCAATCGTGCCCATTACTCAAGAGCAAATTCTTGCCGCAATGAGCGTGGGTGATAGGCTCTTGCTGGGGGATGGGGACGTTGAGCTCAAGCTAACGGCCAAAGTCGGCGAAAATTTTACGGCGCGCGCCATTAGTGGTGGAAAAGTCAAAACCAAGCAGGGAGTGACCCTTGTTGGCAAGGTGTTCAAGACAAGCTGCCTGACCCCAAAAGATATCGAAGATGCGACGCAAGCGGCGGGTTTGGGGGTCGACTTTATTGCCTTGAGTTACGTGCACGAAGCCGCAGATATGGAGCAGTTGCGCGATCTGCTGCGCCCCATCAATCCTCACATAAAGCTCTGCGCCAAAATCGAAACGCGTGACGCGGTTAACCATATTGCGGCCTTGGCCGCGGTTTCAGATGTGATAATGGTGGCGCGTGGTGACATGGGTTTGCAAATGGACATTGAAGATGTTCCGCTCGCACAAAAGCGAGTGATTCGAGCAGCCCAGGACGCGGGAAAACCCGTCATTACCGCCACCCAGATGTTAGAAAGCATGACGCATGCGCCTCGACCAACCCGAGCCGAAGCGACCGACGTTGCCAATGCGATTCTTGATGGCACCGATGCGGTGATGCTGAGCGGGGAAACGGCCTCCGGAGACTATCCCCTTGAAGCCGTTCGATACATGGGCCGGATTGCCAAGAAGGCCGAATCCGTGTTTAACCATGAGCGATGGATGGAAGACCACGTGATAGGTCCATCCGATGAGACGCTTGCCGTTTCTTGCGCAGTTGCCGACTTAGCCGCTGCTTTGCGCCCAAAAGCGATCCTAACCACCACCACGAGCGGGCAAACGGCGCGGTTAATCAGCAAGTTTCGACCGGCCTCTCCAATCTTATGTGCAACTTGGAGTCAATATACTTATAGACAACTGTCTGTGGTTTGGGGGGTGGAGTCGCTCTTTATGCCACTTCCGAGCACAACCGATGAGCAAATTTACAATGCAATTGCTCGATTTGTGGAAGTTAAACGATTAAAAGTAGGGGATAATGTAGTAGTATCAGCGGGAGTTCCGGCAGGGAGGCCGGGCAATACGAATCTAATCTTGATTCAAAAGGTGGAACCTCAAGGATGAAAACACGTCTCTTAGTTAACGGCATTTTTCTTCTTGGCGCCGTCGCGCTTGGCGTAGGACTAAGCATGCGGCCCTGGAACGTTTATCGCGAACAACGTGCCAAAGCCGATGCGCATATCCGAGAAGCGAGACGCGCCGAAACTCAGCGCGTGGACCTTGAAGGGCAAAAGGCCAAGTACGAGTCGCCCTTAGGGAAAGAGGAGTTGGCGCGCGAACGAGGTTACCGAAAATCAAATGAACGTCCTCTTGACCTTGGTGATTAGTCTCCAGCGAAATTTGCCTCCAACAATATCAATGGCTGCGGGCACTGCATGGATCCAAGAGCTCGACTGCCGGGCCGTTCCTAAAGACCCAACATTCCCTTCAGAGCGTTTGGTTTTCCGTGAGACCTTAACGCAAAAATCACCTGAAGAAATCGAAGTAAGTCGCGTATTGTTGCGATCTTGGGTAGGCGAAACCGAGTTTCAAAACGAAGGAGAACCTACGCCCATCCTGTTAAGAGAGATCCGTAAACCTAAGCTGTTTCCCGTACTTGAGCCAGCTCCCCCGGATCGATTTACCCTGCGGCTCTGGCGTGCCACCCGCTATTCGGAGTTGAGCAACGCGTCGATTCCGGGTGACATTTCAGCCGGGATTCCCGTTGCGGAATATCGGGCGACAGTTATCGAAGTGAACGACAGGGCGACCAAGATTCGAACCTTGTTCACCGAGAAAGGCGGCATTCGAGCGACGGGTCTGTGGACGATTAACCCGAAAGGACAAATTTTGGAGGCAACCGTCAAGTGCGAAAATGCCTTTTTGCCAGGCGGCGACGGCTCGACTTATACCTACACAATTGCCATCAAGAAGCTTGAAAAATAAGTGGTGCGCGGAAAAGGACTCGAACCTTCACGCTTTGTGGGCACTACCACCTCAAGGTAGCGTGTCTACCAATTTCACCATCCGCGCACGAAGTGAAATAGCATTATACCTTCCTTCAAATTGCCCCGCGAACTCTAAAATCAGCAAAAGACCGACACGGGAACATTGCTGGGGCGTCAAGATGTACACTCAGAGGATGTGGTTTGGGGTGGTAGATGACTCAGCGAAATAAACGAGCAGTTGGAATGCTCACTTTTTGTGTACTAGCAGCGATGTCGGTTGCTCAAGGTGTTGGACAAATTACAGAAATTGTCGTTACCGGCAATAAGAATATTAACAAGGAAGCGATCCTTGGGAGTATGCGAACGAAGGTTGGCGGCGCCTATGATGACAAGCTTCTGGTTCGGGATCGTGATTCAATTCTCGGAATGGGCTTCTTTAAGGCTGCCGACGTTCGGCCGAGCCTGATTGACGGCAACAATTGGCGCGTCATGGTAGACGTATCCGAGTTCGACGTGGTTAAGGAAGTTCGAATCGTAGGAAACACGGTGGTTTCCACCGAAGACCTGATGAAGGTTGTTCAGGTCGAAGTTGGCAAAGTGTTTAACCTCAAATCTCAAAAGCCCACAGCCGATGCGATCAAGAAACTCTACACCGACCGCGGCTTTTTGATTGGTGTTACTCAATTTGAGCCACTGGAAGATTCGCCCAGTACCGTCAGCATCGCCCTCCAGGAGCTTAAGGTTGGCACTGTAACGGTCACCGGCAATTCGCGAACAAAGCCTCTCGTTTTCAAACGAATGATCAAAACTAAGCCGGGTGACGTTTACAGCGATCCGAAGTGGATTGACGATTTGCAGCGACTCTTCTCAACTCAATGGTTTGAGAAAATCACGCCGACCGATAAGCTGAGCGAGGACCAATCAACCGTTGACCTGGCGATTGACATAAAGGAAGCTAGGACCGGAAACATCGTTTTCGGCGCCACCATGGACCCTCGCGCTAGCTTTGGGGGCCTGTTGAGACTTTCGGAAAACAACTTCCGTGGAACCGGTCAGACTATCAATCTTGAATACAACCAGGCGGTTACGGCCGGCAGCGGTCCGTCGGTTAATCTCGGTTTCGTCAATCCATTCATGGATAGCGTTGGCACGTCGTTTAACTTCGACATTTATTCGCGAATCGTCCACCGATTTGGGAGCAGCTTGACGAACTCCTCCTCAAGCGGAGATAACTTTACCGAGAGGCGTACCGGTGTATCGGCGGGATTTGGGCGACCGGCAGGTGGAAAAGCAAATTACAGCGTTGGCCTTCGCTACGAAGGAATCAAGACCACCGAGCTCAACGTAACCAACCCGCAGAGTTTCGTGAAGCAAGATGGCACGATGTTGCTCGGACAGTTTGGCTACGTGCGAAACAATCGAGACCTTGACATTGATCCATCCCGGGGAGACTGGTTGAGCTTCTTAATCGAACCAGGATTTGCGAACATTACCGGCATCGGAGGGGCGTTGACTGATCCCAGTGCGCTGGGTGCAAACAACTTCGTTCGCACTTCCGTCGAGTTTAAGTCCTACTACACTTCGCAGCCACGACGAACCGCGAAAGATTTTGATGGTTCGCGAAGAGTTCTCGCCATCCGTGCCAAATACGGAACGATTTCCGGGAAAGTGCCGTTCTACGAGCAGTTCTTCGCGGGTGGATCAGATACGGTTAGGGGATACGCGGATGACCAGTTCTGGGGCCGACAAACTCTACTGTTTACGGCGGAATATCGACATCCGATTCAAAAATCATTTAACATTATTCCCTTCATTGATTACGGCGGCGCTTGGGGCGGCTTTGGGACGGTAAACGGACTGCAACAGTCTGACAAACCCCAACTGCATCTGGGCTATGGACTTGGATTTAGTTTCAAAACTCCCCTTGGCCCTATCCGGCTCGATTTCGGGCTCAACGAAAAAGGAAAAACACGGACTCACTTCCTTATTGGAACGTCTTTCTAACAGGAAAAACTATGACATTGAAAATTGACAAACTTGGCTGGCTAGTTGCTGCGCTTCTCCTTGGCGTTCTATTTGGTTCTGGATTTGATGACGGCCCCTTAAAGATCGCGGTTGCCGACATCACGTCCATTGTTGAAAAGAGCGAATTTGGCAAAAAGAATCAGGATGATTTCAAGGCGATGAAATCGGCACGCGAAGGTGTTTTGGAGTTCATTGACCAATATCGAGTTCTCAGCGTGCAACAAGCCACCGACATTCGAGACCTCAGCATAAAGCCAGCCGCACTTACAGCTGAAGAAAAGTCGAAGTTGGACCGGATTAAGGCGGATGTTATCGCAGCTCGCAAAAAAAATGACGAGCTCGCCCAGAAGCCCAACCTTACGCCCGAGGAGCGAAAGCTCCTTGAGGAGTACGCAAACCAAGCGGCTAACATGGAGCAGACGGCGCAGGAGTGGTTGCGAGTTTTCACCAACGATCTCCAAGCCTGGGCGGATAAGCAAAAGCTTGAGAGCCTAAACCGGGCGCGCGCCTCGGTACAAGAAGTTGGTAAAGCCCAAGGTTTTACGGTTGTCCTCGAACTTGGTATTGCCCCCTATGGTGCGAACGACATTACCGAAGCCGCCCTCAAGGCGATGAATGCTAAGAAAAACTAGCGGACTGGGTTTGTTGCTGATTCTCGGCATTTCGGGTTGCTCCCAAGAACGGGTGCAACCCGTTTTTGTGGACGTTGACCGGGTCATGAGGCTCGAGCCTGCCACACCTCCGGCTGCTGCCATTTCGCAGTTTTCGCCTGAGTTAAGTGCGGTCGAGTCGGCCAATATCAAAGGTGAAGGTGCCCGACAGATAGCTGGCGCAGATACGCTTAGCCGGCGAAAGCAGATCGAAAGTCTAATCGCATCTAACCGCCGCGATGCCGAGGCGGACTTGGCCGACCGCTTACGCCAAGCGTATCTGAGCGAGGTTAACAAGGCGGAGGCAAGTCTGTTAGAAAAGTATGGGGTGGACCGGCAGGGGCGACTCAAAGCCGCGCTTGAGGGCCTGAGGCCAATATTTGATGCTTATGCGGAGGAACGTGCCCCGAAGATCGTGCGGCTCTCCATGCATGCTGGTTTTCCTGATACCGATCCAAAATCAACAAAGAAGCGTATTGGAGTGGTCAAGGGCGGCATCTTCGCAGAGGAGGCCCGTATTCTGCGCGAAGACTTGACCCGGATCGATGCTGACTATGAAAAAGCCGTTGAGATCCAGATTGCGTCAGCTGATAACGCACTCTCCGAGGCGCTAATCGAAATCCGGTTGAAGGTAGAGGCTTTGCGTTTAGCCGCAGACAAACGTGCGAAGCAAGAAGCCGCCGAACTGGTGGCAAAGCAAACCGCGAGCTTAGACGATGTTGCCTCGATCCAATCTCAACTTGAATTCGCCCCAACCCGCGCGGAGCAACCAAAACCAGGCAATACTCCCGCTGTAACGCCCAAGGTCGGCGGTCCGCTAACGCCCTCAGGTGTCAAAATGAAGATGCGGCGTGCTTTAGAACTTGAAGCGGAAATTTGGGCGGCGACCAGTGGCTTCAAACTGTCGACTTCAAGAAATGCTCCCGACCGAACCACGGAATTCCTCTCATGGAAACAAAACCACCGCGCTGGACCCTAGCTACGCTCGCCGAAATACTGGCAGGCGAACCATTCGGCCCCGCCGACTTGCCGATCAGCCGCCCGGTTTCTGCCGATACTCCCGATCCGTCCGGTATTGCGTTTGCAGAATCGGACGCGTATCTTGCTGATGCCGAATCCTCCGGGGTTGGCGCTGTACTGATCGGCGTCGAGGACCGGGCCCCTAGCATCCCGCACATTCGGGTGAAGACCCCAAGAGAAGCTTTTTTCAAGCTCCTGATGATGAGCCAACGGCATTCAAAGCCATCGCCGGGCGTGCACCCTTCCGCGGTCATTTCGAGCCTCGCACAGATCGCGGAGACTGCTTCGATTGGAGCCTATGTTGTGATTGAAGGGGACGCCGAGATTGGAGACGGGGTGGTTGTTTCGCCGTTTTGCTTCATCGGGCCGGGCTGCGAGATTGGGGCGAACACTTTGCTTCAACCCCGAGTGACTCTCGTTCAAGATGTTCGGATCGGCGAAAACTGCACCGTGCACCCGGGCGTGGTTTTAGGGGCGGATGGGTTCGGATTTGTTTGGGATGGGTCACGCCGGGTAAAAGTGCCGCAAGTCGGTGGCGTAACCATTGGCGATCACGTTGAGATTGGAGCAAATACAACCATTGACCGCGCGACCGCCGGTGAAACGACGGTCGGAGACGGCACTAAACTTGATAACCTCATTCAGATCGCGCACAACTGCCATGTGGGCTCACATACCGTGATTGCCGCCCAGAGCGGAATCGCCGGAAGTTCGTCTTTGGGCGATCGATGTGTAGTTGGTGGCATGACCGGATTTAAAGATCACATTAGAGTAGGAGACGACGTACACATCGGGGGAATGTCTGGCCTGGAGAAGGACATCACTGAGCCTGGCGCATATATTGGACGTCCGGCGATTCCGATCATGGATGGCCTTCGCGTTCTAAAGGCGTTCGCTAAGCTTCCCGAGATGCTCTCACGGATAAGGGCCCTAGAGAAGAAGGTTAACGACGAATGATCTTTGATCGCAGAACTGTGGCCAGCGATGTCGAGGTCGGAGGAACGGGACTTCACTCGGGGGTGCCCGTTTCGGTCAAGATGCGTCCCGGCGAGGCTGGGATCGTGTTTAGATGCGGTTCTGGAAAGTGGGAGGCACTCCCCCAGAATGTGACGGATACACGCCTTTGCACCCGATTGGGCGATGTTTCCACGATTGAGCACCTGATGAGTGCACTTGCGGGAGCGGAAATCACGGACGTTGACATCGAGCTTTCTGCCCCAGAACTGCCTGCACTTGATGGGAGCGCTTTGCCGTTTTTGCAGGCTCTGAATCAAGCGAGCGCAACCATCATTGGTACTCGCGAGTTACCCAATCTCTTCACTCGCGTTTTTGTTCAACAAAACGACTCAAAGTTGGCCATATCAAGGGGTGGGGGACATTGGCGCTACGTTTTTGAGACGGGTGATCGGTGGCCGGGGCACCAGGAGTGTGAGGTGCCGTCGCTTCCTGTTGGCTACGAAAGGGAGGTGGCAGGGGCGCGGACGTTTGGTTTCGAAGAGCAGATCCCCGAACTGTTGGCCGCCGGCTTTGCGAAGGGGCTTAATTTGGAAACCGCTCTAATTTTGGGCACCTCAGGCTATAACAACGATTCAAAGTGGCCCGATGAGCCAGCCCGGCACAAGTTGCTCGATGCGATTGGCGATCTCTACTTGGCGGGCGTACCTATCCGGTTTTTGAATGTGGTGGCCGAGCGTACCGGGCACGCGGCAACCGTGCAGGCGGCAAACCTGCTGTTTCAAGCAGTTCACCCCGGTTAGTCTGGGCTGGTACCCTTATATCGAGAAATGACGGCCCGCGAACTCCGACTCAAATACCTGCAATTCTTTGAATCCAAGGGACACTCTATCTATCCCTCGGGCTCGTTAGTGCCCTACGATGTGACGGGTCGCTTGGATGAGTCGTTACTGTTCAATGGGGCGGGAATGGTCCAGTTCAAGCCTTATTTTCGCGGTGTCGCACAGCCCCCGAACAAGCGGCTAACGACGGCTCAAAAGTGTGTTCGCACCGGCGACATTGAATCAGTAGGCAATTTGAGCCACTTAACGTTTTTCGAAATGCTGGGCAACTTTTCGTTCGGCGACTATTTTAAGAAGACGGCAATCGACTATTCCTGGGAGTTTCTGACCTCAACGGCATGGCTTGGACTCGACCCTAACCGGCTCAGCTTTACGGTATTCGGCGAGGACGATGAAGCGTTTGAGCAATGGTGTTTCCACCTAAAGAGTGTTGGAATCGACCCAACCACGCGTGTGTTTAGGTTGGGGGAGGAGACGAACTATTGGCCGGCCGGAGCATTTTCAAGTGGTCCCCCGGGACCATGTGGTCCAAACTCGGAGATGTTTTACTGGACATCCAATGATGTTCCACCGCCGACGGGAGACTATTCTGTTGAGGACTGGCTCCGGGATGATGAAGCCAAGAACTGGCTTGAGATCTGGAACGATGTCTTTATTCAGTCGGAGTGGCAGGGTCACCTTCGAAATCCCGAGCGCCCGGGTGACGGTTACGTCAAGGACGGCATGCCCGATTTGCCCTTTAAGAGCATTGATACAGGCATGGGACTTGAGCGAACCATCGCAGTTTTGAACGGCCTGAGTTCTGTGTATGAAACCGATTTGTTCGAGCCGATTATTCGACGCATAAAGGCGATGATGGTCAATGCAACTGGTGACGAAAACGAAGGAAGGGCGATCCGTATTATTGCGGACCACATTCGCACCGCTTGTTTCTGTATTGCAGACGGAGTGCTACCTGGCAATACCGGGCGTGGATATGTATTGCGCCGGCTTATTCGCCGCGCTGTGCTGAAGGGGCAACGCACCTTGGGATTCGATCAGCCTTTCTTCCACCTTGTTTTTGAAGGCGTTGTGGAAGCAATGGGCGATCACTACACCGAGCTTGTTGAACGGCGTGAGATGATCGCGGAAACGCTCCTCAACGAGGAGAGCTTGTTCAGACGGACGGTCGCGAACGGAACCGAGATGCTGGCCGAAGAGCTCGAAAAGCTCATCCGCATTCCTAATGCAACGCGGGTTCTCGATGGGCATTTGGCTTTCCGATTGTACGATACGTTCGGCTTTCCTTTAGAAGTTACTCGCGAACTCTGCGAAGAGGCTGGCGTTCAAGTCAACGAAGCGGGATATGAGCAAGCACTCCTAGAAGCGCAAGAGCGAAGCCGGGGAGCAAGCGGCATGGACACGGTCTATGGCGGGGTTGAAATCATTATCCAATTTGAAACGAGCCCAACCCCGACCCAGTTCGATGGTTACCAGACCACCGATGAGCATGCGACAATCGTCGGCGTCGTCCCCGCGAATGAGGATGGCAGTGAAATTGCGGTGGCACTAGACCGTTCGCCATTTTACGCGGAGTCCGGCGGTCAGGTGGGTGACACCGGAGTAATTTTGGGCGAGGAGTTTGAGTTAGAAGTTCTGGATGTCGGCAAACAAGACGGCGTATGGATCCACCTCTGCCGAACAACACGCGGTTCAAGTGACGTTTTTGGTAAGCCCGTCCGAGCAACTGTGGACGCGAATCGGCGTGCGCGAATCATACGTAATCACACCGCGACTCACTTGCTTCACGCGGCTTTGCGCGAGGTTCTGGGAAAGCATGTCGCCCAGAAGGGGTCACTAGTAGAGCCGCGCCACCTGAGGTTCGATTTTAGCCACGGCAAAGCTATGACACCCGAAGAGATTTCGGAAGTGGAGCAGATTGTAAACACACAAATTTTAAGTGGTAAGCCGGTTAACATCCACGCGGACGTGCCTATTGCCGAGGCAAAGGCTTTGGGCGCCATGGCTCTGTTTGGCGAGAAATACGGAGATCGGGTGCGAGTTGTTGAGATACCAGAGTTTTCGATTGAGCTGTGTGGGGGGATTCATGTCAACAACACGGGCCAGATCGGGCTCTTTCGGATAACCAGTGAGTCTTCTGCGGCTAGTGGTGTTCGACGCATAGAGGCAATCAGCGGCCTCGGGGTTTACGAGCAAGCGGTGCAACAGTCCCATGCCATCAGAGAAGCAGCACAGCTGTTGAAGTCAACGCCGGGACAACTCGTGGCCGCCGTGGCCCGCATGTCCGATGAGCTCCGCGAAGAGCGCCAGAAGCTTGAAAAACTGCAAGCAAAAATGGTGAGCGGGGGAGCCCAGGGATCGGCGGGCCAAGTTCAGTCGGTGGGCCCGTTTGAGGTTTGGACCGCTGCCTTTGAAGATGTTGATCAGAAGATTGCCGCGAATGGCGTAGACCAAGCCGTCAATTCAAATCCCAAGATTGTTGCGCTTGCCGCCGTTGTCAACGGAGGCAAGGTGACTTTCATCTGTAAGATCGGTTCGGAAGCTCTGGCAAATGGCGCCCACGCGGGCAACATCGTGCGAGAAGTATCGAAGGTTGCTGGCGGCGGCGGTGGCGGCCGTCCTGATTTTGCGACGGCGGGCGGTAAAGACCCGAGCAAGGTCTCGGACGCTCTGTCCATCTTGCCATCGCTTCTCGGCTAACCCTTTGTCAGGCAAACACGAAAAAACCCTGTCACCACTTGGATGACAGGGTTTATTCACTTTTTGCTTTCGCAGATTTACTTGCGTCGGCGTCGGAGGAGAGCAGCTACGCCAAGGCCAAGAGCGGCCATGGTTGCAGGCTCTGGAACAGCTTGCGTGTAAGCAACGTCATCGATCGTAATCAAGTCGCTGTTTGCACCACCGGGGCCACCGTTGGTTACGTTGTAGTTGAATGCGAACCGACCAGAAGTCGCACCAGACAGTCCACTTACAGTTGCAGTGAACTCAGTGTAGATCGCCGGATAGCCAGTATTCGTAAGGGTCGGGTTGATCGTCAGCAACGTGGTGTTGAAATCTGCTACGGCAGTGCTTGCACCGCTCTTGCTGAGCTTAACGATTAAGCGATCTGGGAACGCGCCAGCGCCACTGAATGGTGCTCGAGTCCAGAACTTGATTGTGTCCCCATTATTGAACGTGCGAACCATGCTCATCATGTAGTTGTCAATCGTGTTCGTGCCAGTTGTGTTATTAAAGTTGGCAGTCAACTGCTGAGTGCCGCCATGAGGGGCCCAGATGGTTTCGTTGTTGAACCAGCCCGTTGGAGCGGTCGCAGCGTTCGCGCTATTGTTGAAAGCAACCCAAGTGCCCGAACCAAAAGCCATGTTAGTCGGACCACTGTTGCCAAACGTGAGCCCAGTTGTGTCGTTAAAAGTTGCGGGGCCGTTCTCCCAGCCTTCTGTAAAGTTTTGCGCGTTCGCGGCAACAACTGCGCCAGCGAGCAATGCAAGTGCGATAATTTTTTTCATAGTAGTTTGAATTCCTCCAAAAAGTGAAGCAGATGCGAGAAATTCGCATCCACATATATGATAGCGCAAAATGTGCCAAGGGGCCAATCAGGAAGCGCAAATTGAACTAAACCTAGCATTCTTACGGGGCAATTTTAAGCGACTTTCACGGAATATCAGCGTCCACCCAACCCGCTCAGCGAAACACCCTCGATAAAGTAGCGTTGCATCGAGAAGAAAAGAACCAAAACGGGCACGATTGCCATTGTTGAAAATGCCATGAGCAAGCCGGGTTCGTTCGATCTTTCGCCGCTAAAAAGCTGCAGAGCGTAAGAGAGCGGCATGTTCTCCGGCGAGTTGATGTAGATAAGCGGGCCCATGAAGTTGTTCCACGCGCCTACGAAGGTCCATACGAAGATGACGACGAGGGCCGGCTTGATTTGCGGCAACATCACATTCCAATAAGTCCTCACAAAGGAGCAGCCATCAATCTTAGCGGCGTCCTCAAGCTCCATAGGAACCCCCTTGAAAAACTGCCTGAGAAGGAAAATATTGAAGGCGGAACCAAGGAAGGCGGGTGCCCAAAGAGGCAGCAAAGTATCAACCCATCCTAGCGTTCGAAAAATTAGAAACTGGGGGAGCAAGGTGACGGCACCGGGCAACATCATCGTGCCCAGCAACAACTTGAAGAGGATTTCCCGCCCGGGAAACCGCATTCGAGAAAACGCGTAGGCGACAAGCGAAGAACTGAGTAGCGTTCCGATCACCGAAAAGATGACAATCACGAGTGTGTTGCGCAGATACACCCAGCCGTATAGAGTCTCCGGTGGCATCATTCCAAGGGCGTCGGGATAGTTCTGCCACTTGAGGCCCGGGTCCCGAATCGGTTCAACTTGATTAGCGGGAAGCAATCTTTGCTGATTTGCCAGGGCTGCCGGCGAGGTCAACAGGACCAGTTTGCTGCCATCTTCCTTTTCTTCAATGACTTTGCCTTCGGCAGATACGCCGTCAATCTTGGTGGTCACGATGGGCACCGCCCTCGACGTCTCGCTCAAGTCCTCGCGCGCCGTTTCAAACACCTTTCCGCGCATAGAAAACGGTTTATTCGTATCCACTCTGACCCGACCGTTTGGAAGCTCCTCCAGGATCTGCACTTCAACCGTTACACCTTGAAATTGGGTGTCATAGATCGGTTTTCTGCCGTCTCGAAATTCTGCGGTTCGTTGCACGCGTGGGATCCAAATGATGCCCCGCTCAGATGACATATCTCGATCTTCTTTGAAACTGGTGACAAGCAAGAATGCCAGCGGTAATGAAAACACGAACGAGCCTAAGATCAGGAGTGCGTGGGTGCCAATTCCCTTAGCGATGCGCGACCTCCGGCTTGATTTTGCTGCCCATCCGAGCCCAAAGCAGGCGAGCAAAACAAAGATCACGGCGAGCCCAACTCGATCCAAAGTTAGCGGAATATGGCCCCGGATAATTTTGGCTTCGATGGGCCAGTCTAGACATGTCCACAAGACAAAAATGCAAGCCATCAAAAGGCTGTAAACAATGCCCCGAGCCCCCGCAACTTTCTCGCCGGGGCGAAACCCCATTTGGTGGCGGAGAAACCAGAGGACGGCAAGCGCTAGGCACAATAGAGTTGCCCACGCCGAAAACGGCAAGAGCGGCCAGAAGATGGGAGCGCTAAATCCTTTCGGCGAGGGAGCCAGCACGAGTCCACCGAGCAAGCAGAGTGCAGAAATCCCAAGTCGGCCCCCTCGAAACGCGGGGCGGATTGCTCCGGGCCAGGCTGCCCATATGAGAGCGATCCAACCGACCCACGTGAGCACACTCCCGAGAGCGAACAGTAGATCCTGGGTCACTTATCCACCTCGTAGTGAACCCACTTATTTTGAAATCGAAATTGCAAGGCTGTTAGCCCAACGATCACTCCAAAAACGACCCATGCGATCGCGGAAGCGTGTCCCATTTTGAAGTATTTGAATGCATCATTAAAGAGCAGAAAGACGGGGGTCAACATTGAATCGTCGGGGCCGACCAATCCGTCGCCGGGAGGCTTCATCACGTAGATTCGATCAAACTCTTGCATCGCGCCGATTAGCCCCATAACGGCATTAAAGAAGACAATTGAACTGATCTGAGGAAAGGTCACGTTCCAAAACATGCGATAAGGGCTGGCTCCGTCAATCTGGGCAGCCTCGTAGAGGGTTGTGGGAACGCCCTTCAGTCCCGCGAGCCATAGAATCATGCCGCTTCCTGCTCCCCACAGACCCATTAGAATGAGCGCGGGCTTTGACCAGCTCGCCGAATAAACCCAGGCGGGCGGTTGCAATCCCATCCACGCCGTTATTGTGTCGCGCCAAGCCGAGTTAATCAGGCCCTTGTTTGGATCAGCCGCTAAGATCCAACTCCATAGCACTGCACTTGCAATCGCGGGCACGATCGCCGGTAGATAGAAAAGCGATCGATAGAACTTCATCCCTCTAACGCCGGCATTCAAAAGCAGGGCCACGGCCAGGCCAGTAGTCAACCCAAGGGGAACCCCGAAAGCCGCAAGGTAGAGGGCGTTGCTAAATGCCTTCTTCATCAGCGGCAAATCCACGCCTCCTAAGTCTTGGTAGTTCTTGAGCCCGACCCACCGCGCTTCATTCAGCACATCATATTGCGTAAAGCTGAAGATCAGCGAAGCAACCATGGGGCCAATCGTAAAAAGGGCAACTCCGAGCACCCATGGCGACAAAAATAGATATCCCATGCGAGCCTCTTTCGAGGCGAGTTTCCCTAGCTTCGCGCGCCGATAATGAACGTACAGCCATGCCAAACCAAGACCAACCACAGCGATGGACACTTGGACGGCAATACCGACACTGAAGGCCGGATACTTGTCTTTCTCATAGAACGCGTCTAGCTCCCTTTGCACGGCGGCTTGCCCCGCGAGCAGGGCTTCTTTGGGTGAGCGTTTCTTGTAAAGGGCCACGTCCATGGCCTTAGAATGTTCGTTCCAGAGGGTTTGAGCTACAAATGTTGGAGGGCGGCCACGGCACACTTGGGCCATTTCAATGTGCATCTTCAAGCCCTTTGCGTACCGTTCAATCGGCGGCATGAAGTCCTTGAGGATCATCTCGTTTGTGGGGCGGTGTGCGACGAGGGAAGGGATATAGAGCCGACCTCGGCGTTTTTCCCAAGCTTGTTGGCCAAGAATTTCGACAAGGCGTCCTTTTTGACTCGTTGCGAACTTGATAAACTCCCATGCGCCCATCGGATTTCTCGCGCCCTTCGGGATGGCATAAGCAAATCCACCCATCCAAGACACGTACGTATCCTTTTCGTTCGCAAATGCACCTGTCTTTGCCAATCGATCTTCCGGAACCGGGGGAGGCCCGACATCGATTTCAACCTGGGGGCCGTAGCGCGCAAGATCCTTCAGTATCCAGTCGCCGTCAATCTTCATCGCGACTTTTCCCGTCACAAAAGCATCGTTGATTCCGCTCTGAAAGCCCGATTCGAAGGTCTTCGCATTCTCGTATCCACCCACAATCTCGTATCCATCCAGCATGAATTGCAACGCACGCTCAGCCTCGGGCGAATAGAGTGTGCACTTACGTCCATCTGCGGACATGAAGTTAGCGTTAGTTTGAAACGCATACATGTAGAGCCAAGAGTTGCCGAAGTTCGGCATAAAGCCAGCTCGAATCAAGCTGCCATCGGCATTTCTTTCGGTGAGCACCTTGCTATAGGCGAGGAGTTCGGGCCAGGTTTTGGGTATGCCCTCGGGGTCGAGCCCGGCCTTTCGAAGCTTTGCGGCCGCTTTTCGAAACAGCCCGCGATTGATATAGAGAATGCGATCATCGGCCGCTACGGGTATGCCATAAATCTTCCCGTCGTAGATTGCTTCCTTCCATGGGGCGGGATAGTATTGTTCGGCCGTGGGGCACAGGGGGTCGTTCTTGCGATCGCGTTCGATCAGGTCATCGAGCGATCTGAAGGCTCCGCGGCTTGCCCAGTCTGAAAGAGCAAAGCGATCTTGAACAACGGTGTCTGGCGCAACATTTCCAACAATGCTGGTCATGAGCTTTTGCGGGTCCATACCACCGGCACCCATACCCAGCACCCGAACTTTATACTGCGGGTTTAGGCGTTCGAACTCTTTGATGACCGATTGGGAGCCCTTCGAATCTGGTCCGATGTTGATTCCCCAAACCAAAATTTCGGAAGGAGCAGATACGGCGAATACTGAAGCCAGAACGCCAGACATTACAAGAAGCAGTTTTCGGAACGTA
This sequence comes from Fimbriimonadaceae bacterium, assembly GCA_040081075.1. Classification (GTDB taxonomy): domain Bacteria; phylum Armatimonadota; class Fimbriimonadia; order Fimbriimonadales; family Fimbriimonadaceae; genus JANJUB01. The sequence continues at coordinate 108,400 of JBEBHJ010000001.1, read as the reverse complement.
AGCTACTCCTCGGTCTTTTTGACCAATAGAATTTCCTCAGCTGATTCGGCTCCAGCCGGCGGGTTCAATCTCAAGATGGTTCGATTGTCGTTCAGGACGAAGTCACCGGGGTTCTCGAGCCACGAAACCGATGATGGGGACTCTTTCTTTGCCCGAGCAATCGCTTCTTTGATGTCGATCCCTTGAATCTTTGTCAGTTTGATTTTGATTGCATTGTCAACAACTGACCAAGTGCCGTCCAAGCTCGTGGGCAAGATAGCGGTAAATGTCCCGTCCTCTCGAACTTGTAGCGAGACGGTGCCTCCACTCTTCAACACACCATGCCAGTATCCAATGGCGGTCTCTTTCACGCTTGGCTTTGAGCAACCAAACAAGGCGATGAAGCAAATGGCGATCAGGATGCTTCTCATTGATTCAGTTTAGCCTACTTCGGGGCGGCACTCTTGGCCCGGGAATCTACATAGAGTCGAATACCGCGGTTTGCCACCATCCCGCCAATCATCGCCATTACGCAAAGGAGCAATACTCGCACGACAATTCCGAGCAATGTGGGCACAACTCTGCCGAGTTCGATCGCTTTGTCTTTTCCGAGTTCAAATGCCGTCTTGGGGTCAACGTTGAACATTTCCAGGGCCATTTTGAAAGTCAGGGCAATCAGGCCAATGCCCACAATAAACACAACGATGCCAAAGAAGCTGCCCGCTGCGCTGGAGGATTTGTGATCCTCGCTCAAACTTTCCCTCTCGACATCACTAGTGAGAATACCGTGAGTTAGATGCTCAGCTTACGCATAAGATCATAAGCAATTGGATTTAGCAGAATTTCGCTAACGAAAAGGCGTAAGCGAGCTTCATCTTTGAGCTCGTCGGCTTTAAATCCAAAATCGGCCGGAGTAATCGAGCCAATCGCGGTTTTCTTCTGACCTTCATTTGCGGTGGCCACAAACGCCTCTTGAACTTTCGTTGTGTTGATATCTGCGATGATGCGTCGCGTTTTGGAGAAATCGCTCAACTTGGTTTGAAACTCGATAAGAAGCTCCTTCTTCGGTAATTCGCCCTTTTCCAACGCGTTCTTGTACGCCTCGTCCATCTTGGTTTGGAGCTTCTTGAGCTCATCCGCTTCAAGCTTCTCGGTCTTGCGAACGGCCTCGCGAGCTTCTTCGACGGATGGAAGAACTTTACGCCATTGTTCCTTAGTCATCAACAAAGGCATGATCTGATTGAGGAGCTGAAGTTGAACTCCTCGGCTAAAAATGTCATCTGAAACGGCCCCTCGATCTTGGGCAGGGGCCATTGTGAGTCCAGAGACTAAGAGCAAAAGGGCAAGCAGGTATTTCATTGGGGTGTATCCTCTTCTAATTCAGACGGTTCCGGGTTAGGGTCAGTTACGGCCATACTCATGAACAGTCCAGCGGCGAGCACTTGGCAGTGAATGAATCCGGCTCCCGCCACTGATATGATGATCCATGCGAGGGGCGAAATGCCATTGGGAGAAAGTTGGTACAGCCCAATCATCACCGCGAGAAGGAGAGCGGCGCTGCCAAAAAGCAATCCGCTCCCAGCAAGAACCCGGCGGTTTCGGGGAATCTGGCGCAGTTTCGCAAAAAGTGCGCGCGAATTGCGCCACAACAAAATGCCATAGGCGAGCCAAAGGCCGAAGATTGCAAATTGCACGGATTTACTTCTTTGCGGTCTCGTACTTGCCGACCCAAGGGGCATCGGCTTCCCCAGGGAACGATTCCAAGAGCATCTCTTTCGTGTAAATAAAATCTTCGCGCTTGTAGTCGGCCAGCTCGAAGTTCTTTCTTAGAACAATCGCCCCGGTTGGGCAAGCGTCTTGGCAGTAGCCGCAGAAAATGCAGCGGATCATGTTGATCTCGTATCGAGTGGCGTACCGCTCGCCCGGCGAATACCGTTCGGTGTCGGTGTTTTCAGCCGCAACTACGTTAATACACCTGGCGGGGCATGCGCCGGCGCACAGCGAACATCCGATGCACCTCTCCAAACCGCTCTCGTATCGGGTTAAGAAATGACGCCATCGGGTGCGAGGGAACTGCTCCCTACGCTCTTCTGGGTACATCACCGTGACCTTATTGGCAGCCAACCGCTTAGCTGTGATTCCAAAACCCGAGATGATCGGTTTTGCAACATGCTTCCAAAGGCTTACGCTCATGCTCCCACCTCTGCGAACTCAGTTGCTACGTCGCGAGCATTTATTTCGATAATTTTGTTGTATTTGGTCTTCTTGATCTTATCTTGCAATTTGAGCACCGCATAAATCAAAGCGTCCGGCGATGGTGGACAACCCGGAACATATACGTCTACCGGCACGACTTGGTCAGCGCCCTGGACAATCGCGTAGTTATTGTAAACGCCGCCACTGGAAGCGCATGCGCCCATGGAAATCACCCATTTGGGTTCTGGCATTTGATCGTAAATCTGCCTCAAAACCGGAGCCATTTTCTTGCTGAGTCGACCTGCGATAATCATCACATCGGCTTGGCGGGGAGTTGCTCGGAAGGCTTCCGAACCGAAGCGAGCCAAATCAAAGCGGGCCGCAACCGTCGCCATCATTTCGATTGCGCAGCAAGCTAACCCGAACGTCAGCGGCCATAAAGAGTTGGCCCGGGCTTGGTTGAGTAACGTATCCAGCGTGGTCACCACGACATTTCCACCCTTCTGAATATCCCCAAAAACGGGAGTAGAGCTATCGTGCAAGACAATGGTTTCGATGCGCTTGGGCATGGTCGGTTGGATTGTACCGCGACAACCTAGGGTCGGCGGCAAACGGCCATCATTTCGACCTCGTCAAGCTTAAGGTTGCGTTGCCCCCATTCACCAGCCGTACCGCCCCAAAGATGTAACACTTCGAACCCGGCATGGCGCAACAGCGCGACCAGTTCGGGAGGGATAAACAACCGTTCATGAATATGCAGGGTTTGATTTCCTTCTGGGAGCGTAAGCTCGTTTTGGTAACGGGCAACCATAGACACGGGGTCAAACGCGCCCGCTTCAACATCTTCATCCTTCATGTGCCGAATAGTGGCGTATCCATTCAGTGCGGTCAACAAGAACCCACCATTGGGGCGTAGGCACTTGAACGCACTTGTCAGGATTCCAAGATCATGGGTAACGGGGTCTTCCGCGTGTTCAATAAGCCCGAAGCCACCTTCACACAAACATAAGGCGAGGTCGAACAGAAAACCTTCCGAAGAGAAACTTACGGCGTCGCCTTCGATGAAGTGGACGCTACCTGAAGGGATCTCGTCAAGAGTCCAAACCGGCCGATCCAAGACCGCGACATTGGCCTTCTCGGCTCCGATTCGGGCTTGATCAAGCATGCCCGGCGAGATATCGACGCCCGTAACGTGAAATCCTCTTCGGGCAAGTTCAATACTATGACGACCCACTCCGCACCCCAAATCGAGAACCGTGCTTTTGGGGAGCGGCGAAAAGAGCTCGATAATGAAGTCAACTTCGGCGATCGTAGCCTGGGCAAATGGATTCTTCAAATAGTGAGGCGCATGCCGATCAAAGAACTCACGCCACATGTCCGAGGAAGATTCCATGGTCAGAATTGTATCAGTTTGCATCTTTGCCGTATCGAATCGCGATTTGTATCGTAAACTATGGTAGTCAAATGCTTACGCCTCTCCTTTTGCTTGCCTCCGCCGTCAACCCTCAGGCTGTCACCCTCAGCCGCGTAAACAAAGCGGGCGAGACCCAGAAGTACGAGGTTCGATCTCACCTCGTAATCGAAAACAAAGTGATCGGGTCAGACACCTATGTGCCCGAAGACCTTGATATTGACTACGATTTCACCGTTGCGATCAACAAAGAAAAGGCCGACGGCATCGTGGACGCGCGCTACAAGCGCCCTTCCATGACGATTATTGAGGGCGAAAACTCGGAGAGAAGCAGCGTCAAGAGCGTTGAAAAGGTCAACATGGACTTGGACCTGACTTTGAGTCCGGTCAATAAGATCATTGACATAAAGGATAACACCCCAAAGAAGCCCGAGAAGAAGTCGGGTGGACTTCAATGGCTCTCAAAAATTCCTGGCATCAAGCCCGCTCAGGGCGATGCGATTACCGGATTCATCACCGAACTCCACCGCCTCTCTCTGTTCATTGGCTCGCTTGAATCTTGCATGGACTTTCAACCCAAACTGCCTCTCTTTGAGGTTTCGAAGGGAGACACATGGCACGAAACCGTCAGCTATGCCCCTCAAAAACTAAAGAGCAAGAACAACAAAACCGTGATGCAACGGTTGGACTATGCCTACACGTATGATGGAATCGTCGAGTCCGGCGGAGTCAAGGTCCATCGAGTTTCGGCAAAGTTGGTCATCAAAGCGGATATGACTCAGTTTCTGAAAGACAACTACGACGCCGAGTCTTTGGCCGACCTTGGGCTTAAGGAAATCTCCTACCAACTTGACGCCAACGTTCTCTACGACATCGACATGAAGACCATGCGAACGCTAAAGGGCATAGGCGAATCAAAGGGTGGCTTCAAAATCGTGGTGACGCAGTTTCCCGAAGACCCCATTATTGATCAGAAACTAACGGGCAAAACCACGCTCAAAATGGTCGCGAAGTGACCTTAGGCCGCGTGTCTGCTCGCCCATGAAAGAGTGATTTCGGTCGGCGTCTGATTTGAGCCGAGCAGAACTTCGCACTTTTCTTGGAGTTGCATGCTATCGAAGGTGCAACCTTCTTCAATCGTGACAATCGCCTTCAGGCAACCTCGCGTGTACCACACAGACGCATCAACTACGTTTGGCTGCATGAGTAAGAATCTTTCCGTGATTGTTGGATTTATGCCATCTTCGACTGATAGGTGCATCAATCTGGTTTATCGGTTCGATCGGCAAAAAACTTTAGGCTAAACGGTAGCCATTCTTAATTGAGTGAGCTTTTCGCGCTGATCTAGCTGAGCAACCCGGTCGGCCATGATCTTCTTGCTGAAGTCAATCGCATTATATGAACTGCGGATGAACGGGCCCGACGCGACAAACGCGAAGCCAAGCTCCTCGCCGATTGCTTCGTACTCCTTAAACTCGTCGGGATGGATGTAGGATGTAACGGGCAGGTGCTTCATGGTCGGTCTCAAATACTGGCCAATCGTGACCGCATCAACCCCAACTTTTCGTAGGTCTCGCAAGGTGACCAAAACTTCGTCTCTTGTTTCGCCAAGGCCGAGCATAATGCCCGATTTCGTATGGATCGAAGGGTCGATTTCTTTGACAAGCTCTAACACGCGCAAAGTCCGCGCATATTTGGCCTGGGGCCGAACCAGGGTGTGCAATCGTTCGATCGTTTCGATATTGTGATTATAGATATCGGGTTTGGCATCACAAACCACCTTAATCAGATCGCGCTTTGCCTTGAAATCGGGAGTTAACACCTCAACAATCGTGAGCGGATTCTTTTGATGGATTGCCCGAATAGTACGTGCGAACTGTTCGGCGCCTTCATCCTTGAGGTCATCTCGCGCCACGCTGGTTACAACAACGTGCTTAAGGCCCAGGTCATCCGCGACCTTGGCTACATTCGCAGGTTCGAACACGTCAAGTTCCTCACCGCGTCCAGTTTTGATTGCACAGAATCCACAGGATCGGGTGCAGGTGTCACCCAATATCATGAAGGTAGCGGTTTTCTTGCTCCAACACTCGGGCAAGTTCGGGCAACGAGCGCTTTCACACACCGTGTGCAAGTTCTTTGTCCGCATCATGCTCTCAACTTCCTTGATCGTATCAGGGCGAGGCAAGCGAATCGTCAGCCATTCCGGCAACCTTTGGGACATGTGAACCTAATTATGCCTCATTAACCGATCCGCCTCAAAGCAGGCGCGGTGAACTTCGGCGATCTCGGTGAAGGAAATCGGCGAGGGTCGCCCGCCCTTTAAGGCTTCTACAAATGCGGCTGCGCAAGCGTCCTGCCCCTTATCTTGTTTGCTAATTTTCATCTTGCTGAACCCGGGCCATCCGAATCCTGTGAGTGTTCGGTAGTTATCCATCTGCAGCACTCTCTCGGCGCAAAACACTTCAAGGCGCTCTTTGGGGAAAGATCCGTGCCCATTCGCCAGATACTGGATAGTGCCGATGCTCCCGTCCGAGAACCCAAGGGTAACGACACACTTGTCCGTCTTAACAGCAGTTGTCGCACTTTGACCAAACATCATTGCTTGCACGGAAACGATGGGGCATCCGGCGAGGAACCTCAGGAGGTCAACAAAGTGACAACCTTCTCCCACAAACCGACCGCCACCAACGGTTGGGTCTTGCGTCCAGTGATTAGCCGGAATCGCGCCCGCGTTCACCGTCATTACCATCGCTTTGGCCTCGCTCGCACCAACCAGAAGTTGCTTCATCTTGATAATGTGAGGAGCGAAACGGCGATTGAAACCAACCATCACAAGCTTGCCGGCTTCGGAATAAGCTCGTGAGATTTCGTCGAGTTCTTCATCGGTTAGACAAATTGGTTTTTCGCAAAAAACATGCTTTCCGGCCTTAAGGGCATCCAACGTGAACTTTGCGTGCGTATTGTGGCGGGTTGCAATCGCCACCGCGTTTGCGCTTGCATCATTTAACAGAGCGGAGGTGTCGGTTGTCGCCAGAGCAAATCCATACTTCTTGGCAAAGTGTTGCGCGGTGACCCCACCGCTACTCGCGACCGAACGGAACTGAGCTCCCCCCTTTTGAAAAGCAGGAATGAGCACTCGGCCGGCGTAGTTTCCTGCCCCGATGAAACTGACTGTTGGGGCGGTCGTTGATCCTACAGCTTCTTTAATCTCGGCGACCGGGTTTCGAAGTTCTTCATCTGTTTTCGAGGCGGCGTACTCCAAAACAATGCCGAGTGCGGCCTTCTCCGCCGAGAGCGTTGCATAGGCCGATTCCCCATCCGCAATCTTAAAGCGATGCGATATAAGCGGTTTCACATCCATCTGCCCGGACGCCATGAGGTCGAGAACGGCTTCGAAATTACGCTGCTCCGTCCAACGCACAAATGGCAGCGGATAGTCGATTCCCTTTTCCTCGTAGCTCGAATCATAGCGACCGGGTCCGTAGGAGCAGGAGACCTGGAAGGTCAGTTCTTTCTCGTAAAAGTCTGCTCGAGAGAGTTCAAGGCCGGTCACTCCGACCAAGACAATTCTTCCTCGCTTTCGGCACATATGCGCAGCCTGGGTCATGGGCTCGCTGCTTTTGGTGCTCGCCGTGATGACGACTCCATCCACGCCCTTGCCGCGGCTGAAAGCGCTCGCCGCTTGCTCCGGATCTCCACCAGAGCTTAGGTCGCAGATCTCGGCCCCAAACTGTTTTGCCAGCGCGAGTTTGCTGGAATCAAAGTCAATCGCCAAAACCCGGCACCCGTTGGCTCGCAACATTTGAACACACATTAGGCCGATCAATCCCGCCCCGGTGACGACGAAACTCTCGCCGAGAGTCGGATTGAGCAAGCGAATGCCCTGAAGCCCAATTGAGCCTAGAACGGTGAATGCCGCTTCCTCTTCCGAAACTCCATCCGGAATCTTTGCACACAGATTCTGTCCGACGCAAACTACTTCAGCGTGTCCGCCATTGGAGACAACGCGATCCCCCGGCTGAAAATCGGTCACGCCGTTGCCCACTTCCATCACGATTCCAGCGTTGCAGTAACCCAGAGGTAGGGGTTGATCGAGTTTGGATCGCACCGCATCAAGTGTGGGCATCAAGCCATCGGTCTTGATCTTGTCGAAGACTTGGCGAACCTTATCTGGCTGCTGCCGGGCTTTCTCAATCAGGCTGGCTTTACCGAACTCGACGAGCATTCGTTCGGTGCCGGCGCTAACAAGCGTTCGTTCGGTTCGAATTAAAAGGGCGCCAGAACGGGGCTGGGGCGAAGGGACTTCAGCGAGCTCGGTTACACCGTTGCTCATGTTTTGCAAAATCTGTTTCATGCGAAAGGCTTTGGAGGCCCAATTAGGGTACCTCCCGTGCCATCAGCTTCTAGCTCATGGCTGCCCAGGGCACTTCTGAACTTGAATATGGGGCCACAATTGTAGAAATGTCACCTGAAGAGATTCTTGCGCAAATCCGAGCCACCTGCATGGCATTGTCGGAAGCGACCGAGGACAATCCCTGGGGACACACTGCCTGGAAAGTGGGAGGCAAGTTGTTCGCAATTGGCGGAGAAACGGGGGTCACCTTAAAGGCAACGCTTGATGAGCAGGCGGCTTTGATTCTCCATCCCCAAATTGAGAAGGCAGCCTACGTTGGTCGGCATGGTTGGGTCACAGTAAGCATCGACGAAGATACGCTGGGGTTAGCCTTGGAGCTAATCTCCCGCTCCTATGAACTCGTTGCCCCGAAAAAGTTGTTGAAAAACAAAAAACTTTGAACGCTCAATCAACCTCACGACACAGACCTATTGCAAACAAGCTGGTATGGATGATCGAACTCGAAGAGCGGCCCGTGGTGATCGGGAGGCGATGGGCGATATTGCGGTGGAACACTATGCCGCAATCTACCGTTTCTGCGCCCGCAGGCTCGGACCCGAGCTCGCAGCCGATGCGGCGCAGGAAACCTTTCTGACCGCGCAAAAAGCGATCAAACGCTTTGATGGAACTTCGGCCCTGAGCACATGGCTCTTCGGAATCGCCCTCAATACTTGCCGCAATCTTGCTCGAAAGAGGCGAATTGAAATGAACATCGAAAATGCGTGGAATATCGCTGCACCTAGTCCGGGAGAATCAACATTGGTCGACCGAGAAGCGCTGCGCGGAGCCTTGAAAAAACTCACCCAGGAGCACCTCGAAGTGGTGATCCTGCATGAAGTGGAGGGTATGACCTACGAAGAGGCGGCCGGGGTTCTGGGAGTGCCCGTAGGCACAGTGAAATCTCGGCTCCACCACGCGTTCGTGACCCTTCGCCGCTTTATGGGCGTGGAGATTCAAGCATGAATAACATTCGCGAAGATTTGAAGGCATTTATTGACGGCGAACTCACTGAGGCACGTGCCCAGGAAGTTGAAACAGCGATCGCATCCGATCCAGTTCTGCAACAGGAGGTGCTTTTCATGCGCTCATTAGGAACAGAACTCAACAAACTCAAGAACGACCCCGAAGTTGCCGGTGCTCAGGCAACTCTTGACAAGCTCCGCAAGAAACCGAAAGCCGACTTCAGAGTGCCCGTTTTCGCTGCATCGGCCATGGGAATTGCTCTCATTGGACTCTTCGTATCGCCCATGCTAATGAATTCGATGGGATCCGCGGACACGGCCGAGCTGGCAGCAACCGCTAAGAAAAGCGTTGCATCAGCGTCGCCAATGAGCAGTGCGCCCACCAACGAACGAGTTGGTGGCCCCGCCGAAACCGATGGCGGATTGATGGAACAATCTCCCGAGTTTCGTGGTGGCGGTGGCGGTAAGGCCCTAAGTGGATTGGAGCAAGAAATGTATGCTAAAAGAGGGGCGGCTGGATCCGTCGATAAGCAGCCCAACCCGACAGACGTGAAGGGCCGATGGTACAAAGAGGGCGATGCCTCTAAGTCATCGGGTGGAAATGCCGGGCTTACTCGGGGCGATGTCGAAAGACTTCTCCAGGGCTCGATGATGATTCGTGATGCAGACATTTCCGTGGGAGTCAAGTCTGCGCGTGAAGCCAAAGAGCAACTGCGTACAACTATTGATTCTTGGAAGGGCGATGGCGCCAAGATTTTAACCACAAACCTAAACTCAACCGAGAACGAGACTAAACTCGTGGCAGAACTCCGGGTGCCAGAATCGCGGTTCGAAGAAACTCTGGATATGCTCGCCAAAATGGGCAATGTCATTAGCGAGCATTCGGCCAGCGAAGACGTGACCAACCAGGTCGTTGATACAACCGTTCGTGCCCGCTCCTGGGCAACCGAACTCTTGCGATTAAAGAAGGAGCTTGCAAACTCAACCGACCGAGCCGAGAAGGTGCAACTCAAATCCAAAATCTATCAAGCACAGCTTGAGCTGGATAGCTGGAATATGCAAAAGGAAGTGCTTGACAAGCAAACCCTGTTCTCAAGGATTCACGTCACCTTCGTACAATCTGAAGATGGCAACTTGGTTTCGGATTCTTGGAGCGAGGGAAGCTTGGGAAGCGCCACGAGCGGACTGAAAACTGTGGGACGCATCGTCGGTTCGTTTCTGATTTACGTCCTGGTCTACATCCCGGTATGGTTGCCACTTGTGCTGTTTGGTATTTGGATGAAGAAGCGAAGCGCCTGAAACATCCTGATTCATACAGCGAGCGGGGGCAGAGACTGCCCCCGTTTTCTTGCTTCGCTGACCGGGAAACGGGTGGTCACCCGGTACACTTGAACCCGTGGTACCGCTTCCGTCGCTTATTGGAATGACCCGCGCCGAAATCGCGGCATTTCTGGGCGAGCGAAAGGACGCCAAAATGCGGGCCAGCCAGATTGCGCGCTGGATCTATGCCGAGGCGGTAGATTCGTTTGAGGCAATGTCAGACCTGCCCGCGAGCCTACGATCCGAGCTGGCCGAGACTTGCGTAATCAATCCCCTAACAATCGCCCGGCACGCAAGGTCAACCGACTTTGTTGATAAATTGCTGGTTCACGGCGGCGACAATCAAGTTTTCGAGTGCGTTTTGCTCCCCTATCAAGATCGGGTTAGTTGTTGCCTAAGCTCTCAAGTTGGATGTCCAATGGGTTGCACGTTCTGCGCGACTGGACTCGGCGGATTTGATCGGAACTTGAGTGTTAGCGAGATTGTTGGGCAATACTTGCTGCTCCAAAAGCTGCGAAAAGATCAGATCAAGAGTCGAATCAAGGTGATGGGAAAAGATGAGCGCATCAGTCGGGTCGTCTTTATGGGAATGGGCGAACCCCTTCTGAACTTGCCCAACCTTCTGAAAGCCCTTGTACTCCTCCATGATGAAGTGGGACTCAGTTATCGACATATCACGGTCTCAACCGTCGGGCTGGTACCCCAAATCAATGAGCTCGCCGAAATTAAACTTCCAATCCACTTGGCCTTGAGCCTGCATTCACCAGACGACGCCATCCGAGACCGTCTCATGCCCGTCAACAAGCGATGGCCCGTTCAAGAAGTGGTGGGCGCAATGAAAGCCTACATGCGAAAGACCGGACGGAAAATTACCCTCGAATACTTGTTGATCGGCGATCTGACCGATTCCACCGAGCAAGCCACCAAGCTGGCGCGTCTGATTTCTGGAGTCCCCAGCGTGGTCAATCTGATTCCCTTTAACTACGTTTCCACCGAACAAGGCTACAAGCGTCCGACGCGGGAAAGCATCATGGCCTTTAAGAATGAACTCAAAAAGAGAGGCGTAAACGTAACCCAGCGGGTGGAGCGCGGTCACGATATTGCGGCGGCTTGCGGTCAACTTGCGGGTGAGCACACCGGAAGATTTGCGAAGCGAGAAAAGCTTCCCTTGGCGGTTACTCAATGAGATATGCCGCTAGCCTCCTCGTCGTTTCGATGTTGATGGTGGTGAGTTGTGCTCCGAACCGGAAGCTACCCGAACAGGTTGCGATTGAAAAGGAAATTGCGACGGAGGCCAAAGGAACAGGCAAGTCGATTGTCAGTGGTGGCGGTAATTTTGAGCGCTACAACACGGATAAGGCTCGCAAGAAACTTTGGGCAGTTACTTGGAAGAAAGCGGCTTTGGACTTCGATCTCTCCGAATCTAAGTTTGGCGGTCGGATTCAAGAGGTCTCGGGTTCGTTTTGCGAAAACGGTCAAGTGGCCAGCACATTTGTTGCTCGTGAAGGATTTATCGACAAAGGCTCCAAAGTGATTCGTCTAAAAGGAGGCGTTAAGGTTGTCTCGATAAAGGATGAAATCTCGATTGATTGCGGAGAGTTGAGTTACGATGGGGCAACCGGGCTCATTAGTGCTCCGGCTGGCGTTACCGCCAAAATGGGGGGATACGTTATTCGCGAGCCAGAACCCGTCTTGGCAAAAATGGAGAAGTCGTCAAAGGAAGTCTTAGCACGCCCGGATTTGCGAAAAATTGGAACCGCAGGGTTGTTTAAATAGGAAATGAAAAAACTTAGCTTAATTGTTGTGTACGCAATGTTCGTGGGGTTCGCCGTGACCCAAACCGCGACTCAAAAGGGGTTCTTCGACAAGAATGGGTCGGAGCTACGGGTCACCGGATTTGATCAGTGGAGCATTGAAAAAATGGGAAAGGGCACGTACCAGCTTACGATGACCGGGCGACCGCACGCTGAGTGGCTCAAACAAGGGCTCGACCTCAAGGCAAAGTCGCTTGAGATGGTGGCGAGCGGCGATTACAAACTCATTTCGGCGGAACTCAAAGGCGGAGTCGAGTTTAGCTCAGAGAAGAGCGGGGGCAACGGGCGCGTGGAAGTAAAAACCCAAACCGCAACCTATACGGAGGCGGATGAAAAGCTTGTGGTGAGTGGCGGTCTAGTGTTAGATATAACCGGGGAGGCGAATGGCCAAGTGCTCCACGCCGAGGGGTCAAGCGGAACGGTTTTCTTGGACCGCAAAGGCAGTGACCGAGACCTAATCAAATCTGCTACGCTCTCCGGCCCAATTAAGTTCAAGCTCAGCGGTATGCGCGAAGACGATGAGGTCAAGAAGAAGGTGCCCTTCTTCGTAAACGCGACGGCTGGCATTCTGACCTACGTGAAGGCAGAAAAGAAGATCGTTCTGAAGCAAAACGTCAAAATCGATGGGAACGACCCTTCAATTTTTGGTGAAATCAGCGGCGTTCACACCGTTACCTTGTTCCTCAGCGAAGCTGGAGAAATCACGAAAATCGTGATGGAAGGCGACCCAGGTTCAACCAAGATAGAACAGAAATCGAAAGGTGGCGGCGGCGGCAAATGAAAATTTCCGCCAATAACCTGCACAAGCAATATAAGGGCCGCCCGGTCGTCCGGGGGGTGAGCATTGAAGTTGAACAAGGTGAGATTGTTGGTCTACTTGGCCCGAATGGTGCGGGGAAAACCACGACGTTTTACATGGTTACCGGCTTAGTCAAACCAACTTCTGGCACCGTGATGTTCGATGATGTGAACGCGACGAAGTGGCCGATGTATCGGCGCGCCCGTGCTGGTGTCGGATACTTGCCGCAGGAAGCCAGCGTGTTTCGCAAACTAACGGTTCACGACAACTTGAAACTCGTTTTGGAGTTGTCAGGAATTCGCGGAAAGCAAGCCGAAGAGCGAGTAGCCAAACTAGCGGAAGATCTTCACATCACCGCCCGATTGCAATCACTTGGGAACGTTCTCTCGGGCGGCGAGCGGCGCCGCGTCGAAATAGCTCGAGCTCTCGCAACCGAGCCAAAATTCATCCTCCTCGATGAGCCTTTCACCGGCATCGACCCCGTCACCATCGAAGAAATTCAAGCGATAATTTTCAGATTGCGCAAACAGGGAATCGGCATCCTGATCACGGATCACAATGTCGCGGCTACCCTGCGTATCACCGATCGAAACTACATTCTTATTGATGGAGAAATCATCGCGCGGGGCAGTGGAACAGAGATCGCCGAGGATGAAATTGTTCGGAAGCACTATTTGGGCCAGCAATTTGGCACCGATGCGTGGAAGCGAGAGGATTCCGCCGAATGAAGCGGATTGATAAGTTGATCGTGGGCGAGTTAGCCGGGCCTTGGTTGTTTGGAACCGCTGTATTCACGACGCTTATCATGGCCGGAACCTACATGTTTAAGATCACGGATTACTTGGCCAACGGCATTTCGCTCATGGTCGTTTTAAAGCTAACCCTCTTGCTCTTGCCCGGTGTCATCGTAAAAACCTTTTCAATGGCGGTTCTGCTTTCGACTTTGCTCGCCTTCGGACGCCTCAGTAGCGACAGCGAGATCGTTGCTCTGCGTGCCGCTGGAGCAAGTTTAGGGCGCATCATGATGCCGGTTGGGGTCTTCGGAGTTGTCGTAGCGGCCATAGCGTTTGGCGTGAACGAGTTTGTTGTGCCGCGCGCCGCTTTCGAGGGCACCGGAATTGTTCAAGGAATTGACAAGCAACTCAAAGGAGGCGCCGGGGAACAGATTTCCCGAAGCGTTTACGAACCAAAAACGGGCAAGCTGCTGGCCATGATTGTGGCAAAAAACTTCAGTCTTGAACAGCGGAAGCTTGAAGAAGCTTGGGTCATCGGTTACGGCACCGATGATAAGCCCTTTATGATCTTGCATTCTCCGGGGCTCATTTACAACTCCGAGGATGATTGGGAAGTGATGCCAGGAGCAACCATGTACGCGGCGGACCTTTCCTATGTCGTAAAACTCGATCGCGTATGGCCGGCCCAAATTGCTAAGCCTGGGAAAATTGAAGATATTGTTGCGGCGGGTCTGAAGGACCTCGACAGTTTCAGCATGGACGAAATGCTCAAACGTATCGAAATCGCCAAGGGTAACAAGATGTTCAATAAAGAGCAAGTTATCAACCTTGAATATGGCTATTACAACAAAATTGCCCTCCCGCTGGCCGCCATGATTTTTGGGCTCGTGGGTGCCCCTTTGGGCATCCGAAATCACCGAACCGGTACGGCGGTTGGTTTTTCGATGTCGGTGCTGATCATCTTTGGATACATGATGCTGACACGAGTCGCCGCGATTATGGCTATGGGAGGGCGAATCCATCCGGCTTCGGCAAGTTTTGCACCCTTGGTGATAGGATTGGTCGCCGCAATCGTATTAATCTGGAGGAAGAACGCCTAGGAAATGGATTTCACTAGCCTCTGGTTTATTGCCGTCATGACACTTGTTGGCGGGGTCGTTGCTGTCCTTGCCGATGCATTGGGCAGGAAATTGGGCAAGCGCAAATTACGGCTGGGGCGCTTGCGCCCGAAGCATACGGCGATCTTGTTAACCGGCATCACGGGCGCCCTCGTTACAATCATCACCATCGCTTTAGTCGCTCTGTTCAGCGCCGAGGTCCGCCAATGGTTGATCGAGGGTCGGGAGGCGGTGAAAAGCGCCGTAAAGTCAAAGCAAGAGGTGGCGCGGATCCAGTCGCAACTCAATGACCTTTCGGTTACGAAAAATGAGGCCGAGCGCCAGCGCAACAAAACCCTCGGCGACTTAAAGTTGACTCAAAGCGGCCTGCAGACCTCAACGAGCGAACTTGAAGAACGCAAGCGCGAGATGACTCGGTTACAGACCGAATTCAATGTTGATAAGTCTCGATTTAGTCGGCAATCCAACGAGTATCAGGGGAAGCTTTCAAAACTGGAAAAGCTGATGAAACAGCGCGAAACCGCGTTAGGGAAACTCGAAGAATCTCTGAAGAAAGCTGACAAAGTTTACAAAGGCCTAGATGAAATCTATAAAAAGCTACAGAAGAATTACGGCCAATTGGAAGCAAACTTCGGGGTGATTTCGAACGACAGGGATGCTGCTTTTCAAAAGTATTCAGAGCTTGATGGCCAGAATCAGAAACTGGAAGAGGACAATGAGAAACTGGCCAAGGAGCGCGATCGCCTTAACTCCGATTCAGAAAAACTAAAAGGCGAAATCGAAAGACAGAGAGGTGAAGTAGAACTCTACAACAGCGCCTTTCAGGCGGAAGGGGCCAACACTCGGTTTAGGCCAATCGCGTTTGAGTTGGGCCAAGAGTTTGTAAGAAAGGAAGTTGTCGATTTTTTAACGATTGATGATGTGAGATCCGCGATCCGTAACGCGATCGCCACGGCCAAGAGCGAAGTTGAAAGGCGGGCCGGAATGGATTCCTTCCTGTATTTTCCCAAGGGTAGCTCCGAGCAACAATATCGCGAAGGACTCGCAAGGAGGCTCCTTGAATCGCGTGGGCCGTCGGTCATCGTCGTTTCATCGCTGGTGAATGTTTTCGCCAACGATCAAAAGGTCGCATTGGACATCAATGCTTATCCCAATCCGATTGTGTTCCAAAGAGGGCAAGTCCTAGGCGAAACGAGAGTTGACGGCAGTCAGCCCGAAGGAAAAATCGTTCAACAAATCACAGAGCTCCTTCAAACAACAGTGCGCCAGAAGGCCATGGAAGCTAAGATGATTCCGAGTGGCGAGCGTAATTCGACGTTCGGAAATATTGATCCTTCCGAGACCATCCGAATCGTCTCACAAATCAAGGCGTTCGGTCGCAGCGTTCGATTGCAAGCTTTGGCCAAGGAACAAACCCGTGCCGCGGGACCGCTAAATATTGAGTTCAGGGTTCGATAATGCACCGAGTTGTACTTGCGATTGATCCGGGTAGTTCGAAATGTGGTTTGGCCCTCGTTGAGCGTGATGCCGAACTCAATGTCAAAGTGCTGTGGCGCTCTATAACGCCTCGAGATCAAGTGTTGTTGCGAATCGAGGAGGCCGCGCGAATCAAGCCCTTTCGCTTTATTGTCATGGGCCAAGGAACGTCCTCGCGTAAACTGGTCGAGGAAGTTCGCGAAAAATTCCCAAGTGCGGGGATTTTGCTCATTGATGAATCCAACACATCGGTGGGGGCGCGCGAACGGTATTGGGAAAATAACCCCAGGAAAGGATGGCGCAAGCTCTTGCCGGCCAGTATGCAGGTGCCGCCAGAGCCTGTGGACGACTTCGCGGCCCTTATTCTCGCCGAGCGCGTTCTAGAAACTCAGTAAATCGGCGGTAACATAGCCGAGTGATTTCCGCTCTCATCGCGTCGGCGGTACTAGCTCCCATGATAATGATTGACCGCCTCCGCCAATATGAATCCGATCTGGGCAGCTTGACCCGTTTTTACAATATCGAATTTTCGCCTGCCCGAACCTCGCGGCTCGAGAAATTTTATTCAGCGCAATTGGATGACCTCAAAGCGGCCGACTTTGAATCGATGGATCAAGACAGCAAGGTGGATGCGGTTTTGTTCCGAAATCTATTGGAGCGGAATCTGAGTCAGTTGAAAACCCAGTCGAAACAGGCGCAAGAGGCCTTCGCCTACCTTCCTTTTGCTGAGGAAATATTGGGTCTTAGCGAAGCGCGTCAGCAAATGAAACCAGTTGAGGGGCGCGAGAGCGCGGCCTTAGTCGCACGCATCGAGAAGGAGATATCCGACCTCAAGAAGAGCCTTGAAACCAAGAAGGATGCGGACAAATTTGTGGCCTACCGCGCCGCCAAAATGTGTGATCGGTTGGCTGAGCAGTTCGCCGAATGGTTTGCCTTTTACAACAAATATGACCCGCAATTTGGATGGTGGGTGGCCGAACCTTACGAACGGACTTCCAAGGCCCTCAAAGAGTTCTCACCCTTTGTTCGAGAAAAACTCTGCGGAATCAAACCCGGAGACACGAGTCCAATCGTAGGTGACCCGATCGGTCGCGAAGCGCTTCTGGAAGAACTCAAGTTTGATATGATTCCCTATACGCCCGAGGAACTTATTGAGATGGGCAAGAAGGAGTTTGCCTGGTGCGAAACTGAAATGAAGAAAGCCGCCAAAGAACTGGGCTATGGCGATGACTGGAAGAAGGCCCTTGAGCACACTAAAATGGATTTTGTTCCTCCGGGCAAACAGCCTCAGTTGATTCATGACCAGGCTCTGGAAGCGATTAAGTATGTTGAGGACAACGATCTCGTAACTGTGCCTCAACTCGCAAAGGAAACCTGGCGCATGCAAATGATGTCACGCGAAAGGCAAAAGGTCAGCCCATTCTTCTTGGGCGGCGAATCAATCCTCGTAAGTTTCCCAACCGATGAAATGGAGCACCAGGAGAAACTTATGAGCTTGCGGGCAAACAACATTCACTTCGCCCGAGCCACGGTCCATCATGAACTCATCCCTGGTCATCACTTGCAGCAGTTTTACAACTCGCGTCACAAGAACTATCGACGCCTGTTCAACACGCCATTTTGGACCGAAGGTTGGGCATTGTATTTCGAGTTTTTGTTCTGGGAAATGGGATTCCCCAAGACCCCTGAGAACAAGATTGGCATGCTGTTTTGGCGAATGCACCGCTGCGCCCGAATCATCTTCTCATTGAGCTTTCACATGAAGCAAATGACTGCCGATGAATGCATCAAGATGCTGGTTGAAAAGGTCGGTCACGAGCAATCAACCGCCGAGGGTGAAGTGCGCCGCTCGTTTGGAGGTGATTATCCTCCTCTTTATCAGATTGCCTACATGGTAGGCGCGTTTCAGTTCTGGCAGCTGCGACACGAACTGGTTGATTCCAAGAAGATGACGAACCGCCAGTTCCACGATGCAATCTTAAGAGAGAACAACCTGCCTGTGGAAATGGTACGAGCCCTGCTGACCAAACAAAAGCTGGTCCGAGACTTCCAAACGAGCTGGCGGTTTTACAATCGTTAGCGGGTAGTTAGCCTGCCGAAGCTTTAGCAGTGCCGTTCGCACTGCCTCCGGCCGCCGGCACGGGGAGGTTCATGTAAGCTACATCAAGCTTTTTAACTTGCCCCAAGGTGTCAACCCAGTAAGTTCCGTCGGTCGTGAACGAGTTACCCTTCTCGACCACCTTGACTTTAAATTTGTGGTAGTCCTTTCCGTCGACTGCCTCGGTGCCAAGATACGTGCCGTCGACCGTTCTTTCGCCAATTTCAAGCGCTTTCGATTCTGGCAAAACTTGCTTCCAGGTGCCGTCCTTTGCAACGGCTTCCTGAGGGAGATAGCACTGCGTCAAGAGAAAGGTGCGCACTGAATCAGATCCTTCGACCCCGCCTGATGCCGACTTGATCTGGCCCTTCTCGTCGTACTTGAGCGTGTATCCGGTGATCGGTATTCCGGGGTCATCCCCGCCAACTTCAAGCTTCGCGCCTTCAAGGGCCATGCTGGCTTCCGTGCCCTCGGCGCTTACCGCCTTTGCCTCGTGGACGGCAGTGCCAGTCATCTTTGCGGTCATCCCCCCAATTTCAAAAAGGATCTCAAATTTTAGGCTGTGCTTTTGTCCTTTTTCCCATTTCGGTTGGATCATCACCTTGTCTTGGGCAAGGGCGACTGAAGTTACAAGAAGGAGAGCGGAAAGGGTGAGTGCTTTCATTGGCTGTATTGTATCAAAACCTTGTAGCGCTTAAGGCAATTCGGCCCAGGCAAGTCGGGCAATATTGTCAGCTTCTACCGATTCGCGCAGCTTTGACGAACCCCACAATATGTCGATCGGCATCTTAACAAATTCATATTCATAAGGCGGCGTTTTCCAAAATGGCGAATCTCCATTCATTCGCCACAGTTCACGAATAAGCAATACGTAGGTTTTAACCGAGCGAACGATATGAGGGTCCCTCACATGAACGAAACAGCCTTCGCAGACCTGGCCTGCAAATTTGTTAAAAGTGGGTTGAAACTGCGTGGGCCTAAAGTGTAGGCCCTGGAGCTCGTAAGCGTTCATGGCTTCACAAAGCTTAAATGCGTCAAGGTGAGGGGCCCCCACAATCTCAAACGGTCGGGTTGTCCCGCGGCCTTCGCTAATTGTGGTGCCCTCCAATAGGCAACCACCCGGGTACAGCAGAGCTGTGGTTGGGCTGGGCATGTTGGGCGATGGCAATCCCCACGGCAATCCGCTTTCATGGGCCAACGAGTTTCTGTCCCAACCTGTGCACGCCTCAATCTGCAGGTCTACGTCAAGGGCCTGGTGGGTGCGAATCCAAAGGGCAAGTTCACCCAGGGTCATACCGTGGCGAATTGGAATTGGGTAGAGCCCGACAAAGGACTCAAATCCAGGTTCTACTACGGGTCCTTCTTGAATGACTCCACCGAGCGGGTTAGGGCGATCCAATACGAGGACTTGGATTCCTAGTTCGGCACAAGCTTCGAGGCAATAAGCCATCGTCCAAGCAAACGTATAATATCGACTTCCAATGTCGGGAAGGTCAATTACCAAGACATCAACGCCCTTGAGCATTTGTGGGGTCGGCTTGCGATGCTCTCCATACAACGAGTAAATCGGCACGCCGATGCGTGGATCAACTGCACCCTCCCACTCAATCATGTTGTCTTGGGTGTGCCCGAAAAGCCCATGCTGCGGGCCGAAGATTGCGCAAAGTGTGAGATTGGCGAACTTGAGGTGTTCAAGCAGGTGCTGACCGTCTTTCGTGATGGTTGCCTGATTGCAAACGAATCCGACCCTTCGCCCTCGTAATCTATCGAAATTGCGGGCAACGAGACAGTCTAAACCAGTGAGAACCACGCAAGCATTTTAGCCCTCGCTGTTCCAAGTTCGCGATTCAAACGTAGCGCGACCTTGAAATTTTGGAACCAAGATGATCACGTACGGTGAGGTTGCAGCCTTCTTTACCCGCTGATTTTTCGAGGGAGCCTGCTTGATATAGCTTACGACGATTCCGTTTGAAACCATTCGGACCTGTTCAACTAACACGGCATAGCCATTACTTGGTTGGTTTCCAAGGTGAATCACGATAATCATTTCCCGCGAAAAATCTACGGTTGTAGGCGGCGGCACTTCACCAAAGGTTCGCTTCCAGTACTCGCCCAACTCACGTTCACTTGAAATCAACTGTTCAAATGCCCGCGCGCCTCCCCCGGTTATGTCGGATTGCAAGGTTGTCCAAGGGCAAGTTTGTACTTGGGGAACCAGGGGAACGGTGCTTGAAGGGCGGGTGGTCTTTCGAAACTTTATTTCCCCAGCGAGCCGCTTCACAAGGATTATCTCCCAAGGGCTGGTCATCACTTGCGCATAAATTCCATCGGGGGGTGTGGTTTCCGCCACGACAACTTCTATCTCACCACCTCGCGTCCGCTCCATGCTCTGAACCATAACTTTGTATCCAGTAGTTGTCCGCTTCCCAAGGTGAACGGCAATGGCAAAGTGTGTACGCCAATTGATGTCCCGAGGGGCCACGGCCTGTCCCGTATGCTCGCGCCAGTAGCTTTGGAAGTCGCCCTCTGTGAGGATGATACGATTCTGCTCTGCCATGATCTTGCTCTGTTCACCGCCTTGATAGAACCCAAAGTCGATTCCGGGTAGTGGATTGACCTGGGCAGGGCAAGTGCCAACCAATACGAGCAGCGCGAACGCATAGAGGAGTCGCATAGTTGTTTGACGGTTGAGGCTGAAAAAGTTTCGCTGAAACCGATGAAGGCATGAAGATGAAACACAAACAAATTTGGTAAAAAGTAATCATTAGCAGAAACTATATGCGCATCTGTATCGTAAAATGGGATAGGCAATCGGGGGCCGGATCGGGGAGAGGCGGCCTCCAAAGCCTTCAAAGTCGCCAAACGGGTACCTTAAAGACTTGAAGACCCCAGTTCAAGTGATCCCGCTCGGCGGCGTCGGCGAGATTGGAAAGAACTGCACTGCAATTCGCCAAGACGACGACATCGTTGTTATTGACGTCGGCTTAAGCTTTCCAGACGATGAAATGCCCGGCGTCGACATCATCGTTCCCGATTTCAGCTATCTCATTGAGAATCGCGATAAGATTCGCGGCATATTTTTGACTCATGCCCACGAAGATCATGTCGGAGGCTTGCCCTACCTTGTTGAGCACATCGAAGCTCCGATCTACACTTCCGAGTTTACTCACGCCCTCATTGCCCAAAAGCTAGAAGAAAAGTGCGACGCCCGCCACATCAAGAAGATCGTGTTGAAAACCGGGGAAATCGTGCAGTGCGGTTCCCTATCAGTTGAGCCCGTGCGCATCACTCACTCCATTCCCGAAACGTTTGCAATGGCGATTCGAACGAGGCACGGCATCATCTTGATGACATCCGACTTCAAGTTCGATTTTACGCCTGTCGACCACAAACTCTCGAACATCGCCCGTCTGGGTGAGCTCGGGGAGGAAGGGGTTCTCGCGCTACTGAGTGATAGCACGAATGTTGAGCGACCAGGTTGGGGTCCAAGTGAGCGTGAAGTGTCTCATGGCTTGCGCAAAGTCTTTACCGAAGCCGAGGGTCGAGTTCTGCTTACCACGTTTGCAAGCAGTATTCATCGCATGCAACAAGTTTATGACGTCGCTGCCGAAACGGGCAGAAAGGTAGCGGTTGTGGGTCGTCGCATGGAAAGCAATGTGGACATATGTTCGAGAATGGGCTACCTGAAGATTCCCAAGAACACTCGAATTATGCTCGATGAAATCAAGATGCATGAGCCTCATGAGCTTGCTATTTTGACTACAGGAAGCCAGGGGGAACCCATGTCAGCCTTGGTTCAAATGTCGAAGCAGGAATACGGGCGCCTTAAGCTCCAAAGTGGAGACACGCTTATTTACTCCGCTCGACCTATACCAGGCAACGAATCGGGCGTATGGAAAACGATCAATCGCCTCTTCAAAATGGGCGTAAACGTGGTTTACAGCTCAAATATAGATGTTCCCGTTCACGTCAGCGGCCACGCCTATCAAGAAGAACTGAAGATGATGATCAACATCACGAAGCCATTCTATGTTGCTCCTGTGCATGGAGAACCGCGGCACCAGCATCAATATCTAGAAATGGCTCGAGATATGGGCTACCCGGAGCACCGGGCGTTTACGTTCGAAAACGGTCTCCCCTTATGTTTTGACGAGACGAACGCATGGTTTGGGGATCCCATCCAAAGCGGCGCAATCATGGTGGACTCGTCTGGCCACCACGGGGTAACTCAGGACGTGTTGAAAGAGCGGCTCCAACTCTCACAATCGGGGGTCGTAACCGTTGCACTACCGGTTACCGGTCGAATGAAGCTGACTTCGGCACCAAAAGTCTCGGCCCGAGGGTTCCTGGGCGACGAGGTTGATCTTGAATCTGTAGCCGATCTGATTGCCGATTATTTGGGAAGTGAGCCGAACCGCATTGAGAACGATGCGAACCTTATTTCCGAAACGGAAGGGCTGGTTCGCCGCCATTTACAAAAGCGAACAGGTGCTCGCCCCGTGGTGTTGGTCTCGGTTGTCCGCTAAACTAACCGAACTATTCGGCTCCCGTTCAAGTCGGAAGAGGTAGATCATGAGAACTCTGGTGCTATTTTTGTCACTCGTCGGGGCAACCCTCGGGCGAACTCAAGCCTTTACCAAAGTGTTTGAGCAGCAGGCTGTTAACTCGAGCTTTCAAGCCGTTGCCGTCGATGGGGGCCGCAACATTTATTTGGCAGGAGTTGAAAACGAGCAGTTCTTTGCGCAACGCTTGGATCAAAACGGGAACCAGATTTGGAAGACCGTCCTAACTGTCCCGAATGCCGTCGGCGTTGATACGTTGATCGTTGATGCCGATGGCAACATCCATTTTTCGGCCAGAACGGACATTGTGGCCGGAACAGCCAAGATGTTCCTGGCCTCCTTTGATCACACGAATGGGAATATTCGTTACACCAAGTCAATTCCCAATATCTCGTCTGATCTGGCCATAACTCGAATTTCGGCGGGCAAGGCGGGAAACTCGGTCCTGCTGTTCGCAACAGCGACCTTCGCGGGATCAGCGACGGGAAAGGATGTGCTTGCGCTCCGGATAAATCCGGGTACAGGGGCAGAAATATGGCGACGCCAAATTGACGGCGGCGCGAGCCTTGAGGACCTCGCGATAGGGCTTGTCGTGAACTCAAGCGGTGCTCCGTTTCTTAATACGAGGCTAAGGCGGCCAACTGGAAACGTTGGTTCGATAATCAGACTCTCGGGCTCCGACGGGTCTACTATCTTTCAGCGAGACCTTGGCTTTGGGGCACCCGGAAATGGACTTGTAGCCATCAAAGGAACGAACAACCTCGGATTCTTGAGCTCAGGCGGATCCTTTTCGGGAACGATCGTTGCGCTGGTGAACAGTTCGACAGGAGCTGTCATCCGTGAATCGACCGTTCCATTTTCGGCCGCAGGGGCGTTTTCAGCTTCGAACGGGGATATGATTGCTGGCCTTCTCATTCCCGACGGATACGCTCTTCGAATGGATGGCACAACCGGGGTTTTTGATATCAAGAACGTCGGGGCGCAAGTTCAATCACTGCTCTGCGCGGACTTGAACGATCAGATGTTTCATCTTGCTCTCGTGCTCGGGGGAAGCGGCGTCAAGCGAATCCCCTCTGGGTTTGGCTTCGATCCGGGTTTCTTTGTAACACGGGGCGTAGTGGATAACCAAAACAACCTTATTTTAATGGGTAGCTCAGGTGGAATCAGCAATGTTGCCAAGTTCATCCAAAACTTGGAGACCGCTAACGATAACTTTACGGCCCAGTTCTCCAACTCTTTGCAAATCAAGGCGCCCGGCGTTCTGGCCAACGATACGGTCTTAGGAGGAACACTTACCGTGGATCAAGCTCCTAACAAAGGGTCAGTTGTTCTCAATCAGGACGGTAGTTTTACCTACACTCCCAACGCAAGTTTTGATGGGAACGATTCCTTTAGATACCAGGTTGACCAGGCCGGGAACCTGTCAAGCGCCACGGTCGCCATCAATAAAACCACCCTCCAGAGCATAACGCTTGGCGCATCATCAATTGTTGGCGGGCAGCCCGCGTTGGCAACGCTGACCATGAGCAAGCGGCCAACGGTTGGCCTGGAAGCTCTGATCTCCGATAACTCAACCGCGGTGACTCTTCCATCCTCAGTCGTAGTCGATACGTTAGCAACTACAACCCAGTTTAACATCAGCTCAATCCCAGTTTCCGCCCCGATCAACGTAATCATCACTGCGACGGTTGGAGATGTAACGAAGCAAGCGAACCTCTTGGTGAAGCCAGGCGGGCTCAAGGCTCTCACCCTAACGGGGTCAACAAATATGGTTGCCGGCGAAACAAGATCGCTCAAGGTTGAACTCACGGGAGCTGCGGCATCAACCACCACGGTTCAACTCTCGGGATCAGGCCCAGAAGCTAGTTTTCCCGCATCAGCGGTGATTGTTGCCGGCTTAAGCGCGAGAAGTGTCAACCTTGGCGTCGCACAACGAACAACTCCGGCGACCTTTACGCTAACCGCCTCGCTTTTCTTGGTGACGAAAACCCTTACGCTCAACATCGCTCCGATGCCCAAAATCATCACGCTTCAAGGGCCAGATACGGTGGTAGGCGGCTTGGATGCCAACATGGTAGTCACCCTGGACAAAGAAACGCCCTTCTTCCTATCGGTATTGTTGGAACTTATCCAAAATCCCGGCGGTGTGGCGACTTTGCCCGGGTCATCATTTATTGCTCCGGGGAATAGCGCGGCAACATTTGCGGTTCGTACTGCCGTCGTGACGGCACCGAAGGTCTTTACCTTGAGGGCTTCCGTTGGCGGAGCCTCAAAAACGCGCAATGTTCAAGTCATTCCTAATCCCTTGGATTCAATTGTTGTGGCTCCAAATCCGGTGACGGGCGGCCAACCCGTGGCGGTTACGGTTAACTTGAGCAATTTGGCGCCTCCCGGCGGAATCACAATTCAGCTCAGTTCAAACTCAAGCCTTGTTACCGTCCCCGCGAGTGTAACTGTTCCGGCCGGTTCATGGGCGGGAACGGTCGCCGCGACTACAAAGCCGGTGGTGTTTGCGGGACGCGTCACGCTCACAGCCAAGCTCGGCGCGGTTACCAAGACGGTTCAGCTATTTTTGAATCCCTAGCTCTGGGCAGCGATATAGGCGTTGATCTTCTCGATCTGAGAGTTGCGAAGAGAATCTACTCCGCCTGCCCCTAAGCTGATCGTATGACCTTCGGCATCATTAATGGCAATGCAGGGGACCACCTTTGCGCTCTTGCTGTTCATTGTGGACGGCGACGTCGTGGAAGCTTCGGCCCTCGAGTCTGGGCCTAGAGTGTATTTCTTAACTCTCTGCCACCAGCCGAGCGTTTTCTTCACGGTCAATTCAAACCCATCTAGAACCAACTCCTCCTTCGATGCCGCATTCACCCCCGCTATACCCATCCCGATTCCCACGGCAAAGAAGATGGCGTAGAACCCAAGCAGCGCCAGGGCGGCAAGTCCAAACGCCTTCATCATGCCACCTATCATCATGAATGCATGGAAAGTGGTGAAGGACAACCAACCAAACGAGAACAAGCCTAGCCCCGCACCAGCCGCCAAGCTGCCATTACTTGTCTTTAACTCAAGCCGACTCGGCACCGCGAGCTCATTCGGAATGCCCACCTCTTGCCGCGCCATTCGCTCAGCAAGCTTGTCGTTGAGGGCTTCGAGGTTTACCATGCCATCGGGATCACCAGGAGCGAGCTTTCCAAGGCGAACGCGAAGATCATCCTCAACCGAATCGAGCTGGGATACGGCCTTCTGAACGGTCGATACCAAGTGCAAATCGTCGGCCTGTGAAACCGAGCTTAGCCTGGACTGAACCATGCTCGCCTCAAACTTTAACTTCTGAACCGTGACCAGCCTCTCTCGCACTTCAGCATCTGTGAGCGCCTCGTCGTCCATCACCAGAGGCGCAAAGCGCGCAACCCAGGCGTTTGCGTTTTCAACCGCGACTTCTCTCGAAGATTCAGGAATTTGCGGAGGAGTGCTACTCATTTCGTTCAATTATCGGCAATACATGGACGATGTTAGATTATCTCCTTTATTCATCAATGGTGCGCGAAACATCGGCTCACGACTTTGCTGACAGGATCGTTGCTTTGAAGAAAACATATCTATTTCGTGTCACATAGGTACAGTTGCCCATTCTGCCGGAAAAGCGCGTAGAATCAACGAAGAGGTTTTATGCTTAGCTTCCTATTAACCCTGTCTCTTCAAGCGCCAATCGAATTTAAGCCGGGAGTCGCCCGTGTGCCGATCATCGTGGCAAAGCTGGCTGAGAAGACCGGACTCAAGTTGCGGTCCGGCATTAATTTGCAAAACGACGTTGTTGGCATATGTGCGCCTAGGGCAACGAAGGAAGAGATCATGGCACGACTGGCAGCCAGCGTCGACGGCGAGTGGGTGACTCAAGGAGACGAGCAGACCCTTGTGCGAACTGAAGAGACGGAGAAGCGACAACTCCGCGAGCACGAGCAGCATGTTGCCAAGCGAGTTCAAGAGAGTTTAGACAAACTTCCTGGTGACTACCTAACGGATGATGCGCAACAAAAAGCAGTGAGCGAGCTTAAGAGGCTAAATGGACTCTCTGATCCTAACCACTTTGATCCCAATGTTTACGCCCAACGCCAAAAAGCAGCCGAGGCCGCTCCGCTGCAAAGATTTCTTTACAAGGTTATCAAGCGAATTGGAACCGCGAAACTCCTTGAAAAGAACCCGTGGGGCCGACTGGTCTTTACAATTTCTCCTAATCGACTCCAAAAGAAGCTGCCCGCTACGCTCGCGGAAGTTGAGGCGATGACCAAGGCGCATGACACATTTGCCGATCTGGTGGGCGATAAAGATCTTCCGGACTTCTACAACAATCCAGCAAAGAAGATCGGCTCTCCCGTGGCGAACATGATCGTGAGCGTGAAACAGCGCCCATTGGTCGAGAATGGAGGGTTATCCGTATCCCTGAAGCTGATTTCGAAGAAAGGTGAAATGCTTGCCCAAGTTCAGTATTCTGTAACAAACGGACCGTTTGCCCAGGGTCCGCCCGTAGTTCTTCCGACCGGAAAAGACACGATCATAGAACTTGATAACTTGAGTAAGCAGTTCGTGGCGACGATCAAAAACTTGCAAAGCGGACCAAACCAGACGGCGGTATCGCCCGAGTTGTCCGCCTTTATGCGAAGACCAGACCAGAACGAGATAACCGGTCTTGTGACCACAGAGTGCCTGAATTCCATCGCACTATCGACCCAGAAGAATGTCGTTTTGTCAATGGGCGACCTTTCCTTTTTCATGCTTGGATTCCAATCTATAGACGGGAAGGCTACGGTTCGCCGATTTGATTCGGCAATGTCCCAAACTGGTCGCGTCCGCGAAGAGGCTGGAGGTTGGATCACTTACCGCGCCACCGATCCTTGCCAAGATCGTATCATTCGCCTCAATCGTACGATGATGACAGAATATTTCAAGCGGATTGAATCTGGAGCAACTCGACTGGATTCGTTTGCGAAAATGGCATTACAACATCCTGGTCTGCTTGAAGATACGTCGTATCCAGTTTTTTTCTTGTTGCTGGGGCAACAGCCTCCCGGAAACTTTGGGCGCTCCCTTAATGCAGTTCGCTTTTTTGGCGTGATGTCTTCAGAACAGAAGAAGGCGGCTCTAGCGGGAAGCCTTGACCTTAAGGTTCACGATCTCTCCAAGGACCAATATAGATACGCCGAGTTATTGGCATTCGGCGAAGGCGATGAAATCAACAGTTATACGGCGCAAGCCCCGGCCGAAGTCTCTGCAAATGATACCCATGGACCGCCTCTTACCGAACCGACTTTTACTTATCCGGAGGGGCTCGTCGATCCGTTTTCGATCAGGATAAGCGCCATAGATAAGCCTTCAATGTTTAGCGTCCAATCTTATGGCTCGTATCCTTCCGACGAGAACTCCATTGCCTTTGACCTGCTGCAAATCGAGCGTCAGGATTTGTTTCCTTACGCGGGTTCGATGGATACCCAAAATCGCACATACGTTCAGGGGCACCAGCGAACTTGGCAAATGGACTTCTTTGTAACGCCGAATGGCAGTTTGAATCAGCAGCTCAATGACCACACCGTGCCCGCGGGGGCAGGCAAAAAGTATCGCGATTTGCCTGATGAATTCAAAAAAGTGGTCCAGGAACGGCTCGTCGAACTGCGTAGACAGTACAAAGACATGAAGCCGACCGACTTCGGAAACGGCCCCCGAAAGTCTCCCCCGCCCCAACCCTAACAAGGCCTTGAAAGTCGGTATCGGGACGGCGGATTTAACCCGAGTTGCGGACATGTCGGATCAATCGGTGCGCCGCAATAGGTCACACGGCCCAAGTGCGCATCTCCGGTGCGCTACACTATTGCCTCGTCACATGCGACTCAACTGGCTCTCCCTATATAGGCGTTTTTTTAGCTAATCACAGCTAACCCGCCCTCTTGCCAGTTTCATTCTTTACTCCGCTCGTTATCGAGCCTCACCAACGGAATTTCGCGTGTCCCTAATGGAAAACTTAACTCATTTCGTCGAAGAAGCCCTCTGCATGCCTGACCGGGCTATGACCTTTATGATCCATCGTAAACTTTGCGACCTGCTCTCTGGGCAGGCCGTTATCCAATGTCGTAGCGAGCTTGATGTCGAGGAATTCATTCGATACGGCTATGCCGAAGCCATTGGCACGGGTCGGTTCGCCCCGGAGAGTTCAGCATTCTATGACCAGGAGGATGATCAGCTTCGAGACATTCCCACCACCTCGTGGACTGAGATTTCGTGGCAGAATTCCAAGCTAAATGTGATCCGAGTGCCCTTCGGAAAGTGTGGATCCGTTAACTGGGTATCAGGTCCGCAGCGGGTTGCCGAGGATTTCATTCGGGCGGTGAGCCGACTCGAGTTGGCTCCCAAGACCAGGGTTTTCACCGGTTGGTGGCGCGATGATGAGAAGTTCGATCGCGCCATCGAAAAGGCGAATTGGTCCGAGTTGGTCCTGGAGCCAAGCATACGGGAGTTGGTCGAAACTCACGCTTTAGGTTTCTTCAAGGCGAAGTCTCATTTCGATGAACTCGGTGTGCCATGGAAGCGGGGAATTCTTCTTACCGGGCCACCGGGCAACGGCAAGACCCACCTAATCCGAGCGATTTTGAATCGGTTAGCCGTGCCGCGCTTGGTTATCAAGAACTTCGGCGAGGACGCTGACGATATCGAGTACGCGTTCGACCGGATCGCTCAATGCGCTCCATGTGTAGTCGTGCTCGAAGATCTCGATTCGCTGATACGCTCGCGAATGCTTTCGTCGATTCTCAATCACATGGATGGGGCGACTCCTCTAAACGGAGTCCTCTTTCTTGCGACAACGAATCACCCAGAAAAGCTTGATCCGGCTATCAAAAATCGGCCATCTCGGTTTGATCGAGTCATCGAATTTGGTCCGCCGACCCTCGCAATGCGCCAACGACTGATTCGAAAGTTCATGGCACGGGGTAACCGAGCGATGAAGCTGAATCAAAGGCAAAGGAAGAAGCTGGCGATCAAAATCGAAGGCTTCTCGTTCGCATTCATCAAAGAGCTGATGATTTCGTCCGCCATGAAATGGGCGGCAACCGGCGGCAAGCCCTATCCGATATACAAAGGGTTGGTTAAGGAGTTGCGCGAGCAGTTCGGGCAATCGAACCGCGAATAGCGTATGATCGGAGCATGCGGTACGAACGGGAAACTTCAATGGCCCGCGCAAAGGAAGCGCGGGCCATTGAGGCTGAAGTGGCTGAAGTGCCCGGCCTGCGGGGTAACGGGCAAGGTGGAAATTCACCTTGAAGAGGACACTGACGTGTTGGGCTGCTTAACGGCATTGCCGCTATGGTTTGTCGCCCTCTTCGCCACTCGGCGTGTTCCTTTCCGAGGCAACCGAATCTGCCGGGGTTGCAACCACGTCTGGTAACTCGTTGGTCGTTACCAAACCGATCCCGAGCCCAATAAGCGCCAGCCCAAGCAGCATCAATGCCGCTCCGCCTCCCGTACCACTCACCATGCCAGTACCCACCATCGCGCTGCCGCCGACCAAGGGATTCACGGCCGCAATGCGCACCAAAAGAGATGCGCGGTTGCGCTGATAACCCTTGAAGACAATCTGAAGGAGCGCAATGCACACAAAGGCCGCGACGATTCCAGCGGTGGCAAGGGCGAAGGCAAAGGGAGCTTGCCAAGGCTCCTGCGAAGGAGTCTTTCGCGCATCATGACTAAGTACCAATCCGCCCGCAAAAGCGCACGATAGCGGGCAACTGAGGACCGTAACCGCAATCGCCCCCCAAATCCTATCTCGCGTAACCACGCACCAACCTTACCTGCAGCGACTTACCAAGTCGGCTAAACCGTCGCGCGAGTCCGTTGAATAACCTGCTCGATGAACACCTGGTTGGTCGGCGTCTTCTTCAGAAGCTTAATCAAACTCTCGGTCGCATCCACCGAGTTCTGTTGATTCGCAACCATTCGGTGAAGCTGAACAACACCTTCAAGCTCTTCTTTGCCTAAGAGCTTCTCTTCGTGGCGGGTTGAGGAACGCTTGACATCAATCGCTGGCCAAATTCTGCGCTCAGCCAGGTCTCGGTCCAGAACGATTTCGGAGTTGCCTGTGCCTTTGAACTCCTCGAAAATCGCATCGTCCATCTTCGAACCAGTATCAACCAAAGCCGAAGCGATAACTGTCATCGACCCACCTTCTTCTATGTTTCTCGCGGAACCAAAGAAGCGACGCGGGCGATAAAGGGCGCTCGGGTCCAAACCGCCGGAAAGCGTTCGGCCAGATGGATTGATTGTGAGGTTTGAGGCTCGGGAAAGTCGCGTGAGCGAGTCCAATAGGATAACAACGTCGCGACCGCATTCGACTAATCGCTTGGCTTGCTCTAGGCACAACTCGGCTACACGAATGTGGTTCTCGGCGGGCTCGTCAAAGGTTGAGCTGATCACTTGACCGCGAACCGAGCGCTTAAAATCAGTGACTTCTTCTGGGCGCTCATCCACGAGCAAAACCATTAAATAGCACTCCGGATGATTGGCGGTAATCGCGTTGGCAATCGTCTTCAAGATCGTCGTTTTTCCTGCTTTCGGAGGTGAAACGATCAGTGATCTTTGACCTTTCCCTTGGGGAGAAATGAGGTCGATAACACGGGCTACGATGTTATCGGGGTGCGTTTCAATGTGGAATCGCTCGTCTGGGTGTAAAGGCGTGAGTTCGTCAAAATTCTTTCGCTTCGCCATTTCGGGAGCGCTCGTGCCGAACCCGTTTATGCACTCAACCCGGAGCATGCCGTGATACTTTTCGCCTTCCTTTGGAGCACGAACAAGCCCATAAACCATGTCTCCACAGCGCAATCCAAATCGCTTGACTTGGCTCTGTGAAACATAAACGTCATCGTTTGAAGGCAAATAGTTGAGGCGGCGCAAGAAGCCCCAACCGTCGTTCATGAGTTCAAGAACGCCTTCTCGGTATGTGCAATCGGCGTTAGCGGTCTCAAGCAGTTGACGCAGTGCCGCTTCTCGCGGTTGGTCTGGTGAAATTTTCGCGGCCTTGAGTGCTTTCATCAAGAGAGCCGGAGTCATTTGATCGAAATGATTAAAGTCAATTTCGGGAAGATTTTCGAGATCGGCCTGGATTTCCTTGGGTAGGCCTTCTCGGGAAACGCGGCCTCGACGGCGATTTTGGCCGCCTTGACCGCCACCCTGGTTGCGTGGTCTGAACTGATGCGTCATAGCATTCCTAAATAGGGGGAGAATTGGGGTCCACGGGATCGCTCTAAGCGGGTTCACCGGTGGGAAGGACAGCGATGTAGGGAAGATTCCGATACTTCTCGCCGTCGTCTAACCCATATCCTACCACAAACTTGTTCGGAATCTCGTACCCAACGTAATTAACCTTAACAGAAATTTTTCGCGCCGCCGGTTTTGAGAGCAACGCCGCAATCGCAAGCGACTTTGGGCGCCGAGTGCTGAATACATCAATAAGGTGACTGAGCGTATTGCCCGTGTCCACAATATCTTCCACCAAGATCACGTGCTTGTCCTCAATCGTGTCATCTAAATCCTTCAATATCTTCACGATTCCGCTTGATTCGCGGGCTTTGCCATAGCTGCTTACCTGGATGACATCAATTGTCACGTGCTCTCCAAGCTCCCGGCTGAGATCTGCCAAAAAGTAGAGCGATCCCTTGAGCACCCCGACCAGCAGGATCGGCTCGCTTCCATAATCGCGTGTGATGTCAGCGGCGATTTGCTGGACAGCGATGCGGATGTCTTCGACAGTGTAGAGGGCGGGCAGAGGCACAACCAAAAGCGTACCAGCTAACAAAAATCATCCTTCCGGTGCCTGGCCCTTTCACTAATATGATTCAAACTGCACGATTCTAAATGCCCAGGACACTCCATGAGCGGTTTACACTATGCCTATGCGATCGCTTTGCCTTGCACTTGTCCTATGTTCCACCGTCGCCCTCGCCAGGAGTAGAAGCGTTTCCGCCACGGACTCGCTGGAATACTTCGCTCTCAAGAGCGCCGCCACCTTGGAATCGCTGGAGAAGGCGGTGAAAATCTATCCGATGGATGGTGATGTTTGGTATCAGCTCGCTCAAAAGCGACTTCAAGAAAAGCACTATGACGCCGCGATCGAGGCCTATCAGCACGTTTTTGAACTCGGCGGGTTTGCCAATAAACTCTTTGCCTCGTGTCATTACGATATCGCATGCGCCTATGCCCTGAAGGGTGACACCAAAGCTGCAATTGCCTCATTGCAGACCTCCCTCGACAAGGGTTTTCGAGATCTAAACCATGTTCAAACCGACAAGGACCTCGAGTCGCTCCACAAAGACGTGAAATGGGAGGAAATGGCGGCAACTAAAGACGTGAGCAAAATGAGCCGCGACGAAGCTTGGCGCTATGATTTGTGGCTTTATAATCGCGAAGTTCGGCGCATCCACCTGAACCCATATCAAAAATCCACCAAGGACGAACTCGACAAGGAAGTGAAATCGTTCAACCGAGAGATTCCGAAGCTCAGCGACCACCAAATCCGCATGCGATTTATGCGACTCGCCGTGTTGATTGGCGACGGACATACAATTCTGCGCGGTTTTGATCCCGCAACCGCGAAACAAGCTCCCATAACGGTGTTTCGCTTTGATGATGGCTACCGAATCATTGCAATCGCCAAGTCAAAGTCGGCCCTACTCGGCGCGAAAATTCTACAAGTTGCGGGCCACGACGCCGAGGAGGTCCTAAAGGCATCAAGCCCTTTTATTGCAAAGGATAACTCGATGGGTGATTTGGCCATCTCACCGCGCTACTTTACAAACGCCGACCTGTTGAAGGGCTTGGGCTGGCTCGCAGATACAAACGAGATAGGCTACGTTGTCGAAGATGTTTCGGGCAAGAAATCTACTCTCGTCCTTCAAACAATTGCCGGCCCTACACCTGCCGCCGACCTCGCAGGGATTGAAACGTCCCTTCCAACCGTTCCGCTCTCTTTAAAGGATAGGGCAAAGCCCTATTGGTTTGAGTATTTGGCCGAAACCAAAACAGTCTATTTTCAATACAACTCCGTTCGAAACATTACCGATTTGCCCGTGTCCAAGTTTGCCGAGAAGCTGTTTGAGTTCATCCAGACAAACGATGTGGAGAATTTGGTTATAGATGCACGCTGGAACGGAGGTGGGAACACGTTTCTAAGTCGCCCGCTTGTCAATGGAATCATCGCCAGCAAGAAGGTAAACCGCCCCGGTCACCTGTTCGTAATTACCGGGCGCCACACGTTTTCGGCCGCTCAGAATTTCGTCACGGATATCGAGCGGAGTTGCGAAGCCACGTTTGTAGGGGAGCCCTCGGGAAGTTCGCCAAACTTCACCGGCGAGTCGGTTTTGGGCGTTCTGCCCTACTCGAAAATGACTTACTCTATCTCCGATCTCCATTGGCAAAGAAGCTGGCCGATGGACGCCCGAACGTGGATTGCCCCCGACCTACCCGCGCCACCCTCGTTTTCCGATCTGAGATTGGGTTTAGACTCGGCATTTGAGGCCATCAAGGCGTTTTTGCTGAAGAAGTAAGGTGTAACCTCAAGCCATGCGAATCCTTGAGTAGTAAACTGCTTCAGCTCCCAGCCGTGCATCTTAAGGAGTGTGCAAAGTTCGCGACCGGTTAACGACTTCATACTGCAACATCGAGCACCCGAGGGTTCCCGGTTGTATCGGTCAACGGTGCGTCGACAGATAGGCATCCATCTACGGCGTCATAGATTTTTCCAGGAGCTCCTCCCACGTATCGCCTTCGGTCACGCAACCGGGGATGGCGGGACCTCAGCCCAATTTCCACCTTCCTCAGCCTCATGGATGACCACCTTGATTTTCATGTTTACCTACGCTCGCACGCTAGCCCAGATTCTCGGCATCTAGGGTGTATGGCACAACGAGCAAGAACATTTCGTCTGTCGTCTCCTCGCCCCATGTGATATCGCGTGGGGTTTTTAGGGGTTGGAAGGGGTTGTCGGTGGAGTT
Organism: Fimbriimonadaceae bacterium; assembly: GCA_040081075.1. Taxonomy (GTDB): domain Bacteria; phylum Armatimonadota; class Fimbriimonadia; order Fimbriimonadales; family Fimbriimonadaceae; genus JANJUB01. The sequence goes on along the minus strand of JBEBHJ010000001.1, from coordinate 73,506 downwards.
GTCGTAGTATCCCTCAACATAAATCTTCGTTCCGGCCGGAACCTTGATGGGTTGCTTGAGAACATAGGCCATCTGCCAGTTGAAGTTCCAATCATCAATAAACACGAGCGGTTTGATGGTGCCATCGGCGTAGCGGATCTCGGCTTTCATCGATCGGCCTAAAAGGTGCATGTGGGGCATCGCCCCATAAACCGTGATATCGGCGGGGGCGCGATATTCGAGCTTCACCATGTGGTTCTTCGCTCCCGCTGGAATCTTGAAAAGCGGATTGGCGAGCCAGGCGAGGCGAACTTCTTTTTTCGGCTTAGACTTGGCCAGATAAACTCCGAGTTTGGTCTGATCCTTCTCCGTCTTGCCGTTGCGGTGATAGTGAACCTGCATGACGACGGATGCTCCGGCGGGGAGCTTGAACGCGGCATCTTCATTGGTGTGGCGTGGACGCAAGCCGGGTGCCCAACCGCCCAAAGAGCCAATCGGAATGAACCCTGGTCCGCCAAACGTGCGATAACCCGCCTTGCCGTCTTCAGCTTGAGATTCCTTGCGTTTGGCTTGGCTCCCGCCATCAATAAACGCGATCACATGGTGGACAATTTTGGTGTTGCCGGGGCGCACATCCATGGCCGTGATCCACATCGGATCCTTGGTCTCGTTAGTGTAAACCACAAAATTGCGATACTCATCGGCCCCCTCGGGATCAAGCGTGAACTCCTTGTTGGTCATGATCATGTCGGGTTGCCCGAGCAGCCATTCACTCTTAAACTCCGGGTTTTTCGGCGCAGTTTTGAGGTCGCCCGCCGATCCACCCGCTTCATTCCATCGCTTGAGAGTCTCGATTTCAGCTTCCGAGAGGCGATTTTCGTCTTGGAACTCGCCGAATCCATGAACGGCTTTCCAGGGCGGCATCTTTCGACTTGCCGTAACATTCGCAATCATCGGTGCCCACTTCTTGGCGTTCTCGTAACCCATGAGCGAAAACGGGGCGACTTCGCCGGGCCGATGGCATTCCACACAATGATCATTGAGGATCGTTGCAACGTGCTCGGCATAGTTGACTTTGGCCCTCGTTGGCGGGGTCTCGCCGGGCATAAGGAGGCAACCGAAGGTTTTGCTTTCCTTTACCGCCGGGGTTTTGCCTTCGATGGTTGAGGTTAGAGCGTCCTTGAGGAAGTTGTTTTTGACAAGGGTGATGTCGGCATTGTCATCAATCCCACCCCGGAAAAGTACTTTGCCTTTAGGGTCCACAACGACCGCGGTTGGGACGTTCTTGACGCCGAGTTTCTTCGCTTCCACCGCGCCAAGATCAAGCGACCAGTCGAACTTGTAATTCCGCTCGGACATGTATTTGGCGACGGCTTGGCGAGATTCGAGGTCGTTGGGGAAAATAGCTTTGAAGGTGACGCCGTCATCGCTAAACTCGTTCACGAGCCGATTGATGCGTGGCGTGTACTGCATCGCAATCGGGCAGTCGGTGCTGAGCACGAGATAGACGGTAGCTTTGGGCTCGGGTCTGTGGCTGATCCAACCCGCAGTTCCCGCCAAACTGAGGGTCGAAACCATCGCAATAATGCCTTTCGTCAACATACTCTCATTATCCTCTTTTGGATGGACGAGTGTCTAGGTTGGGGGTTCCGTTTTGTAGGACTGTGGGCCCTAGCAGCCCTAACATGTCCAACTCGTCCTACTCCCCCAAAGCTGGATCAACCAGACCCAGCTCCGCAAATCCTGCTTGTCGCAAGAGGCAAGAATCGCAGCGCCCACAAGCCCTCGACCTAATCGGATCATAGCAGGAGTGAGTGATGGAATAGTCCACGCCCAAGCTCAAACCTCGCTGAATAATCTCGGCTTTGGACAGATGCATGAGAGGCGCGTGAATCTTGAACTGCGCCCCCTCAACTCCCGCCTTGGTGGCAAGATTCGCCAGCTTTTCGAACTCAGAAATGAACTCGGGACGACAATCGGGGTAGCCGCTATAGTCCACCGCGTTGACTCCGATAAACATATCGGTCGAACCGATCACTTCGCAATATCCGAGGGCAATCGAAAGGAAAACCGTGTTTCGGGCAGGAACATAAGTGACCGGGATACCAGTTGAGGGCCGCTCTCCCTTGGGAACTTCAATGTCATCTGTAAGCGCGGAACCTCCAAGTTGATCCAGATCAACATGCACAAATCGGTGCTCTCTAACCCCGGCGGTGGCGGCTACTCGCTTAGCAGCTTCTACTTCAATGGAGTGCCTTTGCCCGTAGGTTATGGTGAGAGCATGAATCTCGAATCCCTCCGCTTTTGCGATGGCTAACACGGTCGCGGAGTCGAGCCCGCCCGAGAGCAACACAACACAAGCTGGCACTAAAAGTCTCCCGGGCGCTTTCCGGTCAGGTGCTTGCCGAACCCGATGGGCGATGGTTCGTATTTTCCCACGACATCGGCCCTGGCTCTTTTCGGAACTTCCCGGCCAAGCAACCAGTAGCTGGCGTTGATGATCAAGCGCCGCAAGTCTTCGTTCAGGAAATCCAAGCCTGATCCCATCGTGGTTGTGAATACCTTCGGGGAGGTGCGAAGCCACGCCAAGGGCATCATGGGGTTGTTCTTGGCGCCTTCCAAGGGAGGATCGGTGGGGCTCATGCCCCTCAAAACCTGCCCATCTAACAACACGGTGCCATCAATTTTGCCCACGGTGTAAACGTCCGAAGGCACCCAGACGTTGGTGATCCCTCTCAAAATCGGATGGTCAGCGCGCGGAATCGCTCGTGTACTTTCCACTAGGTGGTCTCCGTGGTGCGCTATCCAGGTTTCACCCAAGATCTGTTTACCAAATCCGCCCTGGTTTTCCCAACTATAGCTGTGATACTTCGCGCCTGCTGGAATTTTGAAAGCGTGCGTTGCAGTTCGAAGCCCGATGATGGGCTTGCCCGATTTCACATAATCATCGAAATAGGCCATCTGTGAATCGGGCAGATTTCGGAACCTCAGCATACAAATCAAGAGGTCAGCCGTTTTGAGCTGTTCCATTCCGGGGATATTGTTAGCTACTCCGGGGTCGATCGTGCCATCGGGCGCGACTGAATAAAGCACCGTACACTTAAACCCGTGGTGTTTCGACATAACTCGGGCCAATTGAGAAAGGCACTCTTCCGAGCGATACTCTTCGTCCCCGGACATGAACACAATGTGCTTGGCGGTCTCCGACTTTCCGGGAAGCGACAAAAACAGCGGCGGAATCATGAACTGAATCTACCTCGTGCCATCGGCATCTAGCCGATGTGCCTTGGGTTTCCAGCCCAAACGGTATCATTACGCAATGGCAGTTGAAGGTCGCGCATCCATTCTCGAGGCTCCCGGTGAGCCCGCCGTTGTCCGTGATATCGTCGTCGATTCCCCAGGGCCGAATGAGGTTCTAATTCGGCTGGTGGCGAGCGGAGTTTGCCACACCGATCTAACCGTGAAGAACCTTAACGGGAGCGGAATGGCTTTCCCGATTGTGCTTGGTCACGAGGGAGCGGGCATCGTGGAGGAAGTTGGCGAAGGGGTGACCAACCTGATGATCGGCGATCCCGTTGTTATCGCTTATCGGGCGCCGTGCGAGCAATGTCCGGCCTGCCTAAGAGGCGATCCGCGGCACTGTTACATGGCGCTGCGGCCCAAGCAGCGTATTCATCGCAAAAGCGATGGCGCCTTATGCTCGCAGGTTCTACGCTGCGGAACGTTCTCAACCCACACCGTAGTCCACGCCAAAGCCGCGATCAAAATGCCCGCCGAAATGCCGCTCGACAAAGCTTGTCTCATCGCGTGCGGAGTGATAACCGGAGTCGGCGCGACCATGAATACAACCCCCGTCATGGCGGGTTCGCGGGTGGCGGTGATTGGTTGTGGCGGCGTGGGATTGAGCGTGATTCAAGGCGCGAAGCTCCAACATGCCCGGCACATCATCGGTATTGATGTAAACCCCGTTAAGCTCCAGTGGGCTAAGGATTTCGGGGCAACTCACGTCGTAAATGCTGCTGAATGCGATGCCGTTGCCGAAGTTCGGAAGCTAACGGAAGACGGTTGGGATGGGGGAGTGGAATACGCCTTCGAAGCCACGGGAATCCCCGCCTGCACCGAGCAGGCGATCAAAATGCTTGCCTACGGCGGAACTGCCACTACCATCGGTTTCCCCGCCGAGAAGGATGCGGTTCACCTAAACCTTGGCGATTTTGCGACAGGGGTTTATTGGAACAAAACCGCCCTGCATGTCTGCCATTGCGGCGACGCTTTGCCCTCGGTTGACTTTCCGCTCTTGGCCAATCTTTATTTGAAGGGTGAGCTGGATCTGGACTCGATGGTAACCCGAAAGATTGCGCTGGAGGACGTAGAAGACGCCTTCCATGAAATGGAAACCGGCAACGTCATCCGAAGCGTGATCATGCTTTAGAAAAGGGTAGCCGCGGGTTGGTTCTTACCCGCGTTCGGTGAGTCAGAGTGAGCAAACTCAGAAATCGGAAAAAGACAGCTGACTAAAATGCTGGGATTGCGACTAACTTTGCCTTGCGAGCCCCGATCACTGGCCCTTCCCATAACCATGGCCACGCGGTGGGTCCTGGATGGGAGGCTCCCAGTTTGGGCCTAGCCGCATTTCCTCACCCATCCAATCGCTCGCATCCCGCCACCACAAGCTTTGAGCTGCGATGTATAGCGTGGGAGTGTGCCCGACTGCAACATCGGAGCAGATGATGAGGCCATCTTGGAGATAAAGCCCAGCGTCCAAAGTGTATCCGCAGTATTCAGGCGCGGCCGGACTCCACCGAAACTCCTGAAGATCCAGGAAAACTACTTCGATTGCCGACGGATTTTTCCATTGCCGCTGAAAGAGAACCCGAAGGTTGTGCCAGAACCCACAGGCCATCGTAAGTTCGTCGCTTACATTGAAGCCGCCCCAACCGAGAGCCTCCTTCAAGCACGCATCGTGAAACCCGCCGAAGTGGTTGTTAAGCTCCTCGACCTCTTGCTTCGTCTTGACCTCTTTCCAGGGAATGGCTGATTCAGTTGGCTGTTCAGTGGATCGAGGCTGTAGCGGCTCACTGGACCGTGGCTGACGAAAAATGCGGCTCCACATAGGAAATGACCTTACCCGAGCACTCGCCTCGGTGTTGGTGAATCCTAAATCGCAGGACGTTCAAAGATCCAAGTGAGCGCACAACCGGTTGGTGCGAAAGTCGCCTTTGCAGTTCCTGCAGGTACATTGCAACCCTGCGGCTACGCCGGAATCGGTGGCGGGCCGCCCTCGGGTTCGGGGTCGGGTTTTTCCTTTACTTTCACCGTCGCCACATGCGCGGGTTGCTCGCCGAAGTTCTTTAGCTTCTCGACGATGTCAATCCCGAAGAGCTGTTTGATCTGCTCCAATCCGCCAATCATCTTGGCCGGGCCGTTTCCGGTGCTCATGCGCGAATCTATGACTGTCACCTTATCCACCCTCGTTTCCGCAATGGTGTTGGTGAGGGCTTGGATGATCGGGCCGATTTTTTGGGTGAGCATAACTTGGCGAGCTTGCGGGCCGGCTTTCTTCCAGCTTGCGGCCAGGCTCCGCAAGGCGTCCGCTCGAGCTTGGCCATCCGCCACGATCGCAAGGGCTCCCGCTTTGGCGAGGTTATCCGCCGCTTCGGCTTGGGCTCGGGCAGGAGCGACCACGTCGGCTTGCATTCGCAGGCGCACCTGCTCGATTCGAGCCTTTTGCACATCAAGATCGGCCTTGGCTTGCGCAACTAAGGCGGCAACGGCGGCTTGCTCTTCGGCAACCACGGCGGCGCGACGAGTTTGAGCGTCAACTAGCCTTCGCTGGGCATCGGCCTTGGAGAACTCCACTTGACCATTGATTTGGGCTTGAACCTCGCGCTCAAGGTTTTCAGCTTCGCGCACAATCGCATCCGAGCGCGCGATGGTTTCGGAGATTCGGGCAGAGCTGACGACTTCGGCGGAGCGTTTTCGCCCGATGGAGTCCAAATACTTGACCTCATCGTGGACGTTCTGAATCTTCATCGTATCCACCACCAAGCCGAGAGAAGTCATGTCGCCCTCAACCTCGTGCACCAATCGCTCGACGAAGAGAATCTTGTCTTCGTTGATTTCTTCGGGTGTCATGGTGGAAAGGATGCCGCGCAGTGAGCCTTCAAGCGTGGCCTTGGCGATGCGCATGACTTCATCGCGCGACCGGCCCAAAAAGCGTTCAATCGCGTTATTGATGACGGGTTCGTGACCAGCGATTTTCACGTTCGCAACACCTTGAACCGTAAGCGGGATGCCGCCTTTACAGTAGGCGTTGGTCGCCGAAACATCAATGACCATGTTGGTGAGATCCATGCGGTCAACTCGCTCTACGATGGGCCATCGAACGGCATAGCCGCCCTTAACGAGGCGATAGCCATAGATGCGGTTTCCTTCTCGCCGGGCTCGGCCGGAGATGATCAGGACCTCGTTGGGCGAGCAGGTGAAGAGGAGCGATTTCAACCCCGAGAGGAAGAGAATCGCGCCAAAGATCAAAACGCCGATGATGATAATGGGTGTCATTTGCTTGTTTCGTCCTTCGGAATGGAAATGCCCGAAATCGCGGATTGGATGTTGATGCCAGTTGTTTTCTCGACGGAGCTAAAGATCGCGTCAAGCATTCCCGGATAAGCTCCGATGTAGCCCGCGAGCGTAGCTCCATCGCCGCCGTCAATGATGTTGAGATTGTCAATCTTAATCTTGGCCACGCCTTGAGAAGCAATCGCCAGAATCTTCTCAATGTCTTCCATCAAGTAGAGGCTGAGCGCCGTATCGCCAGCATCGGCCCAAGCGCTGGTCATGAGGTCGAGGGCTTCCGCAGCGGCGACGCCTCGCTCACGAATCGGAGCGGCCGCGCCCTTGGCTCGGAAGCCTTGAGCTTCTTGTTCAGCTTCGGCGGGGATAACTTGCTCAACTCGAAGTCGGATGACTTCGAGGTCGGCGCGAATGCCTTGGAGTTCGTGCTCCGCATTCGCCCGGGCCTCTTTAGCTGCCGCAAGCGTTCGTTCTTCTTCGGATCGCACTTCCGACTCAAGCTCAGCTTGAATCCGGCGTAAGTCGTTCCGCATTCGGGAGATATTGGATTCGGCGTTGGCTTTCGCAACATTAGCTCGCGCTTGGTTCTCGGCTTCGGCCAGTTCAGCTTGGCGCTTCGCGTCAGATTCGGCGATCTGGGCTTCCTTGATGACGGTTGCAATCGCGCCTCGACCGATGGAGTCGAGATACTGAACTTCATCGCTTACATGCTGGATTTTCAGCGTATCCAGGTGGATGCCGAGCTTGGAGAGGTCAAGCTCGGATTCGCTCGCGAGTTCTTCGGCGAACTTTAAGCGGTCTTCGTTCACCTGCTCCGGCGTCAACCGGGCAAGAACACCGCGGAGGTGGCCTTCCAGCGTTTCTTTGGCCACGCGACGGATTTCGTTGGGGTCGCGGCCTAAGAATCGCTCAATCGCGTTACCAACAACTTGCTCGTCGCTGGAAATTTTGACGTTTGCTATCGCCTCGACATTAAGGGCGATTCCGCCTTTTGAGTAGGCCCCGCGGATAGAAATGGGCACTTCCATGATGTTTAGGCTCATCCGGTCCACCTTATGGATCACCGGGAGCCTCCAAGCGAGGCCGGCAAAAACGGTCTTAAATCCCCGAGTTCGCCCATCCGCCATTTTGGTGCGCCGACCCGAAACCACGATCACCTGGTTCGGGGGGCAGATTTGCATGAGGGTCCGAAGCCATGCAAAGAAAATCAGCACGGCTGCGACGATTCCAACGCCGATTAAAACATTTGTAGCTGTCTCGTTCATATCTCTCCTAAACCAACTCTGATTTCGCGATGACCCGCACTCGGTCATTTTCTACTGCGACAATAACAACTTCTTCGCCACTGGCGAACTCTCTCTCATCGTTTGAACGGGCCAAGAAATCAAGCAAATCGCCCTTCACTGTCGCCCGGACCTTACCTTCAAGGTTGGAGCGAATTGGCACAGTTACAAGAGCGCTCATTCCGAGCAAATCGGCGCTGTTTGTGTTGGAATCTACCTGCATCCGCTTCAATATTCTCATGAGATAGGAAACGGCGGTGCCCATGACGACGCCCGTGATGATGCTAATCATGAGGATGCTGGGTGCCGGGTTGCTTCCTTCAATCGTGAGGAGCCACCCGCAAAGACCAAAAACCATGAGGCCGTATGTCCAGAATCTCAAGCTGAGGAACGGGAGCCACATGCCCGCATCGCCCTCCCCATGGTGATCGTGGTCGTGCGAAACGTCGCCATCGTGATCATGCCCGCCGAGAAAGGCGGATGCCAGAGCAAGCCCCCCTCCGGCGACCCCTAAGATGATGTAGATCGGCAACATGTAACGAATGTTACGCGATTTTCGGTGACGCGGGTTGCAGTTGCTTCAAGAAATGGAGCCCTTGCCGGGAATAGAACCCCGGACATCTTCTTCGTGAACTCCGCACATTTCGCACCACATTGAAAAGCGTCCTTCTTCTCGGCCACGTTCGCGAATGAAGGCCCCCTTGGGAGCCCCATTGTGAAGGGTGCTCGCCAGTGGCAGGTCCTGGGCTTGCTCATTGCCACAGCGTCCCGACATGAAGTACATCTTGCTGTGAGTCAGTTAATTTTCAGGTTGCAAGTCCCTAAGCGAACGATGGAGAAGTTCTGGACGAAACTTATAGCGCTTGGCCAACGAAAACTGGCGTAAATTGTCCACGCGGGGTCCTTCGAAAACCGCCCCGGTGTTTCGGAACTACTTTCGCGTCAACAAGCAGGTCAAACACTGCGTAGTCTCCCCCCTCGTATTGGTAACCTTCTTCCGAATCTTCGTACAGTTCGCCAACCCACGGGCCCGACCCGTAGCAGCGGACCAAACATGAACCTCGACCGCTGGTCGGGATCGCTCGCCCCCCGCGGACATAAAGGGGAATTTCGTTGAGCTTGGGGCTAATCGAAATTGATTCGCCCTGGCCAACCAGTTGCCCGGTCATGTAGTCGTACCATTTGCCTTTGGGGAGCCTCACTGTTCGCATTTTTTCTCGCGCGTTAATGGGGGCAACTAAGAGATCATCACCGAGCATGTACTGGTCCGTCTCCAAACCGCCGTCAACGAGGCACATGGGCCGAACCGGAGGGATGCCATCATGTCGGTATTGGGAAAAGGTCGTGTACAAATAGGGCAACAACGACTTCCGTAAGAGCATCGCCTCGCGAATGATATCCTCCACCTTCGGGTAGCTCCAAGGCTTCTTTCCGCTATCCCATGCGTTGAGTTGCGCTATTGGCGAGAGGCACGCCATCTGCATGCGGCGAACCCACTCTTCATCCGTATCCGCGCTTCTGATTTCGGCGCACCAAAGAACTCCGGCGGTGGAGCTACTTGTGAGAGCCGTTAAATACTGCTTGGCATCATAGGTGTCGCTGTAGATCGCTTGGGTGAATCGGCTGGCAGCCCCGTTTGAGCCACGCACTAACCCAAACGTCCTTTGCTTTCTGGTTCGAAACATCTGGTCAATCAAGTTCTGCCAAAGGAGCCCGTAGATTTGCCTCATTTGCAAACCATCCGGACCGGATGGAAACTGGGCATGGTCGGGCCATAACCAAAAGTCAAACCCATCAACCTCGTCAATCTTATAGCCGCTAACGCCGATGTTTAGATGCTTCTCATCGTGAAATGCCTTAACCTCCTCTGCGGTTTTCTTTGCATAAATGTCCGGCACTGCTCCCAACCAAACCGTGTGCGAACCGAAATTCGGGGTCAGTCGCTTAAAGAGATCGGTGTTGGGAGCGACATAGGGGTTCTCCCAGAGATTGACATGTACACCAGCTAAAGCAAGCCGCCTAATGAAACCAGCGGGGTCTGGAAATCGTTCGGGGCTGAATTCCATCGAGCCTGGATAGGAGCGAGTCTGCCAGCCCGGCTCCAACCCAATCACATCAAGCGGGAATCCTCGACGCTTAAATTCAGCGGCTTCCTCTTCCACTTGAGGTGCCGTCGCAAGAGATGGAGTTCTATGCCAGAAGCCGAGCGCCCATGGCGGAGGCATCGCCCCTCCACCACAAAATAAGTTGTACCGCTGAAGGGACTGCATCGCGGTTGGGCCAGAGAAGACGTAAACCTCCAAGCCGGGACCCTGCACGCTCGCCTCCACGCATCCACTATCGGGCTGGGCATCCCATTTGCGGTCGGCATTGCGATCTCGAAACGGGGGAATCTTCGGGTCGTTCAGCCGGTTCCCAACCCCCACATAGACATTGATTGGTCGCGATGTATTGAAAAAGACGGCGTAGCCAAGGCTGCTGACGTAGAGGGGAGTCGGGGCGTGCAACCGATCGTGGCCGGATTCGTAATGGTCAACTTGAAGGTGGTAAACCCCACCCCGGCGATCACATCCAGACATCTGAAGACCTAACCCGAAAATCTTTTCACCGGGCTGAAGGGGAATTTTGATTGAAGCGTAGTCCTTGGAACGCTGCGCGACGATCTCCTCAAACTTGAAAGGTAGCGGACCGGTCTTCAAGGTCTCGAGGCGATTTTGGTAAGGTTTTGACGCGGCGGCTTCGGTGAGTGTGGGCCGGTCATGCTTACCGACCTGCTTACGCCAAACTCCTGGCAAAACCTCGTTCCAAGCCGGGACGCCGGCGACAATTGCGAGAAGGCTAGAAATCAGCATCGGAAAAGCAAGCTTACCTGCCGGTGCGCTTGCTCAAAAATGGAGCCCTTGACGAGAATCGAACCCGTGACCTCTTCTTTACCAAAGAAGTGCTCTGCCGCTGAGCTACAAGGGCGCTCTGGTGGGGAGTGTAGGATTCGAACCTACGTAGGCTATCGCCGACAGATTTACAGTCTGTTCCCATTGGCCACTCGGGCAACTCCCCAGAGACTAGTTAGGATACCCGAACGTTAGAATCTAGCGGCTGGGTCTAGGCCCGTTCGCCCTGGCAAAGTGGGCGTTTGCTTACCGCCACCACCAATCGTTCGAATTTTATCGAATACTTTCCACCCAAACTCCATGATCGGGATTTGGTTAGAGCGCACCTCGCTAAACAAGCTTACAAGCGAATAGGTAAAGAGTCCAATCTCCTTTCCATCGTGTACGGTTGAGTAGACTTCTTTCTCTGGCGACGTTCCCTGCATCTGGGATACGGGTCCAACATCGGGCGTATCCGTGCCGAAGATTCGTCCCTTCATGCTTGGGCGATTGACCTCGAAAAAGGCAAAAACGCTGGCTTCGCGGCGATTAAAAATCGTGTAGAGTTCGCGCTTTGAGAGCATAGAGCCCGATTCAGTTAGGCTAGCTGAATCGACTCCAGCCAGATAGTCCTTACCATCAAGGTTGCTTCCAACGCCCGCAAAGTAAACAAAAACTGTTGAACCTTTAGGCATTCGCTCAGCCAGGGCCTTGGCTGTTGACAACATTTGATCTCGCGTCGCATTTAGCACAAGTTCGATATTTGCCTCGGGGTAACCGCAACTGGAAACTAGACTTTCCCTCAGCGCCTGGGCACTATCACTAGCGAAAGGGAGCTTTACATCCTGAATTCTGCTCTCCGAGTTGCCAACGATCAGCGCATATTTGGTCGCAATCGTTGGAACGCGGCCACTGAATGAAGCTAAAGGTGTGCCTCCGCCGATCGGCGCTTGGGTCGGGTTCGTAGTGGTTGTTGTCCCCGCTCCTGCGCCAGTTCCTTGGCCCGTTTTGGGCGAAACTGAAGGTGGAGAAACGATGGGGACGGATCGTTGGAATGCGGCGTTTACGGCGGATTGATCCTCCGGGGTCACCGGCTCGAGGTCGACTTTCCAAGTCAGTTTGTTGTTGGTGGATGTAAGTCGCTCTTCTAGCTTTAGCCTTTTTTCGGTCTCGGCCAGTTGGACGTAAACATTGTTGAGGAAGAAGAATGTTTCGGCAGAGAGCTGATTCTTGGAAAGAATAGTCTCGAACTCACCGCAGACATCTTTCAGCAGTTTGGAGCGATCCTCTCCAGACAACGCATCCGAAGCCTTGAACCCCGCATAAGCAGCGAGAAAATTCGGGGAATAGGGCGAACCGTTGCGCCAGGTTCGACGCTCTGTAACAGGCCCAGGTAGCGTCGTCGGAGTCGCTACGTCATCCGTTCGAAAAGCCGCTGCCTGCTTGAAGGCAGAACGGGCGTCCATCCATTTCAGCGCTCGGGCAGCAGTTAGCCCCGCATCATAGGTTGAGCTCCACTGCTGGGCTCCTCCCAAAGCGGCAACGCTTGCTAAAACAATACAAAAAATCCGACGCATTCTACTGATAGCTCCTTAATTTCCAAACTTGTAGGATAGTGAGATTCCGAAGTCGTTTCCGCCCCCGTTTACCTTTGCCCAGTTCAGGTCCACTCCCCAATCCGCCTTGTTCGGACGATATCCAAGTCCAAACGTGAAGGCGTTTCGCCGACCGAAATCTCGCCCACCCGCAGGAACGGCGTTGTATCCCAAGCGAACAGGGATTCGAGCGGTTCCCATGGAATAGTTGTATTCAACTCCGAGCCCGAAGACTGTTTGCGGGTCACGGTCAATCACCGTGGCATCTTTACCATCAAAGAAATGGGTTACGTCCACGCCGAGCACCATATAGTCACGTGCCCCTCTAAATCCGTTGCGTCGGATAGCTACACCCGCGGCGAGTCGTCCAGGAACTTCTTCAAAGATCAAGGGCGAGGCTCCGCCGGACTTAAGCTTGATCGGAGTTCGATAACTCGCGGAAACGCTTAGATCGGGATTGTCTTTCGGTGTGAACACAACTCCAACCTGACCACCAATGCCTGTTGCTTGGGCATCAAAATCGGTCACCCCGCTCGGCGCCGATTTCTGGTTAATCTGGCGGTTGATAGCGTAAACGAGGCCCAAACCCCATGAAAATGAACCGTCCCCAGTTGCACGACCGTAGCTGACGTTAATGAACTCGGTATCCGATTTAATAAGCTGGCGGTAGTTCGCGGCACCAAGGCCGTTCTCAGTGAGCCCGCTTCCAGCTGTTCGCTCATCTCGAAGTTGACCGCCGGCCGTAAGGCTAACGGCAATGACACCATTGTTGCCACCGCGACCATTGCGGAGTGGAATCGCGATACCAGCGTGACCGAGACCGGTTGGGCCTGGCTCGCTTTGGCTACTCAGGAATTGGGTTCCTGTCGGGGCGATGTCGCCTGTAACAACTGTCTTGGATTGCGGTTTATTCCTGAAGGAGAGTCCAACGGTGTTTCGATTCAGATAGCCGAGGCCAGCAGGATTGTAGTAGGCGGAAAGGGTTTCTGAACCCGTTTGGTTCGTCGCTCCGCCCATTCCCATCGCGCGTCCGCCAGCGTCAAATGCCGAGACCAAGTCGGGAATCTGAGCATGGGCGGCGGTTGGAGCCAGACATGCCCCCATCGCGGTTATCATCAAAGTTGATCGTTTTGTCATGAGTTTCTCTTCCTAAGATTAAGATCCAATCTTTACGGTTACGGTTTGGGGTGTTGGCGGCACGTTGCCTGCCTTGTCCACCGCGGTGACATGAATTTTGAATGTTGAGGGTAGTTGTCCTTGAACCCATCGAATCCTACCAACCCAACGGTTGGTCGTCCCATCTACAGGCTGGAACGAGACCCGCGAGGCTCTGGTGATGAACGCGCCTGCGGTAGTCCGAGCCACGACGTCTACTCCTGAGAAGTTAACAGCGGCATTGCTAGCATCCCGAATATCCACTGTGATCGTGATCGTAGTTCCCGCTGAATAAGTCGTGTTATTGACCGGGGCTCGTATCGTCACCGTTGGGGCGATTCGATCAAGAGTTAGAGAAATGTTTGTCGTCTCTTCGTTATCCGCAAGATCTCGAACCCGAATCGATATTGACTGCGCGCCGTCGAGTTGAATGCCGGTGGTATCCCAATTAACAACAAACTCACCTTGGGCGTTAACGGTTGAACCCGTATTATTGGGAATATCCTGGCTGTTCACCTGAACGCGCCACTCTTTGAGGTTCGTCTCGGAAATACGCACTCGTATAGGAACAATGCCCTTAACGAAGGAGTTTGTGATCGGGTTGAAAGATAAAATTTTTGGCTTCGTTACGTCCGGCTTCACAAACAAATCTTGATCCACATTGTAAGTGGTCTCGTTGTTAATGTCGCGAGCCCGCACTTCAACACGAAAGACGACTTCTGGCGTCCCTTGAGCAAAGGTTAGGTTGAAGGTTCCGCTTCCATCGTGATTGTTCGTGCTCGGCGTAACTGAGACCGCATCAATGGATTCAAAAAAGAGGGAGTTGTCGCTCTGTCTTCGCACCGTGATCGATACCTTCGCTTCATTCACCATGTTGGTCAAGGCAAAGTTGATCGACTTAGAGGTGCCCACAAGTGTCGGTGCGGTCGGGGTTCCCCGTGCCGGTGAGTTAACATTAATGGTTCCCGCCATGCTGAGAGCGCTCAAGACCCAAAGCACCAAGAAAAATACACGTTTCATAACTTATCAGACGACCTTTTGCGACAGTTGATTCAACTACGCTAATTCTAGCGGTTTTTGAAGCTTCACTGCCAGATCAATATTCGGCAAACGCCAGCATATTCTTCAGGCTGGGCTCAAGGATTGCATGAGAATGTCCGAGAATCAATAATAGGATGAGCTTAAGTGGGATTAACTTCGGTGGGCTGAGCAGTGGGATTGACACCAATTCCATAATTGATCGCCTAATTCAGCTAGAACAAATTCCGATCCAACGCATGCAACGGCAGCAAGCGCAACTGACTGCGCAAGCGGGACTCATGGGCGGATTCAGGGGCCGGTTGACGGCTTTGTCCTCTTCAATTGGGGCGCTGAACATGGCCGCGACATTCAATCCGATCTCGGCAAGCTCAAGCGTGACCGATACTGCCAGCGTAACGGCTTCCAGCGATGCGGCGGCTGGAATCTACGATCTTAAAGTATTCAAACTGGCCCAATCTCACAAAATCTCCTCAAACGCTTCAACGTCGGCTACTGCAGCCGCAAACATTTCCGGAAAAATCGTGATCAATGGAAAAACAATAGCCGTTGATCCGACTGATACGCTTCGCTCGTTCGCAACAAAGATAAACGGGGCATCAGCCGGCGTCACGGCGAGCATCATTGATGGCGGGCCGGGCAACGTGCATTTGACTCTGACTTCCAACAACTCAGGCGGCGATAAAGCTATTCAGATATGCGATCTGGAAGGATCGATTGCAAACATCATGGGGTTGATCGGAACCACCGAGGGATTTCGTGAAGCAATCGTCGGAGGTGCAACCAGTTTTGGAATGTCATCCTCTACCACCGCCCTGAACACCCTCATGAACATGGGCGCAACTGGCAATAAGTCGTTCACGATTAATGGCCAAGCGATCACCGTTGATTCTGCGACGGTCTCATTGCAAGGCATCGCCGATGCTATTAATTCATCGGGATCAGGGGCCCAAGCCACTGTTCGCGCCGTTACCGTCAATGGAGCAACTGTCAACAAGCTAGATTTGACCGGTGTTACGACATATGCTGACACCGATAACATGCTCCACGCAATTGGCATTTTGCAAAACGACTTTACCAATCCGTTAGTGGCCGCTCAAGACGCTGAAGTTAAGATCGATGGCGTAACCATAAAGAGCGCGACAAACACCCTCACGAATGTGATTCCTGGTGCGACTATTACGCTGAAGAAGGCAAATGCCACAACCGGAGAATCGACCACAATTGCGTTGACCCGTGATAACACGGCAGTCAAAGATCGAATCAAAGACTTCCAGACGAAGTTCAATGATATGGTTGATTACATCAAACAGAACTCTGCCCTTGACACAGAGACCTTTCAAACTGGCGGTCTGTTTGGCAACCCGATTGTTCGGGGCGTCGAACAAACCATGTCAAGCTTAGTTTTCAACACCGTAACTGGGCTAACTAGCTCGTACAAAAACTTAACTCAAATCGGGTTCTCCTTCGATAAGGATGGAAAACTCGAACTGAACGAATCTGCCCTGGACACCGCCGTTAACACAGATTCCGAGGCTGTCGGCGCGCTCTTCCGATCGATTGGCACTTCCGGTTCTACCCAACTGGGTTACGTTGCGAGCACGGGCAAAACCAAGGTTTCACCGCCTTCGGGTTACGCTATCGATATCACTCAGGTCGCGTTGCAACATGCCAACCTTGGTGAAGTGGTTCAAACGGGGAATCTCGCCCAACAAGAAGTTCTCACCTTCAACGGGACCCTCTTTGGTTCATCCGCCTACTCTCTTGTGCTTGAATCGGGACTCTCTCAAACTCAAATCGCAGATAAGATCAATGGTGATGCCAAGCTCAAGGAGCTCGTTACGGCGACCGTTGACGGAGGCAAGCTCAAGTTAACAAGCAAACGATTTGGAAGCTCATCCAATTTCACGGTGACCAGCAATGTGGCCGCTGGCCCCAATAGCTCGGGCTGGGGAATCAACACCGTGGCTCAGGCCGGAACAGATATTGCCGGCACGATCAACGGCGAACTTGCCACCGGAAATGGTCAAGTTCTGACCGGAAACAAAGGCAACGCGAACACAGAGGGATTACAAGTCCTGTATTCAGGTTCTTCAACCGGAAACGTTGGCAGCGTTGTCTTCACCAAGGGAATTGCGGCTCAAGTTACCGAAATGGTTGCCTCCTACAACGACTCCGTTAACGGCCTTCTGACGGCCAATGACCAGTCGTTGCAAACCCAAATCGATTCAATCGCCAAGACGATTAGCGAAAAAACGGATGGTCTATCCCTGAAGAGGGAACAGTTGATGTTGAAATTTGCGCGCATGGAGCAAGCGATTTCGCAGCTTCAAGCTCAGCAATCAAGCATTGCAAGTTTCCGGCAGTAGCGCCAAAAAGCGTATAATCGCCCCCAATGCGCTTAGCAAAAGCCATATCGTTGCGGGTTCTGTTTGGGGCGATTAGTCTGCTCTTCATCACGTTCATTGCCTTCATTGCCGATGAGATCGCGCCGGGTGATGCCGCCACGGTCGCTGCGGGTGAAAAGGCAACGATCGCCCAAATCGAATTGCAAAGAAAGCGTCTTGGCCTAGACCGCCCCTGGACTGTTCGCTATGTCGAGATGCTCGGAAACTTGTCCCATGGTGATTTCGGCAAGAGCTACGTAGGCACAAAGGAGCCCGTCGCCGACATCATCAAAAGAACCCTGCCGATGACCGCGCGGACGGCGTTCCTGGCTATGCTCGTGGCCATTATTATCGGCGTGACCATGGGAACAATCGCCGCCGTTTACGAGAATCGGCTGGGTGATCGAACAATATTGATCTTGAGCACCCTAGGCGTAACTGTGCCAAATTTTGTGCTTGCCCCCTTGTTGGTGTATTTGTGGTGCCTCAATCCGAACAAGTTTGCCCAGTTCGTGAGCTATGGGAACATATCTGAGCTACCCATGAATTGGACGCCCGATCGGGTCGCCCCGGATTTCTATTACTTGCTCATTCCCGTTATGGTGCTAAGCCTGAGGCCGATGGCAATGCTTACGAGATTGACCCGAGCTTCAATGGTCGAGACCATGAAGCAAGAGTTCATCAAACTCGCCACCGCCAAAGGAGTTCCACCGTTCCGCTTGATTGTTGGTCATGCATTGAGGAATGCAATTCTTCCGGTTGTTACGGCCATTGGGACCAGTTTCGGATTTTTGCTCACCGGATCCTTTGTAATTGAGCGCTTCTTCACAATGCCTGGGCTTGGAAGTACCGCGATCGAGGCGATCCTGCAAACGAACGGCCCCGTCATTATTGGCACGATTATCGTTTCAGGTTTCCTTTTCATCTTTGTAAATATGATCGTTGACATTTTGTTGCCCATTCTTGACCCTAGAATCCGTGAGGCCCAGGTTTGAAAAAGCGCGACACCTTGTTCTGGGCTGGCGTGGGTTTTCTTTTCCTCGTGTTGCTTTTTGCCGTTTTTGGCCCACACATTCGCCACGATCATCTCACCCAAGGCGACACAATCCACGACTTGCCCAATGCTAAGCATTGGCTCGGCACCGATGAACTAGGCCGCGATATCTTCGCTCGCCTTGCTTATGGCGGTCGATTGTCCTTGATGATCGGGCTGACGGTGCAAACGTTCGCGATTACCTTCGGCATTATCATGGGGGCGGTTGGGGTTTTTGCTCCTAGCTGGATTCGAACCCCCGTCCTCCGGTTTACCGATGCAATGTTTGCCTTCCCCGATCTGCTTATCGCCCTGCTGATAATTGGGCTTTGGTCGCCGGGCGTGATTCCCGTAATGGTTGCCCTTTCTATCACCTCCTGGCCCGGCATGGCGCGATTGGTGAGGTCTCAACTTGTTTCGCTCAAAGATCGCGAATATGTGATTGCAGCGAGGGCGGCCGGGGCATCAACAACCTATGTGGTTATGCGACACATCTTGCCCCAAATGATTGGGATCATTCTCGCCGTTGCGATGATTGATCTCGCGGGGACCATCCTTTCAGAGTCTACGCTAAGTTTCATTGGAATTGGTATTCAACCTCCCACTCCAAGTTGGGGTGCGATGATTAACAATGCTCGGGGCGAAATGCAAAGCCACCCGGTTCCCCTCATATGGCCATGCCTTGTGCTGTCCATGACGATTTTTGCCTTGAATTTCGTTGGTGATGGTCTGCGCGCACGCCTTGATCCGAAGAGCGGCCGAACATAATGAACCAATGTGCAATATTTTTTGCACATTGGGAACCTCATCGGATTTGCAATTTGTAGTAGTTGTTGTAAACCCATGGATGGTCGATTGACCGGGTACGGAGAAGAAATTATGTTTAAGACTCTAAAGATAGCGTCCGCCGCCCTCGCAGCGGTATTTGCGAGCCAATACTTGACCAGCGACAAGCAAATTGAACCCGTCGTGGCTCAGGCTCAAGCTCCCCTGATTTTGGCAGGTTACGACCTTGATACGGCCCTTCAACAGAAGGTGACGGTTGATCTAGATGGCACTTTTGATGATGTCGTCAAGTGGTTAAGGTCAACGGGAGTCAATTTTGTGATTGCGGACGATACCCTCGCCAAGCGACGAGTTTCGGTGAAGCTCGATAATCAACCCCTACGTGAGGCGATGGATGCGATTGCTGAGGCCATGGGTGGCATTTGGCAGAAGAAGGGGGAAATCTACACCTTCGCTCGATCAGGATGGGCCGGTAGCTTTGCAACCCCCGCCAGACCTGAGGCGTGGGCCGCTCCCGTACCAGCTATGCCCATGTTAAACGAAAAGCTCAATGCGAAGCAACGCGCTGATTTGGAAAAACAGTTGAGTGAAGTTCCACCGATGATTACTGCGCCAAACATGACCAAGGAGCAACGCCTTAAGTTCGAACACGATCTTGGTGCCCTCAAAGAGGGAATGAAGGCCTTCGTTTTCCAGGGCGATGAACTCAAGGAGCTTAAGAAGTTAGGGGAACTCAAAGAGCTTAAGGGCTTGAAGGGTTTGCAGGAACTGAAGGCCCTGGAAAAGCTCGCTCCGTTGTCTGGCAGGAAAGGCGATGTTAAAGTCTGGGTGAACGGCAAAGAACTCAAGCCCGAAGAGATTGAAAAAATGAAGCGTGATGGTCGTGTTCAACTCCACTTTGGAGATGAAAAAGGGCTGGATGCGAAGACTCGAAAGCAGATTGAAGAGGCGATGAAGTCTGCCCAAGACCAAGTTAAGCTGTACTTCAAGGGCGATCCTTTCTCGGATGACACGATGTTTGAGCGGGTCCGACAGTCAGCGCGGGCGGCCCAAAGCGCGGAACGGGCAGCTAAAGAAGCACGCACCTTCACTGAAGAATCTAAGAAGGTCACTCGAGATACTCGGTCTGCGGCAAAGGATGCTGAAAAAATGGCAAAGGAAGCGAGAGTATTCACAGAGCAAAGCCAAAAGGTAGCCAAGGATTCGCGAGCGTTCTCCGAAAGGGCTCAAGTTATTCGCGCCGAAATTACTGACCTGAAGGCACTAATGAAGAGCCTGACGCCAGCTCAGCGAGAGCTACAAAAGAGCCGCGGGTATCTCAAGGCATCTGATCTTACACCCGGTCAGTTGAAAATGCTGCCCGTTGCAGGTTCGGGTGACTGGTCTTTCTCCTTCTCGATTGATGGGGAGAAGCTTTCGATTCGGAAGAACTAGACTTCCCGTCGAAATTCAATCGCGCTCAACAGGGTTGCCGAGTCGGCATAATCAAGCTCTCCGCCGACCGGCATCCCATGGGCGATTCGTGTAACTTTTATGCCTAGGGGCTTGATCATTTTAGACAAATAGAGGGCGGTGGCATCTCCCTCTATTGTTGGATTTGTGGCCAGAATCACTTCCTTGATCTCGCCTTCAAGGCGGCCCAGGAGCTCTCGGATTCGAAGTTGGTCTGGACCCACCCCATCCATCGGACTCATGAGCCCATGCAAAACATGATAGAGACCCTTAAACTCATTCAGGCGCTCAATCGCAATGACATCTCTCGGCTCAGCGACGACGCAAATCGTCGTAACATCCCGCCGGTCTGAACCGCAGATTTCACAGGTCTCAAATTCGGAAATGTTCTGGCAATATCGGCAAAAACACAGCGCTCCTTTTGCCGTCGTAATCGCCCGCGCCAACCGCTGGGCATCTTCATCAGTCACGCGCAACAGGTGATACGCGAGTCGCTGGGCCGATTTAGGCCCAACACCCGGTAGCCTCTCTAGCTCGGAAATCAGCTCGGCCAGGGGGCGCGCAAAAAGCAAGTTAGCCGTTTAGCCCAGGAATATTGGGGAGATCGCCCATGATCTCTTTCGTCTTGGCTTCTCGGCGCTCTTTTGCAAGGTTAAAGCCATCGCGAACAGCCCCGACGATGAGGTCTTCAAGAGCCTCAACATCTTCCGGGTCAACTACGCTCGGATCAATCTTGATCCCTTGCAGCTCACCAAGGCCGTTGAACAGCATCTTAATCGGCCCCTTGTCAATAGGCAGCCGTTCCGACTCTAACTCGGCATCGAGGTTCTGAGCCCTCGCCATTGCACTTTGGGCCTGCGCTAGCACGCCCTGAAATCCCGATCCGCCGAATCCTTTTGGAAGTTTCATGTCTTCAGTTCATCCTGGACGGCATCAATGAGTGCCGCTCCCGTAAGCTCCAATTCTACCGCCGGAGCTTCCTTCGCGACTTTCGCAACCTTTGGCCCAGAAATCTTGAACGTCCACCCAGGGTGACCAGCATCGGAAAGGACCTTGCTCAAGTAGCCAGATCGTTGCGGATTCTCTGTAAACCAGTCAACGTCCATTTTTCGACCAAGCACGATTTCAATCTCCGTTTGCGAGGCTCCGGTGACCCTGGCGGCTAACAACTTATTCTTATGCGGTACCCGATCTGGCAAAAGGCTCAGGAGATGAGCGAAGAGTTGCTTGGCGGCTTCAGATTCGTCGCTGGAAATCTCTAGGGCAACCGAAGCCGATGGACCTTCCACTTGAACTGGAACTGGTAAGGCCACAGCGGTCGGTGGCGCAACCGACACTTGAGCGGTTACGGGTGCAGTTGGGGCGACCCGCGCGGGCGCAACGGTGACCGTTTGGGTGGTCATTACGCAACGGATGAGTTCAGCTTCCATCCAGATCCTGGGCAGGGACACATCCCGGATTTCTTTGTGGATCTGTGAGATTTTCCCTCGGACGTCGAGGAGAAACGCAGGGGTCAGAGCCGCCGATATTTCGTGCAGGGACGCGGCTTGAGTAGGGTCAAAGCCCGTCATATCAACGTTGTAGGCTGCCCGAGTGAGGTCGGATGACCGATGCATCAGAGAATCTAAGATGGATCTAGGATCTCGCCCGAGTGAAGTAAGTTCACTCAATGTGACGATCAATTTGGACACATCTCCTTGCTTTAGAGCAAGCAGAATCGCGTCGGCCGATTCATCTGCGATGAGACCAAGTTGAGCATAGACCTTATCGAGAGTAATTCCATCGTCACTGGTAATGAGTGCCTGCTCCAACAACGTGAGGGCATCACGATAGCCTCCATCGGCCATTTTAGCGATTGCGACGAGGGCGGCTGGTTCTGCAAACGACCCCTCCTTTTCGACAACGTAGGCTAGCCGATCCACCAGGTTCTGCAAACTCGCACGGTGAAACTCGAAATTCTGACAACGAGATCGGATTGTGGGTGGAACTTTCGTATATTCGGTCGTGGCAAGTACAAAAACAACATGCTCCGGGGGCTCCTCAACGGTCTTCAATAACGCATCAAACGCCTTTGCGCTAAGATCGTGGACCTCGTCGATGATAAACACGCGGTATCGAGCGCTCGCGGGCTTGTAGCTAACAGCTTCAACGATCGTCTCTCGAATATCATCCACGCCAGATTCGCTCGCGGCGTCCATCTCCAGAACGTCAAAGCTTGTTCCTTCTGTGATCGAAACACAGATATCGCACTCATTGCAGGGTTCGGTAGCCGGGCCCTTTTCGCAGCAAATTGCTTTTGCGAGCAATCTAGCGGTCGAGGTTTTGCCCGTGCCTCGGGGGCCGGTAAAGAGGAAAGCGTGGGCAATACGATCAGACGTGATCGCGTTTTGGAGTGTTCGAACCACGTGCTCTTGCCCAACAAGGTCAGAGAAATTTTGGCTACGGTATTTTCGGTAAAGCGAAACGTTAGACAAGGGCCTCCAAGTTACCGGGAATGGTGCGTCGCACAGCGAATCAACTTACCGTTGCTACCTTCCGGTCCTGGCGGGGTTCATCGGTCGTCTGCCGCGCAGTTCCCGGCGGACTGCTATGTTTATTTTAGCACTCCGCCGGGCTGGAGACCTGTCTAACCTTCAGTATTACTTCTTTTTTTCCTCGATATTGCCGTGGCCTTCTTGGCCGCGCAACGTGGGGACCGCGATTACCTCATCAACGGTAATGACTTTCTTTGGATCGAAGTTCTTCGTCGTCAGGATGGGCGTTTGCCCTCCGTCCATTGACCACTGGCCCCGACGGAGTAACTGTTCTCGAGTGAGGTCCATTGCGTAGTACATCACTCGCTGACTGGTCTTGCCCTCAACCAGCTTTGGATCGACGCTATATTTGCCCTTTGAATCCTTTTGAGATAGGTCATAGACAAAGTCCTTTCTAACGTCTGTCCTCAAGAAGTTAGAGTCGGTGAACCCTTCTCCATTGAATCCAAACTTGTCCTGAATATGGGGTGGGGCGCTTCTCGGATTGTAGTAGAACTCCACGACATAGTTCTTCTTTGTCTCACTAAACGGATACATGGTCGGGTCTTTGCTCATATCAATGAGTTTCTTGAACCGGCGATTCTTTACAAAGAGCTGATCTTGCATGAAGGTCACATCTCTGCTGGGTTCCAGATCGACCGCATCTCGGGCATCCCAATCCAACTCAGCCAGTTTGCCACCTTCCATATCTTTGTCTCGAAGGACAATGCGGACTCGAGTTCCTATCGAGGCAACGTTCCAGGTGCCCTCAACCCGAATCACCCGAGGGTTTTCAACTGTTACACGGGCACTGAAGCCGACGTCGAACGGTGGGTTCGTATCGTATTGGCCGCCCGCGTAATCACCCCGTCGTTGAGCCAGAGTTCCGCGTTGCACCAATCGAACAATCATGGTATCAAGGTTGCCCTCGACCGTGTCGCGCATGGTTTGAAGCATGTGCTCTTTTGGGTTCGCTTTTGCGGCATCGTTCGCTTTGGCGAGAAGCTTGATATAGAGGTCCAGCGCTTCGTCCAGTTGGTTGTTTCGCTGATACGCATTGCTCAGAAGGTTCCTACGGCCCGCCTGCATGTCAGCTCGCTGATGAGCCAGTTCAAACCACTTTACAGAGTTGTGATATTCATCGTCAATCTTGTGGAACCAAATCCAGCCCGTCTCGAAGAATATCTCGTAGGTATCTGGATTCTGGGCCGCGCCTTCCTTGCCGAGGGCAAGAGCAGATGCGACGTAACGACGGTCTGATCGCTGTTCCTCGTCCGTGAAGTTGTAAGCGATGTGCCACATCCCCGTGGAGAAAATGTCGATCTGTCGAGGGTCGAGCACTGTACACAGCCGAATCATCGGCAGAACGGCGTCGTAGTTACCGCTATCGAAGAAGCCGTCCGCTCTGACCCACAGAATTCCAGACAAGAACTCCCGAAAACCAAACAGTTGAAGGATGATTTGATCAGGCGAAAGCGAGTCAGATACGAAGCCGTCTTTGCTTTGCTTAACCGGTGCGTAATTCTTCTTCCACAATGGAAAAATAACGGACTGCAAAGCCCCTTGAACCCCAAAGAGAAAGAGAAGGGTTACCAGCAGTTGTGAGCGTTTGAGTCTCATGCTAAACCTCTCGCTTTTCAAAGATCAACATGCCCCCGATGAGGAGAAACGTGATATACACAATCGCATATCCCGTAATGTAGATCGTATACATTTGCGGATTCTCGATAATCGTTTCGGGGTTGATGATTGGGTTCTTGATGTCGTATTGGGCAAAGTTCGGCAAGACCTTTGTCGCAATCGTCGCAACGCCCTTCATGATCGGCCCTGTGCCTGAGTTTTGGGCGACCGAATCGTAGAGCGGATTCAGCACCGTGCCAACTCCCCACAGGCCAAACGACAGGAAGAAGTTAACGAGCGGGGGCGCAAAGGTCGAGATGAAGATGGATAGTGCCGAAAGCAACGACATCTCCATAAAGTAGTTGATTGGCTGTTTTGCAACGTCGAGCAAACTTGCCATGTCGGGATTGTGGAACACCTTGTAAAGGATGATCATGACGGCCGACATCATCGCGATCATGATGAACAGCGCGAACACAGCGCCAAGATATTTTCCAACAAGGAACTGCCATCGTTGAACCGGCTTGGACAAGATCGTATAGATCGTGCGACGCTCGATTTCGTTCGGAATCATGTAAATCGTCAGAATGATTGCGATAAGAGCGCTGGTGGCTCTCAAGACCGCAAACATTGTGGAGATCATGACGGCCTTTTCCTGCCGCGCAGTGAGAACTCCTAACGAAGGAATGATGCTGAGCAACAACACGCCAATCATCAAAATAACGAGAAGTACGCGCCGGCGGATTGCTTCGCCAACCGTTGTCTTCGCTATAGCCAGAATAGGACCCATCATTTGTCACCTCGCACGGCCTCTACGAAGAGGTCTTCTAGTCGTTTTCGCCGAGGAATAATGCTTTGTATTTTCCCGCCGCTGGTTCGTATTCCGTCAATCAGGGCGTTCAAGTCGTGATCCTCGGGCACATCGGCAATTAAACGGCCATCGTGGTAGGAAACAATACTGTCGCCGAATTCTTTGGCATCGGCCCCAACTTCCTTCGAAACGCCATCGGCAATAACTTCTACGCGTCCGCCTCGAAGCAGATCATCGAGTTTGCCTTGCCTAACCAAAACTCCCTTGTGAATGATCGCAACACGATCGCATATTCGCTCAACTTCGCTCAATTCGTGGCTTGAAATGAAAACGGTTCGACCTTCGTCGCGGAACTGCAGGATTAGGTCTCGGATTTCGGTGTGCGCGATCGGGTCCAAACCACCCGTCGGTTCATCCAAGAAAAGGAGCCCGGGGTCGTTCAGGAGGCTTTGGGCTAATCCCACACGCTGCTGCATACCCTTTGAGTACTGGGAGATTGTCTTGCTCATATCGCCCGCAAGGTTAACCTTCTCAAGGAGCTTTATACACTTCTCGCGATCATTAATGCCGAAAAGCGAAGCGTAGAACATGAGCAGTTCGAGCCCGGTCATGTGCTCATAGTAGTAGGGGCGCTCGGGTACGTAGCTTATACGTCGGTGAACTTCAATGTCACCGATCTCTTTACCCAGAACGTATGCTTCACCATAGCTCGGGTAGATGATCCCTAAGAGCATCTTGATCGTGGTCGTCTTTCCCGCGCCATTAGGGCCGAGAAAACCGAAGATTTCCCCTTCCTCAACAACGAGATCAAGCTCGTTAACAACTTTTACTTCACCGGCTAAGCGGCTTTTATAAACCTTGGTCAGTTTCTGAATTTCAATGGCGGCGCCCAAAATGGAGACCCTCCTAGTAACAAAATTAGCGTGGCGAGTATACCTGCCAACCCCCCGGAAGCAAGCTCTAACCAGTCTTCATAACACATTGTTGTTCGGATTGGTTCCAGGCCACCGATAAATATTAAAGGCCACCCCGTTTAGGGTGGCCTTTAACCAGGGTTGTATCAGAGCTTATGGCAGGCCGACAGTCCACCGAGTTCGATCGATCCTCGTCTGGAATGCTCGAGCCGCTGTTGCGGGCGGCGTCACCAGAATCTTCGCTTTGACGCGGCGGGTGGTGAGGTCAACGAACTGCTCGGGGTTGGCATTCGTGTACACATAGGTAGTGTTCGAATCGGTGCCGGATAAGGTTCGCGTTTTCACGGTTACCCAACCTGGGGTTCCTCGATAGCGCCAAAGCTGGACCACTTCTGTGCCACCGCCACCTTCGGTTGCGGTTTCCCAGTTGAATGCGAAACTGTTGACCGTAGCCGATGGTGAAATCCCCTCGACAATAACTTGGGTTGGTACGACAGAGCGGGGCTGAGTGTAATCGGGCTTTGCGCGATAATAGAAGTCATCTGAGAACCATAAATCGGTGAAGTCTCCAGAAACAAACACGCCCTTATCCAGCGTCACCGAGATTGGGTTCAGGTCTTGCAGAGTGCCGGTCGTGGTCGCTTTGATAACCATGAGCAAGTTGCCAAGCCCTTCATTATTAAAGGTGTCTTTCTCTTGCTCTTGGTACATGCCATCTTCGTCTAAGTCGTACCAGAAGAAGACATCGCTGAAGCCAATGGTCGGCGGAGAAATTTGGTTGAAAGCATTTCGAATGGAGCTGTCCATTGGCGCGTCAGGATCAGGGAAGCCATTGAACTGGTGGAACTGTTGCGAAAACCAGAACAGGGTTTGTGGAGCAGCGACCTGAGCCGCGGCGATGGAAAGTTCAACCTTCACCTGAGTCAAGGTCGTCGTGTTGCCCGGCCAAATCAGACCAAAATCTAGGAGGTAGTTGCCGGGCACGGGATAGGGCTGAAAGGCGCTGCTGCCGTTCGGTGCGGCCGGGTTGTATTGGTTCATGACCGTCCATCGAATCAACGTGTCATTGAATAGGCTGTTTTCAAAACCAAACGTAAGAGTTTGCCAAGGTTTGTTTACATGGGCCGCATTGATCTCGATGTCGTCGAGAATGCTGGAGCTGGGTCCAACCTCGCTATCAATAACGCCGTACTGTGGGTTACCAGTATTGCCTGGATCTTGATCCGCGGAATAAATAGCCGTAATGGGCGCGCGACCCGCGCGAGGATGACTGAGTTTGGCCACGAGCCGATCCGCAGCGGTTTCCAGTCCAATCTCCTTGATATGAAGCGGAGTGATTTTCGCCTTGAGCGTCATTCCGGTGATATCAGCATATGAGCCGTCAGCTCGGCGAACCTTGCCGAACGCAACCTTGAGGTTCTTGTAGGTAGTTTGCGCGGGAGCGAAGGCAACCACGAGTGATGATAAGAGTAAAAGAGCAGCAAATTTTCGCATATAACCGCCTCCAATGAGTGTTTTTATTATATAGGCAAATTTTTATAAAGGGAGATGCCTTTTCATAAGAAGGAACAATTCTTGAGCTTGTTCCAACAAAACCTAAAGTTGATTGTGAGGTTTTGCCCTAAACCCCGCAACAATACTTGCCGATGCTGATAGTGGGATGGAACGCGGTATTTACGCAACGGCAACGGGAATGATAGCCACTCAGCAATGGATGGATGTTGTCTCGAACAATTTGGCGAACGCTTCAACTGTTGGCTTTAAGCGTGATTCCATCGCTTTTGATGAAGCCATGCTTCGGGAAATGGAGGTTGGCAAGCGACCGATCGGGGGCTTAGGCTCAGGTCCAAAAGCGAATCAAACGGTGACCATCTTTGAAAGAGGATCCCTGGAAAGCACGGGGAATCCGCTTGACCTTTCCATCGATTCCGACCACGGCTTGTTTGCGGTGCAAACGCCAGCGGGAACGCGTTATACGCGGGCTGGTGACTTCACACTTAACGCGAACAGGCTGCTGGTCACCAAGTCTGGCTATCCAGTGTTGGACCAACAGGGTCGTCAGATCACGGTTCCAGGTGGACAGCCGCTTGTGACCAAAGATGGAACCCTAACCGTGAATGACTCGGAAGTTGCCCGGATCGGAGTTTTTGACTGCGCTCGCGCAAGCAAAGATGACCTTGGGTTTCGGAAGATTGGCACGAATCTCTATGAAGCACTGAGACCCGTTTCAGTCATGGGTGACGCCAAAGTTCAATCCGGAATGCTTGAAGGGAGCAACGTGAACGCTGTGGAATCCATGGTTCAGATGATCGCAATAAGCCGATCCTTTGAGCTTTCGCAAAAATCCGTGATGGCTCAAGATGAGCTGACGCAACGACTAATACAAAGCCTTTCTGATCGTTAAAATGCGGGACCCCAAGCATGGGGGCGCTCGGTTCAACGCTGACATGCGGTGAACCAGAACAATCAGGGATGGCGGTAGATGGCCCGCTTGGCCACCGAAGGATCGGAAACAAGCAGAAGTAGGAGTAACCGCCGATATGATGAGAAGTTTGAACACCGCGGCAAGCGGAATGGTCGCGCAACAGCGTAACCTCGATACGATTGCCAACAACCTAGCCAACGTCAATACCAATGGCTTTAAGTCACAACGGGCCGAGTTTCAGGACATGGTCTATCAAAATGTGCGCCCATCGGGCGGAGTCAGCGGTGGCGTTCAGCAACCTTCGGGAATGCAAATCGGATTGGGAACTCAGTTCTCGGCCACAACCGGCGAGTTTCGCCAGGGTTCGTTTCAGAACACCAACAACCCAATGGACTTAGCCATTGGCGGTGAAGGATTCTTTGCCGTCGAACTCCCCGACGGAACAAGGGCCTACACTCGGGACGGTAGCTTCAAAACCAACTCAAGTGGCGAACTGGTCACCAGCGACGGTTTCAAACTTGCTGATGGGATCACGATTCAGACTGGCGCCAGCGCCCTTTCGATTTCCAAAAATGGCACGGTTCAAGCCAAATACCCCGGCCAGAACGAAGCCGTAACCGTTGGCCAAATCAAGATTACAGTCTTTCCAAACCCCGCTGGCCTTACCCGTCTCGGTCAGAACCTTTACGCCGAAGGCGGCGCGAGCGGTACTGGCGAGGAGAAAGAAGCAGGAGCCGAAGGGGCCGGAGGGATTCAGCAAGGCTACTTAGAAGGCTCCAACGTTGAAATCGTCGAGGAAATGGTCAAGATGATCACCGCTCAGCGAGCCTACGAAATCAACTCCAAGGCAGTTCAAACATCCGACGACATGCTATCCGTTCTCAACAACCTTAAGAGATAAAGACCTATGATTACTTCTCTCCTTTACCTGGCCGTGGCCCCCCAGCTCTTGTCCATCTCGGTGGACGGCGAGGGCTACCTGCGACTTGCTCGCAACGATAAACCGGTCTATGCGAAGTCAGCTGAGCTCACCGTAAAAGACGGTCGGCTCGTGAACGCCTCCGGATATCCAACCTTGCCCGTCGTAAACCTCTCGACCCCCAACTTCTCTGTCGACCTAGAAGGGAACGTGTTTGAGATCAGCGGCACGGACAAAACTCGGGTGGGCCGACTTGTGCTTGCCATGTTTCCCTCTTCCACAAACTTTGCAACAGAAAATGGCGTTCTCACGACGTCAGTTCGACCGGCCCTGGGGAATCCCGGCGAAGACTTAGCCGGAGTGATCAGGATCGGCACAAATAGCCTTCCTTCAACTTCGGGCGGACAAGCTCAACCCGTAAAGCCCGACGAAGTTCAAACAAAAGGGGCCAAGATCACCCTTAAAGAAAAGGTAGAAATCGGCGGTCGCATGATGACGCTGGGGGATATCGCTCAAGTTGAGGGCTCCCCGGAACTGGTGGAGAAACTAAAGAAGATTGAGGTCGGCGCAGCCCCTGCTCCAGGTGTAAAACGCACTCTCGACCGCTTGGCGGTGGCTCTTAAGCTGCGGAACTCGGGATTCAAGTCCGAGAACTTGTTGTTCCTCGGCGAAAAGCCCGTTCAGATTGTTGGAGTGGGTAACACGGTCACGTTTGCGCAGTTCCTTGAAGTCGCTCAAACTTCTCTGGCAGCGGAAAACCTATCCAAGTTGAACTACAAGATTGATGAGAAGCCGTCCGATATCACAGTTCCCGCGGGCCGGGTTACTCTGGTCACCGAGGCAGTCTCTGGGATCAGTACTCCAACCGTCACCGTGCTGATTGGCATCTATGTAGAAACCAAGCGGTACAACTCCCGCACGCTTCGCTTTAAGCTTCAGCAAGAGCCGGTTCTGATCAAGTCTGGAACGCCCGTCAAGGTGCTTATGAAATCCGGTTCAGCCGTCGTTGAGATCGCAGGTATCTCCCGGGGCACCGGAGGTTTGGGAGCAACCATTCCAGTGGATGTGACTGCGTCCAAGGAAAAGACCACCCACAATGCAACCATTTTGTCCGCAAACACCGTGGAGGTGATCTTATCATGAATGCACGAGAACTACTCTTTTTAGGCATTGCCCTTTCTATCACTGGCGCTTCCGCGCAGGAAGGGAAGCAAAACCCGGGATCGTTATGGTCCAACAAAGCCCCCGACCGGTATCGCGACAGCGTTGCCCGGAAGGCAGGTGACGTCATCACGATTTTGATCAATGAGGTTTCAACCTCAACCTTTAGCGCATCGACGCAAGCTTCAAAGTCTGACTCAACCAATATTGCCAAGGGTTTGGGACCGCTGCTGGCAAATCTTATTCCGCAATGGGGAATCGGAGCCGACTCAAAGAACTCCGGCAAAGGCTCGACGAACCAAGCGGGCAACCTTTCGGCTCGAATGAGTGCGGTTGTTAAAGAGGTATCGGCGAATGGCACGATGACCATCGAAGGGGTCCGATCTATCACGACGAACAAAGAAACTCAGACCTTCACCCTCAGCGGCATTATTCGGCCCGAAGATGTGCGTTCCGACAACACTGTTTTGAGTCAAAACTTGGCCAACGCGACGATTAAAGTCGAGGGCAAGGGCATGATTGCAGATCGAACCCGTAAGGGCATTTTGACGAGGATACTGGATTGGCTATTTTAAGAACCACCGTTTTAGGCTTGATGCTCGCTACATCAACCGCTTTGCTTGGGCAGACCACGGCCGTACCGCCGAAAACACCTGCACCAGATCCGGCCAAGGAACTTGGCCAAGCGCAGGCTAAGGCCGATCAAGCTCGTCGCCAATCTATTGCCGAAGCGGAGAAGAATGGAACGGAAGTCCGGATCAAAGATGTCGCTCGTTTTCGCGGAGTACGAAGCAACCAACTCCAGGGGATTGGGCTCGTCGTAGGGCTAAACGGAACGGGCGATACAAAGAATACGCCGTTCACCGCCAACCTACTTGCAAACGCGATGAAGGAGAAAACCCTCATCGATCCGAAACAGCTGAAATCGAAGAACGTTGCCGTTGTTTTCGTAACTGCCGAACTTCCGCCTTTTGCCAGCCCTGGCAACCGCATTGACATTACCGTGACCAGCGCCGGAGATTCGAGCAGCTTACAGGGTGGATACCTCTTGCGAACACCGTTGTTTGGACCCATGGATTCAGAAAACGCTTACGTTGTCTCAATGGGGCCGGTAAGCATTGGCGGATTCAATGTGGCTTCTGGTGGAGCGAGTGTTCAAAAGAACCACACGACCGTGGGCAAGCTAACCGGGGGCGGAATCGTCGAACAATCGGTCGCCACAACCATGGTGTTTGACGGCAAGATGTACCTTGAGTTGGAAGATGCTGACTTCACAACGGCTCAGCGACTCGCTTCAAAACTCAATGAAACAGAAAAGGGTTTCCAGGCTGTCGCCGAGGATGGAGGCTCAATCCAACTCACCCTTCCCGTGGGCAAATCTCCGGTTCAAGTGATGTCCGAGATTGAGGGCCTCAGGTTTATGAGTGACACAGCCGCTACGGTCGTCATCAATGAAAACACTGGAACAATCGTGATGGGCGGAAACGTCCGGATCGGCCCGGCCCTGGTGGCCAAAGGAAGTCTAACCGTTCGAATCGAACAAGAACTGTTGATCTCACAACCCAATCCGTTTACTGTTGGCAACACCGTTGTCGCTGAACAAACCAAGGTCAGTGCCGAAGAAACGCCGGCCCAGGTTACGATGATGGGACCCACGACCACGATCGCCGATCTCGCCAGGATCTTCCAGGCCCTTAAGATTAGCGCCCAAGACATGATCGCGATTCTGCAAGCCCTGAAAGCCCAAGGCGCGCTGAAAGCAAGGATAAAGACCCAATGATAGAAGCTCTGGCTGGCGCTAATAAAGATACGTTAACTAAAGCGAAGCTTAACAAAGCCGCAAAAGGTTTCGAGACAATGCTGGTTAAGCAGCTGATCGAGACCATGCAAAAGGGCACCGAGATGTTCGGCAAGGGGCCGGGCGCAAACGTGTACCAAGACTTTTTCAATCAAGCAATCGCTGAGTCAATGGCAAATCGAGGCTCCATCGGAGTGGCGAAGATGATTTCTAAACAAATGGAATCTCGCCTACTTGCGCTGGAAACCGCGCATGAAGAGATGCCTGAACCCAGCGAAAACCAATCACCTGTAAGGAAAAATAAACCATGAAAACCCGTGAACTACAAGCCATTTGGTGGGATTGGCTCGGAACCTCTGAGAGGCTCCTGCGCTCCCTCCACGAACAGACTGCCGCATTGACATTGAGAGATGTTGAGCGAGTCGAGCGGATTCAACCCGAACTCGACTCCATGATTGCTCGAATGCAAGAAATAGATGAAACTGCTGCGACGTGCGCCAAAGAGCTGGCCGAAACGATGGGAACTGAAGCCCACGTTCGAGGCTTGGTCCGCGTTCTTGAAAAGACTGAAGCGCAGCAAGTACAGTCCATTGCGAATCGAGTGACCGTTGCAGCCCGCCACGTAGAGCAAGTCATGGCGAAAAATCGCCGCTTGATCGAATCGGAGATGAACTACATCAATGGCACGGTCACTTTACTCGCAAAGTCTTCGCAATCCAAGCAAGGCAAGTTCAGCCAATCGCCGCAACGAGCCGCGGTTCTCATTGATCACGCGGCGTAAGGGGGCACTATGTCTAACTCATTTGGCTCAATTTCGATGATGGGAAATGCCTTAAGGGCATATCAGTCTGCCCTTGAGGTCACCGGTCACAACATTGCTAACTCCAATACGATCGGCTATTCACGCCAACAGATTGGCTACAAGGCCATTCCTGGACAATTGACATATGGCGGCGCAAGCTCCTATATGGTGGGTAATGGCGTTACGATCTCGGGAGTGAGGCGTGCTCGGGAGATTCTGACCGAACAAAGCATGCGCCAATCAACGAGCGATTTGGCTCAGTTTGAGACTTTGGCCAATAATCTCAATGCCATTGAAGGCGTCTTTCCAGAGCCAGGTGCAAATGGAATCGGCGATGCGCTTTCAAAGTTCTTTGATTCCTGGTCGGCTCTAGCAGCAAACCCCAATGATCCTGGGGCAAAAATCCTGGTGCAAAATGCGGGCCTTACCCTCACGTCACGAGTGCGAGAAGCTTATCAAGCCCTCAACTCAATGGAGGCCGAATTCAAAAGTCAAATTGATACGAGCTTTGACCGCATCGATGTTCTCTCGGATCAGATAGCAAGTCTTAACAAGGAGATTGCTTCCAAAAAAGCCTCGGGGGCGGAACCTAGTGATTTGCTCGATCTTCGCGATCAGGCGGTCCTTGAACTGAGTTCCCTCATTGATGTGAATGCCACGGATTTACCAGATGGGACCGTTTCGATTCAAGCCGGTAACTTTGTGCTCGTCTCTGGCATTGCCTCCAACAAGATCCCGCGAACCTACGATCCGGTGACGCAGGAACTGAGTTCTGGCACCACGCGATCAACTGTGGGCGGGGGCCGACTTCTTGGGTTGATGCAAAGCTTGAACAAGGCGGGAACCTATAAAACCAGCCTGGACGATCTTACGAACAACCTGCGAACCCAAATCAACACGATTCACCAGTCGGGTCAAACCAAGTCCGGTGCGACCAACGTTAACTTTTTCAACGATGCTAATCCTCAAACCGGAGCGATCAATTTCGCCCTTTCTGATGAAGTTATAGCGTCGGTTGACAATATCGTTGTCAACAACACAGGAAAGGCGGGCGATGGAGGCATTGCCTTGGCAATTGGAAAGCTTCGGGAGGCTTCAGTTGCGAACTTGGGCGGTAAGACTTTTAAAGGTTACTACGGCCAGTTCATTGCCGGAGTAGGGTCTGATTCAAACTACGCGAAAGGACAACTAGCTACAGAGTCCGCAGTTCAGGCATCCATTGATGCGAGGCGACAAGCCGAAAGCGGCGTAAATTTGGACGAAGAGATGTCGAACATGCTTCGATTTCAGCGGAGTTACCAGGCGGCTGCACAAGCCCTAAAGGTGATGGATGAGGTCACTCAAGAACTTGTCAACATGATTCGGTAGGCAAAAAAACTACCACTCTGAAGCAGATTCGGGCCATAATCTCGTAGATTAAAATGAGGCCGATATTTGAGTAAAGACAACAGTGGGGTTAAAGGCGCTTTGGCCGTTCTCGGTGGTGCAGTTGCACTCATTCTGGGGATGGTCGCACGTGATAAATCGGACATGGGTGGCATAGTATCTCGCGACCCGCTAACGGGGGTGCGCGTTGCCAGCCGAGATGGCTCTCCAACCGAAATTGAAATCCCTGAGAGGCAGTATTTTGAAGAAATGGCCGAGCTCCTTAAGCGGGAGTACGTTGACCCGGTTGAGAACGATACGGCCCTCTTGAGTGGGGCGGTCAAAGGAATGATCGGGAGTTTGAACGATCCCGACAGCATTTTCATGGATAAGGAAGAGTTTCGGGTCTTTCAAAATATGCGCGTAGGTAAGTTCGAAGGCATTGGAGTTGAGCTTTTCTACACGTTCCCCAGAGCCACCGACAACAAGGAAGCCGATGGCTCCAAGAACGACGATCTGATCTTCCCCAAAATTAATGTCGCGGCCGTAACCCCTGGGGGCCCAGCCGAGAGGGCCGGGATCAAGCCGGGTGATGTCATTGATAGCGTAAATGATCACTGGATCATCAACACCGACCTACTGATTAGGATTCGAAATGTCGCCAAGCTTGTTCAACAAAAGAAACGACCTGAATCAGAACTTCAAGCGTTGCGCGTGGAACTCCGTAAGAAAACAGAATCCATGATGGCCCCTAATCGCGCCCACGATCTGTTAACGATCGGAACCAAAGGAGCGGTTAAAGTGGCCTGGTTACAAGATGGCAAGACAATATCCGCAAGTATCAATAAGGCTCCATCTGAAATCAAAGCCGTGACCAGCGAGGGTGGGGTCATATCGTTGCACATGATCACCGGTGTGGCTACCGAACTGCAGAGAATCTTTCCCGCCGATGGTGTTGCTGTTCTGGATTTGCGAAACAACAACTCCAACGATGTTTCGGTTACTCGGGAGTTATTGGGATTACTTGGCCCGAGTGGAGTTTATGGGCGAATGAAGTCCGTTAGATCTAGCGAGCCGCTGGAAGTCAAAACAGGTCAAGCCAAGGCCAAGAAACTCACTTTGATAGTGGACCAGACGACCAACGGTTCGGCTGCGATATTAGCCCGAGCCCTCGTGGCGAAGGGCATCGGCACCATGCAAGGCACCGTGGGCAAGCGCCTGTTCGCCGGTGAAGTAGTGCGACTGCCAAATGGAGATGGGTTTACTCTCGTGAGAGCGGAGTATTCGGAGGCAAAATCGTGAAAAAATTCACCAAGGGCTTTTTTGTTGTCGCCGTCTTC
Organism: Fimbriimonadaceae bacterium; assembly: GCA_040081075.1. Classification (GTDB taxonomy): domain Bacteria; phylum Armatimonadota; class Fimbriimonadia; order Fimbriimonadales; family Fimbriimonadaceae; genus JANJUB01. Next base: position 37,687 of record JBEBHJ010000001.1, on the reverse strand, counting down.
GGCGGCCTGTTTGCAGCGGGCTTCTGCTGGCGAGATCTTCAGCAAGGACGCTTCCCCAGCGCTAGAACCGTTACTACATTCATGGGGATAGATTCCGGTGGCAACGCCCTCTCCATTGGCCAACAATTTCAGCAAACATTTAACAAGATATCCGGTGAATACGTTCGCGCTACGGATTCAAAAAAGATCAAATACTCCGCTATTAGCGGAATGATGGCTTCTTTGGGTGATCCTCATACGACGTTTCTCGAACCCACGATCGCAAAAGAGTTCGATATTGAAACCAGTGCCCGCTTCTTTGGAATTGGCGCTCGTCTCATGCCCGATCCTCTAGGAGTGAAGATCGCAAATGTTTTCACAAATGGACCCGCCGATCGAGCCGGAATGAAGGCAAGCGACACGGTTACCGCTATCAACGGTCAGGTGATGGCGGGCAAAACGCCGGATGAAATTGCCGATAAGATCCGAGGACCGAAAGGCACCGTTGTTAATATGCAACTCTTGCGGCCCGGAGTTCCGAACCCGATCAATATTCGGGTCGTTAGAGATCAAATCATCACGCCGACTGTCGAAAGCAAGATATTGCCCGACAAGGATTACGGCTACCTCAGCGTGAGCCAGTTCTCGGCTCCAACCGCAAAACAATTCGTTACCGAGGTTCAAAAACTGGAGCAAATGGGAATCAAGGGCCTCGTGATCGACCTTCGTGGCAATCCTGGTGGACTTCTCAATACGGCAAGCGATATGTTGGCCCTCTTTGCCGCGGACAAGGTGGTCGTGAGCATGAAGGAGCGAACCCGCACGACTTACGAACGAACAGCATCAGGACAAGTCCGTAAATGGAACTATCCGATTGTATGCCTTATGAATGAGGACTCGGCAAGCGCTTCCGAAATTTTTGCGGGATGCCTACGAGATTACGGGATCGCACAGTTGGTTGGCGATCACTCTTACGGAAAGGCGTCGGTGCAGAACGTTTTGCCGCTTCGCGATACGGCCAGTGTAAAGATCACCATCGCCCGATACTTCCTGCCCACTACGCCCGACATCGGTAGAAAGGTGGATGAGGATGGTCAATACATCAGCGGAGGGTTAGCGCCCGACTTCCCGGTAAAGATTGATCCCAACTCGGATTTCGTTTTTGGTGACCTTGTAAAGGATCCCCAACTGAAGAAGGCTGTCGAGGTTCTGAAATCGAAGCAGTAGTCGGCATCATCATGGGGAGCAAGAGCGACCTTGAAACGATGCAGCCCGCCGTCGAGGTCATCCGCGACTTCGGGGTTAGTGCCGAAGTCCGCGTGGTCAGCGCCCATCGTACGCCCGAGGAAATGGTGGCCTATGCATCCACGGCGCAATCTCGCGGGTTAAAAGTCATCATTGCAGGCGCAGGTGGGGCTGCTCATTTGCCCGGGATGGTTGCTTCGCTCACGACTTTGCCCGTAATCGGCGTGCCGGTTCCCACGAAACATCTTGGGGGCGAAGATTCCCTCCTTTCCATCGTTCAAATGCCAGCCGGGGTGCCCGTCGCTACGGTTGGCATAGCAAACTCAAAAAACGCAGGGTTGCTTGCGCTAAGGATACTTGGCGTGAGTGATGAAGAGATTGCCAAGAAACTGGAGGCATTTCGTCTAAGCCAAATAGATCTGGTTGCCGAGATGAACAGCGATCTTACTTGAACCGATAAACGATGCGACCCTTGGTAAGATCGTACGGGCTAACTTCAAGCTTCACGCGGTCGCCCGGGAGAATACGAATATAGTGCATTCGCATTTTGCCGCTAATATGAGCAAGCAGTTCAACTCCGTCAGCACCGTCTAGTTTGACGCGAAACCGGGCGTTAGGAAGGTTCTCTACAACCGTCCCTTCAACCTCAATGCCCTCCTCTTTATCGGAGTTCAACTTTCTTTGGCGTGGCACAAATGGTCTACGACCCATGCGTCAATTGTAGCCTATTTATCAAAAGAGCAAGAATTTTTGTATCAAGTCGCTCGCTTGCTTCTCTTATGACCGTGAACCTTGAAGTTCAACAGGAAAGAACACTATGAAACGAAACATACTTCTCATCACCAGCGTAGTCCTTATGGCAAGCGCAATTGCTCAAACCGGCCGAGCCGAATTCATTGCCCAAATGACGGGTGCAGGCAAAGGCAAAGCCGTTTGGAAGACTCGAGACTCTGCCACCCAAATGCAAGGCGAACTCCAGATCGAAGGCGAACGCATGGCCAAGAACATTGCTGTAAAAGTTGAGATTGCTGGATACTCGTGGAACTCAAACACCGACGCACTGGGACGATTCCGAATTGTTCAACGATTCAACACCGCCACCCGCCCAAACATCGCCGTGGGAACAGCCGCGGTTGTGAAGAATAGTGCGGGCGCAACCTTGATGAGCGGCTCGTTCGCAGTCAAGTAAGGACCCCTTACAGCCCTCGCTTAGGAGCGGGGGCTACTCTTTGCCGGGAAACGGTGGGAATTTGGTTTTGGATTCCTTGTCAAGTATGATCTTGCCGTTTTCACTAACCACGATTCGCACGTCTGAATCACCCGATGCCTCGAAGCGGTAACTGGTGCCACCCTCACCTTGCACGATGAAAACGTGCCTTTCCGACGCGAATCCAGCCAACGGAGCCAGCTTTTGGCCCAAGGCATTCAGGTCGTCGAGCGATTTTTCAATGAGCTTTCGTTCCAGAGCTTTGGACGCGGCCACGCTTGCTGCTGCAAACTTTTGGGAGCGCATTGAGGCAATTCGAGCGTCTCTTTGAGCCGCTACAAAGGCCGCGACCCGAGGAGCCATTTCAGCAAACTCGGATGCAACGACTCTTGCTGGCACTTCGATAGTGTCAATCTCCCGAGCGACATCGGGAACGACGACGCTGGGTTCGCTCGGAGCAACCTCAACTTCACTCATCGAAGGAGCTGGCACCTTGTCGCTTGACATCGGGCCATGGTTGAGGGGTGGAGTGTTAACCTTTGGAACAGAGAGCCTTGCTAAGTTTTTTACGATTCGGGGTCTCTCGGTTCGTTTTCTCTTCACCTCTATGGGTGGCTGTTTCCTCTGCTCCGAGTGCTCCTCCACAATGTTAACCAGATGCTCCATGGGGTCTTCACTCACATAGGCATCTCGCAATACAACCTGGGGTTTGGGCTCTACAATCACAATCCCGGCGATTGCCGCTGAGCCGACGACAGCCGCAGAGATAGCGGCGAGGCCCGAAAAGACGAAACCACGTTTCTCGCGTTTGAGGGCACGACGAACCCGCTGATCAAGTTCGCGATCATTAACGAACTGCACCCCAAGAGCCGGCGCAATTCCGCCGGACGTATTGAGCTTACGAGCAATTTCAACCAGGGCAGAGGCGTAGGTTGGGCCTTCACAGCCGGAAGAAATGGCGGTTGAATCCGCGGCAACCTCGGTTTCTTGCTTCAACGAACGCGACAAACCCCAATAAAGCGGGTTCCCCCAGTAGAGGGCGCTTCCAAGAATGCAGGTCCGTTGCCACGCACAATCAAGACTTAGCACGTGCGAAGATTCATGGAGCAAAACTGCCATGCGCTGATCCTCATTCCAATCGCAGAATTCAAGCGGAAGGATAATGGTGGGCTTGAGGGAGCCAAAAGTGATCGGCGACTGGACGTTACCAATAAGAATCCGGACGGTCCGCTTCACTCCGACTTGGCTCAAGCAACGGATCGCCTCAATTTGAGTAGCTGGCTCGGCTTGAACCGAACTGCGAACGAGGCGTCGCAATTGAACCATGCCCCAAATGAATCGCAAGCCAACGAGGAGCGAGATGAATCCATAGGCAACTGGGAACCAAAGCCCGCTAGAATCCGGAGTAATAATTGCTGGCGTTTCAAGCAGCGAATTGAAGGCTTCTACGACGACGGGCTCAGGCGCCGGCACAAGTGGGTTTTGAACGACCCAATTGAGCTCAAATACCTGGAGGACAGGCAGGACGACCAGAGTTGCCAGACCCACTCGTAAGATGCGCCGAGGGAATTTTCCCGCCCCGCGCGCCAGAGCGGCGCACCCGATTGTGAGCAGCGCGATCAGCGTCGCGCGGATCGCGAACTCGTTCATTTGCTTTCGCCTTTAGCTTCCTCAATCAAAGCACTCAACCGATCGAGGTCGGACTTCGATAACTTGCGCTCGTTTTGGGAAAGCAACGTGGTTACCACCTGCTCAATCGAGCCCGCAAAGAACGTGTCCACCAATCGGCCCAAAGCGCTTTTGGCGGCTTCATCGCGTGGCGTGGCCGGAGAAAAGAGATACTTAGCCCCCACGCTCCGATGCTCAACCAGCTGCTTTTCGTAAAGAACCCGCAGCATTCCGCGCACCGCCGAATAGGATGACCCATCATCCAGAATCTCCTGAACATCCGCAGCAGAAGATTCTCCACGCTGATACAGGATCTCCAATATCTGCCGTTCTCGCTTACTCAAATCCATATGGTGTTCTACGCAAGGGCAAATGCAGAAGATTCCCGCCATGCAAACTTTCTTGCACAAATGGTCAGGCGTGATCGAGAGGCAACCTAAGGGTTTGAGTTCAGTCAGCTTCGCATCCTCGCGCCACATGGATCTGTCGTGCCACATTCGCTGTAAACGGACAACACATGCGTACCACCTTCTGATAACACATACCTACCGCCTTTGAAATCGCTGCAGACTCAACTTCGCGCAACCAAGATGGCGTGACATAATTTTTTCATGAGAACGCAGACCGAGAATGATGTGAACCCTGACTTCGAGAGGCTCAACAGCGAATTAGAGGCTTATGAGTTGATGATTGCCGGTTATGTTGGAAGCATCGTGCGGGCGGCGCGCCTTATTCCTGACGACAAATGGAATTGGAGCTTTTCCGAGCGAACACCAACCGCGCGAGAAGTTTGCGAACATACGTTTGCATGGCTTGTGTGTGATCGTCAACAGATGACCTTACTAGATCGGAGCCAGCATCGCCCAACGCCGGATCCACCGGCTGACCGCCAATCCATGATCCGACTTTTAGAGGAGGAAGCCAGAACTTGGAGGCACCTCATCAGGTCGCTGTCGCCGGAGCAAATGCTGGACGAGCGGGAGTCTTGGGATGGCGAAATGCGGTTGATCCGCTCGTTTCTGTTTCATTGTGGACAGGAAGTGGTTTACAAGACGGGGCAAATATGGATGCTCGCATTTGAGCTCGGGTTGGACGGCAGTGAACCCTATAACGCACCCTATCCAAACAGATACTACGACTTCACGGATTGGGCTCCATGGCCTTCGCCACGAGCTTGATGTTCGTTTGCTTGATTGCCTCAAAGCCTTGAAGTCGAACGAAAAATACCTAAGTTCATCAAGGAGGGGACGTGGTGTACGCACCCGTCATGTAGACTGAAGTTAGATTCATGGGTCGCTTCAAATTCGTAGCCATTGCAACATTTGTTCTGGTCACGGTTGCCTTTGTGTTTTGGCGCACGAGCCAGCCGCCCAGTTTAGAAGCGATCTCGGCGCAAAGAGCAGATGTTTCGTCAACCCTCGCAATCAGCGGTGTACTGGAGGCCGTGAGTACAACAACGGTCGCGTCTCAGGTTAACGGCGCCCGAGTGACTTCGGTGCTCGCCGATATCGGTGCCCGAGTTACCGCAGGACAGTTGCTTGCGACATTGGACGACTCTGACTATCGAGCTCAGCTCCAACAGGCTGATGCCCAGATTGCCCAAGCTAACGCTCAAGCAAGTCTCCAGGATATGAACGCAAGCGGGGCGAAGAAATCTTTGGACCTCGCTCGGGAGGGCGCAAGATCGGTAGTCGAGCTCAAACAGTCCGTAACGCAAGCTGAAACTAATGTGAACTCTGCCCGCTTAAAAGTTCTCGAAGCGCAGGCAAATCTCGTTCGAGTTAGGTCGGCGGGACGGGCCGAACAAGTTCGCCAAGCCCAGGCACAGCTTGAGCGGGCTGAGGCCCTTGTGCAGCTTCGTCAAAAGGAGTTCAATCGGAAAGAAACCCTATATCACGAGGGTGCGGTGTCTAAAAGCGACTATGAGGTGGCAGATACGGCCCTCATTACAGCGAAGAAAGATGCGGAGTTCGCCCGAGAGGCTCTCAGGTTAGCTCGGTCCCCCCGATACGAAGATGTCCAGATTGCCGAAGCACAACTGCGAGGAGCCAGGGCAGTTTTGGTTGGTGCAACCCAAACCCTCAGCCTCTCAAAGCAAAGTCTTGATGACCGTCTTGCTAATCGGCAACAAGTTGTGCAAGCTGAGACACAACGGGATTCGGCGGTGGCGGGGCGTCTCGTTAGCGAAGCAGGCAAGAAAGTTGCTCAGTCCCAAAGAAGCGCCGCTGAAGTTGGTTTAGCAAAGACACAAGTGAAGGCACCATTCGGAGGAACGATTTCTCGTCGCCTCATCGAGCCCGGCCAAACCCTAGGAGTGGGTACGGCGATGTTCGTCTTGGCCGATACCCAGAATCTGAGAGTTCGGCTTGACGTTGACGAGGCGAGTATTTCGCTTCTAAGAGTCGGTGCACCCGCCAAAGTAAGCTTTGATGCCTATCCGGATCTGGTGATTGATGCGAAGATTTCGGAAATTGGTAGCTCCGCAGACTTCCAGAAAGGCACGATTGAGGTTCGATTGCTGATTCCTTCGCTTGACAAGCGCCTCAAACCGGAGCTGACGGCCGACGTTAACATCATTACGGCAAACTACAAATCGGCCATAACGGTGCCGAAACGCGCGTTGATTAATGCCGACAGCGCGCCAGAAGTCTATGTTGTTAAGAACGGGATTGTCGAGAGTCGCTCGGTTGAATGGAAGAGAGGGAACCTTGACGAAGTCGTTATCTCAAGTGGCCTCTCGGTAGGGGAACTTATTCTGCTCGCTCCGAGGAGTTCTACTCCCGGTAGCCGAGTGAAGACGGTTGCCCCCAAAGCCGCTAGGAGCAAATAGAGTGAGGTTTTCCTTCAAGGTTGGGCTCCGGTACTTTCAAAGTGGAGGATCGCAAACCGCTCTCACCATTGCCAGCGTGGCGTTCGGGGTTACGGTGTATTTGTTCATTTCTAGCCTGATTTTCGGGCTTCAGTCCGGGTTGATCCGTACAACCATCGGCAGTTCGAGCCAAATAACGATCGAACCGCTGGAAGAGGCGGCGCGTGTTCTGCCGTTACAAGGTCAGAGGAGCCTGAGTACAGTCCAACCGTTTAACGAACGAATCGGCACGATACGGGCCTATCTAACGCTCCTTCCCGAGCTTGACAAAATCTCGGGCGTCACGGCGGTAAGCCCCGTCGCTTCAGGAAGCGGAGTTGCCATTCGAGGCGGACAGTCTCGACCAATCACGATTCTCGGTATTGATGAAAACAGAGGCGCACAAGTTTATGACTTTCGAACCGCAATGGCCAGCGGACGGTTTGACCTTGCCGGTCAGGGTTGCGCGGTTGGAATTGAACTGGCTCGTTTGCTCGGGCTAAAGGTGGGGGACAAGTTGCGTGTGGAAAGTGCCCGTGGAGTTGACCAGATATTCTCAATCACAGGAATATTTGATGCGGGCAACAAAGGCGCAAACGAACGTTCGCTTTATGTATCATTGCCCAACGGTCAGCGCTTGAACGACATGATCGGCGCGGTGAGCCGCATCGAAATGAAGGTGGCGGATCCACTAGTCGTGGAACCAGCCACGGAGGTTGTTCGAAACACCACCCAACTTCAGGTGCAGAATTGGAAGGAGGGTAATGCGGACCTACTGGCGGGTCTAGCTGCTCAAAGTCAAACAACCGGGATCATCCGAATTTTCGTCATGATCTTGGTCGCTACTTCGGTTGCGAGCGTGCTCATCGTGAGCGTTTTGCAGCGAAGTCGCGAAATTGGGATTCTAAAGAGCCTGGGGGCGAGCACGCGCGATCTGCAGAACATCTTCATTGTTCTGGGAGCTTTGGTTGGTGCAACTGGAGCTCTGGTAGGCGTGGGTTGCGGAGGGCTTCTCATTCTCGGATTGGCTCAAATCCCAGGAGACAGCGGAATCCGGCCCGGGTACGCACTCCCCATAGACTTGCAACCCACCTTAGTGATCGAAGCCTTCCTGGTCGCTTTTGTCATCGGCTCAGTTGCCGCTATTCTGCCCGCCCGGCGCGCCGCCTTGATGAATCCGGTCGATGTTATTCGCCAAGGCTAAACGCTATGCTGATTGACCTAAAGGGTGTTGGAAAAGTCTATCGAGGTGCGGTGGACTTCCGCGCGCTCACCGACGTCAATTTGAACGTTGATCGCGGTGAGTTTGTGGCAGTTATTGGCCAATCGGGAAGCGGAAAGAGCACTTTGCTTAATATCATCGGGATGCTAGATCGAGCCACCGAGGGCACCTGCCTTCTTGACGGTCATGATACATCTCAACAATCGGACCGTGAGTTGACTAGGCTCAGAGGTGAAATGGTTGGGTTCATTTTTCAGTTTCATTACCTCCTCCCTGACTTTACGGTCCTCGAAAATGTCCTGATGCCAAGTTCAGTTTTAAAGGCCGTACCAAGCAAGCAGGACATCGCAGAAGCCATGGGCTTACTCGAACGAGTTGGCATCGCCGAGCATGCCAACAAACTCGCCAACGCAATTTCAGGTGGTCAACAGCAGCGGGTTGCGATTGCAAGAGCTCTGGCCAGAGGCAAGCCGCTTGTATTGGCCGACGAACCCACGGGTAACTTGGACTCAGTTAACAGCGAAGAGGTCTTCAAACTGATGCGGGAGTTCCACGCAGAGAAGAGGACCACGTTCATGTTGGTAACCCACGATGAGCGGATTGCCGAGAGATGCGATCGCGTGATCCGAATCACCGATGGAAAGATAACGGAAGATCGAAAGCCTCGTACCGTCAGCTCTCCAGCGAGCCCCTAGAGCGGTATTGTTGAAGTGGTTTCGGACGCTCTGAATTCCGCAACGATGGTCTGAGCGAGGTTCCAAAGCTGATTTGAACCATCACAGATCGCGCTGTTGCGCTCTAGAATAAGCTCGGGTGCAATGCTGTGCTCGCGCCAGGTTCCAAAGTCGTTTCCACGATTCATGAGGAAGGCAACCAGTCGGTCTACGGTTGCCGCAAAGATTGCCTCGGGGGTTTTGCGGGCTTCAAACTCCTGCCACAGTTCGAGTAGGGACTGCCCCTGTTCCGGTGGGAGAATGCCAAAAATTCGTTTAGCCGCGGTTAACTCCCGCTGGGCAAGGTCGGGCGATGAAGTTTTGGCATAGTGAAAGGTATCCCCAACATCAATCTCCACAACGTCGTGAATCGCCAGCATTTTTACTACCTTGAGCAGGTCAACCGAAAGGTTGGCATGCTCGTGCAGAATCATCGCCATCAGCACAATCTGCCATGAGTGTTCGGCAGAGTTCTCCTTTCGAGCCTGCCCAATCGGGGACGTCATCCGCAAAACTGACTTTAACTTGTCAACCTCTACAATGAACTCGATTTGCTGTTGGAGGGCGATCGGTATGGTTTGCATTCTCAAATGTGACGCTACCCTAACGACAACCAGCAAGGTACAACACGCTCATGAACGAACAGATCAAATCGTTAGAAAAGCAGATTGAAGAACTTACTGACAAACTCTTCGCTGAGCGGGCGAAGGTGCAGCCCGAACCGGTTTGCGATTTCACATTTGAAACCTCGAACGGACCAATCAGGCTTGTTGAGCTTTTCGGTGACAAAACCGAGCTCGTTGTGGTCCATAACATGGGTAAATCGTGTCCGTATTGCACGATGTGGGCCGACAGTCTAGAAGGAAGCAAGCGGCACATCGAAAGCGGGTGCGCATTGGTGATGGTGACTCCTGATCCCGCCGAAGTTCAGGCAAAGCTGGCGAGCGCGCGCGGATGGACCTATCGAATGGTCACCGATGCGAGCAAAGAATTCACGACTGCGATGGGTTACTGGAACGAGACCGACGGCTGGTGGCCTGGCGTTTCGACATTCCGCAAAAACGAAGACGGTTCAATCACCCGGACAGGCAAGGCAACGTATGGCCCGGGCGATGCGTTTTGCCCGCCGTGGCACTTCCTCAGTTTGCTAGGAATTCGGGATGGAGAATGGTCGCCGAACTAGAAATCCGCAGAGCCGGGAGCTCGGAAGTAAGGGATCACATCGCGCATGTTCTTCATGCCCGTCACATACATCAGTAGCCGCTCAAACCCTAGTCCGAACCCGGAGTGAGGTGCGGAGCCGAACCGGCGCAAATCGAGGTACCACCAATAGTTCTCAATTGGCAGCCCCATTTCTTTGATTCTTGCCTCCAGCAGATCAAGCCGTTCTTCACGCTGCGATCCGCCAATGATCTCGCCGATTCTGGGGGCGAGCACGTCCATAGCCCGAACGGTCTTTCCATCCTCGTTGGCGCGCATGTAAAAGGCCTTGATATCTTTGGGGTAGTCGGTGAGGATGACGGGTCTCCCAACCTTCTTCTCGGTCAACCAACGCTCGTGTTCACTCTGCAAGTCCGCTCCCCAAGAGACCGGGAATTCAAACGACTCGCCACTCGCTTCTAAGTGTGTTACAGCCTCGGTGTAAGTCATGCGCTCAAAATCTGAGCTGACCACGTGATCCAACGTTTTCAGCAGCTCGGGTTCAATCCGTTGGTTGAAGAAGGCCAGATCGGCGCTGCACGAGTCCAGTAGATCGCCGATGACCGCTTTCAATAGCTCTTCGGCGAGTGCCATGTTTCCTTCAAGCGAACAAAAGGCCATCTCTGGCTCAATCATCCAAAATTCGGCCAAATGGCGGCTCGTGCTGGAGTTCTCGGCCCGGAAAGCAGGTCCGAACGTGTAAACGTTGGTCATGCCGAGTGCAACAGTCTCTGCCTCTAGTTGACCGCTCACCGTGAGGAAGGCAGGTTTGCCAAAGAAATCATTGCCATAGTCCGTTCCGGCCAACTTCGCTGGATGACCAGGATGACCTTGCTCAAGCAAGGTGGTAACGGCAAACATTGCCCCAGCCCCTTCACAGTCACTCGCGGTGATCATGGGCGTGTGCAGGTTGTGAAATCCGCGCTCTTGGAAGAACCGGTGGATCGAATAAGCGGCACGAGACCGAACGCGCCAAACCGCCCCAAATGAGTTACCCCGCGCTCGTAAGTGCGCGATTTCACGCAGGAACTCCCACGACGCGCCTTTCTTTTGAAGTGGATAAGTAGCCGGATCAGCGGGCCCGAAAACTTCAACGCCAGTCGCATGCAGTTCAACTGCCTGACCTTCGCCGGGGGAATCCACGATCTTGCCGTCGAACCGTACACAGGCTCCGGTTGTGATGAGCTTCGCGGTGTCTTCATCAAGCGTTCCCTCTGGGATCACAACCTGTAGGTCCTGAAAACATGAGCCATCGCTAAGCTGGGCAAAACTCACATTCTTGCTATCACGCCTGGTTTTCACCCAGCCAAAAGCGCTCGTCTCCGTTCCGGGAGCAAGGCCAAAAAGATCGCGAATATAAGTGCGTCGATAGTCCATTTGAGGGCTAATTTTACGCGGAAATGGAGTTGGCTTGGATTTTGCGGGTAGATTGTTCAGCCATGGGTAAGTCCAGCCGCTTAAAACTAGAGCGCAAAAGCCAGGAGATGGAGGCAAGAGATATTCACTCAGCGAGGGAAGTCGCACATAAGCTGATTTCCGAAGCGGAGTTTCCTCTGAACTATCCCCCTTGTGACGTGAGTCAGATTCTGGTTCTTTCGGAAGCAGTTTATGAGGAAGTGATTGCTGCTGGAATCAGAAACTTTGGAAAAGCGGTCACCACCGAGAGCCTCGCCGATTTCTCAAGTGAAACAAACCTCGCGTTAGATAAATTCCAAGCTATTGCGGCGCGACTCTTCCATGAACGAGTTAAGGTTGATCCCGATTGCAAACCCGGTTGCAACTGGTGTTGCTATGTGCGCGTAACGGTGAAAGTGGGTAATGCTGCCCAAGTCCAACGCGCCATCCAGGCGCTCTCCGACGATCAACGTGAGGCCGTCCTTGATCGCGTTAAGAACTATGTGGCTGAGACGGATAAGCTAGGTCCGAATGCCATCCTCCGTTCGACAAGACTATGCCCGCTAAATGAAGAGGGAAAGTGCCTTATCTATGCAGATCGGCCGCTAACGTGTCGAACTACGCACTCATACAATGTAAAAACTTGTCGCTCTTACGTCGAAAAGGGCGAGCTATCTTCAAGCAAGACAAGCCTTTTTGCCCGCGAGATCGCCCGATATGTCGTTGTCGCCATGACTCAGGTGTTGACCCATTACGGAATTGATGGGCGGAGTTTCGAACTTAACGACATCGTGCTTGGCATGGCAAACGACAAGAAGGTTGGAGCCGCGCTCAGCAAAAAGAGTGGAACAGCGCTTGATTCCTATTATAGAGCCGATGTGGAAGCTGCGGCCGCCGCTGAAGTAGCCAATTTGCTCGCTGCGCCAAAGGCTTAGCCCACTAATTCTTCGAAGAGCCAAAGCGCTACCTGCAGTTTTGAGCGCGTGCCACTCGAGCTAGACGAGCCGTCGGCTCGAATGAGCACTAACTCATTTTGATCGGCACCAAAGCCAATGTCCATCCTTGAGACATCATTCGCCGCGATTGCGTAAAGACCCTTTCGTTGGATTTTCTCTCGAGCTATTGAAGTGTCACCAGTTGGCTCCGCCGCAAAGCCTACAACGCGCTGCTTAGGGTTTGCAAGCTTAGCCAAAGTTGCAATGATGTCCGGGTTGGGGGCCAATTCAATCGTCAAGTCGTCTGATGATCGCCGCATCTTGCCGGCAAAAGGTTTGGCCGGACGGTAATCAGCCACGGCTGCAGCGCCAATGATCCAATCTTTGGCGGCGAGGTTTGCTTGAGCCGCGGTCAACATTTCTTCGGCAGTGTTAACCCGAATCACCGTCGCGGCCAAAGGCAGTGAAACCGCTGTCGGGCCTGTGATTACAGTTACGTTCGCTCCCAGAAGGAGAGCGGCACGGGCGAGGGCAGCTCCCATTTTCCCCGATGAGCGATTGGACAAATACCGAACGTCATCCATAGGTTCTTGGGTCGGACCCGATGTGATCAAGACTGACATCCCGGCCAGGATTTGGGTTCTCGACATGATTGAGTTGACGTCTTGGGCGAGATGCCCGACTGAAGCAAGCTTTCCTTGTCCATTCTCTCCGCAGGCAACATCCCCTTCCGTGGGTTCAATGACGAACACGCCGCGCTCAACCAGTTGCCGCAACGAAGCTTGAACCGTCTCGTTTTGATACATCGTGGGGTTCATCGCCGGCGCCACCACTAACGGGCCGTCGTAGGCAAGCAGCATAGTGGTCAACAAATCGTCGGCAAATCCGGCCGCGATTTTGTTTATCGTATTCGCTGTTGCAGGCGCAACCACGACAAGGTCTGCTTCTCTGGCCCAATCAATGTGAACCATTCGGCCCACTTCCGGCTCTTCGAACGTGTCAATCAAGCAGGGATTCCCGGTTAAGGCTTCGAAAAGGGCGGGGGTTACGAATTTCTGAGCAGAATCAGTTAGGCAAACTCGCACCGAGCATCCGGCCCTCATTAATTCGCGCGCCAAATCTGCGGCGCGATAAGCCGCAACGCTACCGCAAACCCCCAGAACGACTTTCCTCAAAGAACGGTCCCCTCAAGTTCTCTTACCGCCCTTTCGATCGAGTCGTTGGTGATTTGGTGCTGGTAGGCGCCCGCATGTGCGACTTCGTCGCGGGCATTCATGAGTCGCTTCTCAATGGTCGCGGGGTCATCCAAACCTCGAACTCGAATACGCCTCTCAAGTTCCTCCCAACTCGGCGGCTGTACAAAGATGGTTATTGCATCGGGACGCAATTCCATCACGGTCAACGCTCCTTGGACATCGATTTTGAGGACAGCGATTAATCCCGCCTCAAGCATTCGTTCCATATCCGCTAGTGGCGTTGCGTATAAGTTTCCGTGCACTTCCTTGTACTCAAGAAAGTCGCCATGTTCGACTTTACGCGTGAACTCCTCCCGCGACACGAAGTGGTAAGAAACGCCATCAACCTCTCCCTCCCGGGGGGCGCGGCTTGTGTAAGCAACGACGCGGGTTACTTTGGGGTTCGCCTCGTGCCACGCGTCCAGAAGCGTGTCCTTTCCCACCCCGCTGGGTCCGCTGAAAATCACGAGCTTGCCGTTCATCGCTTCTCCAACAGGCGAATCAGCCGAGCCGATAGCTTCATCGGGTCATGACGAACGAGGTCAGTCTCACTCATATAATCCCCCGGCAGGGGTTGATAGCCCATGGATTTGATTCGCTCCACGTCAGCCTCGACCAACACCTGACCGGCACCGCGGTACTTTTCAGTGGCGGCTTGGCTAGGCTGCGCAGTATTGATCATCACGTAATCAAAAATCTTCCGATCCACATTGGCCATGACAGCGGAGACATGTTCCGAAGCCGAAAATGCGTCGCTCTCGCCGCGCTGCGTCATCACATTACAGATGTAAACCTTATGAGCAGGCGAGTTCTCAAGCGCGTTCGCAATGCCCGGTACGAGCAGGTTGGGGATGACGCTCGTAAAAACGCTTCCGGGGCCAATACAAATTAAGTCGGCCTCCATAATGGCCTCGATTGCGGCCTGATAGGGTTTCGCATCCTCGGGGCAGAGATAAATGCGTCGGATGCGCTTCTGGGAGCCCGCAACTTCGGTTTCTCCCGTCACCTCCGTTCCATCTTCCATTAGCGCCCGCAGGCTCACGTGACTGAGAGTTGAAGGAACGACCCGCCCACGAATCGCCAAAACATCAGAAGCTATCTCAATTGCTCGTTCAAAATCGCCCCTCGCCTGATCGGAAAGGGCAGCAATCAGCAAGTTTCCCATTGAGTGCCCGCTCAAATTTCCCGAGTCGCTAGAAAACCGATATTGGAACAGATCGGTCATCGACTTTTCGGCGTCTGCAAGCGCGACCAAGCAGTTTCGAATGTCTCCCGGAGGAATGATTCCCTTTTCTTGGATTAGCTTTCCGCTGCTGCCGCCATCATCCGTGACCGTTACCACCGCGGTAATGTTCGAGGTTTGTTGCTTGAGACCCCTTAGCAGCGTGCTCAGACCCGTACCGCCGCCCAAAACAACGATCTTGTAGCCTTGTGCGAGCTGAAGTCGACGCCGGTAAATTCGAGCGAGCCGCCCGCCCGTATCGGGGTTAACCGTTTCAAAAACGTGACGAAACCCAGATCGAACCCCCTGAATGAGCAAATAGAAACCCAGGAGAAGCATGCCGCCCCCAAGGATGTGCCTCGACCAATCCATGCTCTCAGGAGCCACGGCTGCGCCCAGTAACGCGTCAACTTGGCGTGACATCCACTCAAGCAGCGTCGGGATTCTGTCTTTGAACGAAATGGCGAATCCACATATGAAAATCGCAAAGCCCAGCACGAGGATAAGCACGGTTTTTCGGGCGCCTCGAGCGGGAGCGAGGATTTGTCGCAATTTTCGCGGTCGGATCAATCGTCCTCCCTTGCCCGTTTTGAGTCACCACCGAAAAGACCACTGATCATTCCGTTGAGAATTGCGATGAACACGCTTACGATGAGGGCGGTAACGAACTTCGGGAAACCTTCCTGGGTGAAGTGGAAGCCCCATTGAAGCGAGCCCGCGAGCATCAGCACCAAGGCGTTGATGACCAGCGCAAAAAGGCCGAGCGTGATGAGAATGACGGGAAAAGAGAGGAACTTCAGGATCGGGCCTATCGTGGAATTCAGAAACCCGAGCACCGCGACTCCAAACATCAGCACAATGAAGTCGGTCAGGCTAGTCAGGTGGACGGCAAATCCAAGGCCAAAAAGGTTGGCTAGTATCGCCGCCCCAATCACGGCGAAAGTATGGATCAGCCAGCGCTTCAACATTTCTATTTAGGATTGTAGCGCGAAGCGCCCATCATTGCCAGTAACTCTGCGATCCGGGAGTCACCAGGAAATCGCGTAAGCAGCCTTGATAAGACCATAAACTCAACTTCTCGCCAAGGATAAGGGGGATTGATCGGCGAATCCGATGCCTTGCGCACGTTCGTCGCCGCTTCAACGTCCATACGGCTGTTCTCAAAGAGGGCATCCGCTAGCAGATATCTCAACATCGAAACTTCGCGGTGGCGAAGGCATTCATCGACCCAACGGCTCAAGCTCTCATAATCATGCAGTTCAAAAAGTTGGCAAGCAATATCAATAAGTGCATCGGGGTTTGCCGCTAAGGGCGCGACAAGCGGGCTGGGTTCGGCCACCTGATGATTCTGATTGAGAAAGCCTTGTGCCCTCAGAACGGGCTCAAAGGGCGAAAGGAAGTGAGCGTTCGGAAGGGCCTCGTCGTTTTCGCTATCCAGGCGACTTTTGAGCCACCATAACCACGGATCGTCGGCATTGAATGTCATCGCTTGGTTCAATGCCGACTCCGCGGCAACGGCGTTCCCAACCCGAATCGCGTTGAGCGTCCGCAGTGCTTCAAATTTCGCTCTCTCTCCCAAGGCAGCCCGAGGGAACTCGATCAACTCTTGGGTGGCTAAGACTTGACCTGGAAGCGTCGCGACGGTGACATCAAGCGCTGGGAAGCGTGAAAGAACATCACCGTTCGCCGCGATGATAGCCACTTCTTCAACCGGCCCAGGGAGAGCAGACGTAAACGCACGGTCAGGGGTGGCCGCAAAAGGCGCACTGAGGGTCTCACCGGTTCGCAGGCGGACATCCGCCTTGCCTTCAAGTTCGCAAGTTGGCTCAAACGAAATGTCTTCGCCCAGGGCCAGCATCCCCATTTGCGTAATTTTGCATTCTCGCCCTGAACAAAAACGAGTTGGAATGATCCGAAAGTGAAATGTTTCGGTTTGGTGAGCTGAAAACTCTACTTCGGCATCTGCATCTCCCGTAATGCCAATGCCAGAGCCCGTGGGAAATCGAAGTCCCGGTCGTGCCCGAACCGTTTCCCAACTACGATTGTAAACGCGTAATTCCAAATCCAGGCAAGCCTGATCAGGAGGCAGGGTTGCAAACAAGTGCCAAGCCAAGGGCTCGCCGGCGGCGGCTTCATAAACCACGGCCCGAGCTCCATTCTCATCTTCGGTAAAGTCCGATTCGGTCGGTCCGAGAGAATTTAGGCGGGGGTGCCCATCAAAACAGACCTCTAGTCCTGTCTGGAGGTCTGCGCCACGCCGCCCGCCCGCGGCAAATATTGGCGAGAACATGAGGAACTCATGACTATCATATGTCGACTGGATCTTGACGATTCTGCCGCCAAGATCGGGCAAGAGGATGATCTTAAGCCAACGGTTCTGCAGCTGGATGGCACGCATAGTGAGCGCTTGCAGACGATTGGTTATTCGAAGTTCCGGGAAAGGGTACGAGCTAGACCGCGCCGTGTCGACCGTGAGGGACACAGCTTCCAAGATGGGCAGTTCGGTCAAAAAATCCACCTCAGAAGCGAAACAATTCATCATCGACCCTAAGGAACAGGGTACCACCTGCTAGAATCTAATAGAGAGATGCGCGCTTCTTCAGTTTTGAAGACCATGGCTTTTTGGTTTGTTGTGCCGGTTGTGCTAGTCGGCGCGGCTGGCTATACGTGGCTCAACATGCCCGTTACTTCTTCAAAAACTGATGCGGACGAATCAACCATAAAGGTGACGAAGCGGAGTTACGATCCGCCTGCGGTTGAGGTCAACTCGAAAATCGGTAAAGAAATCAAGGCATCCCGCGCCGTGATTGGAAAGAGACCGCGCCGTAAGCGTGCTAAACCGAAGCCAGTTACCGAGGAAGCAGCCCCAACGGTGACGCCCCCGGTTTCCGAACCGCCGCCGACCTCAATGCCTGTTGATGGCGGCTAATTCGGTTGCAGAGTCCGCATTATTTGGCGAACCTCGCTACGTAGCGCTCGGTCTGATCTGACCATCTCGTTTATCTTTTGATACCCGTGCATCATCGACGTGTGGTCTCGGTCCCCCAGCAGGGTGCCGATGTGTTTCCAACTGTCGCCGGTCATTTCACGCGTGATGAAAACTGCAACGTGTCGCGCATGAACAATTGGGGCTTGCCTTCTTACTCCCTTGATCTCGTCAACCGGAACCTCATAGAAGCGGCTCACCGCCCCAACAATTTGGCTGAACGTTGGCTTAGAAAGGATGCCGCTGCGATAGTGTTGCTCAACCAAGGATTTGGCGAGTTCCACCGTAACCAGGCTATCGGAAATGCTCGCCTGAGCTCCAAGGCGGGTCAGGGCTCCCTCCAAGATCCTTACATTACCGGGCACGCTTTCAGCCAGAAACATGGCGACGTCGTTGGGGAGCTCCAGACCATCTTGTTCAGCCTTATTCAACAAAATGGCACATCTGGTCTCTGTGTCCGGCATCTGAATGTCGGCGACCAACCCCGCCTCAAACCGTGAACGAAGGCGCTCATCCATGAGTTGAAGGTCGCGCGGCGGACGGTCGGCGATTAGCACGATTTGCTTGCCAAGGGAGTGAAGGTAGTTGAACGTGTGGAAAAGTTCTTCTTGAGTTTTGTCTCGTCCCGCCACAAACTGGATGTCATCCACCAGCCAAACGCTAACGTTCCTCTGAGCTCTTCGGAACTGATCAATCCGATTCGTTTGAAGGGCTTGCACGAAATCCTCGGCGAATTGTTGAGCAGTAACGTACGCGACATGGACGCTAGGATCATTTTGTTGCAACTCGTTTGCAATAGCATGAAGCAAGTGAGTTTTCCCCAATCCCGAATCGCCATAGATGAACAACGGGTTGAATTTTCCACCGGGCTCATTGGTTACGGCCTTGGCTCCTGCGTAAGCAAGGCGATTGCTTTGGCCCACCACAAACCGTTCAAAGGTAAATCGCTCATTGGGCTTAAAGCGACCCGAATCAACTACCCCGGGGGTCGCTTTAATGGCCGTATCCTGGGCGATCTCCGCCTTTTGCCGAGGCAGAGTCTCGAATGCCACTGTTACGACTCGACCAAGCTCATCGCTAAGAATGCGCTCAAGCTGCTGGCGGAATTTTTGATTGACCCAATCTCTTACAAAACTTCCGGGCGCGTTGAATGTAGCCACACCGTTGCTCAAGCGGAGGGGGGTTAGCGGCTTTATGAATCGGTCATAAGCGGCCTGCGGGACTTGTCCTTTAATGCGTCTTTGCGCTTGATCCCACGCGAAAGAGAGTTGTATAACGTCTGGTCTATCTGAAAGTGTTAACTGATCCATTTGCTCTCGTTGGAGCCCGCATTTTTGCGGTTTCCCCCATTAGGAAGAGGAGTATAGCGAACCATTTCAAACCGTGCAAGAGTAAATGGCAGAAAAAGAGCGGCAAGGAGCCCCAAAAAACCCAATGAAGCGATTCTTTTTCTCGCGAATAGCTTCAGAAGATACTTTTTTCGACTTTTTTCAACGTTTTTCATGCATGAACCTGGATAGTTGTCAAGCGTCTACATGAAGTATTCACACGTCGTGGAAAACCCGAGGAAAAGTACAATTTCACTATGGAAAAGCGCATTTTAGGAGTCCTGGGCGGAAACGACACTCCCGAGCCATTGTTAAGGTTTTGGGCCGCAAAGGCAGACATATTGATCGCAGCTGATCGCGGGGCTGATCTTTTGCTTAGCGCCGGGCATCTTGCCCATGTAGCCATTGGAGATTTCGACTCATCAGACCCATCGCAATTCCATGATTCGACCGATATCGTTAAGATTCATGATCAAAACTTATCGGATTGTGACAAGCTTCTCAAATACATAACAGAAAGGGGTCATGATGCAGTAACGATCATTGGCTTCGAAGGCGACCGCCTGGATCACGTCCTCGCGGGTTTAGGATCTTTTTTGAGATCGCCTCTCAATATTCGAGTAATTCTAAGAACCGGTTTGGCGACCCTCCTCAAGGGACCGTCGATCAGGCAAATTGGGTCAAAAAAGGGGCAAATGGTGTCGATACTTCCTCTGCTGCCCACCAATCCTGTCGCGACCCAAGGGCTTGAATGGGAAATCAAGGGAGAACACCTCGAACTTGGGGCCAACCTCAGCCTCTCTAATATTGCCACCACCGACATTTTTTCCATCGAGATTGGGTCAGGGGCCGTGCTCGTAATCCAGGAAATGCAGATGGAAAGCTACGAGGGGTGGTAAAGTCGAAGTATGAACGATCCAGAAATGCTCGAAACAGAAGAAGTTCAAGTGAATGAAGAGGAGTTAGTTGATGCTCCCGTAGAGGCTACACAAATAGAGGGCCCCCGCATCATTCTAAAGCGGAGCGGTGCGGAAACGGACGAAGTTTTCGCGGTGACCGACGGAGCTATCATTGGTCGCTTTGACCCGAACGTCGGTCCCGTTGACATTGACTTGGGTAGCTTGGCCGAAGCGGTATACATCTCGCGCAAGCACGCAACGCTCTCTTATGAAGAGGATTCTTGGAAGTTGACTGACCTTGGTTCATCCAATGGAACATTCATTTTGCGAGGCGACTTCGAACGCGTAGAAACTTGCGATCTAGAGGACGGGACTGAGTTCGCGCTTGGAAACGCTCGGTTCGTTTTCAAGGTTTAGCTCCGGCGCGGGTGCATCTTATCCACGGTCTCTTTGAGCCGTTCAATACTCAGATGCGTGTAGATCTGGGTCGTGGCCAGACTTTCATGCCCTAAAAGCTGTTGAACACTCTTCAAGTCGGCCCCCCCATCCAGCAAATGGGTCGCGAAACTGTGGCGAAGCGTGTGCGGCGAAACGTCGGGCGGTAATCCGGCCCGCAACGCCCACCGTTTAACGATGTTTTGCACTGTTCGAGTGGTTAGCCTTTGGCCGTTTCGATTTGTAAAAGCTGGATCAACAGGATCATCCGACCGGGCGCGCTCTTTAACGAAATAGTCAGCGAGTCCCTCGGCGCAAGTCTTACCAAACAGCGTCGCTCGCTCCTTGCTGCCCTTTCCTACGACCCTGAGGCTACAGTTCACCAGATCAAGGTCGCGAATGTTCACACCAACTACCTCGGATGCACGCAGTCCCGCGCTGTACATGAGTTCCAAAATGGCTCGATCTCGCAATGGAGTTTGAGTCGAACCTTCTTGATCCAAGAGCTCAGAGGCTTGCAGTTGGCTTATTGCCTTTGGAAGACGACGCCGACGGATCGGGGCCTCAAGCGGTTCGGTCGGATCATGCGACAGATCACCCGTCGACCTCAAAAACCTCACGAAGCTACGAAGGCTGCTTAATTTTCGTGCGCGTGTGATTGGGGTTCTTCCGTGAGTGCGAAGATATCGGCGCAACGTATCCAACGAAAAGTCAACAGCACCTTCAGTTGTCACCGCAAATTGGGCAAGGTCAGATGCGTAGCTTCGAACTGTATGCGCGGACCGATTTGACCTTAAATGGGTCAGAAACCGTTCGATCAAAGCGTCAAGATCAGCCATGTTCCAAGAATCGATACGCCAAAGTAGCCCGCCAATGATGCGGCGCCGGCATAATCTTTGGCAATTCTCTGTCCCAAGAAGAGGGCACAAAGGTTAAGGCAGCACAGAAGCGTTCCGACGGGCGCGATCCAGGACGGACCCTTAAACAGAATGGCCCAAACGCCCACCAAACAAAGCGCGCCAGCCGCAATTTCTAGCAAAGTGATCACTCCGAGTAACAGCGGCACCATTCCACGAAAGGGTGAGTTCGCAAAGTGGCCCGTTAGCCACTCCAAATTTCCTTTTCTGTCGGTTACCTTATCAAAACCCGATTGCAAGAACAGGATGGCAAAGAAGAGGCATATCAAACCTTTCAACCAGAGAGCGTAATCCACGGGATTAGGGACGATTCAACTCGCGATCTAGGACCGCAATCACCTCTTCAGGGGAAATGTGGCCAAGCCCATCGGGATTGTACAGGCAATTTTCAACTTGACCATAGGGGCAAGACCGCTGAGGTCGGGTTATCGAATAGAGGCCGATCGCCCTAGTTGCAACGGCAGCCGCGATGTGTGTTGATCCGGTATCGCCTCCCACATGGGCTTGCGCTCGGTAAATCAACGCAATGAGCTCAGGGATACTTGTGTTACCCGTCAACTTCTTGATCTCGCACTTGGCGACGGCCTGTACTTCCTCAAAACCGGCGTGATCGTCCGCACTATTTCCGCCAATGGCCACGGGCTCCATGTTTTGCGAGGATATCCAATTGCAAAGCTCCGCAAAGTGTGAAGGAGGCCATCGCTTGGAAACCCATCCTGCACCCGGATTGATTACGACATAGCGAGAGTTGAGATCAAATTTTTCCGAAAGCGATAGGACGTCCTCGGGGCGAGCTTCCAGGCCAAAATCGGCTGACTCGATAGCTGGGCAAAGAACCCGAGTGACATCAACGTATTGATCAACAATGTGATATGAGGTGGGGTCGGGGAGCACTTTAGCGGAGAACAATGAAGCCCCCTCCCGCTGCCAGTGATAACCCAGTTTTTGCCTTGCCTTTACTTTTCGCAGGATGCTGCCACTCTTAAAAAGCCCCTGCATGTCAAAGGCGCAGTCAAACTCGCCCTCAACCATCTCGTCTCGAAGGATAACCTGGTTCAGATGTTTGCAGCAGCGGGTGACCCCGGCGAAGCGCTTATCGACGATCCAAACGATTTCGCAGTCAGGAAAAGCCGCTCGCAGTGCCCCGGCAGCGGGAAGCGTGCAAACCACGTCACCCAATGCGGAAAGCCGACTAATCAGGAATCGCACGTAGCACCTCGAGCGCTTTTGATGCGATCATTTCCGCCGTCACGCCCTGCATCTGCTCGTTAGCCTTCAGAACGTGGGTCTTTGGTCCATAGGGGCGAAATCGATCGGGGTTCGTCTTTCCAAAGACGGATACAACGGGGATTCCATAGGCCGCCGATATGTGGCCAGAGCCCGTATCTCCCGCTATGTGAATCCGGCTTTTCGCCAATACTCCCATCGTTTGAGTCAACGTGAGCTTTCCGCAGTAGTCCATCGCGCCGGGAATCTCCGGAGCCATATCGGTCGGGCCGCCAACAAAGGCGACTTTTTCGCCAGCGTCTATCATCGTGCTGGCAACTTCGCCCCAAAGGTCCAAAGGAAGGTTTTTAGACGGGTGGCCGGTGGAAACGGCAATCGAGACGACGCCATTTGCTTGGGCAGGACATGCGGGATTGACATCGGGCATGATCGGGGAAGTTTCGGCATGCACGATCCCCAGCTGCTTAAGGACTTCGAGGTTTAACTCCACGCGATGCAAATCTGCACTAAGATGAGCTGAGGGATTGAGGAGGCGGACGACGGGATCAAGGGGTTCGGCGGTTAGTCGGCGCTTACATCCAGCAAACCGAAGGCAGATGGCCGTCTTCGGCTGTCCTTGGAGGTCTACACCGATGTCAAACCTATGTTCTCGAAGGCTCATGTAGTGCCGAATTCGAGTGAACGAAGAGACCTTATCGCGCTTCCACGTTTCCCATGGGATGTCGAACTGCAGATCAACAAGCCCGGGCCCCTTGATCACATCGGCGCAGCGAGGGTCAACCGCCCATGCCAAGAATCCAGAAGGGTTCTGACGACGAAAAACCGAAGCGGCCGGAACCGCTAGAACACAGTCTCCGATCGAGGAGAACTTTACGATCAGCAGCTTCATGTAATGAGGCCCTGCGCCTTGGCCGACTTCCACCGATTGTGGATCCAGAGATATTGCTCCGGATACCGTCGAATCTGCTCCTCCAGAGAGCGATTGATAGCCCGAGTCATCCCCTCTATCGGTTCAAAGCCTGGTTCAGGTTCGAGCGGTGGGCAAATCACCATTTGGTATCGAGCCGGCCCAACTCGAACGCAGTAAACAGGAATGACCGGCGATTTTGTTCTCAGAGCCAAGGTGCCAGGGCCTTTAACTGTGCCACATAAGTGTCCAAAGAAAGGGACGAAGATCTCGCCAGAGTTCTGGTCCGGTAATATCCCGACAAGCTCATTGCCCCGCAGCCTCTCGAGAATCGGGCGAACTGCGTCGCCTCTCGAAATGACTTTTGCTCCACATGCGTTCCGCAACTCGACCACGAGTTTGTTCATTTCGGGATCATTAGCATCGCGGGCAACGACGCTCACGGGATAACCGCTGGCCGAAATCCAATGACTCATGCGCTCCCAGTTTCCGAAGTGCCCGGATACGAGCAGGATTCCCCGACCAAGTTTAAGGGCTTCATCAAAATGCTCACGTCCCACCACCTCGGTTGATGCGAGCGCTTCTTCGTTGCTGCGGACGTTTGAACGCAGAAAGTCCGCCATAACTCGACCGAAATGCTCCAAAACCCCTTGGGCCACCTTA
The DNA here is from genome assembly GCA_040081075.1 of Fimbriimonadaceae bacterium. GTDB lineage: Bacteria > Armatimonadota > Fimbriimonadia > Fimbriimonadales > Fimbriimonadaceae > JANJUB01. Next base: position 13,456 of record JBEBHJ010000001.1, on the reverse strand, counting down.
AGCCGCTCGGATGCTGCCATCTCTGGGAAAGCCCTGGTCAGGTTCTCGAGGGCCCTCGCTCGATGCCTTTTTGAAAGCTTGAACGCAAACCGGCCCAGTTTTGCCCCGCTTATCTCAGCTTGCAGAGGCGATTTGCGCTCCATCCACTTTTGCAGGCGCACGAACGCCCAAGCGCCAAGTTTGTTGCCGAGCTTCTTCGCATTCACCTTCTGAAAAGGGTACCCGCCGAGCAAAGCCGGTCAACCATCGGGTTCCCTTATGCGGTGTCTGAAATCCTAGATGGCCTGGCCCTTTCCAAGATTCTTCGCGCCGAGATATTTGAGCGTGTTCAAAAGCTCAAGGAACGCGGAGTTCAGCCGCGTCTTGATATTCTCGTTTCTGCAAGTGACCCGGCGAGCCTAGCTTATGTGCGCATGAAGAAGAGTTGGGCGGCGAAGGCGGGGATCGAGAGCCACTCATACGATGTAGACGAATCCTGGTCTCAGGCTCAATTGCTGACCAAGATTGCCGAGCTGAAAGGGAATCCTGAGGTGCACGGGATAATGGTTCAGCACCCGTTGCCAAAGCACCTCGACGAGGCGTCTGCCTTGGTACTGTTAGGCTCGGACAAGGATGTGGACGGGATGACCCCGCAATCTCTTGGCCTTCTTGCCAGTGATCTCCCTGGATTTCGCTGTGCAACGCCAGCGGGAATCATGCGATTGCTTGACTATTATCAGATCGGATTGGAAGGCAAGAAAGTGTTGGTGATTGGGCGAAGCATTATTTTGGGAAAGCCCGCTGCACTTTTGATGCTGCAAAGAAACGCAACGGTCACGATTGCCCATTCCAGAACCCAAAATCTTGCCGATGAATGTCGCCAAGCCGACCTGGTGCTTGCCGCAGTGGGACGGCCAGAGATGGTGAAGGGGGATTGGATTAAACCTGGGGCGGTCGTGATAGATGCCGGCTACAACACCGTCGAAGGCAGAGAAAAGGATGTGGGTGATGTAGACTTTGCCGGGGCATCCGAGGTTGCAAGCTGGATCACTCCAGTTCCGGGCGGAGTTGGGCCAATGACGGTTGCGACCCTCCTCGCTAACGTGGTGGGGGCCGCGGAACTCAAATCATGACCATTCACGATCTATTGAATGCGCTAAGAACTTGCCCCATCGTGGCCTCGGTTCAAGGCTCGCCCGGGTCGCCGATGGATAAGCCCGAGCTCTTGTTTCCGATGGCGGAGGCGAGTAAGGCGGAAGGCGCGACAATTCTTAGGTTGGAGGGAGTAGCCGCGATCAATTACATCCGGCCCAAGCTTGGTCTGCCCGTCATGGGTTTGCTGAAGCGGCAGTATGAAGATAGCGAAGTCTATGTCACCGCTACGGCACGTGAAGTACAAGAGTTGATTGATACCGGGGCAGAGATGATCGCCCTAGATGCGACTCGCCGAAAGCGCCCCAATGATGAGCAACTGAGCGATCTCATCAAAATGATAAAAACCGCGGGGCGATTGGCCATGGCTGATTGCGATTCGGTTGCCTCAATCCACTATGCAATGTCTTGTGGAGCCGACTTTGTAAGCACAACCCTTAGCGGTTACACAAGGGAAACGAGAATGACCAAGGGGCCCGATCTCGACTTTGTTCGTGAAGCCGTCCATGAGTGCGATCTACCGGTTCTGGCAGAGGGACGCTTTACGTCTCCATCCCAGGCGCAGGCGGCTCTGAGATCCGGAGCATCTGGGGTCGTAATTGGGGGCGCCTTAAACGATCCAATCAAACAAACTCGCGCCTTTGTGAGCGCCGTGATGCGTCCGGGCGGGTTAGTTGGGGCGGTAGATATTGGTGGCACCTGGATTCGGTTTGGAGTGTTTGACTCTACGGGTCAACTCCTTACCAGCGAGCGCGAGCCGCTTCCCCAAACCCGGGCTGCCCGCGAGGATTGGATTTTGGAGCGAGTTGAGGCGAGCGGTGTTTGCCGATTAGGAATCAGCACGGGCGGGGTAGTTGATCCCACCACTCAGATCGTTATCGAAGCGAAAGAGATCATCCCGGATCACGTTGGATCTCGCTTCACCGCGGAGGTCTTTGGTGTGCCAACGGTGGCACTTAACGACGGTCTCGCCTCTGCTTGGGGTCACGCATGTTATCCCAGTTTTGCCGGGAAGCGGGTGGCCACTCTCGCTCTGGGAACCGGGGTTGGGTGCGGATTCGTGGCCGACATGAAAATTTTGATTGGTCCGAACGGCAACTATCCGCGGCTTAATGATCTGGGCGCGTTGCCTGGACAGACCTTTGAAGACTTACTCGGCGGAGCCCATATCGCAAACCCCACAACGCAAGATCGCGACAAGGCAAAACTTGCTTCGGTGAGGGCGCTCCGAACAATTTTTGCCATGTGGATGCCCGAAGTCACGGTCTTGTGCGGCGGAGTTGGGTTAAGTGATTGGCTCGGAATCGAAGAATCCGGCGTTGTCGTACGCTCCCCCTATGGCGAAGATGCGGGCTTGTTTGGCGCAGCCTGGCTTGCCATCATGCCGCCGCAATCAACTTAATCGTTAGCCGCTTTTGCTTCTTCAATATCGATATTAGTAGGAATCTTGAAGAGGAAGGTTGAGCCCTTACCCACTTCGGATTCCACCCAAATCGTGCCCATGTGAACCTGCTCAACCAAGTGCTTCACAAGGTACAAGCCAAGGCCCGTACCGTAGATTTTGCGGTTGTCTTCGTTGTTCACACGGTGGAAGCGATCAAAAACCTTGGCCAGGTGGTCCTTCGGAATCCCGAGGCCCTCATCCTGAATCCCAACAACGACATGATTGTCCGCTACAGTGGCATGTATGGTGATATTGCCGCCGTTTGGCGAGTACTTGATCGCGTTGCTCATCAGGTTCGTAAGAATCTGATCAAGCTTGTCCTCATCGGCAACCATGGTGGGAATTGTTCCGCGAACATCGAGCTTCAACGTGTGCTTCGAAGTCGCTTGCTTTTGAATCATGATGACCTTTTCTAGCATTGCCTGGACGTCAACCATCGTGTAGTTGGGTTTCAGGCTTTCATTCGCTTCGATTCGAGCCGTATTGAGCAAGTCATCAATCAAGCGACGGAGGCGATCGCACTCCTGCTCAATAATCATCAAGAATTCTTTAGTCTCCTCCGGCGAGAACCCGTCATCCATCAGTAATGTGCTGGTAAAGCCCTTGATTGCCGTTAAAGGAGTTCGCAGTTCATGGGAAGCCATGGCCACAAAGTTGGACTTCATCCGGTCGATGTTTTTCATCTCCGTGATGTCCATAAAGATTGCAACAACACCTAGATCCTTGCCATCTTCGTTCTTAACTTGCGCAGCCTGAACCTGATAAGCCCGCTCGCCACTCGCCAATTGAACCGCGATATCCCGCGTGTTCTGCTCTTCGCCTGACATTGCGTTGGCGTAAACTTCGCGGAAAGTTGGATCTTTGAGAACGTCGGCGTACTGCTTGCCGAGAGCTTCGCTTCCCACTCCAAAAATCTGCCGAGCCGAGGCGTTGATTTGGCTGATTCTTCCTTCCGGAGAAACCAAGATCAAACCAGCGGTAAGAGATTCAAACGTCTGAATCAGCTCTTCGCGCTCTTCAACTACTTCTCGATAGAGCTGAAGGTTGGCAATAATTGAGCCAACGTTGCGTGCCATGCGCTCAAGCAGGCGAACGTCTTCCTCATTGAAATCTTCACCGTGTCGCTTATTAAATGCGTGAAGAACGCCGATTGTTGTGCGATCTACGACGCGATTTTCTTCGTCGCGCTTCTCGATGATGAGGGGAACCGTAATACCGTTGGTTACATGCAGAAGCGCAAAAGACTCCTTTTGAGCACGTGCGTCGTTGGTGGCATCGTGGAAAATGATCGGTTCGCCATCTCGGAACACCTGACCGGAAATTCCATGCGTGGCTCGAACGCGGAAGGTGCCTAATCGCTCATCGTCCACACCGTAGGATGGAGGGATTCCAATAAGCTCACCACCTTCTCGATCAAAGAACATGATCACGATTTTTTCTGCTTGCAGAATCATCGCAATTCGTTGAACAAGGCGTCGAAGCGTAACGTCGGCTTCGCTGATCGGGGCAACTTCCATGCCAGAGTCGCCCGCTCTTGCCGCGCGATTATCGGACTCGTTGACTCGAGTTTCTAACTCGCGAATTCGCGCATTCGCTTGCTCGAGCAATTGCTTGAGAGCATTAGGGTCATCGGGGAAATTGGCATTCACAATTGGCTGGCTCTCCTGCACACTCACTTCCGGCACGTCCTTAAAGGATACCCCGCAAGGGATACTCCTGCTTCCACACTATAGGTTCCACAAAACGTCGTCATAATTACATTGAAATGGCCGAGCGACTGCAAGAACTCCCCCTGTTCCTTTTGCAAACCGTGTTGTTTCCTTACGCGCACATCCAACTCCACGTGTTTGAGGACAGATATGTGCAAATGGTTCGCAATTGTATTGAGAAAGATTTGCCATTTGGCGTTGTTCTTATTCGAAGCGGTCAGGAAGTTGGCGGTTATGCTGATCCCTACATGGTTGGAACGACGGTCCAAATCAAGGAAGTTCTGGAGCTTGGAAACGGCCTCATGGATATTCAAATCCGGGGTGAGCAACGCTTCCGCATTCGCAGAATCGACGAGTCCAAGCCCTATTTGGTTGGTCACGTTGAGCCGGTTTTTGAAGTTGATACCGAGGATGAACCCAGAACCGATGCGCTAGTCATGCGATGCCGCGAGGATTTCCACTCTTGGATCGCGCAACTTGTAACGAAACAGGGATTTAACATTCAAATCCGATTCCCTGAAGACATCACGGCTCTTTCCTATGCGATCGCAAACATGCTGCCCATCGATAATCTCGAAAAGCAGCGACTGTTAGAGTTGACCAATACAATGGAGCGAGTTTCAAGCTTGATTGCTCTTCTTGAGCAGGAGCTCGTTAATGGTGCAACCACGATTGGACTCCAGCGGTTGAACTCTGAACATCTCAAAGAGTGGATTTCGAAGAACTAAGGGTACGCTCAGCTCATGCTTTTAGAAGGCAAGAAGGGTTTAGTTCTCAGTGTCACCAATGAAAAGAGCATCGGTTGGTCCATCGCCGAAGCTGCCGCGAACCATGGGGCGCAGGTAGGAATCGGTGGGCAAAACGAGCGAATGCTTGAGCGGGTGAATGGTCTCATAAAAGATGATCCCCGTTTCGCATCATTTGTTTGCGATTTTCAAGATGACGCGCAGTTGGGGTCGTTGGCCGCGCAAGTCGCGGAAAAGTACGGCAAAATCGATTTCTTAGTTCATTCCGCCGCATTTGCGAACCGCGAAGACTTGCAAGGAAGGTTCATTGATACCAGCCAGGATGGATTCAAGACTGCTTTAGAAGTCTCGGCGTATTCGCTTGTCAAATTGTGTCGAGCCCTTGAGCCAGTGATGAACGATGGCGGTTCGGTTGTTACGGTTAGCTATTTAGGATCAACTCGAGCGGTTGGCAACTACAACATCATGGGCGTAGCCAAAGCCGCCCTCGAAGCCGAAGTTCGATATTTGGCTTTCGACTTAGGAGTTCGAGGTATTCGGGTCAACACGCTATCCCCAGGCCCCATCAACACGGTTGCCGCGCGCGGTGTAAAGGGCTTGTTAGAAATGATCGAATACGTTCACGATAGAGCACCTCTAAAACAGCCTTTTGGCCAGAAGGAAGTGGCTGGTTCTGCCGTCTATCTTTTGAGCGATTTAAGCCATGGAGTTTCCGGTCAGATCATTTTCATCGATAACGGCTACAACATCGTGGGTATGTAAGCCTTGAGCGCATTGGTGCAGCTTGCGTTCTCGTTCGGGCGAGATCGCGACTTGGTGCGTAGAATTCAAGACGACCTACCCGAAACTGTGCACCTTCACGACCTGAGGAGCGACTTGGACGCAAACCGAACCTGGATCAGCCTATCGGGCAGTTTCCCTGACGTCTCTCCTTTCGTTCTCAACATTTGTGAACTCGCATTTGAGCGCATCAACCTGCAAAAACACGCTGGGGAGCATCCAAGGATTGGAGCGATGGACCAATGCGATTGGATATCAACCAGCGCTGATGATGCCGATGCCTTTTCCGAGTCTTTTGCCACTGATTTTGGAATCCCAGTTTTTCGAGCTGATCAGGGCTTAAGGGATCGCGGGTTCGGAGGGTTGTTAGAACCTGAGCTCTCCCCGCTTTTTGGACCGACACGGTGTCACGAGACCCTTGGCGTGAGCATTGTTCGGGTTCGGCCCTTTTTCGTTACAATCGCCGCAACATTCGAAGAAGAGTTTCCTCATTTTGCGCAATCCCGAGCCCGTGATATCAACACACGAAGGGAAGAGCTTGACCCAGTTTTTGAAGGGGTCACGTGCTGCGCTTATATGATGCCGAGCTACGAACAGTCGTGCCTGTTGATCGAGTTCGCCAACCCTGACTCGGCCGGTCCTGATCCGGTCTTAGAGTGGCTAGATCACCGGGCCAAGGGGGCGGGCACGGCGGTAAAAGCGTTTGAAATAGTCGGGGCCGTCAGGCAACAAGATTTGCTTGAGACTAGAAACGTCCCGATAAGACCGGAGCAAGTCTATGACTCCCTAAGCTTGAATGAGCTGTTCCTCTAGCGCTAAACAGTTGTCAGTTCTTGCGGCCATTCTTTTGCATCAGAAACTGCTCGTGGACCGGGACCGACTGGCAAACGCGCCCCAACTCCGCCGAGCCCCGGCGGCAAATCATCGGGTGGCAAACTGCGCAATTTCCACATCGCATCCCCAAGTATCCAGGTTTCCGGTCGGAATTCGATTGGGATGGGGCGTGTGATAAGAGGCTTGCTTGGTTCGCCCGCCGCGACCGGTTCAGGCATAAGATCATTCCACTTGGGATTTCTCTCGTCAATGAATTTGCGTAGCGCATCTGGGCTGGCATTCTCAAGTTCCCTAAACCGGCGATTCGCTTCTCTGTAAGTAAGAAAAGCGTCCAGGTCAACAACTCTGAGTTTCCACTTAGACCGAAGGAAAAACAGCTCACCGGGGAGGTCTCGAGTAATGAAAACCCTCAAGCGATCTTCGGAGTTTGCGACGACCCCGACCCAAACTGCCACGCCCATGGTTGTATTGTAACGCACCTTTCCCGATTTCGGGCGAGAAGTTTTCCCGATTCAACCAGTAAACTGGATTCCTTGAGCGAACGCGCGCATTTGGGATTTCTAGGCGGAGGGCAACTGGCTCGAATGAGTATTCAGGCCGCCCAAAGAATGGGGCTCGATTGCCTTTCCCTTGATCCTTCCGCCGACTCGTGTTCTAGCCAAATTGCCCCCAGCTTGGTCGGTTCGCTAAGCGACCCCAAAGCGATCGCTGAGCTGATGTATAAGAGCGAGAAGGTGACGCTTGAGAATGAGTTCATCCCCGCCCAAGCCCTTCGACAAGCCTGCGTTCTAGCCAACTTTCACGAAGGAAACATTGTCCCATCTATTGATACTCTGGCAACGATCCAAGATAAATTCGCCCAGCGTGCGGCCTTGACGAAAGCAGGAGTGCCGAGCCCAAAAGCCTTTCGGATTGACTCTGATCTCCCGTTCCCCGTCGTCCTTAAATCCAGATTCGGTGGCTACGACGGCAAAGGCACGCGATACGCCCGCACACGGAAAGAATTCGATGAACTGCGCCCAGTTTGGGATGAGCCGTTTACCTTTGATGAAAGCCAACCCGGCTGGTATGCCGAGGAATTTGTGTCATTTCGTCGCGAACTCGCGGTCATGGTCTATCGCTCGCCATCCGTGACCGGTGCCTATCCAACCATGGAGACCGTTCAAACTAACCACGTTTGTGACCTTGTTTATCCGGCCAACGTAGATGCTTCTGATATAGCGATTGCGGCCGTTGAAGCCGTCCAAGGATACGGGTTGTTTGGAGCAGAGCTCTTTGAGGATCAAAACGGGAACATCTCTGTGAACGAAATTGCCCCTCGGCCCCACAACACCGGGCACTACACCCTCGATTGGGGCGGGATTAGCCAGTTCGAGATGCATATGCGATTGGCGATGGGATTTCCCGTGCCAGCGCAAATGGAAGGCAATCCGGTTTGCATGGCAAACTTGCTCTCCCCCTCACTGCATGCGGGGAGGGGGCCGGGGGGTGAGGTCAAATTCGATCTCCCCGCCGCCATCTCCCGTGGCCTCACCATCCCCGGAACCCATGTTCACTGGTACGGCAAGTCCCCCCGCCCCGGCCGCAAAGTCGGGCACATCAATGCAACTCAAGGCGACATTAAGGAAGCCGCAATCCAGGCGCGTGTGTTGTTTTGGAAGGGCCAAACTGACTAGGTGTAGATTGGTAGCGGGTCAACGGCACGTTCGTAAGTCACTTTCAATCGCAAGACCAAGGCCGAGGTGCCGATGGTTAGCGTGCCTCCTACGGGGAACAGGAGCAAGGGCACTGCGCTCGCATTCAGCGCAACAGAGCGATGCGTAATCTTCGAGTTCCAAACTTTTCCGGTTGAAGTTCCATACTCTGCGGCGTGGCTACTGTCATATCCGATGCTAAATGCCGTACCGGTGCTGCCGCTTGTAAACACACTGGCAGTTGGTTTGCGAATGATTGCCTGAACTGATCTTAGCACCGTCCCCGCTGGTATCGCATATCCCAGCGAATATCCAGCAGATGGAATTGATGTTGAAGCGGGAATCGTGATTTCCGCATCATACACCTCAAATTGAGGATCTTGAGCCAAAGATCCGTAGAGACCATCGCTCCCAAAGTCGTTAATGCTTTGGTCAATGACCTCCTCGCCCGCCGTCACATTGCCAGTAACGCGATTGGCCCCTGCGGTGGTGTTAGATACGCTCGCTCCACTGCCCGCGGACAGGAAGGTAAAAATGCCGTAATTCTGAAGCTTTGTTGTTTGATCGTCGGTGCACAAATTGCCGACAAGCAGATTGTTCGAGGTGGCTAGATCGACTCCCATATCTGGGTTGAGAGCGATCCCGGCGTCTTCACTTGATGCGGACGAACCATTGTTTGTACAAACGTTGCCCGTCATCGCACAATTGGAAATGCCTGTGCCCAATATGCCATTCGCATAGTTCTTGTCGCACTGATTCGCGCAAATCGCAACTTTGTTGCTCGCCCAAATGAGCATCCCGTTCGCCCCACCCTGAGCAGCAATGTTTCCAGCCACCACCCCTCCATTCAGATTTGAAAGGTAGAACTGGTCGCTGGTTGAGACCGTTCCTACTGAGTAGGCAGCCCCAGGGCCGATGATCACATTGTTGGCGATAAGGACATCCATATGCCAAGCCACGATCGGAGTTGCGCGCGGACCGTTGAACAGAATTGGGTTGGCTAGGCCGCCGCTCGCAACCACATTTGTCTTGGAAGCGCGGCAACCAATCACGGAAGTGCCAAACGTGCAATAGGGCGATACCAACGTTGCATAAACTCCCGCATATTCAAAGTTCTTGAAGTCGCAGTTGAAGCACGTGTTTCGATAAACGTCCTTGGTTCCCGCGCGAATGCTGACTCCGCACCACACGTTTTCGAATTGGCACCCATCTACTCGACAGTCGTTGACATCCTTAAAGTCGATGCAGAATCTACTGCTTGCGTTGAAATTCGAGAATCGACAGTTCTTGACAACGATGTTCCCATGATTGCCTGAGGTGGTTGTGCCTCTAACGATGTAGCTAAACGTTCCGCCCTCATATACAAATCCAAGGTTTTCGAAAGAGATGTTGCTAAGATTTACGGCCTCGAAGGGAGTGGCACTCCCAGCGGTGAGTTTGAACACCGAGGCACGCATCCCGTCTCCAACAAACCGGATGTTTGGGAGGAGATTGAGAGCGGAATCAATGATATACTCGCCAGCTGCGAAGTGCATGGTGCCACCGGCGGTCATGCCGGTTATTGCGGTTTGGATGTCGATTCGGGACGTGCCAGAGGGTATGTTGACGTAGGTAGGGGGCATGGGAATACTCGGGTTGAACTTAGGGATTGATGGTTACGGTGGCCGAACGAGTTACGCTGTCATAAGTGGCGGTTACCGCACGGGTAACGGTCGTCACAACTGGGAGCGTGCGCACGATGAAGCTACGAGAATACAGGCCAGCGGGCACGATCACGTTCGTGGGCGGAATGGCTTCCGGGCCATCAGATGACAAGGGGACCGGCAAGCCCCCCGTAGGGGCTTTTCCGTTGAGCGAAAGACGCAGCACGCCAGAATCCCCTCCTCGCAGAGTTAAGGAGGATGGGGTGAAGAAGTAGGGCGTCGGCGGCAAGAGGCGGAACCGCGCGATCGTTGATCTGTTTGGCCCGCCAAGAGTGATTTCGACATCCTCAGCCGAGGCTACTGGAGCCGTGATCAAGGATACGGACTTTCTGCGGATGAACCCGGAGAAGTCCACCGTCGCTGGTCCGCGCACTGCCGCTGAACTCGAAGATAGCGGGTAGGAAGTAGGCGAAACTGGATATTGATAAAGCTCGACGTGCATCGTCGGGCTGGTGCCTCCTATGTAGGCAGGCAACGGCGTGGTCGCTTGTTTTAGTTCTCCTTTGAGCGACAAGGCGACGATCGAACTTGAACCCGTTCGAGGGTCGAAGCCGCTTACACCGAACTGAGAGAAAGGTGCTCCGAATCCGAATGAAGCAACTGGTCCCGAGGCATAGGGCTTCATCGCAACCTCACGAAACTCGATGGATGGATCGGGCACGGGGGGATAGCTAGCCATTGTCAAGCCGGTGAGCGAATCAAACATCCTAACAACCCCGTCGGCCGCGACCACGCCCACCCCGCCCGGCTCAACGGCGATGGAGCGAACGGATTCGTCGGCTGAAGTACTTCCAACCACCGATTCATTTTCGAGTGGCCTCAAGTTAGTGTCATCCGAAGACCCGATGAATCCATCGGTATCTCCCGCCAGGGTTGCAAAAGAACCACCCCACCATACGGCTCCGTTAGATTGAACAAAGGCGCACTTGAAAGCAAAGTTGAGGGACCCGAACGGGTGCGCCTGAGTTCGCGAAGCCACAAATGGGCCGTTTGTTGGCCCTTTCGTAAAGAACATGTTGCCGCTTGGCGTGCGCCCCGCCGTGAGGATCGTCCCGCCGTTTCGATCTGAGTAGGTCACCTGCGAAGCTGGGCCTACGAAGAAAGGGCCGCTCAGCGTTCCGTCAGGCGCTATGTAGTAGCTTGATGCCGCTGCTTCACTCCCCGCCAACAAGACGAATCCACCGGTTGGCGTGGGCGCACGATCAAGAATAACGGCTCCTTCTGGCAGGGGGTAAGACCTAATCGTTGCCCCCGCTAAATCTTCGTTCGGAACGGTAATCACCGCGATTGATCTTGCGCCCGAATCTGGTCGCATCTCGCACAAAACGTTCGCATCGTGTCGAAGCGTGATGGAAATGCCATCCTCAAGAGCCCAAATTGGGCCACGAGCGTCCGTGAATTCGCGAGTTTGCCCACCATTGCCATTGACCGCGGCATAAACCACGTGCACTCCCCTCGTTGAGGGAGTGGTTAACGACATGATCATGTGAGGATGAAACCCAGGGCGTTCGGGAACGTGAGCAACTTCTCCCGGTACGGTAGGCGATGAGAACAGGTAGAAACCTCCATCAGGACCCGAGAACGCTGTCAGGACTCTAAGCTGGCATTCGGTAGCGCGGCTAGAGCTACCGGTAAACAGCAGACTGCCGTTCGAGGCAGCGGCTAAAGAAGTGATCTGCAAATCATTGACCATGTAAACATCAAGCGTTAGGGCCCGCGCGCCGTTACTTGCGAGCAACGAAAGCATAACTGCAAGAGCAGTACCTCGGCAAGTCAAAAATCTTGTGGTTATCAGTGAAGGATTGATGTTCATTGGAAATTCACATGTAGGCTAGGGGGAAGCGTAATTTGGGAGGTCCGCAACTGGAGATTCATAGATAATCTTTACTCGGACGACATTGTTCGATCCGCCAATCGTTAAGCTTCCGGTGTAAATGCCGTTAGTATCCACGGCATACAGTTTGAGGGTGTCGCCGCCCGATGGGACGACGAAATTCTGCCGCTGATTGATCCCAGTATTCCAGCCCTTGCCGCTGGAAAGCCCATATTTCTTTGGGTCGGCAGATGTTCCGATGGCAAATTTGGGGGCGGTGCCGCCAAGCGAACTAGTTGGTTTGCGAACGATCGCTTGAACGCTACGCACAGCTGAACCGGTAGGAATGACTAAGGGTACTGGCGGCGAGTCGCTACTGATCTCATGGTTTGAGGCGGCCGTGGCGAGCGGCACGTCTAAGTCAACGCAAACAAACTGGCGATCCATCGGAGTGGTGCCGGTTATGCGTGTGTTTGCACCCGCTGATACCAGTGCCGACTCTGCCTCAAGCGAACTGCCGATTGGAAAGCCACAGAAACCCCACGAAGTATCAAATACTCCAACTCCGCCAGTTGACGGCGGATCCAGATAAAGGGATATCCCCTTTTGGTTCACACCAGACACAACATTTCCGACAATGTGATTTGCCGTGCAGCTGAGCTGACTTGTCCCATACTGGGTAACCAAAGCGATGCCGCCTTGATTCGGATTGCCACCCACGCCATTGTCAGTTGAAACGTTGCCGAAGAAAGTCATCCGATCCACGCCTTGGCCTACGATGCCGTGGTTCTTATTCCGGTCACAATAGTTTCCCGCAATCGTCGATTTGCGACTATACCAGGGGGCGATGCCGTTGTCCCCGCCCTTTATCGAGACATTGGCGAAAACACTTGATGCGCGCATATTGTATACGGCAAATTGGTCGGCCGTGCCTCGCGAGGTGTACGGAGGATTAGTGTCGTGAACTTCGCCACTTCCCTCGATGTAGCAAGCCGAAATCGAAGCGTAATCGTGAAACTTATCGCCCGTCTTCGAGTCGGTTAGCTGCAGCGGTTGGAATGCGCTATCGTTTGGCGAGTTTACGTCCTCGGCATGGAGCGTGTGATATCGGCAGTCATAAAACTGAATGCCTCGGGTTCCAAAGTCGACCACATTCATAGCCGATGCGTTTTGAGTGAATCGGCGAAACTCGCAACCGATGCAAACGATCCTATTTGCTATGCGATTAGCCCCTGAACTGCGAATCCCGATATACAGTTTGTCAAACAGGCAGTTTTCAAACAGCACGTCATCGGGCCCCTGAAGGTCAACCATGACGCGTCCTGCTTTGTCAAAGTCGTAAAAACGGCATCGTCGGATTGCGATTCCCCCATGATCACCATTAAGGGACTGGAAGCGCAAAAGAATGGCAGGATTGGATGCTAGAGTTGCTCCCTCAAAGCCGAGATCCTCAAACTCCATGTTATCCTTGTCTGCAGCATTGAACAGCGCGCCAACAAGGGAGTAGCTGTTATCAATCTTAAAGACCGACGCATGCATCCCATCGCCGATCATCCTAACATTCGATTTAAGTGTGATGCCCGTCGTTAGGACATATTCACC
>JBEBHJ010000025.1:0-44863 GCA_040081075.1 Fimbriimonadaceae bacterium | reverse complement strand
TTCTAAACCCATTTGGGCTGCCGCTTCCTGGCAGTAGGCGAAGTCCTTACGCTGATTGATGATCGAAAAGCCGGGGCTCCAATCGTGCGCCAAAATCTTCGGCCCGTAGTTTTCAAATGCCCAACTCCCCGCTGCCCCTCCCGAAAGAAGCTCTCGAGTTTGAGCCAAATCCAAACCGGCCCGACTCGCGAAACTGAGCGACTCGCACAGGGCGAGCAGGGCCCCGCCAACAGCAATCTGATTCGCCATTTTCATCATCTGCCCCGCTCCCGGACCGCCCACCCGCTCGGCCCGCTTGGCATAGGCCGCCAGGTAGGGCTTGGCCTCCTCAATCGCAGCCTCAGAGCCGCCACAAAATATGGTTAGCTGACCCTTTTGTGCTCCCATGCTTCCACCTGTAATCGGCGCGTCAATAAAGCGGACTCCGCGTGACTCCAGGTCTCGATGAATCTGTTCGGCACCCGCTGGTGAAATGGTTGAATGATCGGCGAATAGGGTCCCCGGCTTCGCCATTTGTGTGAGTTTCGCCAAGCACTCTTGCACGTCTTCGGTGCGGTTCACACACAAAAAGACGTAATCACAGGCCTCACCTACTTCCTCCAACGAACCTGCTACCTCCGCGCCGTCAACGGTCTTTCCCGGCGTACGGTTCCAAACAACCGTCCTGTGGCCCGCTCTCACCAAGTGTCCTGCCATCGGTCCACCCATAACACCCAATCCAACAAATCCAACTTTTCCCACCCCTGCAGATTACCGGGCCAGAATCGGGTACGGTTCGGTAAATGCTCGCCGCCCTCCTTCTCGCCGCCTCCGCTTCAACCCAAAGAGCGACGATCGAAACCTCGACTTTTTTGGAGTCGCTTTCGGCGGGACAACGAACTGCCGTGATGTTCCCCTTCGAGAGCCCGGAACGGTTCGATTGGGCGTTCGTTCCCAAAGAACGAAAGGGCGTGCCACTTCGCGATCTCACGCCTGAGCAACGCACAAAACTTACTCAGGTTTTGAGGCAAGTTCTGTCCGAAGACGGCATGAAAATGATTGATAATGTTCGAATTCTTGAGGGGGTTCTTCGCGATGCTGAAGGCCCTCACCGCGATCCCGACTATTACGTCACGACCATCTTCGGCACTCCTAGCCAAAGCGACCCTTGGGCTCTTCGTTACGAGGGGCACCATCTTTCGCTGAATTTCACCTTCCAAGGCACTAAGCTCACTTCGACAACCCCACAGTTCTTAGGCGCGAACCCCGCAACCGTCTTAAGCGGACCCCACAAGGGGTTGAAAATTCTTGCTAAACAAGAAGATGGGGCCTTTGATCTGTTGCACGCGCTCGACCCCGCTCAGCTTGCAATGGCAATCACTAGCTCCGATGCGCCTGCCGATATCGTCACCGGAAACAAGCGTACGGCGGCAATCCAAAGTGATTCGGGAATCCCCTACACAAAACTCACACCGGCACAACAAAAGCAATTGCGCACGCTTGTAGAATCGCACGCACAAGTTCAAAAATCCAAGCGCGCCGCTGACATTAAAAAGGAAGGCTGGGACCACGTAGTCTTCGCGTGGATGGGCTCCACAGAACCGGGAAAAGCCCACTACTATCGGATTCAATCACGGTCGTATCTCATTGAATTCGATAACACCCAAAACAACGCAAATCATATCCATGCCGTGTGGCGCAGCTTCAAAGGTGACTTCGGGGACGATGCTTTGGCCGAACACTATGCTCTTCATCGGCATACACGCTGATCAATCAAACTTCTGGCGCGCGAACTCGGTCTGGGGTTTGAATCGGCTCGCGAAGATAAACCTTAGGGATGCTCTTTCCTAGGCGGGTCATCACCTCGTGATGTCTGATCCCCGTTTGTTGGGCAATGTCAGCCACTCGGATTTCCTCCTTTCCTTGTTTTCCAATCAGAACAACCTCATCCCCGCGTTCGGCTGGGATATTCGTTACATCGGCTATACAGAGGTTCATACATATTTGGCCAACAAGTCGCGTTTTTACTCCGCCAACAATACAGTTGATTTTGTTGGTCATGCTTTGGCTCAGACCCTCTGCATATCCCATTGCCAAGATTGCTATCTCCATATCGTGCGTAGCCACAAAGAGCTTGCTGTAACTCGTCGCTTCCCCTTTTCGCAAGGGCTTGCGTTGCATTACCACCGTCTTGGCCGTGAGAGAAGGTTCCAATCCCGGCAAAACCGGTTCAACTCCGTAAAGCGTTAACCCCAGCCGAACATAGTCGAAGTGGCCCTCGGGAAATGGTTTGACTCCGTGGGAGTTGGTCATATGAATCGGAACGCTGACTCCCATTTCGCCCATTGCATCAATCATCGTGCGGAATGTAGCCAATTGCTCCAAGTTGACGTCGCGGGTTGCGGACATGGCTAAGTGAGTGAAAACCGACTCAACCTGAATCATGGGGAAATGAGCGCGCATGGATAGGAAATCAATTGCCTCGCTGATCTGCATACCGAGCCGATTCATACCGGTTTCCACCTTCAAGTGGACGCGAACGGGCAACCCCACCCGTCGCGCAAGATCGTGCAACAAATCCACATGCGAACGGTCGTAAAGGCTCAGAATAAACCCTTCACGAATGGCCTCTTGGATTTCAGCGTCATCCACAAACCCCATGATAAGAACATCTTTCTGCGATTCAGTGCGAACGCGTTTAGCCTCGTCCAGCGAGATCACGGCGTACATGGGGCAATTCTCCTGCTCCAGAACCCGAACGACCGGTTCAATCCCGTGCCCGTATGCATCCGCCTTAACCACAGCCATAACGCGCGTTCGATCACCTAAGAATGCGCGCGCATAGCGATAGTTTCGGGCAATAACATCAAGATCAATTTCAAGCCAAGCACGCATAGTAGGTCTGCCAAGAGATTGGACGGATCACGTCCCGCTCGGGCATCAACAGAGTTTACTTTGCGGTCAGCGCATTGGAATGCTGCCTCCAGTGTCTAAGAAAATTCATTGAAGTCGTTAAGGTGTTCATAATCACATTTCATGACAACGTTTACATCAATTGTCGCGATTGCTCTGCTTTCTTCCGCTCACATCCAGGACAGCCCCGCCAAACCACGATTCGAGAATGGACAGGCGCAAGTTGTCCCGGCATTTGCAACGTCTGCCGATTGGATACGGGAGCGCCTTTGGGTGGAAACTGAGTTTGATTCTGACAAAAACGGCAAGCGAGACCGCGTACACGTTGATGTGACCCGCCAGAAACAAACCGAGACCGAAGGGCTGAAGGTGCCGGTCATTTACGAGTCTTCCCCCTATTTCGCCGGAACCGGAAATGGCAATTCAATACTTTGGGATGTTCGCCAAGAAGTGGGAGCGGAGCCGTCGCCCCGGACGAGCCACCCAAATATCATGTTCGATCCAAATCGAAAAAACATCTCGAATTCGCTGGTAGCGACTTGGGTTCCGCGAGGCTTCGCGGTTGTGCATTCGGAGGCTCCGGGAACGGGTCTTTCTCAAGGAAGCCCAACGGTTGGAGGGGCCCCGGAGCGGCTCGCACCAAAGGCCGTTATTGATTGGCTGAACGGCCGCACCAAGGGTTTCACCACTGCGGATGGCACCGAAGAGATGGTCGCATCTTGGTGCACGGGCAAAGTGGGCATGACCGGCACGTCGTATAACGGCACGATTCCGGTCGCGGCCGCAACTACGGGCGTTAAAGGGCTTGAGGCCATTATTCCCGTCGCGCCAAACACTTCTTACTACCACTACTACCGCTCGAACGGCCTCATTCGCCACCCTGGTGGATGGCTGGGCGAGGATATTGATTCGCTCTACGACTTCATCAACAGCGGCGACCCCGCCGGGAGGGAGAATAGCAACAAGCTCTATCGCGATGGCCTCTTCGTAACGGGCAGGGATCGTCGAACGGGGGACTACAACAACTTTTGGGCCGAGCGGGACCTTCTGCCGTTCACGAAAGGCATCAAGTGTGCCGTGCTCATGGCTCATGCGTTCAACGATTGGAACGTGGTCCCCGAGCATAGCGTTCGTATCAGCCAAGCCATCAAGGGCAAAGTTCCCCTGGTCCAATACTTCCATCAAGGTGGACACGGCGGAGACCCACCTCTTGAGCTCATGAATAAGTGGTTCAGCCGCTTTCTTTATGGCGTGCAAAACGGGGTAGAAAACGGCCCTAAAGCATTCATCGTCCGTGAGCGTGAGCCGGGCAAGCCAAGCCCTGGACCCACCGCTTACGGAGACTATCCCAACCCGGCTGCCGCGCCGGTCGAGTTCTTCCTGGGTACCGGTGGAAACGGTATGGGATTGCTAACGACCAGCCCGGCTAAGTCGGCGATCGAATCCCTTACCGACGATGTGGCCCTCGGCGCCGCCGAATTAGCTACTGCGTCAGAATCGCCCAATCGACTGCTCTACGCAACCCCCGAGTTAGTCGCTCCTTTACATCTGTCTGGCACGGCCCGCATCACTTTGAAGCTAGCTTCTAGTACGCCAGCGGCGAATCTGTCGGTGTACCTCGTGCAACTGCCGTGGGTGGCGGGCGGAGGCGGCACCACTAACCTTATCACTCGAGGCTGGGCCGATCCGCAGAACGCCAAGTCGCTCAAGAAAGGCGGCGATTATCACGCCATGGAAAAGGGAGTGCCACTGACCCCCGGTGAATTCGTCACCTTGACCTTCGACCTGCAGCCCGACGACCAAATCATCCCCGCCGGCAAGCGTATTGGCCTCATGATTCTCTCAAGCGATAAGGACTTCACCGTCTGGCCAAAAGCGGGCACAAAGCTATCCGTTGATCTCAAATCGACAAAAATTAGCTTGCCTATCGTAGGTGGATTGGCTGGATTCAATCGGGCAATTCGGTAACCGTTCGGGCGAGGTCCACTGCTTGGGCTAGGGACATTGCATATCCTTCGGCCCAAGCGGTCTCAAACTCCGTTTCGCTCAGCGCATCACGCGCCCGCTGCAGAGTTGAATCGTGAATCGCCTCGTCGTGCCCCGTCAGCGGAGTCCCTAGTTCCCTGCGGATACGATTCGCCCGCGCGAGTAGCGTGATTGAGCTTGTGGGACAAGCTAAGCTGGCGATGAGATAAAACAGGTGCCCCGTCCCAAACTGGTCTTGAATGTCGACACAGATATCCAAGCTCTCACGAAAACAGGTTTGAGCCGAGACGTAATCTTCCAACTCAGTGTTGGCCGCCCCAACATTCATGAGCGAATAAGCAATCAGGGTGAGATTTCCTTGCGCTCTTCTCATTTCTAAGCTCTCCTTATAAAGGTTCCGAGCCTCGTGCAATTTCCCTCGGGATGTAGCTACATTTCCCAAGTTATCCAAAGCGGCGGCGATACCTCGACTGTCTGTGAGGGTCCCTTCAGCTTCTTGAGCGCGCCAAATCTCCAAGCCCTGCATCCAATACTCGCCCGCGGTTTCGAAGTCTCCACTGGACCCGTAGACATTGCCAATGTTGTTAAGCGACATGGCTTCAAACCACCGAGCTCCGCGCAACCGATTTAGTTCTAGGCTGTGGAGGTGAAACCGAAGGGCTTCTTCAAAATCGCCTTGCGCTTCAGCGAGCACACCCGCCCCGTTGAAGGCGAGCGCTCGCACTTCAATGTCCGCCCTTGGATTGCGATCAAGGCCCTCGGCGAGCCAGGCCCGTCCCTCTGTGAAGTGTCCTCGTTGATACCAAAACCACCAAAGGTCACCGCAAAGCGAGAGGCCGTCTGGTGTTCCGATTCCGCGTGCTAGGGCGGCTCGAAGATTATCCATTTCCGCTTGGAGTCGCTCCAACCACACCTTTTGTTCTGGTCCACGCAGGTGGGGCAGCGCCTCTCTTCCCAATGCCGCGAAGCACTGAAAATGTCGATCTTGATACAGTTCGGTTGAGCCGGATTCAGTCAATCTTTCTTTGGCGTACTCTCTCACGGACTCGAGTAAGCCAAGACGCGACACTCCCTGGTGCTCCTGAGCCACGACGAGGCTCTTATCGACGAGGGCAAGAACCATCTCGGAAATTTCCCAGCCTTCCAGCTCAACGTCAGCACAAACGATCTCCGCGGAATCAAGCGCCCAGCCGCCAGCAAAAACTGACAGCCGCTGCAACAACTTTCGTTCCTTAAGCTGCAAGAGATCATAACTCCAATCAATTAGCGACCGCAGTGTCTGTTGCCGCGGAAGGGCGGCTCTTGATCCTCCAGTAAGCAGACGGAAACGTTGATCGAGCCGGGCATCGATTTGCTCGACAGCCAGAGTGCGGACTCGAGCCGCAGCTAACTCGATTGCAAGAGGAATTCCATCGAGGCGGTAGCACAGCGAGGCCATGGCTGGAGCGTTTTCGTTGGTAACAATAAAGTTTGAATCTGCCTGCAAGGCTCGATCAATAAACAGGCGAACCGATTCGAATTGGGACAGCGTTTCGGGAGTCTGAAGGTCTATGAGATCCGGAACTGAAAGTGGAGGCACTCGAAAAACCGTTTCTCCAGAGATCCCAAGAGGCTCACGGCTGGTCGCCAGGATTTTTAATCGTGGGCAGGTTTTGAGTAAGGCATCAGCAAGGATTGCGCACTCCTCAATCAAGTGCTCGCAGTTGTCCAAAATCAGCAAGAGCGGTTTTTGCCCGATGTGCGCCGCTATTGCTTTGGTAAAGTCTTGGCCAGGGTTTTCAGCTACTCCGAGGACATTCGCAACCGTGCGGGAAACCATATAACCTTCAGATAGCGAAGCAAGCTCTGTGAGCCAAGCCCCCTCGGAAAACTGCTCCAATTGATCAGCTGCAATTTGCATACTCAAACGGGTTTTGCCCGATCCGCCCGAGCCTGTGAGCGTTATGAGCCGCCCATTTTCAAGCAGTGTCTTAACTCGCTGGATCTCTCGCTCGCGACCAACAAAGCTCGTGAGTTGTAGAGGTAAGTTATTGGGCTGATTTGAAAGGGATCGAAGCGGGGGGAATTCAGCAGGAAGGTCACTGTGAATGAGCTGAAAAACTAGTTCTGGTCGCGCAAGGTCCTTTAGTTGATGCGAGCCGAGCTCCTTGGTGGTTGTTCCCAGGGGCAGCGTATCCCGGACGAGCTCGTAGGTCGATAGGGTGATCAGGCTCTGCCCGCCGTGAGCAGTAGCCATGACTCTCGCCACCCGATTGAGAGGCGGCCCGAAGTAGTCATCATCACGGCTCTCGACCGTCCCAGTGTGAAGCGCCATTCGGACCTTTATAGGGGTTTCCAGCGGCCAGGATTCCGAATTCAAGGCTATTTGAGCGCTGAGGGCTGCCTGCACCGCCTGGTTTGCGGTCGCAAAAGCCACGCAGAAAGCGTCCCCAATCGTCTTAAAGACGTAACCTCCCGAGCTAAAAACGGCCGAGCGCATAATCGCATCATGGCGGGCCAAGGAGGTGCGCATCAACTCCGAATGCGCGTCCCAAAGCTTGGTGCTCCCCTCAATATCAGTGAAAAGGAATGTAACCGTTCCGCCCGGCGGTTGCTCTGTAGGCACGTTTTCAGTTTACAGTGCCTTATTGAAGATGCGCCGCAAACTCGCGGTCAGGGGCAAACATTGTGTCACGCGCGAATCTCCCTGACTCCAGAGCAAAATGTATTTTGACTGCCACGACACTGGAACGCTATGCGAGTTTCGCGCCTTAGAATCGAGCCCTTTCTTTGATCGGTGAAACGGCGAACAACAAGGGCTGGTCGCATGTCCGTTTGTTCAGTAAGATTTCTAAGTTTCAAACCCCGCGTTGGATATCATTTAAGGGCTGGAACGCTCCTTACTAGGCCCGTCAACAAGCGGGTGGTCCAAAATCGTGGTGGAGGTAAGGGGGCTCGAACCCCTGACCTCTTGCATGCCATGCAAGCGCTCTCCCAGCTGAGCTATACCCCCACAGGAAGGTTAATTAAACCCGATTTTAGGATACAGCGGCAACAAACCGGTTATCATAAGGCATGAAGCATGTATTTGTCCTAATTCTGGTTCTCATCTCTTTAGCTGCTAGCGGCCAAGATTGGGCCAAGGCGAAACTCAAGGATTCACCTCGACACCAGGAGTGGGTCGAGCTTAAAAATGGTGATCGAACGGTCAAGGCGTTTGTGGTTTATCCCGAGGTGAAAGAAAAAGCGCCGGTCGTCGTTTTGATTCACGAGATCATGGGATTGACCGACTGGGCGATGCTGATGGCGGATCAGCTTGCCGAAGCCGGAGCTATCGTTGTAGCCCCCGACTTTTTGAGCGGAATGGCGCCAGGAGGAGGCAGAACCTCGGACTTCGAAGATGTTGGAAAAGCCCGCGAGGCGATTTCCGGGCTGAAGCCGGATCAGATTACGGGCGACCTCAATGCGGCCTGTGACTTCGGCCTAAAGATTCCTGCCGGGAATGGGAAAGTATTGGTAGGTGGATTTTGTTGGGGCGGAACACAAACATTTCGGTATGCAACCAATCGTACAGACCTGACCGCCGCATTCGTATTCTACGGCTCTGGTCCGACAGATCCTGAGTCCCTGAAGCGAATAAACTGCCCGGTGTACGGCTTTTATGGCGGTAACGATAATCGAATCAACGCGACCATCCCCGAAAGCGAGAAACTGATGAAGGACGCGGGCAAAATGTACGAGCCGGTGATCTATGCGGGCGCCGGGCACGGTTTCATGCGCGCGGGGGACATGCCGGATGCATCAACGGACAATAAGAAGGGGCGAGAAGACGGATTCAAGCGTCTGATTGGGTTGATTCTAAAGAGCTAGATCACTAATCAATCAGCTTTGCCGACGACTTGTGCGGATGTGCTTTTTGCAAGAGTTGCTGTGCCTTTTGCGCGCGTAAGACGGACGCATCTCTTGATTTGCCCTCTTCGAGCTTTACTCTTGCACCGCTTATTCGGGCCGGAAGAATTTCGCTCTTGGTTACTGTCGGTCCTTCAAACGAAAACCGATACAACGCTGTTTTGGCGGGCATCGGCGAGATCAGATTTCCGAGGGAATAGATAATTGGCTTGCCCTTGTACAGCTCGCCCGGTTGCAGTACGTGAGGATGAGAGCCAAGCACCACATCGGCTCCCTCATCAATGAACATTCGGCCCAATCGCACTTGGTTTGCGGTCGGTTGGGTTTGGCGTTCGGTTCCCCAGTGAAGGCAAACGACAAGGAAACCGCATTTCTCTTTGGCCCCATCCACAACCCCGCTGACGAGGGCTCGGGCTTTTTTGTCAGGCAATCCCGTGATTGTGAGGGTGGCGATTCCAGCCGAAACCGTTGTCGCCGGAGTGCATTTCCGCATTGCTGGCGCGCCGTTGAATGCCAGAAACGAGATGAATCCAACGTTAGGCCCATCTGGGATCTGAATCGAAGCGACTCGCCTCGCCGCCTCCCAGTTCGCACCCGCGCCAAACCCTAGAATCTCCTGCTCATCCAACAAACGGAGCATTTGTTCGAGGCCAGATTCGCGATAGTCCATCGCGTGGTTATTTGCTAGGCTCAGAACATCAAATCCGGCATCAGTGAGAAAGGGGGCATGGCCAGGTTTGGCCTTCAAGATAAACTGGGTTCGAGCTTTCACTTCAGATGCGGATTTTCTGACGGTTGGAGTTCGCGTGTCGGTTAGAGGAATCTCCAGATTCGCGTATGCGATCGTGGCCTCATGAAAGGGAGCCTTGACCCCCTCAAAAACCTTTGCGTTCGGATTGATAGCGTTAAGCATAATATCGCCACCAACGACCAGAGTCCAAAAAGCCGCGCCAAACTTCATTGAACGTTCAGACGCTAATCCGAGCTCAAATGCCGCCCGACTTCGCCAACCAAATAGAAGCTTCCGGTCACTAAGACTGGGCTGTTCAGGCCACATGCGACCCTCACGGCATCCGCCACACTTTCAGTTGGCGTTATTGGTTTGTCACAAACCTCACGAAGGAGGGCAACGATCTCATCCACTTCCCGAGCTCGGTGAAAGTCAATGGGACAGACGATAACTTGCTCCACAAACGGCAAGATCGGCTCGTAAAACTCCAACGCGTCGTGCCCGGCAACCATGTTTGTGAGCAAGATCAGGCCTGAAGGCAAAGAGCCTGCCAAAACCTGGGCCGCGGCCCGATTGTGGGCACCATCCAAAATCCAAGTTTGGCCACCAATATCTCGCACCTCAAATCTTCCGGGAACTTTTGCGCTAGCAATCGCCCGGCTGACGGCCGCTGGGTCAAGGGCAGAATCTTCCATCACTTCAACCGCCGCAATCGCAAGTGCAGCATTGTGCATTTGCAACTTGCCCTTGACTCCCGTTGTTAACCCCTCATATCTCGCCCGAGGCGTGGTGATCGAATTATCCTCAACAAAGATGTCGCGGCCAAACTCGATCACATCGTTATTGGCCGCCTGACGAATTACCGACCGCGCCTCATCCGAAACGAGACCACAGATGGCGGGGGTCTGCTTGATTATTCCGGCCTTTTCGGTAGCAATCTCCCTTATGGTGTTACCCAAAATGCTCGTATGATCAAGGCCAATGCTTACGATCACCGGCACTGAGGTCTCAATAATGTTCGTGGCATCAAGCTTTCCACCGAGCCCCACTTCAAGAGCAACGCGCTTACAGCCCTTCTCGTTCCAAAACTGGAAACCAACCGCGGTTTTAAACTCAAACTCAGTTATCCCTCCAAACTCCGTTTCTGAGAACGAGTCGGCAAAAGGGATGAGTTGAGTGACGATTCGGGCAAAATCTTCTTCCGCAATGAGATCTCGTCCAAGTTGAACTCTTTCCCTTGGATCATAAACGTAGGGGCTGAAAAACGCTCCTGTTTTAAACCCAAGTTCCACAAAGAGGCTTTGGACATACGCGGTAACGGACCCCTTCCCGTTGGTTCCGGCAATATGGACAAATTGACAATCATCTGGCGGCACGAAGGAAGCGCGCCGAGCAAACTCGGTCATGCGATCAAGGCCAAAACGCCAACCACGCGGAGCGAGCGACGCAACGTAAGCAAGGGCGGACTCGTAATCCATTCGACGCAAGTAAACCCGATGGGCCAAATGACCGGTGCCTCCCACCCTCAACGGTAAAATGTCCCATGGCTTACGGTTGGGAAGGCGAGAAAGTTCGGCTAGTGCCGATTGACATCGAGAAGCACCTGGACAATTACGTGAGGTGGCTCAATGACCCCGAAATCACGCAAGGCTTGTTAATCGGAGACATTCCCATGACGCGCCTAGCTGAGCGCGAATGGATGGAAACTCAATCGCGGGACATGAGCGGGAAGAACGTGGTTTTTGCGATTGAAACGCTCGAAGGTAAGCATATCGGCGCGTCAGGTGTGCACCAGGTGAACCACATGAACGGCGACGCCTTGACCGGAACATTCATCGGGGATCGGTCCGAGTGGGGCAAGGGTTATGCGACCGACTCAATTCGCGTGCGGTCGGCCTATTGCTTCGAGGTCCTCGGTTTGCGTGTGCTTAGGTCGGCCTACATTGAGGGCAACGAGCGTTCGCGCCGCATGCAGATCAGTGCAGGCTATGTTGAAATCGGGAGATGGCCCAAGCTTCTTTGGAAGCGCGGCGCCTACCGCGACGAAATCTTGACCTGCCTGACCCGCGAGCGGTGGCTCGAAATGAACTCAAACGTGTCGAGATTGGCTTAGCCGCCTTTCTCGACCTCATTATAAATCGTTTGCCAATCAGCCTTCATTTCAGGATCCGTTGCCTTGGCAATGAGCCCTTTCAAGGCGAGAAGGTGAGTTGCCTTCAGCGAGCTTGCGGGATCCATTGCCAAATCAGGTTGAACACCATTCCCTTCCCAATTCGTTTTTGAATAGGGGTTTATGGCGCGTCCAACCGGAATGAAGCACGAGAAGTGATCACCTAAACGAACCGGGCCGCCCGGGTTCGCCCCACCCCAAGTGGGTTCACCAATGATGGTTCCGCGTTTCAACTGTTGGAAGTTGTAGGCACATTCTTCAGCCCCCGAACCCGTGCGCTTACTGACCAAGATGTAGAGAGGCACATTTGGTAATCGCGGCCCCTCCAACTTTTCAAGCGTCCAAAACTCTTTAGTCGTGTTGCTTGGCCGGAAGTAGATCGTGTTGAGCAAGACCGGTTTGGGCTCGAAGAAGTAGCTACAGAAGCGCTGTACTCCCGCTGGGTGACCACCGCCGTTGTTGCGTAAATCAACAATCATTGCATCAGCGTTGGCGAGAAACGTCATGGCTCCCAAAAGTGGCCTCGCGATGTCCTCAGAAGATGCAAAACCGTCAAACGCGATGTATCCAACATTTCCGCGCAGCCGCTCAACCTTTCTAAACTGAGCGTTGTCAAATCGCACGGCGACTTCTTCCCGCTTTATCTCTTCCGCCGAAGGCTCAGAACGAACTTGCCGAGCCGGAAGGACCTTAGGATGGAAGCGAAATCGCAGATGGGCGTCGGTAACCAAGCCCTTCATGATGTCGTTTACTTTTGTTGCGAACGAACCCCCATCGGCCAACTCCGCGAACTCCTTTGACTTCATCCAAACTTTGAGTTCGGTTTCAATTTTCTTAGAGATTTCCGGCATCACATACCGATCGTTGAGCTCTTTAAACAGGATAGCAAGGGTCTCTTCCTTGACTTCTTTCGTTAGCGAAAACGACTGGGGGGCGAGCAGTAGCGAGAGGGCGAGGCTTGTCATCATTGTCCTGTAGCTTACGACTACGGGCGACATCCAGTTTGCAAAGTGCCTAGCAAATTGTTACAAATCGAGATCTGAGCTATGACCGGGAAAGAGCTTAGCCGTGGAATCCAACCGGGTTTTTGCAATGCAGACGGCCGTTGCCGCCTCGCCAACCCCGGTTGCAATCAGCTTTATCTTGCCCTCGAACGTGCAAACATCCCCGACGGCAAACACATTCGGCAAGTTGGTTTCGAACAAGTGATCAACTTTAATCTGATTCTTTTCGATTTCCAGGCCCCAGTCCTTCAATGGGCCCAGAGTTGATTTGAAGCCAATGTTCACAATCACCCCGTCGGTGGCATGAAACTCTGTCTCCTTTGTTTGACTATGCGTAAGGGTTACGGCCTCAAGTCGTTCCGAACCGTGAAGTTCCGTTACCTGATTCCAAAGCTTCATGTTGACGGGAGAATTCTGCACTTGCCGAACGGAGTCTTCATGCGCTCGAAACTCATCTCGGCGATGCACTAAGGTGACACTTTTGGCGATGGGCAAAAGGTGAAGACACCAATCGAATGCGCTATCTCCTCCGCCGACAATCGTCACATCTTTGTCGCGATAGGCTTCCGATTCTCTCACACCATATTGAAGGCCCTTGCCAACAAACTCTTCTTCAAAAGGGACTCCAATCTTCGTCGGTGAGAATGCCCCTGCGCCTGCCGAAACAATCACCGTTCTCGTTTCAAACTTTTCGTTTATCAGGTAACCATCTGTTGTTTTGGCGAGGGTTGAAGCGACCTCCTCCAGTACAATCTCGGGGTCGAATTGGGTTCCCTGTTTCGCCATTTCTGAAGCTAGATCCTTGGCTAAAATCTTCGGAAATCCGGGCATGTCGTAAACATATTTTTCGGGATACAGCGCAGTAAGCTGCCCACCCAGAGTAGGCAAACTGTCGATGATTCGGACCGACATTCCCCTCAGTCCCGCGTAGAACGCTGCAAACAGGCCAACGGGCCCACCGCCAATAATTGTAAGGTCACTAACGGGCACGGTTAGAGTAGTGCCTCAAGCGTTTTAGGATAGAGTTCGATCGCCAACGCCATGCAGTTTCTGGCATCGCCTTCATGGTGTCCAGCCGTTAGGTGCGAGAGCTTTGAAACCGCCTCATCAGCCTTAATCTCACCCGATCGCACGCGATTCACCCAAGCCACAGCCTCTGTGTCCGGAAGATCAAGTTCGTATCCGTTAAGCATAAGGAATGCGACGAAACCGGCAAAAGCGGTTGCGGCGTCCCCATGACCGAACACTGGCTTCTTCATGAATCCGGTCAAAAAGCGACCCGCCAAACTCTGGATTTCATTGCTCACCCCATAGCCATACTGATAAAAGGTTGCCTCTTCCAGAATCGCATAGTCAAATGGGTGGGACTTCTTAGTGAGCTCAGAGTTGAGCCACAAAATATCTTGAACGGTCAAGTAGTTGGTTGCGGTGGAAGAAACTGCGTTCACGGCAAATGGATTGTACCGTTCAGCGCTTTCTTGACGATTGAATCTCTAAGAGTGCCTGCTTGACTCGGGCCGCCGCCTCAGTGGCTTGCTGGTTGGTTGTCTGCTTGCCAAATGAAAACCGTAAACCTTCTCGAGCTTCAACTTCACTGTAACCACATGCCAGCAAAACATGACTCGGTTCAAGGCTCCCGGCGCTGCAAGCGGCTCCACTTGAGGCAGAAACTCCCAGGCGATCCAGTTTGATGAGCATCGCCTCTGCATCAATCCCCGGCGTTCGAAAGTGAAGATGCCCATCGAGCGTATGTGCGCTGGTTACGCTTCTAATCATCCCACCATCTTCACCAATGGCATCGAGGAAAGCCTGTCGAGCCTCGCTCCGATTGTCAGGCGGTTGACTGTTAACTGCGGCCCCAAAACCCACGATAGCCGCCACATTTTCTGTTCCGGCACGCATTTCCCGTTCCTGCCCCCCACCCACTATCAGCGGAGAGACGGCGGTGCCCGCCCGAACAAAGAGCGCTCCAACGCCTTGGGGCCCGCCAATCTTATGGGAACTGCACGATACAATATCGGCGTCGGGCAGGGGCAGATTGCCAAACGTTTGAACGGCATCAACGAATAACAGCGACCCTACCTCAGAGGTAAGGCGACGGGCATCAGCCACCGGTTGAATAGTGCCGAGTTCGTTGTTGGCATGCATCAAACAAACCAACAACGTTTGCTCATCGATGCAATCATCCAACAAAACTTCGCCCTGACGCGTAACCGGAGCGAACGCGACCTCGAATCCTAATCGCTCCAATAGCGGCTGACAAGCTAAAACGCAGTGGTGCTCAATTGCGGAAACAACAATGCGCCTCCGCTCCGACTCGTTTGCAAGGGCGGCTCCGAAGATGGCGTGGTTGGCGGCCTCAGTGCCGCTTGAGGTGAAGGTGATTTCCCCAAACAAGCAGCCGAAAGCGTTTGCAAGGATTTCGCGGGCGTTGTCCAATGCAAGTTTGGCTTGCTGTCCCTCGAAATGGAGGCTACTGGCATTCCCAAATCGACCAACGAGCCAAGGCTCCATCGCCTTCGCCGCCGTCGGTAGCAACGGTGTGGTCGCCGCGTGATCAAGGTAGATCCGATTCACGCGATGGCTTCAATTCGGCGGGCAAGTTCGAAATCGACTAACGAAATGCCGCCTACGTCGTGAGTGTTTAGGGCAACTTTCACTTTTTGGTAGGTAATCGATATATCGGGGTGGTGGTCCATGTGATCCGCCAAATGGCCTATCGCGGAGGCGAACATAACACCAGATGAATAGGACCCAAATTCGAACGTCTTCGTGATCTGACCATCAACGGCTTCCCAGCCTCGAAAATCGTGGAGATAAACTTTTACCTCATCAACAGACAGCTTTCGTCTTTCCATGCCAAGATTGTAGTTCCTTTCAATGGGCCGGAACTTGCCGGTAGAAAGCACGTCTTATTTTTTGGAGTCTGATAATGAAATTTCGAAGCCTGTTTGCAATCGCTGTCGTCGGCCTTTTTTTCGTGGGCGCACTCACGCCCGTTACCGCCGAAGCCCAGAAGAAAAGAACTTCCAAGAAGTCCTCAAGCAAGCGCAAAAAAAAGCCAGTTGTTAAGAAAACCGTGGTCGTGGCTAAAAAGGTAGACGCATCGGTCACCCCTATTGTAGGAACTTGGTTCACGATTGATGCAGAAGGAAAATTTGCAAAAGCCAACAAGTTTGTCTTTACCAAGTATGGCGAGTTCAGCTATATCGGCCCTGGGTTCAAATCGTCCGGCAAGGTCACCTTTGCGGCCAGCGTGATGAACCTAACGTGGCTCTCCATCGATGGACAACCGGTTAAGGCCGGCACGATCAAGAAGGCAATCCCGGTCTTACCCGAGAAAACCTTCAAGATTGATCGGTTCACTTACAAGTGGGCACTCTAAATCATTTTATAGAGCCAGCCAAACCCCGCTTCCCATCCTTGCCATAGGCGGCGGGAACTAAATATTTGCCCTTCTCCAAGGGACCCTTGTCGCGCTCTACCATCAGCGGAAATTGCTCAGATGTCGGATCGTGGCGGCGTCCCGTTATTTGCCAACTAACCTTGGTATTCGGCACGGACGTCTTTATCTTAAATTTTTGATCTTTTAGCTCTTCTACAACCTTGACGAGAGTGAATCCTTCCGTCTCGCCGTTTTCGACTACGGTTAGCTGATAGCGAAAATCTTCGTTCAGTGCCTCAAACCAGCTTGGGAGGCTCACGGTTGCATAACCCAACCGATCTGTGGTCACAACGCCGTCGTACATATTCTTTCGCTCGTCGCTTTCAACGCTTGAATGCTCCAAATACTTGTTTGCCGGATCAAGCGGGTGGTCAATCACGAATGACTTAACGCCGGATGTTGCCGAAACGGCATAGAGGCGACCGTCAAAATATCCCGCATAGCTTGACGCGTTTGTGGGCGAAAATCCATAGACTCCATAGTTTTGCCCGGTTCCATTGGCGGTACCGGCGAGCCCATAGCAAGGATTTGAGGTCCCACCTCCAACTCCTTGCACTCCCAGCGTCAGCAGCCCGCTTGAGCCAGATGCTTGGGCCAGAAGCCCTCTCCGCGCCGCGGCATAACCACCGCCAGGTCCACCGTTCGTGATGCTTACGAGCGAAGCACGGGCGATGTCATCACCGCGAATGTCAACCTTGGCGGTTGGTGCCACCGTCGTGCCCAGGCCAACATCGCCGTTCGGATAGAGCCCCAAGGTCTCCGTTCCATGGACATTAAAACGAAGGGCACCCGCCGAAGCCAGGTAGGTAAACGCGTCGTTCGTGACGTTGTTATATCCATAATACGGCTTCCCTCCTGTTCCCGTTGAAGTGTAAACTCCGGCGCTACCGGTGGTTGTTGGGTGGCTGAGACGAAGAATCTCATTGGAGCCAATCTCGGTGGATCGCGCACCGACCGCTACATAGGGCCCGCTCACTTGAAGACTGTCGGCAAAGGCGGATGCGCCCGAAAAGTTGGATTTGCCGATGACCGAGAGAGCCGTGCCCGTGCTTTCTGCTTTCATGGCAACGCCGCCACCTTGGTTTTTTGCATACAGGCCGATCCCATCTGGGCTATTGCTCTGAAACCAACCGCCATAGGTGTTTCCGGTCAGGGATGTGGCGACTCCAAAACCCGCTCGGCCAGCGTTACTGTTATTCTGGGCGTAAATGCCGTATGTTGCCCCAGAAGTGGAGCTAGCATATCCAAACAGAGCCCGGCCGGCAGAACTTTTAGATTCAAACCAACCGCCATACGTGACTCCGGAGGAGCTGCTCGCAATTCCAATCAATGCGGCGGCATTGGCTGATGCGGAAGTGTTCGTGCCCCGTATCATGTAAGTAGAACTTGTGCCTGTCAGCGTGATCGTTCCGCTCGCAAGAGCGCTTGCGTTGAGGCCGGTAAGCAGGCTGCCCGCTCCTTTGAACATTCCCGCTGTCGCCGTACCCGTGATGTTAAGATGCCCAGATTGAGCGACGCCGGGGGTGACCGCCTGAAGATTGACCGGTGGGTCCACCATAACCTTTATTGCGCCCAAAGAAGCGGCTACCGCCGCCATCGACAAAATGAAAAAACGACTCATATGGATTCAACTTTGCCCGGAAATCTCGATTCGGGCACTCCTACTCTTGGATGGGCTGGTAGCCGTCGTTCGTTCAATGTTGCAGTAAATTTAGGCAATCTCAAAAGCGAACTTTTTGAAACCATATGAACACTTAACCGTTCCACCTACATGCAACCCAGAGGTGCAACGAAAATGAAAAAACTATCTCTTCTCATGACCGCCATGGCTACACTTGGCCTCGCTCAAAACGCCCAACGTCCCGACAACCAGTTCCATCAGTATTTGAATGCCATTGAGAAAACGGCAAACATGGTTAATGATGGGCAGGCCGCTCGCCTAGCGCGCCAAGCCGGCCTCGACATTCTCAATGTTACATGGGAGGACACGGGCCGCTACAAAGGATCGTCCGTGGGCCCAAACATTAGCGACATGACGATTCAGGTTCTTGCTCGCCAGCGAGGTCAGAATGGAATCGTTACGCGCGCCATGCCCGTGATTCGGCACCCCAACTTTAGCGACCAAACCACTGACATTGATCCCCAGGCATTTACTCTGCTCGTAGGGAATCAAAGAAAACAGAGTCTTCGCCGAGTTTCGCTGGCGGACGTTTTGGAAAGCCCGATGCGTTTTATGTCCAATCCCAATTCTTGGGCGGGGCGGGTCCCAAAAACGCTCTTGGCAGACCGGGACTCCAAAGTTCTGGTGAGCGCCCAGGCTTGCTTCCTTCCCATTCCTAAAGAAGGCAAAGCAACGTTTAACCCGGTGCTGTTCAACTATCAATCAGGACCGAACAACCCCGCCGTGATGACGATTCTTGCAACCCGCGAAGGCACAAGCATGACCGTGATTGACAACCAAAGGGATACGGTTGGATCGGGGTTTGGTTGGGGACAGCGGCTTTTCCATAACGACAGCGGTGATAGGACGAGCTTAACGGGCCAGCGAATCAGCGACTATATCAACGATGGGCGACCGTCTCAAGGCGGAGTGCGAGTTGCCGATTCCGCACTGAATATGGTCATGGTCATTCAGGTTCCTCTCAAGCATCGGGAAATGGGCCGATTTGGTTCTGGCTCAGGGGCTGCACCCGCAACTGCGGGCGGATTGGCGATGAAAGACAAAGCTAAATCAGAACGTGGTTCTGACACAGAAGCCGCCGTAATCGGTCACGGAGAGTTTGAAGGCCCCTTCACTGAATTCGCAAACCTACCGATCGAGCGCGATCCTCGGTTCCCAGTCCGAGTAACCGTCCAGTTCTATAAGGCCACATCTACGGGCATCGCCAGCGCCGACGACATTCGACAGATCAAACGAGAGATTGATAATATTTACCAGCACGGCGATGTGGTCGGAAGCCTCGTCACGGGCGGAAACACCGGGCGAGTAACGGAATATGACGGTTGCAAAGTTCAACCCGCTAACTGGTGGAGCACGTTCTGGCGAGACTACGAGTATCGAACGGGCGAGCCTCGCTCTTCAGCTATCGCTAAGCTTCGGACAATTCTAGGCCAGAACTACATGGAAACACCGGTTTGCGGCCTCTACGTACGCGACACCCTCCGGGGTGGAGCGGCCAAACCCTCGAATCTCCTGCAGAAAGCCGGCATCGGCTTCTAAGTGATGATGAGGTGGGCGAGGTCATCGCTTCGCCCACTCTTCCTCTACGTTTCTAACGTAAACTCGCGACAATGTCGTTTGCGCGGAGGGAATACGAACTCCAATTTGAGCCTCTCTCTTTGGCATGGATGGGGGATCAATTGGTCGATCCACTCCAGTACACGGGAAGCGATCTGCGCGAGATTCCATCCCGGTTATCAAGTAATCGGATATCGCGCCTCTTTGATGCTGGGATGGTTTCGGCTAGCGGTGTTTCTTGCGCCTTCCAGCAACTTGGAACGAAGGCAGTAGTGATGCGGCGAACCTACTCGCCCGGATTGACTGCCACTGACGCTGGGGTCGGATGCGAGTTGGAACGATCTTACTATTACGCCGAAGTCACCCCGTTCCCCATCGCATTCATTTCGTGGGAAAGCCACAACGACGCGATTATTTTTGCGCCTGAATACGATCGCCTTCGGATTGTTGATCTTACGGGAAAGGTGATCGTTGCCGATTCCGAGCCGTCCGAGGATTTCTTTCACGGGCGGCTGGAAGTGAGTCCTTCCGGTCGTTGGTTGCTAAGTGATGGTTGGATGTGGCACCCGATGCAAGCACGAATGTTGATAGATTTGGATCGTGTTCGAAAAGACCCGTCTAGCTTGAACTCCTCGGAAATCTTGAATGCTCCGAGTTTTCCGCTGTTTGCTACGTGGCTTAGCGACGACACATTGGCTATGACCCCATTCTGCCTGCCTGAATGGAACCAAGATGCCTTCAATTACGACAGTTTCGAGCCATGGACGACCATTTCGAATTCTCAATCGGTTGCCAATAAGCTGTTCATCGTTGATCCAGAATCAAGCCAAATACTGCGCGGCGTCCAACTCGAATTCGACCCCTTCTACATTGCCTGTTGGGGGTCTGACTCCATTATCTCGCCGAGTCCTTTCCCGCGAATCGCCGACCTCACCACCGGCCAAATCCTCGCCGAGTTCCCCGATCTCCAAGTCGCCGGATTCGAGGAAAGCCGTTTCCCTTGCAACATCCCTACAACCACACCCTTCGCATGCCACCGCACAAGGCCAGTTTTCGCCCACGCTACGGGAAACAAGTTAACAGTCATCGAAGAGGAAGCTTAGTCGTACCGCAATACGACTTTGCCCGCCTTGCCCGCCTTCATCAGTTCCATCGCATTTTGGAATTCAGTAAAGTGCATCTGGTGGGTGATTACAGGCGCAAAATTCAGCTTGCCCGATGAAAGCAACTCGCCCATTTGATCCCAAGTCTGCCAAATTCTGCGCCCCACAATCGCCTGAACGTCGATGCCTTTGAAGATCAATGTGTTGATGTCAAAAGGCTGCACATTCGAAGGAAAGACGCCAAGCAAACTGAGCCGCCCGCCGGGACGGGTGTGCTCGATGGCCAGACCGAGGGAGCTGGGGTGGCCCGACATTTCAAGCGTTCCGTCCACTCCATC
The DNA here is from genome assembly GCA_040081075.1 of Fimbriimonadaceae bacterium. GTDB lineage: Bacteria > Armatimonadota > Fimbriimonadia > Fimbriimonadales > Fimbriimonadaceae > JANJUB01. The sequence continues at coordinate 24,069 of JBEBHJ010000025.1, read as the reverse complement.
TGGAGCCTCCTGCCTTAGCCTCGCGTTCACATCCTCATTCGCAGGATTGATCACGACATCTACTCCCATCTCTTCGGCTAGGCCGATACGATAAGGGCTGATTTCGGTGCCAATAACCTTCTTCGCTCCGAGCGCCTTGCAAATCGCAACCGCAAACAAACCAATTGGCCCCATCCCCGTGATCAGAATCGTTTGATCCTTAACCGGCCCCGCCATTACCGTATGCACCGCATTTCCAAGCGCATCTTGGAAAGAAGCAATCTCGGGGGGAATTGAGCGCGGAGTGGGCCGCGCATTCATCGCTGGAACCACCGCAAAATCAGCAAATCCGCCGTCAATATCAACTCCCAAAATCACGGTGTTAACGCAAACGTGGCCCTGCCCTTCCAAGCATTGGCGGCACTTACCGCAGACGATATGAGATTCGCTTGATACAAAGTCCCCTACTGCGCGATCGGTCACCCCGTCACCAACTTCGACAACGGTCCCGCAGAACTCGTGCCCGATGATACGGGGCGGCTTGATTCTGCCCGCAGACCAGGCATCCCACGAATAAATGTGCAGATCGGTTCCGCAAACGGACGCGGCTTCGAGCTTAATCTTAACGGTGCCAGGGGCAATTTGCGGCTCGGGGACTTCAATAATTTCGACCCCGGGTTCGGGTCGCATCTTGGCGATGGCTTTCACAGGCTTGAATTGTACCGATCAAACTGCAAACAGCGACGGACTGAGCCTAAGCTCGCTCAAAATGAATTCATCGGGACTTGATACTCGATGGGCCCCAAGATTGATGAGGGCTTGATGGCCAGGAGCCTGAACATCTCGCACAAAGAATTGAGATAGGCCGCGGCGCATCGCCTGAACGGCCCCATTCCACGTTCCTCCCTCGCGAAATCGCACCGCGGCAACAAGCGAACGCTCAGATGCCGCATAAATCAAGGCATTGCGCTCCATGGCCAAAGCTGCCGAAAACCCGGCATTCCATGGGGCCACACTCAAAAAGCACTTCCCCGGGATAGCTTCAATGCGCCCCGCGCCAAAACCGTAGGGAAGAATCTCGACTACGCTACCGCCTTCAGATAGAGCCCCGCTAGCGGCTTCTGAATCGCACCCACTCGCTCCTCCTGAAACCAGCACTCCACCCGCACGAGCAACGGCTCGCCCGGCCTCTCGTGAATACTTACGCCCCTCTAAAGGAACCTGTCGAGATCCGACAACTGAGTAGCATGCCCCAGAGGGAAAATCAGCCGAACACCAAATCGCGGGCGGAGCTGAATCTCCCAAAGCGCTCCGCCACCGCGCTGGATATCCAGGGCAGGCACACGAAAGCACAATGCCTGCGGAAACAAAACGAGCCGCCTCATCCTTGAGCTGAGACGACTCAAGTACTTGCGCCTCGAACCACAACCCATTTTCCCGCAGGCAATCCCCCAACTCGGATTCACCCGGAGTAAACCTGCGCAAAACAGATTCAACTAGCGGTCCCCGTTTCCTCGGAACATGCGCGACCCGAGGGAGCCCAGGCAAAAATAATGCCGCCAACACTTTCGCCATTTCCATTACTTTTAGAGTACCATAGATCAACATCCTTTGTGATTGCTTGCTACTTCGAAAACCCAAGCAATGCAAAGCCTTTTCACTTCATAATCTTTCAAGTGCGGCTTGCCGATTGGATTACCAGCTACACAGCATCAAACCAGGCCCCGCTATGCCTCAAATTCAGTGAGGGTTCTTCCGAATGGCAATCCGTTGCAATCGAGGCCCGGCCCTTTCTTGTGGGAGCAGCCTATCGGGCTAATCCTCGAAAAATCCTCGTGATCGCCTCCAGCTACGATAAATGTCTCGCTTGGGAGGCAAAACTTCGAACCGCCGGTGTGCCCGAGGCTGACATTTTTCAACTCCCAAGCGGCACTAGTGCTCTCTTTGAAGATGCTGCTCCTGAATACAACGCCCTTTCCGACCGCATCGGCGCACTGCGGGCCCTTGTTGATCCACGCCCCGCCATCATCATTGGGGCGGCTAGCGCGGTTCTTGAGCGAACACTGCCCCGGGAAGTCCTGAGCGAAGCCTTCGTAGACCTCAAGCCCAGCGAAACGGTTGATTCGGGCCGACTCCTTGCCCAGCTCACCGGCCTCGGCTACGAGTTCGCCGAACCCGTTCGATTGCCCGGCCAATACTCGCAACGCGGCGGCATAATCGACATTTACGTCAGTGGGCATGATCTCCCCATGCGCATCGAGCTATTCGGAGACGAGATCGAGAGCATTCGCTCGTTCGATCCCATCAGCCAACGCTCTTCCGGCAGCATCCCCGGCCTCAGCCTTTCCCCAAGCCGCGAAACCCTCTATTGGAATCACGATGGCCACGCGAACCCCGAAGAGCTCATCGAATGGCGACGCCAGATCGCGGAAATGATCCGATCAACCTGCGAGAGAGAAGCCCCAACCCTAAACGAAGCCGGCTCGAACCGAATGGAATCGCTCATCAATGGCGACGCCGAAGCCCTCGAAGAAGGCATTTTCTTTGATCGCCTGGATCTCTATCGCCCCCTCGTTCACCCCGATTCCGGCTGTGCGATTGATTTGCTCGATGAGAACGCGATCCTCATCATGGATGAGCCCCTCGAGCTCGAAGGCGCAAGCGCGAAAGCGGAAGACGAACTCTCCCAATCCCTCATCGCCCGTCACGAGCGGGGCGAGGTTTTGCATTCCACCGTTAACGACTTTATGCTCCCGCCCGAGCATTTGGCTTCGTTTGGACATGTCATCACCATGAGCGCGATGAATGCGCTCCCCGATTGGCTGCGATTCCCTCACCAGCACGACCTCGGCATCGTTTCCCTCGCGCCTTATCGGGCCGAGCGCTCCGGCCTCGCCGAAACCCTCAAGAATTGGACCCAACAAGAGTTCACCGTTCTCATCGCCACCGAGCAACCCCTGCGCGCCAAATCCACCCTCGACGGCATCGGCATCCCCGCTTTCGAAACTGATGAAGCCATCATCAAGCCCGGCGTTTTCCTTTGCCGCGGCAACCTCGGCGGCGGATTCGTCATCCCGAGCCAAAAGTTTGCCGTCATCACCGATGCCGAGCTTTTCGGCGTTGCCAGACTCCGGCTCCCCCAGAAGCGATTCAGTGAAGGCGCGCCGATTGCCACCGTGCTCGACCTCAAGCCCGGTGATTATGTCGTTCACATCAACTTCGGTATCGGCGTCTTCCGCGGCCTCGCCAAGCGCACGATCGAGGGCGTAGATAAGGAATTCCTGGCGATAGATTACGCCGCGCCCGATAAGCTCTTCGTCCCCGCCGATCAGCTTGATCGGATTCAGAAATACCTCAACCCCGGAGATAGCCACCCGAAGTTGAATCGTCTCGCTGGCGGAGATTGGCAACGAACCATCGGCAAAGCCAAGGAGGAAGCCAAAGTTTTTGCGCGCGACCTCGTCAAGCTTTACGCCGAGAGGAGGGCCGTCACCCGCCGCCCTTTCGGCCCGGACACTCCGTGGCAAACGGAGATGGAGACGACGTTCCCTTGGGTGGAGACTCCGACCCAAATGGCGGCGATAAAGGAAGCGAAAGCGGACCTCCAGCTTAACTATCCCATGGATCGCCTCGTTTGCGGCGATGTGGGATTTGGCAAAACCGAAGTCGCCATCCGTGCCGCTTTTAAGGTAGTCCAAGAAGGTCGTCAAGTGGCCGTTCTTTGCCCAACCACCATCCTCAGCGAACAGCATTCGCGTAACTTCGCCGAGCGGCTAGATTCCTTTGGGGTTCGAATCGGAATCCTGAACCGCTTTCGATCCACTAAAGAAAGAAATGAACTCTTGGCAAGCTTGAAAGATGGCAAAGTTGATCTGGTTTTGGGAACCCATGCCCTGCTGAGCAAAGAGGTCGAGTTCAAAGATCTCGGTCTCGTCATCGTAGATGAAGAGCAGAAGTTCGGCGTCAAGCAAAAAGAAGCCCTCAAACATCTGCGCGTCGCCGTTGATGTGCTCTCCATGTCCGCCACTCCCATCCCGCGAACTCTGAGCATGGCGCTGATGGACATTCGCCAAATGTCGCTCATCACCGATCCCCCGCCCGGTCGGCTCCCTATTCGAACCTATCTCAGGCCCTACGCCAAAGAAGTTGTAAGAGAAGCCTTGCTACGAGAGTTAGCGCGGGGCGGTCAGGCGTTCTACGTTTACAACCGCGTGGAAGGGATTCATCACGTTGCCGAGAAACTTCAAAAACTCATCCCTTCGGCGCGCATCGGAGTCGGTCATGGACAAATGACTGAAGCTCAGCTCGAACCCGTGATGATCGGTTTCATCCGCGGCGAGATTGATATTCTCCTGTCCACCACCATCATCGAGAACGGCATTGATATCCCCAACGCCAACACCCTTATCATCGAAGACGCCGACCGCCTCGGCCTTTCCCAGCTTTATCAGCTCAGAGGGCGAGTGGGAAGATCGGACCGCCAAGCGTACGCTTATCTCCTTTATCAATCGCACAAAGACCTCAACGAAGGCGCGACCCAGCGGCTTCACGCCCTCCAAGAGTTCTCGTCCCTCGGTTCCGGCTATTCCCTTGCCTTCCGCGACCTCCAAATCCGCGGCGCGGGTGAACTTCTTGGCGCAAAACAAAGCGGTGCCATGGCAACCGTTGGCTATGAACTTTATTCGCAACTCATAGAAGAGGCCGTGAGAGCCATAAAATCGGGCGTTGATGGAGCGGCCGAAAAACTCGGCGACGCTGTCGACCCCATGGCGCGTCGCGAACCGCTCCCCATGCTCGAACTCCCCGTCATCGCGCTCATTCCCGATAGCTATATCAAAGATCAAGCCCAGAGGCTCTACTACTATCAGCAAATGATGGCGGCGCGAACTCCGGCCGAACTCGGCGAAGCATCGGCGGAAGTCGAAGACCGCTACGGCCACCCCCCCGAACCCGTCCGAAACGCCTTCGCCATCATGCATTACCGCATGGTCGCGCGCGATTTAGAGATCGAAAAGATTGACGGCATGGGCGGACGCTTGGCGGTTTCGTTTAAAGATAGAACCAAGGTGCCCCCCCGCGCCTTTATGCTTTTGCAAAGGAGAAGCCGCGATTGTTACGTAACCCGAGACCAACTCATCTGGCCCTACTCCGGCGCGCCCATCAACGCGGTGGAGACGATGTTAAGAGGCTTCAAAGAGTGCTTAGCCCAGGTTGAAGAAGAACGCGCCGCCCTAGCGTAACTATAGCATGGGCATCCTGCCCATCCCGCCCGAGACTCCGGAAACTCTCCGCTTACCCCGTGCCCCGACGGGGGAAGCCCCTCGCCAACTCCGGTTGAGCGGGGTGATGGGGGAAATTAGATAGAAAACTTGGGCCACAAGCCTGAATGAATTGCCCCCACCTCAGCGTACACTCCGTGGCGCAGCCCTCCCCCGTTCGGAAACGGAGTAGGAAGAAAGCTCCCAACCCGTAGCTGGGCATCCTGCCCATGAGTGCCACGGCGCGTCCCGCCCGTGTCTCCGGAGAATCCCGCTTCCCCAGTGCCCCGACGGGAAGCCCCTCTCCAACTCCGGTTGGAACGGGGTTATGGGGGAATGACTACGCTGACTGACCGAATGAAAGCGATCCACTAATCCGTCTTTCAGGTGTGAGTATCTGGAAGTTGTGGGACGTTTCTGTTCCACTGGATAATTGGTCTAAGGTTCTAGTTGAGTCCTTTAGCAATCTCAGGGCGGACGACTTGATACCGAACGAATCGGACGAGCGATGGAAGCATTTTGAGAACTCGGGACTTCCACTTTTGCTCCCATCCAGAAAGCGATCAAGCGAGCGCTTTTTTTGGGTGGGCGGTCGGCCCGATCGTCGAGATCTGTTGCTACGAGCCTACGAACGAACCATAACCGAGCTAGTCCACTTTGGCATTGAGAGCCGGTTATTTTCAAGAATCGAGTGCCTGACCAGCCAAAATTTTGACGCAATTGCTGAGCGCTGCGTGCGTGAGCAGCGGGCTCTTCTTGATGACCAGTTCGTTTACGCTCCGGTCTATCGCGAGCGTTTTGGTACGGACAATGTTCAAGTGGTTTACGTACTAAAAGGCCAAGTCAACGCAACAGGAACAGAGTGTGAGCCTGCTGGGCCAAAGCATCGTGCATGGGCCGAACTTTTATCCGCAGTATTGGGATGCTCTCTCCGAAGGATGATTGATCACTTCTGCGCTGACTCTTCTGAGGAGTTGCAGCACTCAGATCAAGCCTTAGAAGTCACGAATACTTTTCAATGCCACCACCCCGAATATGAGCGAAGTGTGCGGCGACGAGATGAGTATCGGGAACAACTCCACGCGGAAATTGCCAGCGAGCTGAATCGACGAGTAACGGCAGTAACACTTATTGACCGTTCTCCGAACCCAGCCTTTACACTAAGAAAAGACGGTTTATTGATCCATGCGAACAAAGCGGCAGCAATTTTTTTTGGATATCATAGCGTTGAAGAATTCCGATCCAAGTTCGGAGGTGGTGTTGATCTTAGAAAGCAGCTTAACCCGGATATTCTCGATCCTCAATTGGTTGTGACCGAGACCGTCGCCGGTAAGAAGACGCTCTCAGTGGTTGAAGTGCGCGAGTCTACCGGCAATGCGCTTTTGGTACATCTCAGGGGAACGCTCGGCCAATACTTAATCGATAAGCTGGGCGCGCTTAGCGCATCACACCCTATGCTGGCCTCTTCGCTTTTGAAAAAACTTTGCCCCGGAACCGAATGGTGGCCAGCATTGTTGGCCGTTGAGGGCCGGCACTTCTGGAAAGTTGACAGTTTCTATCGGCTTGGAGCGAGCGGTAAGAACTCCTATGCGTCTATCGCGGCCACTAAGGAACCGACAGGGTTCTGTGCCTATAACACTATTAGGTACAGGGAGGATATTGCGAAGAGCGATAAGCGATCTAAAGCTAAGTTTCGCGTGGCAGCGGTTGTTGAAATCCCTGCAAGGGAACGATCCGTAAGGCCAATTTCTACCCTCCGCGTATCTGATGAACCTCCTATTTTTGTGCTTAGGGGCAGGCGTGGGCACAAAGCTCAGGGCCAATACGTCCACGGTAATCCCGAAGTTAAGTGCCAACTGTGCGCGATTCTTACTGCATCTACCGACTCCCCTAAAAATGTCATCGGCATCCTTGACTTGCAAACGACCATGCCTCTCAAAATTCCTGCAGGATTCGAGGAACCGCGAGAGTGGGTGTATGATGTAAGACTTTGGATTGACGCCCTTCGAAAGGTCTCGCTACACGTAGAACTCCAGTACCGGGCCCTCTATCAACATCAGCGCAGTTTGCACCGACAGAGACACATCGCAGAACTTCGTAAATTTGACATTACTTCCATTCGAGACGACAGAAAATTAGCTAGGAAGATATCAGGGCTGCGCGCAATTGTTCGTAAAGATCGAGATACAGTTCCAGGCTATGCCCATTACTACCGACTAAAGGGCAATATCGTTTCTGGCGAGCACGACATTACTTACGATAGAGTTGGGTTAACGGGAAAAAACAGTGCGAAGTCGCTTTTAGTGCAATCTCGAGTGCCGTTCAGTTCGCTCACAGCCAAAGCAGGTTTCTCCAAAAAGTGCGTGGTGTGGGTAAGGGGAAGTGGCGATCAAGTAGACGAGTTCTACCTGGTCACAAACGCAAATGAGGAGGGGACCGAGAAAAGAGCGCTTGACTGGAAGAGGGAATATGGTGTCTCCCGGAGCCCTACGTTAAACAAAAAAGGTGAGGAGCGCTCTCGAAGCGAAATCGCGCTTCCTGTCTACAGCAAAGTTGGCAAGAAAACGGTCGTATATGGGGTACTTTGCGTAGGCTCCGAATACTTCGATGCTTTCGGAGATGCGGAAATCGGCTACTTGATGAACGCAGCTGCTTCAATCGCAGAGGCTGAGACTCTAAAGCGGCAAAATGATCAGTTTCACTTGATGGCATCTGACCTGAACAAATATTTGAAGCAAGCAGCCCACAACGACAACGCTATGTTGCGCAATGCTAGGTCTCATATTGATAAGTGCTTGCAGTGGGCTACTGATGGGCGCACTTTCTCGAACACTATCGTTTTGGATCAACTCAGAAGTGGATTTAGCTTGCTTCAAATCAAAAACGAGCATTTTTCTATGTTGGGGCAAGATCATCTTTCCGAAGTAATGTCAACAGCTGAACTAATCGGCTCTTTGGAAAACGAGTTCCTTCTTCAGTTCGTCGCTGCGGACCACTTGCTCCCAGCAAACGTTGACGAATCTCCATCTCAGAAAAAGTATTCGGCCATGTTAAGTTCTGCGCCCAACTCGCTCTTTGTAGCCGTTTCTGCCAAGTCGACGGCGATTGGAGATTTGATCGGAATTGTTCAGAACTTAATTCGAAATCATGCTGTAAAGCATTCGACTCCGCTCGCCGACCCGCCCGAAGTCAAGATTTGTGCGACGTCAGAAGGTGAAAGCGTTCTCCTCACGATTTCGTTGAACGATCCGTGGATCATTAAGTCTTCAACTGGAAAAGGCGAGACACTGTTGCGTGACATCTATTCTTCGTCTGATCCCAATCTGACCAAGGGATATGGAATTTCATTCGTTAGGTCAGCTGCATGCAGGCTCTCGGGAAACCTCAGCGCGCAAGAAGCGCTTAGCGTCGAAAAGTCAGATGTGTCGGACCCAGACCACGACGCAAAGGCGAAATTCGTGCTACGACTGCCTCGCGCATATCAGGTTGTAACCCTGAACTGTCCTCCTGCACTGGCATGGGGATCGCCGAGTGAAGATGACCTGGAACTCCTTCTTCGCGCAAAATACCTTTTTCTCGGTGGCAACCTGACCTCCAAGCAATTGAAATTTCTTTCAGCTAATCTGCATCTCATGTCTCAGAGGCGACTGAAGGGCCAAGGCGTGGAGGTTCCGGTGGAGTTTGGATTTTTTGGTACGGATTTACCGATATATGAGATCTCGGATGAGGACGACGTTTCACTGCTGTGGCATCGCGCGTTTACACGTGGTCGCCTCGATCTTCACTTTTCTACAGGTGAGGATGAAGCAAATCACCGCCTTCCTAACGGTTGCCACTTTGTTTCTGACCACTCTAACGTCAGTGAAAGAGGCGTTGGGATATTTCATCATGCAGTAAGTGCCGGCAATTGCGTGTGGTGCGAGACACTAGGCGAGCCAACAATGCCCAGCTTAGCTCGGAGCCTCCTAAAGAGGGTTCGGCGAACGATTCTAGACGTCGCTACGTGCCATGAGCTTGCGGTAACTCGGATTGCAATTTATGACGATCGGACCCCCCCCCTTTGGACTAGTGGTGACAAGGATGTGTGGACATTTTCTGAGTCCGATTGGGCGAACTCTTCTGTGCAGTTCTGCATGCAAAATGGTGTTGACGTGGTGGTTGTGCATCAACGCAGGACTAGGGATCACCCCGCTGCGTGGAGTAAGTTGTGCTCGGTGCCTGGCCTTCGTGTCTTCGTTACTACGGATGGCGGTGCGATTTCGCACGATCTTAAACCCAAAGTTCCAGTGGTTCCATTCAGGTCGATCGAATCCGCTCTAAAACTGGGAACTAAACTTGAGATCGCAAGCGTCTTCTATAAATAATGAGAACACTGGCGATAGTGCTCGCTAACGGCGAAACCTTTTGGGGGAATCTGACCCTGACACGGGGCCAAACCACTCAAAGTTCGCACACTCCGAAAGAAATTACCCACATGCTTTTATTGCGACAGGCCGCGATCGAGTTAGACGTGCGTGATCTTTGGATAATAGATCTTGGGGCGGTCGGCGTATGTTACATCTCGTTAGGAGGCAATACTGGAGCCCTCCATAAAGTTGCGCTGGACAAAATTGCTTCAAATTGCATGGAAGGTCACCTTAGGGTGGGCCTACACGCAAATACGGATGCAGATCGTGTGCACGCTCTCGGAATAGTTCCCGATTCGATTGCAGTCCGTTCAACTGGTGCAGTGAACAGGTTAAGGGGGCGATGCGATGGATACGGATTCAAACTTGGGCATATTGCGAACCAACTCAGCAGTTTTCTAACTACTCCAAACGCTACCACTTTCGCGGCACTTTGGGACCGTGTTGCTGATATTCCAGCGAATCAAGGGAACGCCCAACCAGTTGCGGACCCAGATGTTGTTTTGTTGTGGGACACAAAGGCTCAGATCGAAGCGCGCTCATAACGGGGGAGCCCCTGCCATTACGGCAAGAGACTCGTTGCGCCTGTGGTGTCAAAATCGGATGACCCCCGAGTTAGTAACCGCAACGGGGCTGGCTCCCCACGATGAAATCCAATCGCCCATCGAACCCGATCAACCCACCGACTTAATCGTCACGCCATTTGCCGATGGGCAGGTGAAGCTCGAGTGGAAGCGGAACGACAACCCCTGTGGTGTGATCTTTGTGATTGAGGCTTCGATTGCGGATGCACCTTGGGTGCAGGTTTTCTGCACCAAACGTGCGAACGTCAAAATCCCCGGCTTCACCCCCGGCGTAAAGGCGACGTTTCGGGTGCTGGCAACAAACCGTGGCCAATTCTCATTTCCATCTTTGCCTGCTTCGATTTACGTTCAGCCTGCGCCCGTTGGTTTGAGGCTCAAGGCAGCCTAAGCCCAACTGAGAGCGCGGGTACGATGCAACCCGCGGCTACTCGGTGTGATCAGAACGTTCTTAGACGTACCACGACCGGACTTTGGCGATCATAAAGAGTGCGGTGGTAAAGAATAGGGCGTTCAGCACCATTGGAGTGATGTGAAATTCATAGTTGCCGCCCTGGCCCCAGCATTCGCAATAATAGTTTCGGCTCACCCAAGGGAATCCGAAAGCTTCACTCGTGCATGCTTCTTCAAATACGGGGTTCGAAATGAAACTCACCCACCAGGAGAGCACCGCTCCGCCGCTGATCGCTAATGCGCCATTCGAGAACGCACGGATTTTCATTTTGTTTAGCTTAGCACCGCGATGCCACGCTGCGTTGTCGCTCTCTCCAGCCCAGGTAACAAGCGCGTGTACGATGCAACCCGCGGCTACTTCGGTAGGAGGGAAGGTTTGATTTCCCAGGCTTTTTCGATCATCTCATATGCGCCCGGGTCGAAGGCTTTTAGGCACTTGCGGTCGAAGGGTTGGAAGTCGTTCTTTCCGAAATACGCTTCGGTGGTTTCGGCGAAGAACTCTTTTTCGTTGTTCAGCCCGTAGTGTGGCCCTCGGCCCGATGGGAGCTTTTCGACTTCGGCGTATTTACCGCCCTCTTTGGCCGCCGCAAACGCTTTTAGAACAGATTTATCGCTGTAGCCCAGGTGCTGGTGATGATAGGCGTGGGCGAGTTCGTGGAGGACCATGAAGGGTTGATTGAGGACGGTCCAATCTAGCACGTTTTTGGCGTTTCCTAGTTCCACTCCCTTCTCCATATCCGGGTTGAACCCGTGCTCCTTTAACCACTGCGCGCTGGGGTGATAAGCCGCGGCGGTGACGGATTTACTTTCCTTATCCAGCCAAATCTTGGTGGTTTTGAGCTTCTTAAGCGGCTCCTCGGGGATGAGCTGCTCGATTTCGGCGAGCTTGGTGTTCAGCATGTTCAGCATTTCCTTGCGTAGGAACTGGTCGGCTTCCAAGTTCGGATGAATCTTCACCTCGAATCCACGCACAATTCGCGTTTGATAGGCGCTGGTCGGCACAAACGAATCTTGCGCGGCGAGAACGAGAAGGAGCGAAATCATAGGCACAGTTTATCAGCAAAAAGCTGGGTTTCACACCATTTTGAACCTGAGCGTAGGTTTGGGGCCACAATTTCTGGACGCGCGCGAGTCATTTTTGTTACTTGGTGATGTGTTTATGCTCGTTGGTGCGGTGTTCTTGCGCGTTGGTGTTGTGTTTTCGCGGCTTGGCGGGCTATTCCCGCTCGTTGGCGATGTGTTTTTGTTTGTTGGTGACGTGTTTTTGCAAGGGCGCGAGGTGATTCGTCCCCGCCCTCAACAATTAATCTGAAGGCGCGACTTCCGCTTCGACCGCAGCCGCCGCATCTGCCGGCGAGGATGACATCACGAAATTAATGCGCGGTTTTTGGGATTGCATGAGGAGCCGGAGCTCCATCAGGCCGGGGTTTTCGCGAACGAGGCGGGCGGTATTGAGCAGGCTGCGGTTTAGGGCCACCTCGTTTCGAGCTCGCTCCATCGAGGCCTTTGCCTCAAGTTGCGCCTTGAGCAGATCACCATAAGCCGCCCGCAGATTGCCACTGATCGTGAGCGAGAAAATTTGAGTTTCAACGAGGCGTAAACCCACCGCGGACAGGATTTCGACGAGCGCCACATTCACTTCTTCGCGCCAAACTTCGGCATTGGCGATGGCTTCTTCCAGCTTCAGCTTGCTCAGAGCGGCCGTAACGAGGCGCGAGAAGTTGCTTCTCGCATAAAACTGATCAACATCGGTCGAACTGGTGAGGCCTTTCCAACCAAGGTTAAGGCTAACCAAACCGCTACGATAAGCGAGTTCCAAATCGGTGACGTCAAACCGAAGCATGGCTTGATAGCGAAGGGTGGCTCCGTCTGCGGTCATCGCCTCTTCAAATCCGGAGAGAACGGAGGCAACACCCACGTCAACCGGCATTCCCTTTTGGCGGCCCCAAAGGACGTAGTAGCCGGGCTCCAAGATGCCGACGAACTTGCCCGAATCAAACTTCAGAGCTCGTTGGTTTTCGTAAACGGTTAGGCGTTGAAAGAGAGCCATAAAGAATTCCTATTTATTCCGGTCCAAGGGGCGTCGAATCGAAGCGGGGGATTTTCTCCCGCAAAGCCGCAATCGGACTTCCCTTGCGGGTGCCCCTCTTTCCGGTTTACTAGTTGGTTAATAGCCAGGTGGAGCTAGTGGCCACGTCTTGGCAGAGTTTCGGCATCCGCCTCCATCTGCTGGACCAACATCGCTCATTGCAAATGCTACCCGAGGCAAGATCAGGAGTGAACAGACGAGTTCAGCTTTGCACCTTGACGCACTTCTGCGTTAAAATCCCTTTCGATGTACGCGCATAGAGTGAAACCAGGCGAGAAAGTAAAGCTCAACGATATTCCTTCCAAAGTGGATGGGGGGCTGACGGAGAAGGAAGCGGAACGCAAGTGCGAAGAGCTAGGCGAGGAACTGACCGACCTTCAAGAACTGCTTTTTGCTGCGGGGAAAACACCTTTGCTTATCGTGTTGCAAGGCCGTGATACGAGCGGAAAAGACGGCACGATTCGGCACCTGCTCAAATACATGAACGCGCAAAGCACAAGAGTTGCGCCCTTCAAGGTGCCCACTCCCATCGAACTTGCGCATGACTACCTTTGGCGCGTTCACAGTCAGACTCCAGGCAAAGGCGAAACGGTCATTTTCAATCGCTCGCATTACGAGGATGTGTTGGTCGTTCGTGTTCATGAGTTCGTTGCGCCCGACGTTTGGGGAAAGCGATTTGAGCATATCAACAACTGGGAGAAGCTTCTTACCGACAGCGGCACGGTCGTTCTGAAGTTTATGCTGCATATCTCAAAGGAAGAACAGGAAAGGCGGCTTCTGGACCGAGAGAGAGACCTAGAAAAAGCATGGAAACTGAGCGCGGGAGATTGGAAAGAGCGCGAGTTTTGGGATTCTTACACGGAAGCCTATGAGGATGTTGCGTCGAAATGTTCGACCGAAAGCGCACCATGGCACATCATTTCGGCCGATCACAAATGGTATCGAAACCTCGCGATTACCGAAGCCATTGTAGAAGCGATGCGGCCTTTGAAGAAAGGTTGGAACGCAAAACTGGAGGAGATCGGAACCAAAGCGAAGGAAGATTTAGCGGCTTTTCGAGCTGAAGCGAAGTCTTGAACTTAAATGAAGCGAATTGCATTTCCGGTTTTGTTGGTATGCGTGGCCCTTTCCCTTACTTCGTGCGCAAGTACGCAATCCAAGTTAGACTACGCCGTAAAGCAAATGAGACCCACGTTGCCGAAGGTGGTTGACGAGGAAACAACATGCGTTTCGATCGAAGCGGGTTCCAACTCCTTGATCTATGGCATGACGCTCAAAACGATTAAAGCGGGGCAATTCACCCCGGAGAAATTCACGAGCCTAATCAAACCAGCAGCTTTAAAGAACTACCGGGAGCTTCCGGCAATGAAGCAGTTGCGCGATGCCGGGGTGACGTTGGTTTATAAATATAAAGACAGCACCGGGGCGGATGTTGCCGAGTTTTCTGTCGCAACCAGCGAACTCTGAACCACCGAAACACCCGCTGCGTTACGTCAATAACGTATGTTTGTGCGCGTCGCCATTGCGTTGTTGTTCGCGGTCGGTCAGGTTCCGAAATTTGAGTTTGATTATCGCCGCGATGCTCTAGAAACGGCGACCGACGCTTACCTCCTTGGCCCGGATATATTCGTGGCATCGGCCAATGTAAAGCGTGTTACATGGTCTTCAGATGGTCAGTACCTGGCTATTCAACAAGAACACGAGGATACAAAAACGCTTCACGTGTGGTCTAGAAAAACGAAGCAACTCGCAAAAGTTGCTGAGCTTCAAGGCACTCTTCGACCCGTTTTCCAACTCAAGGCTCATACCCTGTGGGTGGTTGGGGTTACGGAAAAGTCGACTCTCTTCCGATTCAATCTCTCCACGATGAAAGGAACAATCCTCGACATTGGCGGCGCGGAGTTCTGTGATGTCGCGCCTGATCCAAAATCAGATGCGGCCGTTTTGGCTTTGGGAAATGGTGAAGGCGACGACTCCAAAACGTGGCTCGTATTGTGGCAACCGGGCAACTCTCGCCTTGTGCAGTTAAGTGGCGTGAGAAATCCGCAGGAAGTAATATGGGACAAGAAAGGGCCGTTTCTAACTCAGGGATACTACGGCCCGGGCACCGTTGCATCTTCCGACGAGGTTCGGAAGAACCTCTCGACAGCGATCAATTTTTCGACGGGAGAGCTATCCCCTTCAACGTACATGCCGACCGATTGGGAGCAACCGACGCTTTACTCAAAGGCCACAACGGGAAAAATCGGCAAGAACTCTATCAGAGGGCATTGGCTGTTTGGAGTTGAGCCCGGACAAAACGCGGATCATTCTCCAAAGTTGACCTCTGCAAGCCTCCAAGCCTTAATCGCGGCGGACACGAAAGGGGCTACTGTCAGTTCGGATGGATCGGCGGTCGCTTATTGGGATCGGACCAACTTGTTTGTTCGCGAGATAGAAAAGATTGATATTGAAAAGTATGAGAAGGATTACGAAGAGTGGGAGCGAAAGCGACTTGCTGAGAACGCTAAGCAAGTAGGCATGGCAATGGCGATTTATGCTTCCGATGCCGATGATCTGCTACCCATAAACGACGGCCAGTTTGATCGTCTCTTTCCCTACGCCGAAGATCCCAGCGTGTTTGATGGATTCAGTTATGAACTGGGGGCTAAGGAACTGTCAGGCTACCCGGATAAGGATAAGACCATTCTGGGAACCGTTCAGGGCCGATTCGGTCGCATCGTGCTTTATCTCGACACGCACGTTGTTTGGGAGCCGCGAAAGAAACCGTGATCCCACGCGGAGTCGCCACGCCTACTTTGTGCGATACCGAATCCAACCAACCACCGCAAGAAGACCGGACAGATACAACCACCAATCACCAAGTAGTTTGCTGATAGTGAACCTTGATTGGGGGTTGATGTTGGCTTCGATCACCGAAACGCCCGGTGGTGCTTCCGCCCGGATATGACCGCGAGAGTCCACGATTTGAGAAAAAGCCAACGAGTCAGCTCGGATCAGAGGAATCCCTGTTTCGGCGGCCCGGAATGTGCTGTAAGCAGCGTGCATTCCGGCGATAAAATAGTGGCTTGACGGTGGGTCGTTGGTTGGGAGACTTAAGATTTTCGCATCATCGGATGTTTGGCGCATGATGTTTGGAAAGCAAGAATCGTAACAGACATTCAATCCAACGTTTAATGATCCTAGCGCTGCGGTTGCCGGCTTTGTGCCGGGAGCAAACATCTTGTTTTCGGCGCCGAAGAGTTTTCGCTTTTGGTAGCGAGCCACCTCGCGGCCGCCCGCAAATAGGGCGGCGGTGTTATGAGGCAGCGGTCTCTGACCGTCGCCAAAGGAAGTCACAAAGGGCGAGGTGGTCCGGCTCATCTGTACCATCTCGGCCGGATCGCCTCCCTTCTCAAACAAAATTCCCGCGAACTCCGGCCAAACCACTAAGTCGGCCCCCTTCGAAGAAACTTGACGATGCAGGGTCGCGATATCTTCGTTCACACTTACATCCGCTTGAATCGCGGCCACTCGGAAGGTTCCCTCGGGGTCTTTCCACGGGATGAAGCTCGTGACAAACGCGAGTAGGCAACTTGCGCCACAGAAAACCAAGAGCGGTTTGGGCTCCAACCTGGCCAAAGCAAGGTTGCTCCACCACACCAGGTACGAGACGAGCCATATGCCGCCCACCGAAGCTACGATCATCATCAAAGGATGGCGGTATTGCGTTAGTCCAAGGTGTGCCGGAAGCTGAAGAAGCAAAACGCTCTCAAACAATATGGCCCATGCGGCGAACCACCACGCGGGACGCTTTTCCGCATTCTTTTCCGAGGCGATCGCCGTGAGAAAGGCGGAAGCGAAGCCGAACAGCCCGAAACCAGTCCACAACCACCCATCATTCGATCCTGCTTGTTGATTCGAGTAAAGCAGGCCCACCTGTGCAAAGAGTGCCCCCGAAAAAACGGAAAGGATGCCAGCCAGAAACCCAACAACGAAACCACGATTTTGTGTGACGCGGATTAAGGGTACAAAGGCGATCCAGGCAAGGTAGGGTTTCTCCCCTCGCGGAAGTGCTTGCTGAAGTAGGAGCCCGCTTAGGCAAATAGCTCCAAGCAATAAGAGCCAGCGATTCATATTTAACAGGACAACCTTAGCCATCGGAAAGGTTCCAGATGACAACCCGGTGATAAACCTTGGCAACGACTTTTTCGAACAGTGGAAAACGAAACATGATCCGGTGCCAACACTCTCGCGTTTGAACCCGTCCAATTACCGGTTAAGGCCTTTGCTGAAGTTCCGCAAAAGGCCCCAACTACATGACTTGAAAGGAGGTCAATGCTAACCCATGAATAAATGGATTCGCTCGACGTTAATCGTTCTCTCTAGCCTTGCTATCACCCTCGTGACAGCCCAAATCCCCCGCTGGACCAAGGATTCCACTGGTCCCGGCGTTTACGGCGACACTTTTGTCGCTATGACCTCGGACGCCGCTGGCAACATTTATGTTCTCGGCAACGTGCGAGGAACCGCAAACCGGAACATTCGCGTGATCAAATATGATCCCGCCGGAACTCAGCTTTGGCTGAGCGATTACAACGGGACCGCCAATGGTGAAGATGTTGGACGCGGCCTAACGGTCGATGCCGGAGGCAATGTTTATGTGGCTGGACAAGTTGATGGCGCGTTTGGCGCGGTTATCAAGCTCAATGCTGCCGATGGAACAGTTGCTTGGGATACCGTTGAGACCGATGTTGGCGAGTATCAGAAGGTAGTCGTATCCTCCGCCTCCACAATCACGGCGATCGGTTTCCAGCAGTCTTTTGACTCGTTCCTGCGTTGCGCGCGAATGGGTACGGCCACCGGGGGCCGCGTTTGGACCTACGAACTCGATACATTGATGTCGTTACCGGGTCAATACGATGTTGTTGTTGATCAAGTAAACAACACCACTTATGTTGGAGGAACCGTAGACCAAGACTACTACTGCGCAAAACTCGATGCAGCCGGAGTCGTCGTTTGGCAAGCATTGTTTGATGGCTTCCTCGGACTAGACGAGTTCGGTGCGATGGCCCTGGACGTACCCAACAACTCGGTGTATCTGACGGGTACGGTCGACTACTACGGATTCGATCTGGACTGGGACACGTTCAAAGTGAACGCAACGACCGGTGCACGGGTGTGGGAAAAAGTTTACAACGGAAACGGTAGCGGCAACGACCGAGCGGCCGGGCTAATCCTTGATGGGGCCAACAATGTGGTTGTCTTTGGAGAATCCGACACTGGCCTTACCCAAGACGCAACTGTAATCAAGTATGGGCCAACGGCAACAACACTTTGGACGAGTTTTTACGATGGACCCGGCCGAGGCGATGATTTTGCGCGAGCCATGACGCAAGATGCGTCGGGCAACCTGTACTTGGCTGGAACAGCGAAGTCGAACACTCGATTTGATATGCTGCTTATGAAACTGAATAGTTCGGGACAACAGCTTTGGTCGGTGCTCAACAACGGAACCGACAACGGCAATGATATTGGAAAGAGCTTGGTCTTAGATCCTGCCGGGAGCCTTGTACTAGGCGGCGACCTCTTCCGAGTTTCTACCAACTATGACCTTCGCGCAACCAAGTATTACCAGTCGGTTGTAACGCCGTCGGCTTCGACCATTTACGGCGGAACTTCGGTGGTTTTTACGGTTACGCTCAACGAAAATGCCGCCGCTACGACGACAATTCCTGTCGCTGATGATAACGCAGATGCGATTACGCCATCATCGGTGGTTATCACTTCGGGCACAAACTCGAAGACCTTTACGATGACCACGAAACCCGTAGCCGCCACCACCCTCATCAATGTGACCGTCGGGGCGATTAAGACGACAATCACAGTCAATCCGCCGATTCCAACCGGGCTCACGTTGAGCACGGCGAGCATTACGGGCGGTCAATCGTTGACCGGAACCGTAACGCTGAGCGGCCCGGCTCCCGCCGGTGGCCTCGTGTTGAGTTGTTGGGATACCAACGCGGCGATCATCGCCCCTGGTTCGGTAACCGTGGCTGAAGGTGACACAACCGCTACGTTCACCATCACGACTAACATCGTCACGTCATCATCGAACGGCTATGTAAAGGTTGGAATCAACAAGACAACAAAGGTCTCGCCGATCCTTACCGTTCACCCCTAAGCCCATGAGCCAAATGAGCGCACCGACTATTCGGTGCGCTCATTTTCATTTTTGAGGTTACGACGCTTCTTCGTGTACTCGGTCAATATCCACTCAATCTGACCGTTAACGCTTCGAAACTCCTCGTTGGCGACGCTCTGCAACGCTTCCCAAAGCTCTGGGCTGATTCGAAGCACGAATGACTTCTTCTCGGCCATCAGCTCATCTCCTTACGGATAAAGCGTCCCCGTGTTAAGAACGGGCTGAGCTGCGCTCTCGCTACAGAGGACGACCATCAGGTTCGTCACCATCGCCGCCTTTCGCTCGGGGTCCAGATCAACGATGTTTTTCTCAGCCAAGCGAATGAGGGCCATTTCGACCATGCCAACCGCACCATCAACAATCTTCTGGCGAGCGGCGATAACGGCTGCTGCCTGTTGTTTTCGGAGCATGACACCCGCGATTTCAGGAGCATAGGCGAGGTGGGAAAGGCGTGTCTCCAGGACTCGGATTCCGGCCCGCTCGAGCTTTTCTTGAACTTCGATCTTTAAGTGTTGGCTGACTTCTTCGGTATGTCGCATCAGCGAGATCTGGTCGTCTCCGGCATCATAAGGATGGGATGAAGCCGAGTGCCGCAATGCGGTCTCGCTTTGAAGAGCCACGTATTGAGCAAAGTTCTCAACATCGAAGACTGCCCGATAGGTGTTCTCAACTTGCCAAACCACAATCATGGCGATCTCAACTGGGTTTCCAACAGCGTCGTTCACCTTCAGCCGCTCGCCATTTAGGGTTTGTGCGCGAAGCGAAACAGCCCGCTTGCTCATGAACGGATTGGCCCAGTGGAATCCATCTTGCTTGATGGACCCCTTATAAGCACCGAACAACGTACAAACGCGAGCCATGTTGGGCTGAATGACGAAGAAGCCCGGCATGAGGAATGTTCCGATGAAGATCGCGCCGAAAAGCATCAGAAAGTGCATTCCAGAAATCCCGCTTCCTCCATTTTCCGGGCTGGCCTTGACCAAAGACACGAGGGCAAATATGAAGATGCCCCAGACGGCGATCGTGACGGCGAGCATCAGCCCGCCTGGTAATGTTTTAAATTCTCTTTCTTGAGTCATGGATTCACCTTGACACTGATATGATATCAGATTCATATCATAGAACGGCGAGTTTCTGATGCCGTAGGTCTTTTGACCCACTATTGGTTCAAAATCAACTGATGACCGCTGTTGTAGCCCTCCTTTGCTTTGCCCAACTGCCCCAGATCACAACTCCCCCGGAGAGCATGAATCGGTCCAAGTTCTACAGCAAGTTCATCGAGGCTGACAAGTTTCCGATTATCGCTTCATCGAACGTCAACGATTACGCCCTACGAGAAGCCGCGTATCTGATTCGGATGCTACTGGTCAAGCGGCCTGACGTTCGCGACGCGATGATAGCCAATGGAACCCGAATGTGCATCATCGCGCATAACGAATTCACCACTGATCTCCCGGAGTTTGCGTGGTTGGGCAAGCAGCCGATGCGCGAATTTCCGACGATTTCGGGCAAAGATTTCTGGGATGCACGGGCTCGCGGGACCGGTGGAAGCGAAACTGACCCCTATTGCTCGAGCGCCGAGGAAAACATTCTTTGTTTCCCCGGAGACCCGTACTCCACCGAGAACATTCTGATCCATGAGTTCGCCCATAGCATGCACCTGCGAGGTATGTCGAAGGTGGATCCAACGTTTGATCGCAGGCTAAAGGCATCCTATGATAAAGCTATGGCCGCGGGCTTGTGGAAGGGGAAATACGCCTCCGTAAACCACCACGAATATTTTGCCGAAGGAGTGCAATCTTGGTTCGATAACAATCGAGAGCCGGACCACGACCACAACCATGTAAACACCCGGGTCGAACTTTTGGAATACGATCCCGGCTTAGCCGCGATGTGCAAGGAAGTGTTTGGAGATACTGAATTGCGATACACGAAGCCGACCACGCGGCTAAATGGGCATATGGCCGGATACGACCCGAGCAAAGCGCCGACCTTTGTGTGGCCAGAGCGCCTAACCGCGGTAAAGATCGAAATTCGTAAACAAGCTGAAGCCAGATCGGCGCAAGGAGCCGTTGTTGTTGGGCCAGTTCGCACGGAAGTTATTCAGCCCCTTCGAAACTCAAGTTTCAACAAGGGCGGGACCGCCAAAAAGCGGGAGCAGGCTGGAAACCCGCGCAACATTGGAAGCAACCTGGTTTTTGATGGATCTTCGGATGGTAATCGCCAAGTTGACCCCCAAATCGCCGTCGGCGGAAAGTATGTTCTCCATGCCACGAATCTGGGGCTGACCATTTTTGACAAAAAGGGCACCTATGTAGACGGTGTGCCCCAATCAGAGTTCAACGGCGGCATCGATCCCAAGTTGTTTTTCGATGTCCACAATCGGACTTTCATTTTTGACCTTTGGAACCCGTGGGATGACGCGAAACTCAAGCCGGTCAACATTTCGGTCTCTGAAACTGCCGACCCTCGCGGCGCGTGGAACACGTATCCGGTGCCCGCTCCCGCGGGAGTCGACGGCGGAGCGATCGGTTATAGTCGGAGATGGATCGGCTACTCCTTCCCTGGCGGCGAAAATCGCACGTTCGTTATGAGAACGGGCGAACTCAAAGCGGGAAAACCCGCGACTGCCTATCACTTCGCCGGAAACCTTGGGCAACCAGCATTTTGCCAAGATGCTGCCGATGATCTGGTTTTCGTCCGTTTAACTCGAGAAGACATTATCTTGACGACTATCGGCGAGGGGCCGAATGCGATGCCGATTGTTAAAGGGGTTGTAACCGCAAAGCACAACTTCAAGTATTTCGGAAGCCCGCCCCCATCGCCCATGAAAGGAACGACAGCCACCACTGCCTCCGGCGACCGCAATCCGAAGAATGTTGTGGTCCAGGGAAAGCATGTGTGGTTTTCACATACGGTTAATGTTGAGGGCAGAGCTGG
The DNA here is from genome assembly GCA_040081075.1 of Fimbriimonadaceae bacterium. Lineage (GTDB taxonomy): Bacteria > Armatimonadota > Fimbriimonadia > Fimbriimonadales > Fimbriimonadaceae > JANJUB01. The sequence continues at coordinate 2,179 of JBEBHJ010000025.1, read as the reverse complement.
GGTTCAGTGGCACCAGTTTCGATTGGATGGTTCGGTTGTACAAAGCGGTCTTATAGCGCATCCAACCAACAGCTACATTGAGACCTCGCTTGCCGTAAGCAAGCGGAACGACGTCTTGGTCGGCTTCCAGGAGACCGGACCAGAGATGTTCATTTCCGCCCGCTGTGCTTACCGGAAATCCTCCGATTCACCGGGAACACTAAGGGCGATTCAGGCCATCGCGCAGGGTTTGGCTGCAACCGAGGGAGGAGCCTGGGGCGACTACAGTGGTTCCGTGGTAGACGGGGATAACCTAACCGATCTATGGACTGTTCAAAGCGTCGCCAACGCCAAAGGGCGCGGTAACACCGTTATCGCAAGGATTAAGCCTTAGTCCGACGTCGTAGCAACGCAACAAGTCCGACACCGATCGCGAGCAACGAAGCGGGTTCGGGCACGGGGTTCAGGGCCATCCCGGTCGTATCCTTGTGAGGGCCAGAGCTAACAAATGTGGTCGCTGCCGTCGATGTTGAGACCGTGTAGAAGTAGCGGTGGAAGAAGCTCATCGCGTAAAGATTTCCCGCAGCATCAAAATCAATGTCGCTAAAGTAGCTGAAGGCATCGCCATTTGCCATCGAGCCGATTAGTGTGGCCGATGTGGCCGAAGGCGCAACCACAAAGAGGTGATCGGTGTTCAGTGCGGCATGGGCACTGAGATAAACGTTTCCGGTAGTAGGCTGAAACGCGACCCCCTCCACAGTAACATTGCTAGGAAACGAAATTGTCTGGGCGTAAGTTACGGTCAGCGAAGTTAAGTCAAAAAAGAAGAGTTCTTGGGAACCGTTGCTGTATCCCCAGAGGCCACCAACTCCAAAATCCAAATCTCCGATCTGGGAACGTCCCGTAGCACCGACCGGAATAGGAGCTCCCGTGACATCCCACAGAACACCGCCCGCGTTGGCGGTGATGAGATTCCCCGCCGAGGTCCGCGCTAAGCTCTGCGAGATAAATGGTGTGGTTCCAAAAGGCGAGCTCCCGTTGGTGGCAATATTCACCGAGTCAATGGTCGTGTTTGTGTTCAACACCCAGGCTGTCGGGGCTGAATGCGCGGATTGACATAGGAAAGCGATTGACAGGAGCGCAAAAGATGAACGCATACGTTTACTCTATCACGACTTTGATTACTTTGGCGTTTGAGAGCTTACAACTGGTGAAATTGCTGGCGTCACTGGGTCAGAAATGGCCAACTTCAAAATCCGCCACGAGCATGCGATGATCGGAGTTTTTGGTTTTCAACACGAAAGCCTGGTGCCAATTTAAGTGATTTGATGACCACAATTGATCCACTCGCGCCAGAGGAAAGTCGTTCGTTCCCGTTCCCATCCAGCCTCTACCCGCTTTTCTCGCAACATCGCTTAAGTCCGAGATTCCGAGATGCGTGGTGTTAAAATCGCCGGCGATAAGCTCGTTGGTTTGATTATCTAGCGGTCCGGCTTCCATACGAATCGCCCCGATTCTTTGCCTTCGCTTCTTGGCGTCTTCAGCGTATTCCCGCCAGCAATCTGGGTTCCACCAATCTAGCCGAAAAACCGGCGGCGCAAGCCGAAGCGAGATCACCCGCCAGGTGCTCCCTTCAATGAAGATCTTGCACGCGGCGAAGTCTCTTCCGGAAACTGGATTGCCCCGCAATCCCAGAGACGGGCTGGGACGGAGGTAAACAGCATCATCTACCGACCACACGAGTTGCTCATAACCATGCCTGTTTGCGACCTTTCCAAACTCTGTCCGCGACGAAACTTCTTGCAGCAGCACAATGTCGGCGTCCTGTTGGAAGGCCTCTGCGGCGGCTTCGGTAGATCCGGCGGCGCAGTTGAGACTCACCACTCTAATCCAGCCTCTCCCTTTGGTGCGGGGAGGCAGTACAACCCGCCACGAGGGTTCACATACTACGAAAACAACGAGGATCCAAACCGCCAAGCAGACAAGCTGCCGCCCGAAAGCAAGCTTGATGTGGCGAGAAAGGAGCGGGATAAGAACAAACGGCGTCCATATGAAGATCGGCCACCAATGAAGCCATTGCGCCCAATCCGGTCGAACGAGATAGATGAGCAGGAGAAAGAAGGCGATCGATCCCGATACAAGGATCGCCCGGTTTGATGGATGCGGTGCTTTCATTTGGCCCTATGCCAAATCGAAACAC
>JBEBHJ010000078.1:0-13419 GCA_040081075.1 Fimbriimonadaceae bacterium | reverse complement strand
TCTTTATGCCCGAAGCCCCGCCCAGCCCTTCCGAACCCGAGCATTTGCGCAAACTTAGCCCCCTCCAGAAGTTGATGCAAGCCCTCCAAACGCCGGGGCTCGGCTTCTTGCTGATGCTGTTCTTCATCGCAAACCTTGCGTTCTCAAACTTGGAGTCCACCTACTTCCTCCTCGCCCATGATGTTTACAAGATCGATGCGCTTTACACTTCGCTGATTCTGGTTTACGTAGGAATCATGGCGGCGATTGTTCAAGGCGGGCTGCTCGGACCGCTTGTGAAAAAGTTTGGCGAGGTCAACCTGCTCCGAGTTGCCTATGTCATTCAGTCGCCCGTGCTTTTGTCTATTCCCTTTGTGATGCCCTGGATTCCGGTGTTGATCGGGTGCACCTTCCTTGGCTTGGGTAACGGGATGGCCGGCCCCACGTTGAGTAGTTTGATTTCAAAGGCCGCACCCGCCGCGATTGTGGGCGGAATCTTCGGCATTACCCAATCTCTGGGAGCGATTGCGAGGATTGTAGGTCCCGTTTTCGGCAACATCCTGTATGCCCAAAAACCCTACCTTCCCTACCTTGTCGCGGGAGTTATGATGCTCATCCCGCTGGTCATGGCGCAGAGGGTTCCACGCGGCGAATCCGCCTCGGCTTAGACGGGTGAGTGGGTCGGAGTCACTTAAGCTTGGCAAAACTCTCGAAGCGTTTCCATCTGATTTTCGCTGTAACCAACAGGTATTGCTTCGCGCGACGCATTGTTAACATCCGTTAACACGGACTCTTGAACTCGATTGGCATAATCCATCTTATGCTCACCGCCTTTCTCGTTGCCTCCATCGCCCCTGTCCAAGCCACCGGGTGGAAGCTGGTTCAATCCGGAATATTGTCGGGGTTAAGCGGGATGGCTCTGATCCAAGCGAGCGAGGATTCGGCCTCGTACTTGGTCGTTCACGACAACAAGAAAGTCGGGGAAGCGAGGGCGAGCGTGCTCCAGATGAAGCGCGGGAAGGCCCCCGAATACTTGCCCGTCACGTGGGAAGGTTCGCCGCCCGTTGACTTGGAAGGTCTCACCGCGATTCCCGGCAAACCGGGGCTCTACATGGCTCTGGCCAGTGCCGGACCGGCGATGGTGATTGAGTTCAATGGCGTTACCCGCAACATCGTGATACAAAGCAGCTACAACTTGCCTAGCTTGCCCGCAAAGCCAAACCTGGAAGGGATTTCGATTCAAATGCTAGATGACAAAATGATCATGGCGTGGGGGCATCGCGGCGAGCTGCCGGAGCTCAATACGTTTTTTGCTTGTGCCATTGATGCAAAATACTTGCCTACGGGCGGAGTAACCACCGCCAGCCTCGCGATTCCCTGGCCCACAGCGGCCGGAACCCGCGGCATTTCAGACCTGAAGATCGATGCCAGCGGCACAGTGTTTGTTTCCTCCGCCGCCGATGCGGGCAACGATGGGCCGTTTCAATCGGTTCTCTACGCTGCCGGAACGCTTTCAGCCGAAGCCGACCCCGTCAAGTTTCGTGCGAGTACGCCAAGCCGACTGTTTTGGACGGATCAACACAAAATCGAAGCCTTCGATCTGTTGCCAGGTCGAACGGGCGGCATCATCTTCGGAACGGACGACGAAAATCTGGGCGGCTCGGTTTGGTCAAATTTCTGGCCAGATTAGCGGCACCGATCTACTCGTGCCTGCGCCAAACCTTTTATGCTGCAAGTTGCACTCTTGTTTGAGGCACTCAGCCACAGCAACGGTCCCCGAGCTTTCCACGTCATGCAGGCCAAGCATGGGCTTAGTACCTCGGAGTTGCCTTGAACTGCAAGTTTTCCGCATAAAAGTCGATGAATTCTCGCCCTGACTTAATCCACGCATCGCGTAGGGCATCCTGGGAGGACTCTGTGAGTAGCGATGGAGCTATTGATACCCGGCCAGATTGATCCCAGAAGATGACTACTTCAGAAGCGGGAAATATGTGACCACGCCTTTGCACAAGGGGTCGGATGTTACACGTACGGAGATCAACCTTGTCGGAATCCTGAGTGACAAACCCATCTTCCAAAGTGATCGGACGGGCGATAGAGCGAAATGCGAGTTCCATTTTGACGGCTAAACCGATGGGCACCAAGGCTGCAAACATGAATATGCCAGCCATTATACGCGCCGCTCTGGCCTCTTCGGCACCGTTATCGTTTTTTGCATCTTGCGCAGCAATTGCTGCCATACCTAGTAGGAACGCAACGACTAGAAGTGCTACACAATGGCGAGCTGTAACCGCTTTACGAATATGGTGAGGGCGCACGTATTCTAGATCCATTAGCTTTAACGCGGTTGCGCTTCCCTTGCACTATTGTAATCCGAGTGCTGATCCATCGTTCACGTTTACCTGACGATTCCGAGTTTACTCCGGACTGGAATCTACGCTATAAAGACCGAGCTTGCCCCGTGGACTTTCCAACAGCTTCGCCACACGGGCTGAGCGGGTTTTGCGATCTGCCAAGAACTCGCTGAAACCCTCTTCCCAATGCCCCTTGCAAACGCCTAAGAGAGTTGTGCTAACCTTTAATCTCGTGAGGGATTTTATGAAGAGATATGCACTTTTTGCTTCCGTTGCCGCCCTGGGCGGCACCATGGCCTACCAAGGCACTTTTGTCGAGCTTCAGCCAACGACGCCAGGCACCGTTCAGTCGGGCAACCTGAACATTTCGGGTACGGCAAAGGCGGGTACGGTCGTGGGCTATTCGTCAGCTTCAAGCGGGATCGCCTACGGCGGCGATTTCCGAGCCGTGAGTGATCAAGGTCGAGGCATCCTCGCCAACGCCTCCTCTCCAACGGGAGTCACATACGGCGGTCTGTTCCAGTGTTTCAGCACCACTGGGCGGGGGATTGCAGGGATTTCAACGGCCACGAGCGGTTTTGCGGTCGGTGGCTTTTTTACATCAAATAGCCCGGACGGCAAAGCCGTCTATGGGGTATCGAACGCGGCATCAGGCCTTAGTTACGGGGTTTACGGCAAGACCTCCAGTGCCGCCGGATACGGCGTTTATAGCGATGGCAACATGAGTGCTTCAGGGGTGATTTCTGGGAACGGTTCGGGATTGACCGCGCTTAACGCGAGTAATATCAGCTCGGGGACGATCGCGGCCGCTCGCTTACCCGTGCCGATGAGCTTGAGCGGAAGCGTTGGCGCAGCCGGAGTTATTAGCGGTACCAACAGTAGCACAACTGGTCGCGGTGTTTATGGTGGATCGACCGCGGCCAGCGGAACGACGTACGGCGTCTATGGTGAAAGCAGTAGCACGTCTGGCCGCGGCGTTCTCGGTTTTGTTGGTGCAGCAACGGGATCGACGGTCGGGGGCCTTTTTACCAGCGCCAGCTCGACGGGCAAGGCCGTGTGGGGTAGAGCAACATCCTCAACAGGCGTAAACTTTGGGGTATACGGCGACACCGCGAGTACTGACGGTATCGCGGTGCACGGGGATGCTACGGCAACCAGCGGCAACACTTACGGTGGTCGATTTCTCTCCGCCAGCAACTCAGGCGTAGGGGTTTCCGGTGTTGCGACGGCGAGCACAGCGACTTCCAACTCGGGCGTATTCGGTGGTTCGAACAGCACAGCCGGGCGCGGAGTTTACGGATTTGTTGGCATTAACGGTCCAACCTACGGCGTCTATGGCTATGCAAACGCAACCGGGTATGCCGTGTTCGCGCAAGGGCGGACCGGCGCGTCGGGAACCAAGTCTTTCCGCATTGATCACCCTGCCGACCCCGAGAACAAGTATCTTCTCCATTACTCCTCGGAGAGCCCGACTCCGCAGAATTTCTATGCTGGGAACATCGTGACCGACTCAAAAGGCTATGCTTGGGTTGAGTTGCCCGCCTACTTCGCTGACATCAACGCAAACTTTAAGTATCAGCTCACGGTCATTGGGGAAGATTTCGCGCAGGCCATAGTCAGCAAGGAAATCCGCGATAATCGATTCCAAATCCGAACAAGTGCGCCCCGAGTCAAGGTCTCGTGGCGGGTCGAAGCTGACCGAAACGATCGCTGGGTGCAGCGCTACGGTGCCCCAACTGAAGTGAACAAGGAAGGAGTAGAGGTCGGAACTTACCAGAGGCCCGAACTCTATGGTAAGCCCGCAGAGATGGGCATTGAGCGGCACCCTGAGAAAAGAGCCGAAATCCCCAGCCCAAGTGCCTCGAAGCGCTAGCAGAGCATGCAACGGCGGGGCTGACAGTGAGTCTTACTGGCCCCGGATAAGGGGCTCGGCTTCCCGGTGGCGGGGTTGTTTTGGCTGAGCCCCAGATCTTGGGGACCTTCGGGTCCCTCGCGCCATACGATCTCCTGCCCATGGCTTGCTTTGACTATCCGAGCACGTATGGCGCTTTTGTAATCCGAGTGCTGATCCGTCGTTCAGGTTTACCTGACGATTGCGAGTTTACTCCCGATTCCAATCTGCGCCATTCAGCGGGACCCACGCATGGCGCGAGGTGTGCGCGGTTCACCAAAACATAGTCCGCCGATCACTTGACTTTTGCAAAGTCCTTGAGTAGGCTAGCGACATGCTGCCATATTTGGTCTCACTTTGTCTTGCTAAGTCAATCGACTTAACCATGGAGGCAACGGTAATCCCAAACCTCTTGCCGAGCATCGAGCGAGTCACGGGTAAGAAGCTGACTTATGGAGAAGAGCTCCAGGACGATGTCCTCATCATTTCCGTAAAAGGAGTTAGTTCGGACGAGTTGCTTGACCGCATCGCCACTACCGCTTCGGCCAAGTGGATCGAACTCGAAGATGGGAAACTTAAGCTCAGCCGTTCGCGCGCGATTGATGCAAAGCAGCGGGAAGAGTGGGCTGCACGCCGCCTTGAACAAATTCGCACAGCGGTCAGAGCTTTTCAACAGAATGCCTTGCCCGAGGAGCGTGCATGGACTGATAGTGATGCTAGTGCCTTACTAGCAAAAATGAAGGATGCGCGTGTTTCTGAGCCTCCAAGAGAAGCGAATCAGATGCAGCTCAGGCGATCGCTTCACGACAAGATGCCGATCAGCCGATTATTCGCTCGGTTGTTCAACGAAATAGACATTGCCCCGCTAGCGGCCATGACTACGTCCGAACGGCGAGTGTATTGTTCGAAACCAACATCAGCTCAACTTGCTTTCGGCAAGGGGGTGAGGCAGGCTTTGTCGAGGTACGTCGACGAGCACAATATCCTGGCACGCGCAACTCAGGGAATGACTATTCCGCCATACGTACCGCAAGAAGCCGGAATTGCGAACCCGGCTTTCCTTTCGGAAACCCTGGCGTCTGCTCCCGCCGAGATTCGCCTTATCGGGAGGGACAGAGGCGCCGAGTGGCTCCTCAAGCTGTTCGCAAGCGATGGAACCCCTATTGCGACAATGGGAGTGTCGCTATATGTCAAGCGTGAGGACCCTCCGATTCATGTCACCATGCGCCAACTCACAGGCAAAAGATCTGTAGTTGACGAAGAATCTGTGGCTTTCGAAACTGCCATTCACGGATATGCTGATGGACGTACTTCGAAGTGGCAGCCAGCTAGTGGCGACGTTCGCAAGAAGCTTCTCTCGCCCGAAACGCACGATCCTTTATCCTTTGGCGCTAGCGCACTGTTCTTGCAATTGGCCGCGGAGACCAAATCAAATCTGGTCATGGACGTTCCCGATTATTTTATCTATTCGACCCCAACGCTTGGCAGTTTCATTAACCGGGCGCGAATGCGCGTAGAGCGGGGATGGCTGCTGGCAAAGCCTTGTGATTACGGTGATCGCACGTACCGTCTATCAAGACGACTACTTGGAAGAACAGTTCGCGACGTTGATCGGCAAGGAGCGGGCACACTAGATAACTTTGCCGAAATAGTTTTGGCTGGGCTCGGCAGTTCAAACGGGGTCACGAGAAGTATTGTAGATGCATATGTGGCGGGTATTGGCGCGCCGCAGTTGTCGCCGTCAGGCTCACAAATCGGGTGTGAAATCTATCGCTCTCTATCCAACGAATCGAGACAACGTCTCTTAAACGGCGGAACTATACCGCTAAGCTCCCTCCCACCTTCAACTCAAAAGGCGATACATCAACTCGCCGTTTTCGGTGAGCATTCCCAGTTTCAGTGGTCGAACGATGCAAGCGCCCCGCCCCAAAAAGGAGCTGAGTGGTTTGCGGAATCAAGTCAAGTTTGGCCCTCCTCTATCCCAAGCGACGCTGCGCTTAGCATGTTTACAACGACGAGCAAGGAGTACATAAACTTAGATGCAAAGCCGATTTCCACAATCAGCGAAGGCAACCTAGCAGCCGCTATGGTTCGCACTTCCGCAGGTGCGGACCCGTTTCAAATCTATTCATCCCAGGATAGACTCAAGCCCTGTACGGATCAGGGATACATTTTCAAGCTTTCGGCGGGGAACGCAACCCTGACGTCTTCTGTCGGAGGGTTGGTGGTCTCCCCCGAGGCAAAAGCGCACAAGTTTAGCGAGCTACCAGCAGAAGATAGAAAGCGGATTGAGGAAATCAGTCAGCGATTGCGAGCAGCTTCTGGGGGAGGCGGGTACAACTATTAGGGAGCCTGATCAACCGCGCGTGATGCTTTGGCACCTTCGCGTCATCGCCCCATACGATCTCCTGCCCATGGCTTGCTTTGCCTATCCGAGCACGTATGGCGCTTTTGTAATCCGAGTGCTGATCCATCGTTCACGTTGACCTGACGATTGCGAGTTTACTCCTGATTCCAATCTGCGCCATTCAGCGGGACCCACGCATGGCGCGAGGTGTGCGAAGTTCCCTCAAACAGACTGGCGTCGACGCCTCAGATACGTCGCGACGCCTCGCTTGAGTGCCCTTCGGGTTCATTGGATTCCTGAAATGACGCAGCGGACTGCTGCAATAACGCACCGGACTGCTGCAATAGCGCACCGGAATGCTGCAATGGCTCACCCGATTGCTGCAATTGTTCATCCGATTGCTGCAATTGTTCATCCGATTGCTGCAATTGTTCACCCGATTGCTGCAATTGTTCACCCGATTGCTGCAATTGTTCACCCGACTGCTGCAATTGTTCACCCGATTGCTGCAATTGTTCACCCGATTGCTGCAATTTTTGGGTTCGATGCTCGCATTGTTGGCGTCGTGGCCTAAAGACCTCTTTCCGTTGCGCTAACGCCTCTTGGCGCACAGCACTTCTCTTGAGTCTCGCAACATTTGCAAAGGCGCAAGACCAAAGGGCGGATTACGCCTCGGGGCGCGGATGGTGCCAGTGCCACAACTGGGCGACAAGCAAAAAAACGAAATCACGTTGCAGGCGACCCAAGTTTGAAGCATCGCGGCGAGCCCATCGACAATCACGGCCACCCGGACATAGACAAGCAGGAGGACGAAAAAGAGTAACAACCACAGCACCAATTGTGCATTCACGAGACGGGGATAATGCGACCGCGGCCGTTTCACCTCGATCCAATAGCCCAGCATGATCCCGAGGAGGCTCAGGTTTGGCAGTAAGGGCAGAAAGCTTTCCATCGGCAATCCTGATTCTTCAGCATCGAAGGCCAGCGAGTCGAGTTTACTCCTGTTCCAGTCTGCTTCTCCAAGCACTTACGGCGAGGAGCGCATGGTTGTCTCGACGCATGGTTGTCTCGAAGAGTACTGCCCATGAGAAATTGAGTGAGCTCCGTGCACCTCGCGCCATACGCCTCCCCTGGACGTGTGGCGCGCTCGCCGATGGATCATAACATGAGCCGGTTCATGCAGCGATTCAAAACACGCAGTTCGGACGAGATCGTCGCCCTGCTCATCACGAGTGAACGGTACGGGCTAGCTCATATCCAAGACAGAGAAGGGCACAAACTCTGGAAACGCTCGTTCAAAGGCGAGCCTATCAAGGATGAAGAGATGTTTTGGGCGTGCATTCGCTACATCCACCTAAACCCGGTGCGCGCCCGGCTATGCACACGTATAATAGACTATCCGTGGAGCTCAGCGCAGCTTTTTGAGGAGTGTAAGTGGACGGAAGAGCATGGGATTATGGAGGCGATTTGAACCTGACGACAAGCAGCGCCACACGTCCAGGGGAGGCGTATGGCGCGAGGACCCGAAGGTGCCTGAAAAATATCCATTCTACGACCAGTGTGGTAGCGTTACGGCACCGTGCGGCCCTGCGACAAAGCCACTTGATAACCCGGGCTAGGTAAAGCCAGTCAAGCAGTTGGAGGCAATGTGAAAATTGATAATGGATCAACTCGCGCTGAGAGGAATCTAGTTGTGCTAATCCTTCAGTGCGCTATTGGCATAGGGTGCCTATTTTTGGCAAAAGCGAACTTTGAATTGCCGCAAAAGAGAGAGCCAAAGTATGCGGTTGACACCTTTTTTCGTTGCCTCCAGCAGTCTGATGCGGCTTGTTTAAAGGGACTTATGAGCCCGGACGAATCCCAGCATTTTACGGATGATCAATGGGCAACGTTCTTTAAGGAAATATGGTCACCGATGTTCAAGGGCAATTCCGCGAAGGGCAAGTTAGTATACGATGAATCTGGTGCCCGAGGTGCGTTTCTCGTCGGCACGCAAAATTTTGTACTGGCATCCGGAAAGAGCATTTATGTTGGCGCTATAGGGCAGCGAACGGAGGATACAGCGGTCATCTATCCGGTCTTTGCCGCGTTGCTGTTCGCGATGATCCAAACGTTTCAGCGTGCTCCAGGCGAACTACAAAGTGTCTATAAGCTTCGAGCCCTAACCTTATTACGCCCCAGATTCGAGGCCCTTGCGATACGAGGAGCCATGATCCCGAAGTTGGAGGCCGAGTTCGTTACTTGGGATGCGATGTTAAAGAAAGCGAGTGACACCGCAAAAGGGCAGAAGGGGGCTTCATAGGATGTTGTTTCAGCTTGTGTTGACACTTAGCGTAGCTCAAACCGTTACGCTTACTTCTCCGGGAAGACCCCTAATAGAGTTGCTCGGGTCTCTGCAGGAGGTTGTTCCGGAACGGCTTTACGTTTCGGCTCAGTTGGCAGAGACGCCAGTTATCGTTCATCTTGAAGGTGCGCCATGGGTAGCGGTGAAGCGACAACTCGCTGAAGCGGTCTGGGGCAGTTGGAGCACTACAAAAGATGGAGGTTTTATTCTCACACGGTCAAGTAGAGACGACGCAGACCGGCTCGCCCTCGTACGCAAGGGCCGCGCTAAACAATACGAGCCTTATCTGCGGAATTTAAGGAAGCAGACTCAAAGTCAGCTTGAGCCCGAATTTGGCTCACCGGACGCCAGGGTAGAAAAAGTCCGCCAAAGTCTAAAGATGGTTCTCGCCAGGCTCGGCAGTACCATTATGGATGCGACTTCTGGAGCCATTTGGACCTTTCCAATGATGCAGGATGAGACTGCCATGCCCGAACCAGGAAGACTGGCGCTGACCGGGCTCTTTGCATGGGACCAGAAGAGAGTAGAACGGGGAAAACTCACAGAGACCGCCATATCCCAATCCGCCTTCGTTTTCGATGGGGATGGAATGGGAACTGCGCTATTTGCGGATTCAAATGGCGTCGTTTTGGTCAGAGAGAGATTTGGGTTCGGCGAGATTTCGATGGATGATCGCGTGATGTTTCGATTCGGATCGGACGTCAAGATCAACCTGACAACAAAGTCGGCTGACTATCTCAACCTATTCAGGAGCGGGGAACCAGCTACCCTTACGCGAGAGCTAAGCGACCTACTATTTGACCCGGTCTCCGTTGATCCGGTTGAGGTGGTACTCGGAAAAACTCTTGTGGAAATCGCGAAAAAGCATAAGTGGCAACTCGTGGCATGTCCGCCATTTTCGACTACGATGCAACTGGCGCGAGCCGGGACGAGTTTGACGGAGCGAAGCTTCCTGGCAGTTTTGAGTCGCTCGTGTGAAGTTGCCCTCGAACCTGCGAGCGCTACCATACGGATTCGTCCGAACGACGTGACGGCGCCGGTTTCTCGCACGAAACTTAAAGCTCTACTCCGTCAGATTAGGACGTCTACGTCCGTGGATGCCGTTTCGTCCGCTGCAATGGGCGGCCTGCTTGACAACACCGCCCCACCGTGGGAGTTATTCTCCTACCTTGCACCAGTCACGGGTAAGATAATTGCCAGTGGGACCGCTCTGATTGCTCAGCCGCCGCTTTGGGATCGGCTGGCTCTTTCGACGGTCGCCGTTGACTCTTTGGTCACGCTCACCCCAGCTGAGCAAAAACAGATGGCCGAGTTTCTGGAGTCAAACCCTGGGTGCCTCTCCATACCATTCCACGGTGCGATTGAAGGTGAAGGAGGGGAGGTTCAACAGACCTTAACATACAATGAGTCACTTCGGGCCTTACCCTTGCGAGCACTGAAGGGGAAATTAGGCGGTAAAGTCCGGATAATATGGAAACCGGGTAGCCAGACCTCTTACCGGAGAACAGCTCCCACCGAGGTTTTCCAAGATTCCAAACTCTGCGACTCCGGGGATCAAGGCCGCCCCACAGATAAGTGGTACTGGCAATACGGCATTTCCGGCGGTGGCCTGGTCTTCGACTTTGGCCACGGAGTGCAAGTGCGAACTGGAATGCGTATTTGGGCGGCCAATCCAAACTCCAAGGCTCAACAAATGCCGTAAGAGGATTTGCGATGCAGTCAACCGAATGGTTTGGCACCTTCGCGTTCTCGCGCCATACGATCTCCTTCAGACAGCTTGCTCGTGCCTATCCGATCACGGGTGGCGCTATTTTGTTGAGCTCCGCGCACCTCGTGCATCATTCGCTATGTGGCTCCAAAACTCGCTCTCGACACGCGCTCGTGGTTCAGCCAAATACATCTCACGATTCACCGCTCTCTCATGACCTAAACTTACTTGCAAGCGGAGTTTACACGAGGAGCCACATTGCGAATGTGGCACGACCAATCCATGTGGCGCGAGGTGCGCGTAGCTCACTCAAAGTGAACAAAAAGCGTCGCCCCATTAACAACCTTGCGATACTCACTTCCCTTCTTAATGAACGAATCGGGCTTTAGACAACTCCAAATCGCATGTTCAGTTTCGGCCCGTATCGCCTTACTCGCATTTGTCATCTGGGTTTCCTTGACGAAAGATCATCAGTCTCGAACTTGCTCCACTCGTTGGCTCCAGTCCAAAATCTCCAATGATTGGAACTTGACCTTGCGCTTCTTGAGCTGCTTATGCAACTGCTCGGAAACATAAACATCCCCGTTCGCGCCAAGGATCAAGGAGTTCAAGTCTCCCTCTCCTGCTTGCAGGTAGCCATGCGTACCCTTGGATTCGGTTTCGTGCACCCGACCCGTGAGATGAAGTCGATACATTTTGGACTCGGGTAAGCCCACTATTTCCACCGGGGATACCCTCCATTCCTGAACGCTCAGGTCAGTAAGCACTTCAACGAAGGCTTTAGTGACCAAGTATTGATAGGGAAGGGTTGACCTCAGAAAATCCAACCATCGGGTTCCTCGCAGAACTTTGAACGTCGAACTGGCAACTGGGCGGAGCCCCCTCATCTCCTCCCGCTTACGATCTTGGTATCCAGGCACCTTCGCGTATCCAAGGCTGGGGTCAAAGTCGAGCGGGACCTGCTGGAATAGTATGTTCGTTTCAAAGAAACCCGGCAAAAGCGTGTACCACTTCCGTATCATCCGCGCTACCTCCTCATGCCGCGAGAAATCTGTTTTGCTCGTGTTAGAAGCTCCTCAAAACTGTTTGCATCGCGCAACGCCTCGTTGACCATTCGCCGGTGTTGAAAGGCCCTCTGTTGATGCCCCGGTGAACGCCACAACATTCCATTGATCTTACCATTCCAAAGGTCATTGAGGCGGCCAGGAAATCTTTCCAAAACATCGTCGAATAGCGCCACTGGAATGGCATGATGAGCTTGGTAGTCGGCAGCGTTTGGAACCTTCGAGCCGTATCGCTCCAGCGTTGCCGCCCTAAACTCTGCTTGGAGACTGCTTCGAGAGCGACCTGCCATCTGCATGGTCTTCGCTTCGGCAATCGCCCCCTCCGCAAAGTCGTCCAGCCGCGATGCAAATCCAGAGCTCAACCGTGATGCCGAACGAATACTCGACGTGATGGCGGCAGCACCAACGGCGTTAGCGGCGACCCCCACAAAGTGACCACCGGCCTCTCCCCATTTGCCCTCCCCAATGGCGTCGTATGCATAAACCATCTGGATGACGGCAGAGGTCCCAGGGAGCATTCCCAGCACTTGGAACCATTCCATAACATCGCTTCCATCATCCCCATCGGAATAGGCGTTGCCGAAGCGGTCGTCCATCGTGAGGTAGCGACATGACTTGGCATCATAGTAGCGACCGTTTGAAATGACGAGCCCGGACTGAAGCGTAACTTCGGTCTCAACCTCACTCCAAGCCCCCCACTGCCCCCAAGCCCCTACCGGATCATCGCCCGGAAGAGCGATCCCGCCTTGAGTTCCGGCTTCAAGGAACTTCTGACCACGAGCGTCATAGACAAAAGCCCGATTGATCCGACTGTAATCGGTGCCACCGTTGAAGGCAGCTTCGCGTCCTCGTGCCATACACTGCCCCGTTTGCTAAATTGATTTCGGCGATGGCATGAACTTCTTCGACCACGGCCTGGGCTGTATGGCGCTTTGCCGATCGGTATTCGGATGTCCTGGCGCTGACCACTTCACGCGCTGAAACGCCTTGCTTGAGTGCCCTACGGGTTCATTGGATTGCTGAAATGAGGCACCCGACTGCTGCAATTGTTCACCGGATCGCTGCAATTGTTCACCGGATCGCTGCAATTGTTCACCCGATTGCTGCAATTGCTCACCCGACTGCTGCAATTGTTCACCCGACTGCTGCAATTGTTCACCCGATTGCTGCAATTGTTCACCCGATTGCTGCAATTGTTCACCCGATTGCTGCAATTGTTCACCCGATTGCTGCAATTGTTCACCCGATTGCTGCAATTGTTCACCTGACTGCTGCAATTGTTCATCCGACTGCTGCAATTGTTCACCCGATTGCTGCAATTGTTCACCTGACTGCTGCAATTGTTCACCCGATTGCTGCAATTCTTGGGTTCGATGTTCGAATTGTTGGCGTCGTGGCCTAAAGACCTCTTTCCGTTGCGCTAACGACTCGGGGCGCACAGCACTTCTCTTGAGTCTCGCAACATTTGCAAAGGCGCAAGACCAAAGGGCGGATTACGCCTCGGGGCGCGGATGGTGCCAGTGCCACAACTGGGCGACAAGCAAAAAAAACGAAATCACGTTGCAGGCGACCCAAGTTTGAAGCATCGCGGCGAGCCCATCGACAATCACGGCCGCCCGGACATAGACAAGCAGGAGGACGAAAAAGAGTAACAACCACAACACCAACTGTGCATTCACGAGGCGAGGATAATGCGACCGCGGCCGTTTCACCTCGATCCAATAGCCCAGAA
>JBEBHJ010000115.1:0-3605 GCA_040081075.1 Fimbriimonadaceae bacterium | reverse complement strand
CCGCGCCGCAGCTTCTTCCCGTCTTGGACTATAGCAAGCACTCACACCGTCGAGCTGCCGCTACCGAAGATGGATTCGCTGCCTACCAATCGAGCGCAATTCAACCCTGGGAGCTAGGGAACTTGGTTTACCCATACGCGCTAGGTAACCCAACCCCACGCGAAGGAAATGCTTCAATCTCCAATTATTGGCCCGCCTTGGTTAAGATCGGCAAGAACTGGACTGAATCGGCCATCGCTCCCGGAGCCGTCGTGTTGGCTTGCCTGTTTTTCCTCCCTCTACTTTGGAAGAAGCTTAACCAGCCTGCCGCCGATGCCGAACCCGACGAGACCTTCGAACCCATTTGGCCAATGGGATTTGTCGGCATTCTCGGCTTGTTAATCGCACTTGGAACGCCTTTTAATCGGCTCCTCTACTTCGGAATTCCGGGTTGGTCATCGACCGGATCGCCGGGCCGAGCGATTGTTTTGTTTCTCATTGCTGCTGCCGTCATCGCAGCGAGAGCCGTCCGAGAGTTCAAGTTTAATCGCACCAAAGAAGGCACCTTCGCCCCGTTTTCGATGCGAGCCCAGCAGTTGTGTATGCTCGCCTTCGCCCTCGTCGCGTTCGTTGTGTTTGCCCAAAGTCAGGCTGCATCCAAGACGCCTCCCCCCGGCATAAAGCCCGATGTATTCCAAGTTATTGTCGCCTCAACCGTGCCAAATGCGTTAACATTCACCCTCGTTTTCGCTTTCCTGGCCGTGCAACCAATCATCTTTACTTATTCCTCCACCAGGGTTCGCAAGAGCGACCCAACGATGCTCTTCCCCCTCATTGCCCTTTGTCTTGCGATGATCACGGCGAATATTCGAACCGGCACCGCCCCCGAACGAGGAAAAGGCGATCCCAATCATCGCGTGGCGAACGTCAACCAAGTTTGGGATTTTTGGGATGCCGCACCCGCCCGCTTTCCGGGAAACACTTCGTCGCTCCAACGGCAGTTCGAAGTCGGCGGCTATGACTCGCTCCTCCACAAAGATGTGGTGGAATGGCTGAAGGATATTGACGGCCAAGATCCCGCCCCCCCCGCCAATGGCAACCTTATGTTCGTTAAGCCCAGCTCCGATCCGGCGAAACTTGAGGCCGCGGGTGTATCGGAGATTTTTGCGACGGACGGAAAATCCGTCAACCTAAATGGATCAAGAGCAACCCTGGACGGGAAGCCTGTGAACATTTCAGCTCAGACCCTGAACTCATTCAAAGTGAAAGTGCCCGGCGCAGGGGAGTTGATCGTAAGAGATCACAACCTGGGCGGATGGGGCGTGACAATGAAAGGTGGCTCGGCACCTGTTAAAGACGGGCAATGGCTCTCGGTTACCGTTCCTGAGGGGGTCACCGAAGTCGAGTTTAAATACACGCCGCCCGGCCTCGCGGCGGGGATGTGGGCATTTCTTGTTGGCCTAGCCGGAATGGTAGCCCTGTTAATCTTAGGCGTTAAACAGAAAGACCTGTTGACCCGACTCGAGAGCCAAGCCGGCGAGCCGAACCAAGTCATCTAAGATCGGCCGAATGGCATCAGGCGAACAATCCATTTCTTCAGTGTCTGCCCAGAGCGCGTTCGCCTCGCGAATCTGATCGGGCGCAAGAGTCACTAGCATCCGATTCATATCGCTTGGGATTTGATGAATCATGGTCATATCCGCCTCGTGGTACAAGCAATCGAACTCGTCCAAAAGGTCATTGGTCCAATCGGTCCCTCGAATTATGGCCCAAAGTGTTGAGAGTTCCAACGCGGTGAACCCGCCATAATCCACGGCTTCAGGAAAATCCTCCGGCGCTGTGGCATAACGTACGGCATCGGCCGGACTCGCCAGAAAAAAAGTTGCGATGAGGCTCAAGGATTCAAGGTACCCCAGGCTCCTCTACTTCACCACAAACGAGTTGATGATTGGCTTCATCACCGTCTTCACCTTTGCCATATCGGTGTCCTTATGCATGCTCAAGGTCATAACAAACTGCTTATCCTTCTGAATCGTTACTACGCTAAGCGTCTTAAGCGGGTCTTTGCCCCACAGCATGGCTCGCGAGTCGGGCAAGGTGGAAAAATCTTCCCAAATTTCAAACTTTGGATCCAGCCCTTTGAGTTGCTTTTCATTTGCATCCAAGACAGCCGAAGCCGTCCCGCCCGCCGGCAACACAATGATATTCAAATTCGCCTTCAAAATATTGTTTGAAAACTCGGGAATAAAAGCAAAGCCCCGGAGCATTTCCATATCTAACATTCCTTTGATTGCATCAAAGTTAGGAGCAAACTCCGTTCCCTTCATTTTCGCTTTTATTGCCGCCGCATCCATAGCTTTGGTATCAAATGCGAGCCAAGATTTCGGGATGTTGATGCGATAATCGGCCCCGCCAAGAGTCTGCATATCCGCTGCAAGCGGAGCGGGCTTGGAAGTTGAGGAGGCGGGATTTCCGGCCTGGACGGCCTTGCCGCAACCCAAACCACTGAACAATAAGATAACGGCTACTGGAAACTGGGGTCTCATGACCCAAACAGTACCCTCAACCCCGCACGAGGTGCTGAAAGCTAACCGGAGCTAGGGCGTCCCGCCCAAGGTTTTCACGGCGCGTCCCGCCCGTGTCGGGACAAACCTTACAACTCTCCCAATGGCGCTTCACCTTCGAAGTAGCGGTTCCATGGCGGCCTGTGAGAGATTCTCAGACACTGTCAGAACGGGCAGCTCGTACCGGGCCGGATCATTTCGATTTCGACTCCAACCCGCTTCCCTTCGTGCAATAACTCAAACACGGGAAACGAGCCATCTCCCCAACCCGATGAGGTAATGAATAGGACCGCCCCGTTTTCGGGATCTAGATTCACGATGTCGCCATCATCCGTGCAAAGCTCGTCATCAAACTTCTCCCAATAGGCAGCTTCACCGAGTTCATCATAGGCGGCTTTATAGCGCTCGTGATCGCAGACGGCTTGGGTGGCCGTATCCGCCCAAGATTCGCCCAAACTTGGACCGCGGCTAAACTGAACTTCAGGAAGAACAACGCGCATCGTCGCAACGCGAAAATCGCCATCAAAGTCCATTTTTTGTCGCGCCACTTCATACGTCCCCGGCTCCAGATCAACAATGACGCCCGGCTCAAGGGGCGCCATCTGCCCATCACCAATGAAGAGCTTGCCCGAATGTATGGTGAGGGACCCAAACGGGACCCAAGGAAGCTCCACGCCCGGCCCGCCAGACCTCTTTGCCCGAGGATTTCCATCCGAATCTTTGCGGCTGAACAGGTGACGCAACGCCTGAAAAGTGTTCACATTCGAGTTTTACCCGCATGACAGGAGCCTTTTTTGCTCACTGTGGCAAGAGCGACAGCAACGTGGGTAGTAACCTATGTAAGTGAGATTGTATTGGCAACTAGGGGTCGTTGTTTCGGTTCTGTTCATGGCCTGGTGACGCCATCCCAAGTCACCTTGCCGGCCGGAACGGGCAACCCCGAGTTCCAGGTAAGTGCGGGTACAAGAACAGGGACCGCAACAGTTAGCGTCAGCAGTGGCCAAAAATCCATCACCCGAACAATCACCGTTGTTCCATAGTGTGCCAAGTCCCTACCCCCGC
>JBEBHJ010000024.1:0-45020 GCA_040081075.1 Fimbriimonadaceae bacterium | reverse complement strand
ATTAAGCCCATTGAAATGCCGATCAGGAGGGAAAGCGCATAACCGAGGGCGGTCAAGAGCGACACGCAACCATGTCCTTGAGCCCAGAGTCGACGATCGATCTAACGATCGCCCTGCCGCGTGTCAGCCGCACCCTGGCGTTGCCCTCTGATATTCCAAGGGATTGGGAGATTTGTTCCAGCGATTGTTGTTCGAGGTCACGCATAACATAGACGTCGCGAAGCTTGGGCGGCAACTGGTCCAAGGCAAAGTGCAGGCACTTCGCCATATCAGATTCAAAGAGTTTGTCGTCCGGGCTCGGTTCGCTCGAGCTGAACGAAAACTCGTCAAGTACCAAGAATGGCGCCAATTGTTGTTTTTTCTTCATCCGCCAGCAAAGCCGACGGCCAATTTGCATCAGCCATGCCCTAAACTTCTCATCGCTTTCAAGGTCGGAAAGTGATTGGAAGGCAGCCACCATTGAATCCGCAAGCACATCATCGGCGTCGGCATAGTTCCCGCACAATCGAATCAATTGCCGATACACCGCATCTTTGTTTCGATTAATTAACCGCTCAACGTCCATGTGCCTAACAAGCAATCGGCAATGTGGCGATTTCGGCAAACCCGCCAGCGAGATCGTACACTTGCTTAAACCCATTTTGCACCAAAATCGAGGCAGCCATTGGCGAGCGCGTGCCAGCCGCACAGAAGACTGCGATTGGCTCATCCGTGCTCAACTCACCAAGTCGACTGGCCAGCTCGCCCAGCGGGATGTGTTTTGCTCCAGGAACATGCTCCCGATCGTGTTCACTTTGCCCCCGAACATCCAAGATTTGCCAATCCGGACGGTTCAGAACATGTTCGGCCGACACATCCTGAATTGAAGAGCAAGCGCCAGAATCAAGCTCGGTGGACAGTACCCAGCCCGCCACCCGGTCTAGGCCAATCATCCGAAGGTCTAGCGTTGCTTCTGCGGCTTCTTGGGGCGAGCCTGAGATTAGATAGATTGGCTCATCAAAGCGAACTAGCGAACCGGCCCATGTCGTAAAGCTCGTCGATTCGGGGATTAAGAGGGAACCTGTCAAAAAGCCATTCTTTGCCGTGGTTGCTTCTCGAGTGTCTACGAGCGTGCCTAAGACACTCATCGCTGCCATTGCCGGCAGTTGAAGTTGAACCGGTGCGTCCAGTTCGGCCATTGCCACGGGCCCTATCCGGTTTATTCGCTTCATGTGTTTGAAATAAGCTGGCGGCTCGGGCTGTCCTTGCAAAACATATTCTTTGAAGTCTGCCAACGTATGCTGTTTAAGCCCCGGATTGGTACGTTTTTCGTATCCGAGTGAACTCACCGGCACGCCGCCGAGGCCCTTCCCACACGCGCTTCCGGCTCCATGGGCGGGCCAGAGCAGGATGTCATCCGGAAACCGAGTGAGAAAGTTTTGAATCGACTGATACAGGTCGGCTGCACCTCTTTCCATCGTGCCCTCAAAACCCGCCGCACGTTCGAGTAAGTCCGGACGGCCAACATCCCCTACAAAGATAAAATCTCCCGTAAAGACTCCGTACGGCGCGCTGGTCGCGGGAAGGTCAGTGAGGACAAAGGAAATATGCTCGGGAGTATGACCCGGAGTCGCCATAACTTCGAGTTTCAGGTTGCCCACCATAAAGTGATCGAGATCGCGAACTGGTTGGACGAACGGCGCGTTCGGGAAATCATACTTCCAATCCGGGCCGCCTTCGTCGGATAAATAGAGGGTGGCACCGGTCTTTCTGGCCAACTCAAGCGAGCCAGAAACATAGTCCGCATGAATATGAGTTTCAGCGATTGCGACAATACGAAGTCCTTTCGCCTCCGCGACCTTCATATACTGGTCAATATTACGATTCGGATCGATGACGAGGGCCTCCCCTGAAGCTCCGCAACCAACGATGTACGATGCATGTGCGAGCTTCTCTTCGTAAATTCTCTCAAGGATCATCGCGTCACCTGACTTACCGATTTGTTCCAAGGCATCGCAGCAAGAAGATGAGCCATTCCGCAAAAACCGGTTGCGCCCGCCAGAGTCAGCCCAGCTCCTACAATTCCGCTAAGAATGATGAAATTGGGGCTAACAGTAAGTGCCAATGCGGCGCCACCAAGGGCAAGTATGCCCGCCGCCAAGTGAACCTGTCGGATAAGACTTAGTTTCGCCCCTGTGGCTCCAACAACTGGCAATCCAGCTTCTTGCCAAGCCGTCGTCCCTCCAGTTAGGACCAACACATCATCGCGCCTGTTGCGAAGTTCCTGACAAGCCATTGACGCGCGAGTCCCGCTCTGACAAACGAGAACAACCGGGTCGTGAGGGTTAAGGTCTGCCGTTCGTGACGCTACTTGCTCCAACGGCAAGTTGACCGCACAGGGCAGGTGCCCTGCCGAGAACTCTTGGGAGCTGCGAACATCAATAAGTTGAAAGCGACTCCCCGAATCAAGTCGGGATTTCAGTTCAGAAGGTGAAATTGTTTTGCTCATTAATAAGGAAGAGCAGTTTTTTTGACTATTGTTACAATATTTATTGGCGAATCCGAAAAACCGCTAGACCCAACCAAGCGGCGAGAACTGAACCGCCGACGCTTAGTACGAGATATCCCAATGCCTGACCGATGTGGCCCCGCTGAAGCATTTGTATCGTTTCACCCGAAAACGCTGAAAATGTAGTGAAGCCGCCGAGAAGACCAACTCCTAAACCGAGCCGAACATACTCGTTGGGGTCGCGGCTCAGAATCGCCAAGAGGCAACCCATCGCAAAACAACCTAAGAGATTGGCCAAAAGGGTTCCCGTTGGAAAATCGGGCCATTGCCTCGCGGTGAATGTATGCAACTGGTAACGTAGGACTCCGCCGATGCCAGCGCCGAGGAAAACCGCCGAGTAAGCCTTAAAGTCCAAATGCTGGAAGGAGGGCCTTCAATCCCTCACTATCGGCACCAACAAACGTTCCGAGAACTTTGCCCGCGCTGCTCATCGCAATCGTGGTGGGAAAGGCCATCACGCCGTATTTTAATTGCAAGTTTTCGGTTGGGGCAACCGTGAGCAGATCCAAATTCTTAGACTTGAGATACGCGCGGACGGCCTTGGGGTCATCTCCGCAGTTAACGCCTACGAGCGCAATCTTCTTGTCACGAAACATTTGCCTCTGGCTCAACAATAGGGGTAAATATTGCGCACTGGCAGGACAATCACGGTTCCAGAAGACTAACAGAACGCCATTGACTTTCTTGGCGAGGACTCCGAGATCAACTGAGTTTCCATCCGGAGTTGGAGCAGTGAAATTCTCAAGGGTCTGTCCAACCTGAGGCAACTTGCCGGAAACGGCTGCGATGCTGCCCGGAGCGGCATTCTCACGAGTTTCATCGGTGCCACCCTGCTTTAGGGGATCCTTGGGCTTCGCACGCCCAATGCCCGAATCTTTTTCGGGCTGAGGATCGTTTCCGATATCTTTAAGGGTCGTAGAGGACTTGCCTACAGAGATGGGAATGGCCGGTTGAGAAGCTTTGCCCCTTCCAACTCCAATGGGCTGTGCTTGGGCACCCGCAGTGCTGGTGGAGGCTACTACCTTGGGTTTAGCGAAGTTCAACACTCTGAAAGAAACCAACGAGCGTGTTCCATTCTTTTCAAAAACAACCTGCTTGCCTGGCATTTGAATCGCGGTGTTGATAAAAACAACCTGACCCGAAGCCACTTTGTACCCCTGACCCTTGATGCCGGAAACAGAAGCCAACGAGGTGGAAGGATAGGCCTTCCCAAAGAAAGGCGAGAGGCACGAAAGTGTCGCCGGCAATGACGAATCCTTGCCCGCCGGAATCCAGTTGCCGCCCTTTAAAGCGTAGCGGCGAGTACCATCAAACTTACAATCCAAACCGCCGCCCTTGATTTCAAAGCGATTGGGCTTGGCCAGAGAAAATTTGACGGTTTGATCCGCCATTCCCTTTTTGGTGATGACAGCCGTGCCGGAAAGTCGCTTAAGCGATTGGAGTTTCTTGCTCATTGCCCCAAGTTGGGCATTTTGAGCGAAGGTCAAAACAGGGAGTAAGCAAAGAGATAGGATTAGCGTTCGATTCATGATAAGTTGGCCCTAAAAAATGCCAGGGTGCGCTTCCATGCGTCTTCCGCTGCATCAGCATTATATACCGACGAGCGTTCATCGTTAAAAAAAGCGTGATGCGCGCCGGGATAAGTCACAAAGTTATGAGTTTTCCCCAATTGCGTTAGTTTTTCATCCAGTGTTTGGACAACAGCCGGGGAAGCATAGTCATCATGCTCTGCGAAAAGTCCAAGCATCGGTGCCTGGAGTTTCTCGAAAGGTGGGTGGACGTTGGGATGAACGCCGTAAAAATTTACACAAGCGGCAATTTCGGGATTTGTTGCGGCGGCATACATGCTGAGCTGCCCACCCATGCAAAACCCAACAACGCCAACCTTACCCTCTACCGCAGGCAATTCTTGCATCATCTTCACCGCTCCGGCCAGCTGCTTGGCGGTATGGTCAATGTTTAAAGCCATAAAGAGCGAAGCGGCATCATCAGGCTCCGTTGCGCTCTCGCCATCGTACAAGTCTGGAGCAAACGCCACAAATCCTTCGGCGGCAAAGCGGTCGGCAACCGACTTGATGTGCCCAACCAAACCCCACCATTCCTGAAGCACGATTACGCCGGGGCCGGGTAGCTCCGGCATCGCCAAGTAGCCGACAGCGGTTCCGCCATTGGCACCAAATTCAATCATCTCACCCATGCTAACAGGATACCGTCGGGGCGCCGTGGCTATTCCTTAACAACTTTAGAAAGCACCTTGCCACTCTGATCCAGTTCATAGACTACCGGCACTCCCGTTCCAAGTTCGAGCGCGACGACCTCTTCCCCCGTCAAATCATCTAATTTCATCACGACAGATCGATTCGAGTTGCCGTGTGCTGCGACGAGAACATTACGGCCCTTGCGAATATCGCCCATGATGGCTCGGTCGAAAAAGGGTAGCGTTCGGGCGGCTGTGTCCTTTAGAGATTCTCCATTGGGTGGTGGGACATCAAAGCTGCGGCGCCAAATCTTCACCTGTTCTTCTCCGTGCCTTTGGCGGGTTTCATCTTTGTCGAGGCCCTGTAAGTCCCCATAATGTCGCTCATTTAGAGCTTGATCTCGAATAACGGGAACGTCAACATCAAGCGTCGCTAGAATGATTGCAAGCGTATCCTGGGCACGTCGCAAAGCGCTCGTGTAAGCCACATCAAAGTGCATGCCACGCAAGTGATCGGCTGCACCTCGGGCTTCGGCTTCGCCGGTTGAGCTAAGAGGAACATCCACCCAGCCGGTGAAACGGTTCTGTAGATTCCAAATGGACTGGCCGTGGCGAATAAGAACGAGGGTTGGCATCAAACCCAGGATACCGCCAGATCCACTCTTCGAACCTAATCAACTGTTGGAACTGGCGCAATTCTCTACCCGACGAAAGATAGGCTCGAGTCCTATATTTGACCTAAGGCGCTAACAAGATCGGCCTTAAGATCAGCTAGATCCTCAATGCCTACGGACATCCTAATCAGGTTGTCGGTCAGGCCGATCGAGGCTCTAATCTCGGGTGGTATGGACGCGTGAGTCATGATCGCCGGGTGTTCAATGAGACTCTCCACCCCGCCGAGTGATTCAGCGATCGTAAACAGTTCCAAGCTCTGGAGGAACTGGCGCGATGCATCCAAATCTCCCTTTACAAAGAAGGTAATCATCCCTCCAAAGCCACGCATCTGCTGGCTGGCAAGGGCATGGTCGGGGTGAGACTTAAGGCCAGGATAAACGACTCTCTCGACCTTGGGGTTAGCCTCTAACCAACCGGCCAAGTCTCCCGCACTTTGCGCATGTTGACGCATTCTTACTCCGAGCGTCTTAATCCCCCTTAAGACCAACCAGCAATCAAACGGGCCAGGAACGGCCCCAACTGCATTCTGCAGAAACTTGAGCTGATCGTAAAGGGCCGAATCGTTCATCATGAGCGCGCCCATTACAACATCAGAGTGCCCATTGATGTACTTCGTCATCGAATGCATCGTGATATCTGCGCCAAGTTCCGTCGGGTTTTGGAAATAGGGACTCATGAACGTGTTATCCACGGCTAGAAGGGCGCCTTTGGAATGGGATAGATCAGCGATTGCTCGGATGTCAGCAAGCCTTAAAAGTGGATTTGTAGGCGATTCAATCCAAACAAGCTTGGTGCGATTAGTGATCGCGCTTTCGACGGCAAGCAGGTCCTGCGCAACAACAAATTTGAAGTTCACTCCTCGTTTACTGCCGATCTTCGAGAAAAGACGATAAGTACCGCCGTAAAGGTCGTTTCCGGCCACAACCTCGTCCCCGCTTTCTAACAAGTTCAGAACGGCGTCAGTGGAAGCTAACCCACTGGAGAACACCAATGCATGCCGAGTTCTTTCTAGGGCAGCAAGGTTCGTTTGGAGGGCGGTTCTGGTCGGATTATCAGTTCGAGAGTATTCGTACCCCCTGTGCTCGCCGGGTGCCGATTGGGCATACGTCGAGGTTTGAAAAATTGGGGTCATCACCGCGCCACTGACAGGCTCGGGCTCAATGCCAGCGTGAATGGCGAGGGTATCAAATTGATGCATTGTTGGGAATGACGAAATAACTACCTGGCACGGATGAAGATTTCGCCTCTGTTTACCGATGAAATTAGTGTGAACTGGAGGGAGAGTGGCGGGGAACGAATTTTGCGGAACGCTAACGCTTGACAGAGCGATAATGATTTGCAGTCGCAACGAAACGCTGAGCGTGTTCCCACGCTTAGCGATCGAAGTTGTGCGTCTCTGTCAAACCCCTTCGGTCGCTCTGCGCGACCTTGAATCAGCAATTTTGAAAGATCCGGGTCTTACCGCCCGCGTTCTTCAAATTGCAAACTCTTCGCTTTATGGAGCGCGTGGTGCAACCTCAATATCTCGCGCGGCGAACGTAATGGGCTTGAATGGGATTCGCTCAGCGGTCACGAGGCTTGTTGTTCAGCAAGTCTCAGCCAAACACGCTTCAGCTTCAAACTTCAACCACACGGCGCTTTGGACGCACTCAATGGCGGTAGCTGCCGCTTCAAGAATCCTTGGGATCCGAGCCGGATTAGCTTATGCCGAAGAGTTGTACGTGGTAGGCATGTTGCACGAGTTTGGTTTGCTCGTCATTGATCGATTGGCCCCTGATCGGTTCTCCCAAGCCATTCTGTGCTCACAAGAGGCGAACCAGCCACTGGCGTTCGGCGTGCAGATTGTGTTTGGGTTTGATCACCACGAACTTGCGGCCCGCACGCTTGCTAACTGGCAGTTTACAAAATTGTGTTGCGAAGCGATTCGCCATATGGATAGCCCGAGCAACTCGGCCGACTGCAGTGATGCCGCTCAGATTCTAGCCAGTGCTTCCGCGATCGCCTGCCTCGCCGGAATGCCAAACCACTCCTTTAACCAAGATGCTTGCGAACAGGTTCTCGCATCGCAAAATCTTGATCAGGCAGAGCTCGAGAACGTGATCGCGAAGTTAAGTCAAGACGTCGGAGAAACGATGGCCCACTTTGGCGTAGCCGCCTAGGTACAGTCTTGGCGTGCGAAGAGCCGTTGTTGATGTTGGGTCAAATTCAGTTTTGTTGCTCGTTTGCGAGTTTCAGGGCGGTCGTTGGAATCCAGTTTTGGAAACGAGCGCCGTAACCGCGCTGGGTGAGGGCACCAAACAGACAGGCCTCCTCAGCGAGCGAGCTATCACCGATACGCTTAAAGCCCTTAAACACGCGTTTGATGCCGCCGGAACAGAGACAATTCAAGCCGGGGTAACGATGGCGGCTCGAATTGCCACTAACACTGAAGAGTTTCTTGCCCGAGCCGAAGCCCAGGGAACGCCCGTTCGCGTTCTATCAGGGGAGGAAGAAGCTGAACTTGGCTTTCGATCGGTGGCAGATGATCCGACTTTTGCTCCTCACTCTCGGATCGCTATCATCGATGTGGGTGGGCACAGCACGGAACTCGTCATCGCCGAGCGCGGAACCCCGTGGAAGATACACTTCCGAAAGAGCTTCCCAATTGGCACATTGGCGTTACGGGGGGGCCATTTGGTGGACGAGACCCCATCCGGCCTTGATATCCTTCGCGCCAGTCAACAAATCGATGATCTTATCGGAATGTCCTGTTTGCCCAATCTGAGCATTTACGCGATCGCCCTTGGCGCGACCGGAACAAATCTCGTAACGATCCGAGAACGGATGACCCACTGGGACCCTGACGCTGTCCATGGTGCTTATCTTGACTTTGAGGAAGTATCCAAAGCGGTGGGCTGGCTGTCATCTCTCACCGACGAAGAGCGGGCGATGGTTCCCGGCATGGAGTCTGGTCGCGAACGTACGATTCACCTAGGATGTTTGATCTTGGAGCGTTTTTTGCACAGCCTTCGGGTGCTCGGATGCGGGGTTTCTGTGAGAGGGTGGCGTCACGCTTTGCTTGAGCGAATGTAAACTCTAAGACATGGTCGCCTCTTTGGAAGCATTGCTTGATGGAGTTATCGATTACGCCGGTCTTTTTCCGCCCGCGGGCCTCTCTATGCTACCGGCCCTGCAAGAGTATCTGGCGCATCTCGAAGACGACGAGCAGCTGTTGGTCAATCGCTTCGTTTGCCCGACCGCTCGCCTTGCCGAGTTGGTCGAAACCATGAAATTGATAAACGCTGATTTCGAGTTTGGAGTCACGGCGATTGGAAGTGGAGGAGGCGATGTTGACACGTTTGCTGCATGCTGTCGAGCCGACGCCGACGCGATCAAAGTGTTTGAAGATACGTGCCAGGCAAGAAGTTGGGTTGAGGCTTATGAAACGAAAATTCCGAATGCCCCGCTTTCTTCGATCTTAAAGGCGCTCCGGCCAATTGATCAAGCGGAATGGTTTCTTGAGGTTCCATTGAACGAGAAGCTCTCCGATGTCTTGAGCGAAATCGCGGTTTCAGAGGCCGCCAGTGCAAAGGCGCGAACGGGCGGACTGGAAAAAGCCGCATTTCCCTCAGCGGCGGCTCTTGCCGGATTTATCAAGGAATGCATGGACTTAAATTTGCCGTTTAAGCTTACGGCCGGTTTGCATCACCCGATTCCCTGTGACGACGCAGAAACCGGAGGGGCAATGCATGGGTTCTTGAACGTGACAACGGCCGCGGCCCTAATCGAGGACATGGACCTCAATCGCGCCGAAGTCGAACGGCTGTTGCTTGATCGAGACCCGCGCAACTTCTCCTTCGATGATGATGGAATCGAGTGGCGGGGCCAAACGGCATCCCTGGATTCGATCGGTCAGGCGAGAATGCTGTTTGCTGGTTTTGGTTCTTGCTCCGTTGCCGAGCCAGTTGAAGACCTCCGCCATCTGGGACTGTGGTGATGAAACGACTCGCCAAGGCGATCAAATTTGCAAGCAAGGCCCACCGGGGCCAAGTGCGCGAGGGCCAACCGGAGCTGCCATATATCACGCATCCCATTGATGTTATCAACAAACTTGCCTATGTCGGCAGTGTTACGGACGAGGACATCCTGTGCGCTGCGGCCCTCCATGATGTGATTGAGGAATGCGAGGTAGAACTGGCCACAGTTCAAGCCAAGTTTGGTGAAGATGTCGCGAAAATCGTTCAAGAAGTCACTCGGGAGGAACCCACTTCGGCGGTTCGCGCGAGCCTTTCTGATGACGAGGTTTATGAACTACGCAACGGGATGCTGCTAGCGGAAATCAGAAGCATGGGAAAGGAGGGACAGCTTATCAAGCTGGCTGATCGCCTCTCAAATATCATCAGTGCGGAAAAGACTCGAACGCCAGAAAAATTAGCCCGTTATCAAAAACAAGCGGGACAAATGCTCGAAATCATTCCTCGTGAAGTAAATCCTGCCTTGTGGGATGCCTTGAAAGAACGGCTGCCATGAGTCAACACCTTGAAGAGTATCTTGCTAAGCGCGACTTAACCAAGACACCGGAACCCGCTGGCAAAATTGAAAGCCGACAGGGGCCTCTTCGTTTTTGTATTCAAAAGCACACCGCAACTAATCTTCACTATGACTTGAGGCTTGAACTCGGTGGTGTCCTGAAGAGCTGGGCGATCCCGAAGGGCCCAAGCGACAATCCGGACGACAAGCGATTCGCCGTTCAGACCGAAGACCACCCCTACGAGTACATCACGTTTGAAGGCGTGATTCCTCGCGGAGAATATGGGGCTGGCGAGATGATGGTTTGGGATCTAGGGACTTGGTGGCCGGATGAGGAATTGGAATCCCCGCCATCACCCTACGAGCCCGGATGGCGAGAAGAGCTTGAATCGATGGCGCTACGTCAGATCGAGGCCGGCAAACTTGGCGTTTCGTTTCGTGGCCAAAAGATGAAGGGCAGTTGGGCTCTGGTCAAGACTAAAGAGGGTTGGCTCTTTATTAAGCATGCCGACAGCTGGACCCGGAAACAGGATCTGACGGCGTTAGATACCAGCGTCCTCACGGGGCGGTCAACCGAAGAAATCGCGCGAGCGTGGAGTTTTGCGGGAAAGGTTCCTTCCCAAGCACAGGTCTATCCAATTCAAGCTGAGGCGTGGCCAAAAACAATCAAGCCAATGAAGGCTGACGCCGGGCAAAAGGCGTTTGACCACCCTGATTGGGTTTTTGAGCCAAAACTCGACGGCATTCGAGCCCATGCCGTTATCAGTGGTCGTGACGTAAAGATCATAACCCGCAACGGCAATGATCAGACCTCCCAGTTTCCCGAAATCGTCCGCCATCTTAGTCTGCAAAACGGCCACATGGTTTTGGATGGTGAGATTGTTGCCTTTGAGAATGGCCTCCCCGGCTTCACGGCGATGATGAAGCGTTTTCACCTCAAAGATGCCTCTTCCCTCGCTCAAGCAGATCGTTTGCAGCCGTGTGTGTTCTTTGCATTTGATCTCCTTCACTTTGAAGGCGAGAACTTACGACCATTACCGCTTCTAGAGCGAAAGGCGCGCCTGAAGGCGGCACTCATGCCCAGCGAACGAATCCAATACGTAGATCATATTCACGAAGATGGGATTGCATTCTACAGCGCGGTGGTTGCGACGGGATTGGAAGGGGCGATGGCCAAAAGAGGCGATTCACGCTATGACACTTCGGGGCGGGCTTCTTCGGCTTGGCTTAAGCTGAAGCACTCAACAACGGCCGATTTTGTGGTGGGGGGCTACCTCAAAGGCGAAGGCGGCCGAGAATCTACCTTTGGGTCCATCTATGTGGGGCACTACGAGGATGGAAAGCTCGTTTGTGATGGCCGAGTAGGCTCCGGCTTCACCGACCACGACCTCCAAGTTTGGATTGAGAAACTTAGAGCCCTTGAACACAAAAAATGCCCTTTTGTCTCAGGCTTCGAGATTGAAGGGCCTAGCGTTTGGGTGGAGCCAAAGCTGGTGGTTGAGATCAAATACAGCGAGATCATGCCATCTGGTGCGCTTCGAGGACCCGTGTTCTTGCGGGAGAGGGTTGACCTAGATCCAAGCGATATTGGCCCACCCACAAACTCCACCGTAGTTCTGCATGAGCCGTCACTTAGAGCCGAAACCTCGGGCATTCGTGCCCAAGACCCCATGACAGAGGGAGTCGAAATGCAACTGGACAACAAGGAGAAGAATCTGGTGCTGCAGGTCGGCGGCAAGCAAGTGAGCGTGACCAACTTGCAAAAAGTATTGTGGCCCGCCGATGGCGACAAACCGCCCGTCACCAAACGCGATTTTCTGCGTTACCTCGCCGGCATCAGCCCGTTCATGATTCCGCACCTCAAAGATCGCCCGATGACGCTGATCCGCTTGCCCGATGGCATTTATGGTGAGCGGTTCTTCCAAAAGCACATCGAAGCCGGGCGACCTGAGTGGGTTCGCATGGTGAACTTGTGGTCAGACACCAATAAGCGCAACCTTGAATACGTCGTATGCGATGACCTCGCCACACTGCTATGGCTGGGGCAATTGGGGACCTTGGAGTTCCACGTCCCTGCGGCTCGGCTCTCGCCCGGGCCGGACGGCGCAGACTTACCAACCATTTTCGTGGACAAAGAGGACGACGTTCGAAGGTCGATTCTGAACTACCCCGATTTCATCCGTTTCGATCTCGATCCCTACATCTATTCGGGTTTGGAGAAGGATGGCGAAGAACCAGAACTTAACCGCGATGCTTTTGAAAAAGCGAAAACAGTCGCGCTTTGGTTCAAGTCCATGTTTGACCAAGTCGGTTGGCCCTCATTTATCAAGACCACCGGCAAAACGGGCCTGCACATTTTCATTCCTATCGTCCGCAACATAGACACGCTTGGCGCAAAGGCGATTTGTGAGACTTTCTGCCGCTCCCTCCTTGCCGCCCACCCCAAGGTGGTCACGATGGAATGGAGCGTGCCCAAACGCACGGGCAAGATATTTCTTGATTTCAATATGAATGCCATGGGCAAAACCCTTGGCGCCGCATTTTCTCCGCGAGCATTTCGAAATCAGGGTGTCTCCATGCCCCTAACCTGGAATGAGGTTGCGACTTCCGTGTATCCGGACGATTTCACGATGTGGAACTCCGTAGAGCGAATGCAAACGCAAGGCGACGCGTGGGCCAAGATTCTCGATGAAAAGGTCGACCTGCATGGCTTGGGGCTTTAGCGCAATCCTAGCCGTTGGCTTTCGAGGAACTCCTTAAGCACTTCCCGCCCGGAAAGAGCTGAGAGTCGCTTAGCGCTGCGCATGCTCCACGTGAACTCTCCTTTCATTCCCTGACTCTCATAGAACGCTCGCATACGCTTGTCAAACTCGTCAACCCCGGCGTTCGAATAGCTTTCCTTAAACCAAACTGCTTCTTGGTCCAACCGAGGTTTGATTTCCGCGGTCATCGGTTCTGCGGGAAAACCAAGGCAGAGTCCGAACGGACAAAACGTTCGGTCGGGCAGGTTCAGCAGTTCTTTGACTTTCATCGGGTTGTTTCGCATCGCCCCGATGTAGCAGATCCCGAGCCCAAGAGATTCGGCCGCGCATACCATTCTCTCAGCCGCGAGAGACGCGTCGACCACAGCCATCAACTCGTATTCGGTGAACTCAAGGAAACTGGATTGCTCCTCATTGGCGACGCGACCCACTCGATTTAAGTCGGCGATGAAAGCAAAGAACCAAGGTGCGTTTCGAACCTGATCTTGATTCCCCGCAACATCGGCGATTTGACTCCTGAGTTCGGGATCTTGTATGGAAACCACGGACCAAAGCTGCAAGTGACTTGAGGTCGCGGCGGACTGTGCGGCGCCAATCAAACTCAGGACCAAGTCCTCCGAAACCGGTTGGTTGGAAAAAGATCGAACCGATCGATGATTTAAGAACCGGCCCAGATCTGGCATTTGGTGAGACGGATTCTGGCCAAACCTTAAGTTCCACGCTTCGATCTGAGATTCATTAAACATGAAATCATAGTGGCAGACCTTGCCAACCTCCTGCAAAATCGGCTAAGGTTAAGGATATGTTTCGGATTGCGAGCCTTTTCCTTGTTTCAGCTTTGGCGTGCTGTGCGCTTTCGCAGAATCTCACCGAGATTGAAATGCAGTGGAACAGTGATGGTCCCTTAGCCGATGGCGGAAGTGCTGTATTTGGCGGCCCGGGACCCTACACCTATTCGCTGGGTGGATTAGGCTGTGGCATTAACCTTACCGGAAGCCAAACCTATCTTTACGGCAAAACGATCGCCCGGGCAACGGCCGATTGGACCGGATTCCCTCCATTTCATACCACCGGCTTCCTACAATCGAGGTCGCAAGAGCGAATCGGAGTCGGGACACTCTCGGGCGGTCCCATCGAAGTGATGACGCTGGTTGACTTCACCATGACGGTGAACACCGGAGCCAGGACAGATTTCGTGAACCTCGACATGGAGGGTGGAAACAAATATGGAACTCGATTCGAGTATTTTGCCCAGGATTTGACCGACTTCATCGTCACCGCAAATTGGGAAGGCAAAGCGGGTCCAATCGGTGAGTTCGTTTCAACGCCAAGCTATTCGGTGAGAACCCTAAGCCCGACGGCCAAGCAGCTCGTTTTCAAGCGAACTTACGCCGACCCCCGAAATGTCGATACATTCCGAGCGGTTACGTCCCAAGTTCAAGCCGGGAACCCTAATGGACCCAACTTCGTGGAGGTTGTTGCCGATGCCAAGGTGCGCTACAAAGCCACTCAGCCTGACGGATACATTACGGGGCAAACGGATCACACAGGCAGTTTGCTTGATCGGGTCGTCGTCCCTCCGATCATCCTCTCCGGAACCAAGCGCAATGCCACCGTTTACCTGAGCAATCGAAGTGGTGTGGATCGAAAGGTTTTTCTGAAAGCGGTGCCAACGCAGATGACGACGAATGTGACGGTGCCCGCTTACGTGATTATTCCGGCTGGTCAGACATCTAAGCTGTTCGGCATTAACGTCTTAAACGCTCCCGTCGCCGGAAACGTGAAGATCATGGCCGTGCATGATAGCAAACTCGTAACAGGCACTGTTCTTGCCACGCCATTCCCGATTGCCAACCTTGACGTCAACCCGAGCATTATCCACGGCGGTCAGACCTCAAATGGATCGGTTATGCTTGCTCCTGGGGTTGTTGGCCCAGTCCAACTTTCGGTTGACAAACCCGTAGTAACTCTTGAACCTTCAACGCTTCCTATGCCCTTTGGGGGAACGGGCCTCTTTGACGTCGGAACCGCGGCCGTTACCTCGAACCAGTTGGTGACGTTGACGGCAATGCGAGACATCTATACCCTGACAAAAACATTGACGATTGTTCCCGCTTCCCGGATCCAAGGGATGTCGGTGACGCCGACGGTTGTGGTTGGCGGGAATCCGAGCACGGCAAAAGCAACCCTCTTTGGCCCAGCGCCACTGGGAGGAGCCTCGATTCAAGTGACTTCAACATCACCGTTTGCAATTGTTCCGGCGACGATACTCGTGCCACAAGCGGCGACGAATCAAACAGCGACCATTACAACCTTGCCGACCACGGTTGGTCGCACGGCAGTGATCGTTGGGTTGTTGAACGGGGTTTCGAAAACCGCAACGCTCACGATCAGCCCTTAGGCTGCTTGCTTCACTTTAGATTCGTACCGGAGTTGAACTTCGGTGCGGCCCTTTGCTTCAAGGTCAAGGTTGATGGCAAGGAACTCCCGTCCGTATCGTTCAAGCTTTTGGGTTCGTCCCGAGCGACCCTTGACGGTGACCGACCGATTCGGATCTGAAATCAAGAGTGAAAGGCCTTCAATGGACGTCTCGGAAGAAATGTCAAGGTACAGGTCCATGTCAACAAATCGTTTTTGGAGGCGAAGTTTCCTTCGGGCTCGTTCAAATTTATAGATTTCTGCGGGAGTCATCACCGGCGTCCGTTGCTCTTTCAAGATCGAAACAATACGCCTGAACGTGTTGATCTCGACAACATTGATGAACGAGGCGGGTTCATAGGCGATCTGTAAACACCCGTAGGTCGCATTCGTTTCGTTAAGTACCGCATCCGCCGCATCATCTGTACACATGGTTCCCGGACGGAACAGGGTGTATGGGAGTTCGCCCACTAAGCCTGCGTGCCCATCAGCGCGGCGGTAAAAGAAGGGATGAGAAGTGCCGAAGAGGAATCCCTGAGTTCCCTTTTGTCGCCCACCCTTCGAGACGCACATTCGGGGGCCAGCATCTTCGCACAGTTCATAGAAACGCGTCCAACGTCGCCAGCCGCCATCTACCGGGCGAACGGTGACCAACTGGGGAATGGCGGTGATTCGAGTGATCGTGGTTGAGTCCATCCTCAATTGCTCAACCGACCATTGAGCTTCATTTTCAGGTTCGAATAGAAGTCCAATCTCGTCTTCACGGGATCGGACAGCGCGGTAAAAGTCGTTGTTGTAGCCTGGTCGGGTAAGAAGCCAAGCCGCTTGAATGCCATACATTCCAAAGAGGCGCCTCGCCACCATCGCCTGGTCGGCATCAAACGTTTCGCAGTCAAGCGTTAGGCAAAAGGTGGATTGAGCATGATTCGGCCAGTGCCAAACTAAAGCAAAAGGGTGTCCACTGGCATCGCAGGCCGCCAAGATTGTCTCCACAAAACGATTTCGGAGGCGATCAGAGTGGGCGGTTGAAAAGATAAGGTCATCGGAGATTGAGGCTCGATCCCGATCAAAGTCCAGGGTTGATCCATCTTCGCTCCGCAGGATCCCATCATCAAGCCGCACGTCATCCGGCCCAACCGCATCACATTCAACACTTCGCCCGAACTGCATGAGCGCAATGGTCTGGCCAACATGGGGTCCAAAGAACCACATACAACCCTTTCCTATCTGCTTTTGAGCCGTTACCTCGGGCAACCCCTCGCCCCCGAAAAACACGGTCCCCTCCAGAGTTTCTCTTCCCAATCGGATCGGGGTTTCACGCTCAAAGGAGCTAACATATCCCCAGGTTGAACCAGAAAGCACAAGTTGTCCGCCGCCTTCTACCCAATGAAGAATGCCCTGATGGACCATCGGGGAGAGCGATTCGTTTCCGAGGAGCAGAAGCACGTGCGTCCGCCCAAGGTCTTGCGGGGCGAGCGTATCAAGCTTCTCATAAATGACCCCGGCATGATCAAGGGCTTCCCAATAATAAGGGGCGTAACGATCATTCGGTGCGCAGTAGGCCGCGATTTTCACCCATCCGGAAGCCATCACTCTCTATTTTCGGCTTTTGTGGGCTCGAATCACAGTAAATCAGTCAGCATTCGCCGATTCTCTGGTTGCATGATGGTTCCAACCAGAGAGCACGAGTCTGGCATTGGGGTGTGTGCACCCTTCCTCAACTCGATCTTGGCCCGAATGCATTTGCACAAGAACCGTTTTTCGAGTCTGAGCTGAGCGGTTCGGCATGGACCCGTGTATGAGGCAGTAATGAAAAAACAAGACGTCGCCAGGCTCAGCTTCCAAAACGGTCGCCTGTTCGATTGGAAACTCTTCCACGAGCCGATTCGTTCCTCCCATTCCTCCTTCAATCCGGCCCAATTTGTGTGACCCCGGGTAGACGCGAAGACAACCCATTTCGTCAGTCGCCGCAGAAACGTGGATGATCGCGGCCATCATGGTGTCCTTTTCCGTGGGAAAGTAACCCCAATCTTGATGCATCGGAAACGGGGCACCCAACTCGCTTGGCTTTTGGAACAGCTTCGAATGGTGCAGGATGATGTCAGGCCCGAGTATCTGTCTGGCTGCCGCCAGAAACTGGGGGTGGAGGAACGCATCTAACCACAGCGCGGAATACTGTTGAACGTTATGCGTATGCAAAACCACCGTTGAGCTGACGTCAAGGCGGTCCATCTCGGGACCTGACCAGCGGGCATTCAGGTCTTGACCACTCGACAACAACTGCTGCACGATTCGGTCAAAGTCAACCTCCAACTCGGTTACTTGATCCGTGTCGAAAACCGACTTGGCCAGGTAATAGCCATTCTCAGAAAAGAAGTCCTGTGCGAGGCTCATCTATCCCTTAAACACTTCGGTCAAGAATACTTTCAGCTTCTGCCAAGACGCTTCATCCGCGGCTTTGTTATAAGCCGCTCCCGAAGCCTTGTCGGTGCCCGCCGTGGGGTTCGTGAACGAATGCACTGCCCCCGGATAAGACACAAACTCCATTTTTGCACTCTTGAACTCCGATTTGAAATCCATAACCTGGCTCGCAGGGACAAAGGGATCATCCGCTCCATGACAAATGAGAACTCTCGGAATAACTGGGCCTGCTTCCAAACCCGAAGCAGCATCCAAGCCGCCGTGGAAACTTACAACTCCTTTGAGTTCCGCACCCATTCGCGCCAGCTCCAGAACGCCTGTTCCTCCAAAGCAGTAGCCGATGGCGACAATCTTCTTGGAATCTACGTTGGGGTCTTTCTCTAGGGTTTCTAGGGCGTCTCGCAACCGATCTCGAAAGAGCATGCGATTCGACTTAAACTTGCTTGCCCATTTTCCACTTTCTTCTGCGTTTGCGGGGCGGACTCCTTTGCCATATATATCTGCCACCATCGCCACATAACCCATTTTCGCCAACTGGGTCGCGCGGGACATCTCATAGTCGTCAATCGAGTTCCAGTCGTGTATGATCAAAATGCCGGGACGCTTTCCCGTCTTCATCGTGTCAATCGCTAAATAGCCTTGACACATCGTGTTTCCCGACTTGTAGTCAACGGGTCCGCCCATCACTTGTGCACCAGCAAGGGCGACCATTGCCAGCAGAAAAATGCAAAGGAAATGTTTCATTCCTTGAGTATACGACTTTGGGAACCATAGTGAAGCAGTTTTGCGTCATCATAGAAAGATGCGCAAACTTGCTATTCTCGCCTCATGTGTTCTCGTTTCTGTTTCAATCGCCCAAACATCCAAGCCTCAGATCGAAGTTGGATACACGCGAAGCAACACGTTTGATCTTAGAGGCGGTGGTCGTGGAAGCCTTGAGGGCCTAGAAGTAGGGCTTTCTCAACCGGTCATTAAGCTTCCGCTCATTGGCGAAGCCCGACTCGGAGTATCCATGTTGTTCGGGGGCACGATGGCGAAGAGCAGCGAAAAGGGCAACGTTTTCCGATTTTCAGCGATGTACATGACGCCGAACGCGGGGCCAAGCGGTTTCTACGGCGTCGGCGGCTTCTTCTACGGATCGGCAACAGGTAGCTCGTTTGACAGCGTAACCGGATTCGGCCTTGTTGCAGGCATAGGCTTCCCGATCACGAAAGGGGTTGACTCGCTCGGAGTTCCCGGTGTTCCAAAGCTTGCTCTTGAACTTAAGATGTTTCAGGGCGCACGCGCTCATCTCCGCGGATTTTCGCTTGGCCTCTCGGGAAGATTCTAGAGTCTTCTGTAAAACGTGGGGATTGCGATCCGTGTCAAAATCCCTTCATGCTTGAATCTGGTCAGCGAGTCCTGCGCGAAGAAGGGGCTGCTCTTCTCAAGTTGGCCGATAAGCTTGATACTACGTTTCAACAAGCGGTTGAGTGGATAGTCCACTCAACCGGTCGTGTTATCGCTTGCGGGATCGGTAAGAGCGGGCACATCGCCAGAAAAACAGCGGGCACACTAGCGTCAACGGGTACACCGTCTCTGTTCTTGCATGCCGCCGAGGCAGTGCACGGCGATCTTGGGATGATCACCTCGGCGGACACAGTGCTTCTCTACAGCCACACCGGCGAGACCGATGAACTTGTGCGGCTATTCCCATCAATTAAGGCGATCGGGGCGAAGACCATTTTGATATGCGGCCGCCCCCTGAGCACCGCCGGGAGGCTTGCCGATATTGTTCTCGATACGGGCGTCACGGCCGAAGCGTGCCCCAACAATCTCGCCCCGACAACCTCGACAACCGCAATGCTGGCCCTGAGCGACGCGCTTGCAGTTGCCGTGATGGAACAACGCGGCTTTGGAACCGAGGACTTTGCAAAATTTCACCCGGGTGGAGCGCTGGGAAAGCGCTTGCTTCTTCGCGTCGCCGACGTTATGAGGAAGGATTCCGACTTAGCCTTGGTCACGCCCGAGACACCAGTCCTTGATGTTCTGCGGGCAATTACAAAGGCGGGAGCGGGCGGAGCCTGCGTCGTGGCCTCAGATAGCACCCTCTTGGGGTTTATCACGGATGGAGACTTGCGCCGCCACTTCCTCAGCTCATCCACGCCTTTTGAAGCAATGGCCTCGCATATCATGGCAACTGGGGTCTCCACGATTACCCCCGACCTATTGGCCATCGAGGCACTGGAAGTGTTTCAAAATTTCCCGGTCAAGATCGGAGACATGCCCGTTGTATCCGAGACCGGTGAGGTCGTCGGTTTGATCATGATCAAGGATTTGCTAAGATCCGGAATCGTCTCCTAGCTACAACCGTTGGGCGGGGGCGGAGGTGGATCGGATGAAAGATTTAAATCAACGCCGTTGGGGAGCGGCGTTGTGCTACCTGCGGAAAGAACGGGAAGCGGCGCCGAACACGATATGACGAGGGTTGTATACCGTAGCCCACTGTACGTATATTGAGCATAGTAGGCAGGCGTAATCGAACTTGTAATAATGTGGAATCGGGTGGCCGTAATCGGAACGGATGCCGAAAACCTACCGTCGGCTCCAGTTGTTGCTCGACCTAACTCAGCTCCAGCAGAGTTGTAAAACGCGACCGTAGCGTTCGGGACGCCTGTGGTTGTTCCCTCACGGCGAACCTGACCCGTCACCGTGCCGTTGTTACCAACGTTAGCAACCGTTACATTGCAGGTGGCGGTCTTTGAAGAGTTCGCGGCGGCGCTAGCGGTAACGGTGTAGTTCCCGAGAACCGTTGGTGCTGTGTAGTTAATCTGTCTTGAGTTAATGCGAGAGATCGAACCAGCCGAAGCCGAAAAATTAACGGTCGTGTTTGTCGCTCCAGTCACCGTCCCGGTGATAACCGTCGACCGTCCAGGACCAAGGGTTACTGCAGGAGGATCAATCGAAACACCTACCTGAGAAACACTTACAACGCACGTTGCAAACTTTGCCGTATCTACGACGCTACGAGCGGTGATCGTAAAAGTGCCAGCCGTTGAAGGAGACGTGTAGGTTGCCGAAGACGCACCGGTTGGTGCAATGGTGCCTCCCGTGACTGACCAGGTGACGGTCTGACTCGATATGCCTGGCACTTGCGCAACCAAGTTGAGAGTTTGGGCAAACGCTATGTTTGCTGAGTTCACGTTGAGGGTTACACCATTGTTCGACCCGCCTCCGCCGCCGCCAGTCCCTCCTCCTCCGCCTCCACAGGCGAGAACGATCAAAACGGCAATAAATAGGGCAAGTCTTTTCATGATCAAGAAGTTAGGGTCCAACGACAATCATTTGGAGGAGACTGAGGCAAGATATGCATCGCTGTAAACTGTCGCCTTGGTGGACCCTATCTATCTTGACGCCCACTTAAGGTCCATCCGTTCGCAAAACCAAGGCAGATTTAAAGGCGTCGGGAAAAAGTTCATCAAATAGACAGGTCCGAGCCGGATTGGTGGGGTCTGTTGAACTCATAATCACGAGCGTAGCATCGTCAGCGAACTCGGAGATTACTTGGCGGCAAAGACCGCAAGGTGTGCCTCCATCAACGGTTACGACCGCGACTGCGACTATTCGTCGCCCCCCTTGCTCAATCATTCGGCTAACCGCCGAGCGCTCGGCGCAAATCGTGCCTCCGTAGGAGATATTTTCGACGTTACAGCCAACATGAATCGCGCCGTTCTCATCTTCAACTGCAGCCCCAACTTGGTAGTTGCTATACGGGGCGTAAGCTTTAAGTCTTGCATCAGCTGCTGCGCTCAATAGATATTGCATTAGTGAGATTATGGCAACCCCAAACTTCGAATAAACTTATGGGGTGCGCAGGGCCTTGTGGATAGCAGTAGCGGTTGGCATCACGGGTTGCTCGGCGAAACCGCCAGTAGT
The DNA here is from genome assembly GCA_040081075.1 of Fimbriimonadaceae bacterium. Classification (GTDB taxonomy): domain Bacteria; phylum Armatimonadota; class Fimbriimonadia; order Fimbriimonadales; family Fimbriimonadaceae; genus JANJUB01. The sequence goes on along the minus strand of JBEBHJ010000024.1, from coordinate 23,575 downwards.
AAAGGCAGTGCCCGCTCCGATTGACCCGTGGGTCCTCACGTGCACCGATGTTCAGAGCCCTGAGCCCGCCTGGCTTAGCAACGGAATCTACGGTTATCGGATTAGTCGCTTCGGGCAACCCATCCGCCAGTTCTCAATTAATGACTACGAAGCCACTGATCAAGAGCGCATCCTTCCCAAAGAAATTCCATTGGGGAAGGATCCCGAGGATGTCTCCAACTATAGCCAATCGCTCGATATGCGAACGGGTGAACTCCGAACGACTTGGACCGCAAACGGTGACACGACGACGATCTTTTCGGTCGTCGACTCCAAGGGCCGTCTGATCAGCAAAGTAGGTCACACCAACCCTGAGATTATGGAAATCCGTGTTTTTGGCGGCGACCCGTCGTCAGAAGAACCTGGGATTGCGTTTGACCAGGCAAAAAGCGAGTGCACAAAGGAGTGGGAGACTGACATCGAAATCGACGGGCCAGTCGAAGACCAACAAGCGGTTAGATCGTTCTTGTTCTACTTAAGGCGTGCGATACATCCAAGTAGTCGACGAGCAGTTGCACCTTTCGCCCTTAGCAACAAGACTTATCATGGGCACGTCTTTTGGGATGCAGACATCTGGGTTTTCCCGGCGCTCGCGCTCCTCGATCCCGCAAGGGCAAAGACGATTCCCCAGTATCGGATCGCAACCATACCGGTGGCAAAGCAGAATTTTCAAGAATGGATGCAAAGTGGCAAACCGCATGGCAATGGTGGCAAGCCCGACGCCCCAGCGAAGGGTTCGCCACTCGGGATCAAATTTGCGTGGGAGTCGAGTGTAACTGGCAAGGAAACCGTGAGAAGCGACAGCCAGTTTGAGGACCACATTACCGGAAGCGTGGCCTGGGGCATTTCGCTCTCAAATGCCCTCGGTCTAACCAATGACAAAGAGATCATTGCTGGCGCCGCGGAGTTTTACCGGGAGCGATCCGTTGAAGGTCCTAAGGGCCGCGAGATAAAGGGAACGCTGAGCCCGGATGAGTTTCACATTGGAGATAACGACCTCTACACGAACCTGCTGGCCCAGTGGTGCATGAATGGCGGAAAGTGGGACGGTCCCAATAAGTTCAAACTCCCTTCCAAGGATGGAGCCTTGCTGACCTACGATGGCGATAACTCAAAAGCGTACAAACAAGCCGCCGCCGTTCTGGCCATCTTCCCGCTTCATTTCCCCCTGGCCGTCGCCCAATCGCAACAAATGATGGAACGTTTTGAATCAAAAATAACACCCAACGGCCCGGCCATGTCCGATTCCATCCACGCGCTCATCAGTGCGCGAAACAGCGAAAGCGACTTGGCTTACGAGACATGGCGAAAGAGCTGGCAACCGTTCACTGATCAGCCTCTGTTGCTGTTCAGCGAAAAGCGGAACAAGGCCCTTACCTACTTTACAACCGGAGCTGGAGGATGCTTGCAGACAGTTCTGTTTGGATTCCTAAACATACGAATTACGCAGGAAAAGCCTAAGAGCGGTTGGATGCGTCCTCTCAAAAATGGATTCTGGGTGAGTTCATCGCCGCGGATTCCTCAAGAGTGGAAATCGGTGAAGGTGAAGAGCCTTTCCATCCTGGGCAAGAAAGAAACGCTGATTTTTGATTCAGGTGGCGTGAAATCAACCAAATAGGGCGACGGTGACGCCCGCTCCACCTTCGCCTGGCTCTCCATCCCGAAAGGACTTAACGCCCCTGTATCTACGCAAGATGTCGTGAGTGGCCTTCCTTAGAATCCCTTCTCCCTTCCCGTGCACAATCCGAACTTGGTGAAGGCCGGCAAGCATGGCTTCATCCAAGAACTTCTCTAACTGTTCAACTGCGTCTTCGGCTCGCTGCGCCCGCAAGTGGATTTCGGTCGCAGCAGACTGCGCACGCCCGAGTTGGATGGAGGTTGACTTTGATGCAAGTTTGGTCTTTGTCGCGGTCGGCGTCAGGGCGTGAACGGCGAAACTCATCTTTAGAGCGCCAACTTGTACTTGGACTTTCCCATCCTTTGGCTCACTCAAAACAATCCCAATTTGATTGTGACCTTGGATTCGCACTTCGGAGCCCTTAGCCAAGGTCTGATCGGTTTTCTCAATCTGCGGAGCTTTGAACCTCTCGCCGCGCTTTTGTCCCTTTACTTGGACCTGTTTGAGGCTTTCACGAGCCTTTTGCACCTCGTTTTGATCGGCAGAATTCTTGAGATTCTCGAAAACTTCATGAGCTTGGAGGCGAACTTCTCGGAGCACTTCCTCAATTTCGGCATTCGCTTTCGCATGAACGGTGCGGCGTATTTCGTCAGCTTCAGAAAGCTTTGTTTGCGCAGTTTTTTCTAGGCGCATTGCTTCGGCTAGCTTTCGGTCAGCCTCGCCTTGAGCGATACGAGCCTGCTTTTGGGCGGTTTCTAGCTGTTCAAATGCCCTTCCCAGATCTTGATCGCGCCCTTCAATGGCTTCTTTGGCGACATCAACAATGATCTTGGGCACTCCATGTCGTTCCGCGATTTTCAAGGCATGGCTTGATCCCACTGCCCCCATTAACACGCGATAGGTTGGCTTAAGCGATTTCGCATCAAATTCCATAGCCGCATTCGCAAAACCCTCCGTTTCAAATGCGAAGGATTTCAGTTCGCCGTAGTGACTGCTGGATAGTACGACGGCTCCGTTATCGACCAGATGCCTTAAAATGGCCTTAGCCAAGGCGGCTCCCTCGGCAGGATCCGTTCCTGCGCCGATTTCATCAAGCAGCACGAGCGCTCCCTTTTGAAGACCCTTTACGGCTTGTGAGATATTGCGTAGGTGAGCGCTGAATGTCGAGAGCGACTGCTGCAAACTCTGCTCATCGCCGATGTCGGCCCAAACTTGACTGAACGTGCCGATACGAACCATCCTTGCCGGAAGAAAAAGCCCCGATTGAGCCATCAGGACGAAGAGTCCAACGGTCTTCATCGCGACTGTTTTTCCACCCGTGTTCGGCCCCGTAATCAGGAGCCCTCTCGAACTGACTCCTAAGGACATGTCAATCGGGACCACCTGGTTTTCATCAAGCAGCGGATGACGGGCGCCCTCGAACTCAATCCCCGCCGTTTTCAGGAACTCGGGTTTGAAAGCCTTTTGGTCAAACGCGAGCCGCGCTTTGGCAAAGATTAAGTCGAGTTTGCTGGCCGCACGTAAGCCCGCTGCAATTTCCAAAGCGTGAGCACCAACTTGGGCCGATAGAGCACGAAGGATTGCCGCGCACTCTTCTCGCTCGGCGGCCTCGATCTCGCGGATCTGATTCCCGAGTTGCAAGACATCGTCGGGTTCGATATACACGGTTTGGCCGCTTGCACTCGTGTCATGAACGATGCCCTTGATTCGACCCCGATATTCCGACTTAACCGGGATAACATAACGTCCGTCACGAACCGTGTAGATCGGATCGCTGAGGAGCTCTCGATTTCGATTTGTGTGTGCTTGAATTCTCTCGAGTAGCCGGCTTTGGGTACCACGCCGCTTTGCTCGAAGTGATGCCAACTTTGGGCTTGCCGTTTCTCGAACATCCCCCGATGAATCCAATGTGTCAAAGAGTTTAGATTCAAGTCGTTGAATATCTGGAAAAATCTCAGCGTGAGCCCAAAGTCGAGCGTAACTTTGCTTCTTCGGGTCCAGAAACCTTCGTGCATTTCGCATGGCGAACATGGCATCAGCAATTTGGATTAGCTCCAACCCGCCCAAACTTCCGTTCTTTTCGGCCCGCTTCAAAGCGTCACGGAGATCGCGACACGTGGCCAAACTCGGTGGGGAATCATTTGCAAGGCATTGGTAGGCTTCGTCTGTCTCAGCTAGTAGCTCAACAACCTCGGGCCCAACAAAGCTTGGTTCGAGGCCCCCCGCCTGTTCGGCTGCAACTTCCGTTTCGCAACGCGCAGCCAGAAGCGAACGGATTGCCCCAAACTCAAGCACCTGCTGCGCGTGACTCATACCAAGAGTGTATTCGACTGTGCAATTGTTGCGATGGGCCTAATTTATCAGCGAAATCCGTAACTTTTGTGACGTAAAGGCGTCACAATATCTCGGATCAAATGAAACGGGTTCTATTGGTAAGTTTGTGTGCGGTTGCGCTGGTTGCGTTTGCTCAAGAGAAAGGGCCCGGCAACATGGCGCATATTGGCGCACAATCTGCGGCCGATGCCTTGCGCACCGCCGCAGGCACCGATGGTGCCTTCCTGGCCGCGAAGCACATCAAAGTCCCCTACCAAAGCAATGATCTAGCTTCAATGATGCAGTATCCAACGGAGTCGATTGTGGTGGTCAAGCTAACTGGGGCCGAACTGCGGTCAGCCTTTGAGCGCTCAGCAGCTCTTTACCCGCAGTCGAATCAGAGTTTTCTCCAGGTTTCCGGCTTCTCGATTGAGATTTCATCTAGCGGAGCGCCGGAGAAGCGAGTGATTAGTGTCAAATCCGACACCGGGAACAACTTAGAGGACGCAAAAACTTACGAGATCGCAATGCCTGCCCAACTTGGACGCGGCGGAATGGGATACTTTAAAATATGGGACAAGAACAAAATCGTTCGAACGTTAGATGGAACTCTCGAGTCCGTTCTTCGCGGAAAATCGCAATCGGAATCATCACCGCGCTGGGTTGTTCGGTCCTAGCCCTTTCTCAAACGACTACGGCCAAGGCCGATTTTGATAAAAAGCTCGCTTGGGCACATCTCAACAAGCAAGTCGCTTTTGGGCCCCGCTTCCCAGGGATGGAAGGCCACACCAAATGTCGAGATTGGATATTAGAGGAGATCACCAAGAGTTGCGAAAACGTTCGCAAACAAGAGTTCACGCACAAATGGTCAAAGGGCCAGGACCTCAAGATGTGGAACCTCATTGGCGAGCAAAACTACGCTAAGGCCAAAACCCGAATTTTGCTGATCGCTCACTGGGATACTCGACCAACCGCTGATCAGGACCCTAACGAAGCAAATCACGCAGAGCCAATCCTTGGCGCGAACGATGGCGCGAGCGGAGTTGCCGTCCTCCTCGAGCTCATGCGCACGCTCAAGGACAAACTGCCTAAGGATACGGGTGTGATGTACCTAATGACCGACGGCGAAGACGTTGGCCCGTCATTGCAAGAGATGTTTTTAGGAGCCAAACACTTCGCCAAGAACATGCCTGATCCCAAGCCAGATTATGGAATTTTGATTGATATGGTCGGCGATAAAGACCTGCGTGTGCCCGTGGAACCCAACAGTTTTCGCTTCGCCCCGAAGCTGATTTACGCGCTTTACGATCACGCTCGGTCCATTGGCCTCGCTGATACGTTCCCGCTCGTTGAGGGCCCTTGGATCGAAGACGATCACATTTGTCTTAATAACGCGGGCCTAAAAACCATTGATTTGATTGATTTTGAATACCCGGAGTGGCACACGGTGAAGGATCTGCCCGACAGATGTTCGGCCGACTCGCTTGAGAAAGTTGGGCGATTACTTCAAACTTGGGTTCAAAAAGACCCGGCCTTCATCATCGGCGGCTAAAATCGGCTATAACTTGGCATGATTGCAGTTGCCTTTACGCTTAGTGTTTTGTCCCTGCCTCCTCTCGTTCCAAAGCCCTTCGTTTACGAAATTCGAGAAGGCGCTTTCAACCCTGCATTAGGAACAAAAGTTACAGGGGAGAAGAGCTCCTTTGCCTACAAGGTAGTTCAAAGTTGTGTTGGAGCGCGCCCCACCGGTGCCAATCGCGTACAGCTGACCCTTGATGAGAGCCGCGATGACCTCGGTCAGGAAGGATACACGCTCGAGGTAAAGCCAGATCTCATCGAGATAAAAGCTCACCAAACTCAGGGTCTAACTTACGGGGCCATCACGTTGCGCCAACTGTGGGGGAAAGCCAAAATTCCATGCCTCCATATTGAAGACAAGCCCCGATTCGAGTGGCGAGGCATGCACCTCGACGTCTCCCGCCATTTTTATCCCACGAGCTTCGTCAAAAAGTACATTGACTTGCTTGCCGAGTTCAAAATGAACGTGTTTCACTGGCATCTGGTGGATGATGGTGGTTGGCGCGTTGAAATCAAAAAATATCCCAAGTTGACCGAAATCGGAGCCTGGCGCGAAGGCGTTCAAAAAGGCTGGGACTATATTAACCTGAAGTTCGCCGATCCTAAGGGATCAACCCCAACCTATGGAGGCTTCTACTCACAAAATGAAGTCAAAGAGGTTGTCGCCTACGCAACGGAACGCGGGGTTACGGTTGTGCCAGAAATTGAGATGCCCGGGCACACGTTGCCTGCTCTCTGGTGCTATCCCGAAATTCGTTGCACCGAAAATGCGCTTGAATCATGGAAGCTGTCCACCGGTATGTTTGGTTCAAATGTTTACTGTGCCGGAAAAGAATCTTCGTTTGAGTTTATTGAAAACGTCCTCGATGAGGTTTTGGAGTTGTTTCCGTCGGATTTCATCCACGTTGGTGGCGATGAGGTTGACAAGCGCCTCTGGACAGACTGTACCGATTGCCAAAGGAGGATTGCCGACGAGAAGCTAAAGGACAATCTTGAGCTCCAGAGCTACTTTATTCGGCGGATTGAGAAATTCTTGAACTCAAGAGGACGCCGGATGGTTGGCTGGGACGAGATTCTCGAAGGAGGACTCGCCCCTAATGCCACCGTGATGTCGTGGCGGGGAATCTCCGGTGGAATCCAAGCGGCAAAGAGCGGGCATGACGTCGTGATGTCCCCAACCAGCCACTGCTACTTTGACTACGGCTATAACAACATTTCCACGGAAACCGTTTATGGTTATAACCCCATTCCAGATGAACTGGCTTCGGATGAAGGTAAGCATGTTCTTGGAGCGCAAGGCAACGTCTGGACGGAGTGGATGGATGACAGCCGCCGGGTTGAGAAAATGGCATTCCCGCGAGCAATTGCTCTGGCTGAGGTGCTGTGGTCCAGCGACGCGGATCGGAGTTGGACCGAGTTCCAACCTCGCCTAGCGTTTGGTCTGAACCGCTTGGATTTGATGGATGTTCAATACAACATTCCCGAGCCAACCGCTGCTCTCGACGCTTGTATCTTTGAAACCGAAGCTGAAGTCGCTTTTGAAAAGCCCATGGTTGCAGGTTCAGTCATTCGCTTTACAACGGATGGAAGCGAACCAACTGCAACGAGCCCAATCTACACGAACCCAATAAAGGTGACCTCAACAACGGTGGTGAAGGCGGTCATGGCGAGCGGGAAGAACCTTTCTGATCCGGTAGTTGTGAACTACGTCAAAGCAGGAGACCCGCCCAAAGGTCAAGCTCCCATTACCGCCAAGGTATTCCTTGGAAAATTTTCAAAGGTTGCCGATTTTGCCGCGTTGACGCCCGCCAAGAGCGAGACCGTCAAGGATTTTGGGATCGCGGTTGCAGGAGTTGACGAAGGGTTCGGCATCACGTTTGAAGGTACTGTGACGGTTCCAGTCGCCGGAACTTATACGATTGCGCTCACCAGCGACGACGGTTCGGTCTTGAGCATCGGCGGGGCGACCACAATCAACCATGATGGTTTGCATGGTGGTTCGACCAAGACTGCCCGAGTCAAGCTACCGGCCGGGATTTTTCCTTTTAGGCTCGACTATTTTGAAGCCGGGGGCGCCGAGAAACTAGAAGTTTCCAACACAGGCCCCGCTCCGTTGGTTTGGGGAATCGGCCGATTCAGATAGCGAACTCGCGAAAAAGCGCATCCAAATCCGAGGTCTCAATCTTTCGATGCGGGACCCCGGATAGGTCGGCCAAATTTGAGAGTTCAGCCACGATGAATTGATGCAAAACTTCGTTTCGCGGCAAGTCGTCAAGTTCGTTGCCCGCCATCTTTTGGGCGACAAGATCGTCGATCGCTGACCTCACTTCGGCGTCCAATGGCTCCTCAAGTAGACTTGAAAACAACACGGGCGGGATTCCCTTTCCTTCTCTCACCCAACGGGCAGCCAGCAGCGGACGCAGGACGTAGAGATACTTCTTCGCCCGAACCCGCTCGGTCTGAAGGTAAGTTCGAAAGTTAGATTGCGCCATGCTCAGATAGTGGTGAGCGCAGTGCTTGGCTGAATAGCCAGTGGATGCGATATTCCGAAGCTTCACCATAAACTCCCCATTTTCTTGGTATATGATCGGTGAGTAGAGCCACTCCAACAACGGAGGGTTGGACTTTTGTAGGAGTTTCAACGCCTTTTTCAAATCCCAGCCGCTAACATCCAGATCGTTTGGCAACATTTCCTCGATTACGTCCCGCCCTTCATGGATGGTTAAATACCAATCACGGGTGTGCACATAGATAAAGCGAACATCATAGTCGCTATCCTGCGAGGCAAACCCCCAGGCCCGGCTACCCGATTCAACCGCGTAAAGCACACGAACATCGTAGCGCTTCTCGATTTGCCTGAGGGAATTTGAGATTTCGGCGATCATCTTTGTCAAGCCAAACGGACCCCGTGTCCCGGCATATCCGAAGGGACAACCACACCATCCTCCCATCCTAATCCAACGGCTGGGTCGGGGTTTAGATTCAGGTGAGAATCAAGATCGATGTGATCAAACAATGCCCCAATTGCGGCACCTGCTCCGATCGCCACGGAGCTTTCTCCCATACACCCGATCATCGTTTTGAGCCCATGAGCGCGGGCCGTGGCGACGATTCGGTGAGCCTCGGTCAATCCGCCACACTTCATGAGCTTGAGATTGACGCCATCAACGCAATGCGCGAACGACGGAATGCTGGTTGAAAATCGGCACGACTCATCCACAAAAATGGGCAGCGGCCGCCGCTCAAAAAGTTGCGGTAACCCGTCTTCGTGGCCCTCCATTAGGGGCTGCTCCACGTAATCCACGCCGCGCTGGGCTAGCCACGCCATCATGTAAATCGAGTCTTTCACCGTCCATCCGCCGTTGGCATCGACACGAAGCTTGACCCCAAACGGTGCCGCGCTTTCCTTCGCCGACATAAAGTGATCCTGATCATGGGGCAAGCCCTCCGGCGAACCAAGTTTGATTTTTAAACTCTTAGCACCAGTTTTTCCAAGAATGAGCGGAACGCGTTCGCGGGTTACCTCCGGCGGGTTGATTCCGATCGTCACACTCGTTGGCGCTTGGCGATTCGAAAGGCCAAAAAGGTCATAGAGCGGTCGGCCAAGTTGCTTCGCCTTCAGGTCCCACAGCGCCATATCAACGGCCGCTTGGGCAGGGGGCGCTAGTTCTCGTTCGCGACAATAACTCCACATCTCAATGATTCCCAGCTCGGGCAATTCACCACCGGGAAAGATCGCGGACAGTTGTTGCTCTGCCAAACTCGCCAACGTCGAATCGTAGCCAGCTCCGGGAGCGCACTCGCCGAGCCCGGTGTGGGTTCCATCGGTAATCGATACAAACAGGTTGTCCGACCCGTAGCTCACTCCGCGACTGATGGCAAGCGGAAACAGTTTTGTTAGAGACACGCGCTGGGTGGTTAGGGTCAGCATGGAATATTGTTGCACGCCCGCGCCAAGATGAACAATTCTCAAATGGTTGCACTAAACGGAGATATATCCCCCTCTTATCTACTTACACAATGACAAAACGCCAGCGACCAAAAATGGACTCTAAGATGGGCCTAGCCCGTTTACGGGCCCTCCTTCTCATCTTAGGGCCAGTCGTTTTTGCGATTGGCATCGCGCATAATCTTTACAATCCTCTTGAAAAGTCTCTTGCGGAAAGACTCTTCTCAAAGGCTAGCTCTAAAGACTATGTTGGGGACGAGAAGTGCGGGAAGTGCCACTACAGCATGGAGAAAAACTTCCACAACTCGCCTCATTCCACCTTCATGACGGACGTTCACCTCCCTTTGGCGAAGAAGGGCTGCGAGGGGTGCCATGGTCCCGGCCAGTTCCACATTGACGATGAAAAGCAAGTGATCGGGTTTAGAAAAATGGCGGCCAAAGAAGCCTCAGCCGCTTGTATGCGTTGCCATGAAGGATCGGTTTCTCCGGCCCACTGGAAGTTCACCGAACATGCCCAAGCCGACGTAAGTTGTGTCGGCTGTCATCAGATTCATCCAGAGTCGGACCCGCAAATCAAAATGAGAAAAGGAGCCGATCCTAGGAGCGCGGCTTTCAAGGCCAAAGTGGAATCAAATGCCATGCTACGAGCAGACGAGGCCACGCTTTGTGGCTCGTGCCACCCGGCCGCAATCATGGAGTTTCGCAACTCCGCCCATCACCCGGTTCCAGAAGGCAACATGGTCTGTAGCGATTGCCATAACCCTCACCCAACGGTTGCTGAAAAGAGCAAGCAAGGCGGGCTTAAGGATACGTGCGTAACCTGCCACACGGAACGAGCGGGCCCATTTGTCTTTGAACACGACCCCGTAGCTGGTATCGGTAGTGATGGTTGCAAAGAGTGCCATCGCCCACACGGAGCGAACAATCCATCTATGCTTAAGGCCACAACGCGCGGGCTCTGCGCCCAGTGTCACACCGATAAGCTGGTTACGCACTTTCCGGCTAAATCTTGCTGGACGGCCGGTTGTCACGTTGCAGTTCATGGAAGCAACTCGAGCCCGAAATTTCTTGCACCATGAAGATACTTGCGGTAATTGTTGGTTGTAGCGTAGCGGTTTTGGGCTCGGCTCAGGACGTCATATCGGCTAAGCTCGCCTACACTGGCATCTGGACGAAATACAACCAGGAAAGGGCCCGTCAACTGGGAACGCCCGGGGCTGGTTGGGCCCTTGAAGAGCTTAAGTTCTCGGGTTCAACAACCAAGCTCGTGATTCACGATCTACCTGATCGCGATTACTGGATCGGCGCCTGGTCCGTTCTGCCTGGGGGCAAGACTCGATTTTCCTTAGATAACAGCCTACGCCGATATCAACACTCGAATGCGAACGAATCGGGTTCAGATCGAGTCACCCATTTTTCGGTCGCCCAGTCATTGGGAAACTCAAAGTTATTCTTTGCCTTCGAAGACTCCTTCCGTCGAGTACGCCCCCAGCACACCGAGTTCGCTACAAACCCCCGAACTCAACGCATCGCAGCGGGCGCCCAGACGAAGAATGCATCGTTCGCCGTAAGTCAAACCAGGTATTCCGAGGGTAAAGCAACTCAACCCGATCGAATTCAAGGCACCGTGGCCGCCGGGCTCTTTGGAGAGATCGGGCCCCACGTCAGTTTATCGGGGTCCGCGAGTCTCACGACAATTGGTCAGAGCGGGCTTCGCAACAGCTCTATCCGATCGCTTGGAGTGGCTAGCACCATCGAGATTGGAAGACGCACAAGTTTGCTTGTTGACGTCCAGCGCCAAGACATTCAGCTGCCCAATCAGATCACTTCCTACGATCGACACCGGTTCAGCGCTGGAGCTAGACTGACTTCTAGGGTTGGTCCTTGGTCGGTTCAAGCAAGTATGAGGCACCGAGAAGCCGAGCGCATCCGCCCGACACGAGAAGGCACCGAGGACCCGGCCTGGAACACCTACGAGTTTCGGCTCGCAAGGCAAGTCGAGTCGGGCTTAAAGTTCAGCCTTCGAGGCAGTTGGGATGACCTTACCAGCTCAGTTGTTCCTGACAGCATTGACAATCGCTCGTTTTTGTGGGATGACAAGGCGATGGGTCAGGCTAAGTTGGACCTGGTCTCTAATGATGTTTACGCCTATGCTATGTACACGATGCGCTTTCGGCGAAACCTTGCCCGTGATACGGAGCTTGCGTGGCACAACTTTGCGATGGGAGCGAGTAAGTCGTTTAGGAAAGGTTTCAGTGGCTACGGTGAGGCCTCCTTTGACACATTTCGCGGTAGTGGAGCCCCATTTGAATCAGCCGAGAGCCTCGACCGATATTTTCCTAATAGCTACAACTTGGGCGTGGGTCTATCTTATGCCTTAGATTCGAAAACTTCGTTTTCTGCCGCGGTAAATGCATTCTCGTCGGACAACATTCTTGGTTCCCAGTTCTCGTTCACCCTCAATCACCAACTCGCCAAGGATCGAGCATTGGAGCTCAACTTCGCTCCTCTGAGCACCCAAGATCGGCAAGTCGGACAAGCGGGATACGCGTCATCCATCTTCTCGGTAACGTATGCGTTCAAGTTCTAACGGGAATCTTTACACGACCTCCTTGCGTTATGGTGATCATGCGACGCATCGCCGTGCAGTTGTTTCTGATTCCGAGCTTGTCCATTGCATGCCTTTGGGACAGTGATACGCTTTCACAGGAGCTATCGGGAAAACTTGACGTCGGGGATGCGATCACCGGTCGAATTGCTCGTTATCCAGATGCGTATTACAAGCGTCGAATTGAGATCGCCAAGACAAAGATTGCAGCAAATCCTTTCGACATGGAAAGCTACGACAACATCGCTGTAGCATTTGACAGGCTCGGGAATGATGACGAAGCACTTCAATGGATTGCCGCAAAGAGAAGGGCCACACATAGCATGACGAAGGAAGAGTCTTATCGGACGCTGGCTAATGAAGGCACCTTCTGGGCCCACAAGTTCTTCGCATCGGGCGCCAAGAGAGATCATCTTGAGTGGCTAAAAAGAGGGCGCGATCTTATTGCAGAAGCCATCAACCTTAACCCACAGTCTCACTTTGGAAGGGAGCGTGCCCAACTTGGACTGATGAACTGGACTATTCAACGGAGCAAGGGCTCTACAGAGGGATACCTTCACTTTGCGATCGGGAGCGATTTTGTTGAGGATGGCAATTTCCCCCCAGAGTTACAAAAAGGGCTTGTTGGGCTGGTCGCACTTGGCAATGCATGGGAAAGCGTTGATGTGATTCACGCCATCGGATCCCTGTCATTCAGGGATGCAAACATCGCTGAACTCGCAAATTTCCGCGTGAAGGAACTTGAAGCCGAGGGACGCCGGAGCTTGACCGGCCAAAAGTTGGAAGTGACCGTTATGTTCGCACTTTATGACAATCAGAAGCGCATCATTGCCGATAACTTCTCGACCATGCGAAGGAGCGCTGAGGAGTACAAGTCAAATCTGGATCAGTTTGTGTTAGAACAGTTGAAAGCGGGAAAGCACCCTGATCTCGATGGAGAGGCATTTTGGGCGGGATACGTCGAAACCCCACGCCCCGAGCTCAAAGAACTACTTTGGATCGAGACCCAGAGTGGCGTTGTTACCGTCTGGGTTGTGTTCATGATTTCCGGCTGTGCCTTTGCTTTGGGCTTGATCGGTTGGATTCTCAGTCGCTTGATGAAAACGGTGGTGAGGGCCAACACTTACAAATACTGCAAGTACGCCAAAGTGCGCGCGGTGAAGGGCGACTATGAAGGTGCGAAGGCAGACCTCTCTCATGTCATCCTGCGCTATCCGAAAGATGCGATGCCCTATTTTAGAAGAGCCGAATGCTCGTTCAAACTCGGTGAGTACGATCTGTGTGTGGCGGATTGCGAAGTGGCGATCAAACTCAATCCCAGCCTCGACGACGCTTGCACGCTTTTGGACCGGGCGCGAAACCTGAGCAACCCGCCGCTTTAATCCCTAGAGCTGTTAAGAATCTCGGGATAAAGCGCGACTTCCTCGGCCCGTCGGGCGTATTCAAAAAGGTATTCTTTAATCTCTTGAAAAGCATGATGAGGCTCAATTGAACGAACCCCAACATGCGGCTCACTCCCCGTCTTTTGACGAGCATGACGATATCATCTACCCAGATGCGATTCCGTTCTTGTTAGTGCATTTGGGTTGTTTCGCCGCAATATGGACAGGTGTAAATGCGACTGTTATTTGGATGGCAGTTGGCCTTTACTTTCTTAGAATGTTTGCGATAACTGGCGGCTTTCACCGCTATTTCGCTCACAAAACGTATCGCACTTCGCGATTCTTCCAGTTTCTTCTGGCCTTCATTGGTCAAATGTCGGCCCAACGCGGGATGTTATGGTGGGCTTCGAAGCATCGAGATCATCATCGTCACTCGGACCAGATTGAGGACTCACACTCTCCCCGTCAGTTCGGCTTGTTCTTTGCCCATTTAGGCTGGATTTTCGCCGCTAAGCGAGGCGTCGCTGATTACTCTAACGTAAAGGATCTTCAAAAATTCCCTGAGCTCGTATGGCTTGAGAAATATTGCCATGTCCCAGCTATATTCCTCGCCTCCATCTGCTACCTCGCCGCGGGTTGGCCCGGTTTGGTGGTCGGTTTTCTCTGGAGTACGGTCGCCCTGTATCACGGCACTTTCGCCATTAACAGTTTTGCCCACACATGGGGCAAGCAACGCTACTTTACGGGCGATGATTCGCGAAACAACTTTTTCTTGGCCCTTATCACGATGGGCGAAGGTTGGCACAACAATCACCACTATTACATGGTATCAACGCGCCAAGGATTCTTCTGGTGGGAAATCGATGTGACCTATTGGATTTTGAAGGGACTATCGAAACTCAGAATCGTCTCAGATTTGCACGAACCGACGGCAACCGTGTTACGCGGTGAAAGAAGACTTTCACGCGAGAGGATTGAACAGGCAGCCGAACTTGTCGTACCGCTTATTCGGGCGGGCGTACCAGCCCGAGACGCAGCGATGAGGATCGTCGGAAACTCGCCTTCAGCCGAAGATGTGGCAAGTAGAGCTCAGGCTATGGCGGGACCAACCCATGCATTGGTCGCCCCTGCGTCTGCTCCGAAAACGCCAGTGCTTGCCGACCCTGCCGCCTAACGCGGACGCATTAAGTAGTGGCCCACGCCCCATTGGCGACCATTATCAAAACCGAACAATTCACTGCAGGCTAAGAAGAATAGTTGCCACCGGGCAAACCACAACGCCGCATCCGCTCCATAGTGTTTGCGCAAGATGGAGAGTATCCGGGCCTTGTTCGTGTTCAAATTACTTAACCACGCGTCGGCAGTCTTCTGGTAGTTGGAGCCATTGATTCGCCATTTCTGCTCCACCGTCATCGAACTCTGCACACTTTCGAACAAGTTGTGAGACGGCATCACCCCGCCGGTAAAGAAGTGTTTTCCCATCCAATTGCCGGCTCCTTCCGTTTCGAAAAAGTAGGGGTAACGCTCATGCATGAAGATATGAGCGAACATCAAGCCATTTGGTCTAAGCCAGCTCGCCGTACGCTGGAAAAGAGACTCATAGTTTCTAACATGCTCGAGCATTTCGACCGTCACAATACGGTCAAACTGCGAACTTGGCTCGAAATCATTGATGTCACATGTCAGAACTTTAAGGTTCGTTATGTTGCGCGTGGTCGCTAGATTCTCGATAAACTCGCGTTGATGCGCTGAATTCGAGACCACCGTCACTCTAGACGTTGGATAGGCGGATGCCATGTAGAGGCTCAACGAACCCCAACCGCAACCAAGCTCCAATATGTCCTGATTATTGCCCAACTGTGCTCGTTGAGCAATTATGCTGAGGGACTCCCGCTCCGCCTCGGCAAGGCTTGTCGCACCGGTATCCCAATCGCAGCCGCTGTACTTCAGGTTTGGCCCAAGCACCAACCTGAAGAACTCCGCGGGGAGTTCGTAGTGCTGTTCGTTCGCTATGTCTGTTGCTTCCGCGATTGGTTGGCTTTTTAGGTTAGAAACAAAGTGTCCCAAGGCGACATCATAGTCTTCAAACTCTTCCTCTACGCGTCTAAGCCGATTTGCACAGCCCCAACGGATTCCCCACCTGAGCGCCTTTTCTGGGACCCGACCACTTTCTGCCATCGCGAGCGCTTGAGCCTGGAGCTGCTCCATCATTTCCGATCCTCTCGCGGAGGCAACGGAAAGAATGCGCTAACTTCCCGCTGATATTGACGATAGGCATCACCTCTAGACTTGATTGACCGAGATTCCGTCAATGGAATGCCGGTGACCCTCGTGAGGAATAAAAGCATGACGGCTACCCCGGCCCATGTTAGCCATGCCAGCGGGCTGGCAAGTGCGAGCAAGACGTAGGCAAACCAGTGAATCCACTCAAAGAAGTAGTTTGGATGTCGAGACCATTGCCAAAGCCCAACCCTGCACACCTTCCCTCGGTTTGATTCCTGGTTCCGGAATGCAGCAAGCTGCAAGTCCGCCACGCTCTCGCCACTTAACGCGACCAGAAAGACAACAATCGCAATCCAATCGGTGATACCAAGAACTGCGGCATTTGATGCCGCGCCCAGCATTGGCAAAGCGAAGAGAACGGCCCAAAAAGCTTGAATCTGGAAGAATCCAAACATGAGGGGCTGGGTTCGGTCCCCCCACTTTTCGCGTAGCATTTGATAACGACCATCTTCTTCCTCTCCGCGAATTCGCCTAAGGAGGGCGAAGCCCAGCCGAGCAGCCCATGCGGCAGCCAAGACCGCGACAATCAACTTGCGCCCTGGCTGCCCCGGGGCCCAAGCAACAAACCAAAGAGCTGACAGTCCGGTGCCAAAGCTCCAAGCGACGTCAACAATTCCCGCGTTGTGCTTTTTGAACTGAACAAACCAGAGCGCGGCCATGAGAAGACTCATGACCAACCAGGCGACTCCGATCGAGCTTATAGCGGTCATAAGCCGACCTCAATTGAACTGAATGTAACAAAATCCACCATTTCACCGGGGAACCTCGCGATAAACGAGCGGACCACCTGGCCCCCGCTTATCAAGAATGCCCCTGGCATCTGCGCTGGGTCGCCCGCAGTTTTGCCTTGACGATGCCCTTCTCGGAATGCCCCAATAGAACTTGTAAGTGTTCGGAAATTCATAAGTTGAGTTACACTCCCTTGGTTCAGGCCAAACTTTCTATACAACTCCTGGTCCGGGCTCGCAAATCGAGGAACGACTTCCAACCCATATTCGCTAAAAAAGGCGTTTGCGTCAACTTCTGCCCCCATGTGTACGAACGCTAACTGCGTCCCACCGGCCGAAATCTCATGCCTAAGCTGCGAGAGCTTCGACACAAGCTGTCGGCAAAAGATTCATCCAAAGTGTCGCAAGAACACAAGCAGAACCGGAGACCTTTCGGACAACTCCAAAATGGAGACTCCGTTCTGGTCTCGTTCCGGAATATCGCCAATATCAATCATTAACCAACTCCCGTTCACTCAGCTTTATTGATTTTTCAACGTACGAGGGCATTTCAAAAACGATCTGAGACACTCCCACGTGTTTCTCCTCGAAACCCGCCTCACAGTAGCAAAGATAGAAATGCCAGAGGCGCAAGAAGTCCGCAGAATATCCAGCGGCGAGAATCTTCTCAAAGTTTCCAACAAACGCCTCACGCCAATGTCGCAGCGTCCTCGAATAGTGAAGGCCGAACTCTTCCAAATGCGCTACACGCAGCTTCGTTGCCTTCGCGGCCGCAGTAAGAATTGCCGCTATAGATGGGCAGCACGATCCAGGGAAAATGAACTCTCGAATGAAGTCCGTTCGGCGAAGATAGCTCTCATATCCTCGCTCTGGCATCGAAATCGCCTGAATCACCATTGCACCGTCGTCTTTCAGAAGCGAGGCGCACTTTCGGAAGAATTCCGACAGGTTCTCGTGCCCAACAGCTTCTATCATTTCAATCGAAACGATCCGATCAAACGTTCCGGTTAGCTCACGATAGTCTTGAAGCCTTATCTCGACCTTGTCTTGCAGGCCAGCGGCTCGTACCCTCCGCGTGGCTTCAGCCTGCTGGGCGGCAGAGAGAGTTACACAAACAACGTTGCAGCCATATTCCCTTGCACATAGCATCCCAAAACTGCCCCAACCACATCCCAGTTCGAGTATGGTGTGGCTGGCACCAATCGCAAGCTTTTGCGCAATCATGCGGAGCTTCCTCTCGGAGGCCTCTTGCATGCTGGCATCGCCTGAGTCGAAGTAGCCCGATGAGTAGGTCATAGTTGGGTCAAGAAATGCTTCGAAAAAATCGTTCCCAAGATCGTAGTGAGCGCGAATATTCTTCTTGCTTCCTCTCACTGTGTTCTTTCGCAGGAGATGTCTGACATAAGCCGGCATTGATCCAATCGATGCCAAAACGCGTTCCATTGGCACTTCCTTACCGATCCTTCTTACGAACATGCGCATGAGATTTGTCAGGTCGTCCGCTTGCCAGTATCCTTTAATGTAAGCTTCAGCAACGCCGATACCTCCCCTCTTGGCGGCCAATTTGTAGAAGCGCTCATCTGCGATTCGAATGTGTGCGTGGGCCGGAAACGACTCATCCGGCACTCCAACACAAATCGGCGGCCTTCCGGGCTCCTCAATATGAATCACGCCCTCACGGATGCGATCAAGAGCGGAGATGACAAGTCTGCGATAAATCCCAAAGTTGAGGCGGCTCCTTTTACCCGTATCCGCTATTTCAAGGCGATCAACTTCCCAGCGCTTCACTTGTCAAACTCCTTTGCGCGGCTAGGATGCGGATGGACTGGCACACGTTTCATCCAAAGTTTCAATGCCTGAATGTAGATGCGGCAGATAACGGCTCGTGTTGACCATGGATGCCGAAATGACATTAGCCTCACGTTTGAACGAGTCAGTGGCCTCCTCTTTAGCACGAGCGTTGCATCGAACACCCGGGCCGCAGATTCCTGGTTCTCCATGTGCACAACGAGGTTCTTATCGGGGCGATTGAATCTCCAAACATATTGCTGGGCCATTTTCATGAAAGGGGAGACATGGAAGGCCTTTGCGAATTGATGGACGGACTGACCTTCCGCGCTGTCCAAGACGTAAGCATGCATTTCGCCCCAAGGCGTGTTGTGGACCTCGGCAACAATCGCTTCAAGCTCGATCCCACTCTCGCCAAAGCAGTAGTAGAAACAAACGGGATTCATCACGTAGCCGCCTTGGCGAAGATGGGTTAACAGCCGAACTGGGCCTCGGACAGAACGACCGGTTTGCTCACGAACTAGCTCCCGAACACAATCTTCTAACGGCCTCGTGGGGTCACCTAAGTGGTCTGTCCGACGGAATCGTCCCTTGCACTCGGCCAACACCGGTAAGTCAGCTCTTGCCAGCTCGGCGAGGTCCAGATACATCATATAAAGGGCGTAGGTAAAGGAATGATGAGATGGCACGTATCTTCGATGCCGCACCCAACCTTCAAAGATGGCACTATGCATCGAATCTCTCTCCAAAAGCCTGGGCAACTTCGACCGCGCTGCGCACGCCATCCTCGTGAAAACCATAACCCCAATACGCGCCGCAATAGGAGATGCGATCATTGCGAACTAGCGCGGTCCGTTGATCTCGGGCCACCTCAGCGGCGGCCGCACCAACCGGATGCGCATAGTGAATATGCTTGATGACCTTTGAGGGCTCAATATTCGGTTCATTTAGAGACACTAAGAACGTCGTTTTGGAGGTCAACTTCTGCAACATATTCATGTTATACGTCACCGTTGAGGAAGCCTGATCAGTAGTGGGGACGCGATAGTTCCAGCTTGCCCATGCTTTCGGGTTCTTTGGAAGCACGCTAATGTCGGTGTGCAAAACAACGTCGTTCGATTGAAATTGGAAGCTGCTAAGGAGGGCGGATTCTCGAGAGTTTGGAGTCTGCAGAAGTGCAAGTGCTTCATCAGCGTGGCAGGCAACGATTACCTCGTCAAAATCGTGGTTTCCAACCGGCGTGGAAATCTGCACAGCACCCTCGAGTCGTTTGATACTGTTAACTGGACATCCCGAGTTTGTTCTCGCCTGAATGTGCTTGAGAAGCCGTTCAAGATAGGAGTTCGATCCACCAACCACCACTTTCCAGGTCGGTCGACCTTTGAGCGTCAGCATTCCGTGATTCTTGAGGAAACCGGCAACATAGCTAATCGGAAATTCAGCGGCCAGAGAAGGAGGACACGACCAGAGGGAACAGCATAAAGGGCAGAGAAAGCGCTCCCAAAACGGTTTTCCAAAACCGTGTTGAGCAAGAAAATCAGCAACAGATTGGCCGCGCTCGACCCGATTCGATGCAACGTCAAAGAAGCGGCGAATATCTCGAATCATTGACCAATGATCCGGGCTCACGAGGTTCCTTCGAGAAGTGAATAGTGTGTCTAGATTGCGACCTGAGAACTCCGTTCTCGAAGGATCATGTCGAACACTGAATGACATGTCTGAGTCTTGAGTTTCAGATCCAATCGTTCGTAGCAACTTACTGAACAGCGGATAGTTCTGCTCGTTATGAACAATGAACCCAGTGTCCACGTGAACGGTCTTTTCGCCGTCCGCACATTCCACGGTATTGATGTGACCGCCGAATCGATTTTGGCTCTCGAAAACCGTGACGTCGTGATTGCGCCCCAACAAGTAAGCACACATGAGCCCTGACACCCCAGATCCCACAATCCCGATTTTCATTTGTCTAAGCTCTAGAGATTGCCCTAGAACCTCAGTATATCACGTCTGTCTAACTATTGTCTAAACATCGTCTAATAAAGTCAAAAATACGCGAGATTGATCGCTATCAACGCTCTCGTCGTTGACATTTGCTTTAGTCGTAGTGAAAAGGCCGGCTGAGGTGTTCTCAGCCGGCCTTTGTTGTTCCGCACGGGAACCTCGCGATTGCGACCAGATTTAGGGCAAGCCTTCGCCAAACCATAACGCAAGCTCTCTTTCGGCAGCTTCGACGTCGCTTGAACTATGAGTCAGGTTATCGTCAATCGTGAGGGCGAAGTCTCCCCGAATGGTGCCGGGATCGGCATCTACCGGGTTTGTAGCTCCCATCATGGTTCGGATCGCTTTAACCGCGTTCGTACCGCGCACGGCCATCGCCACAACGAGGCCGCTCGTGAGATAGCTCACCACATCTTCAAAAAATCCCTTGCCCCGATGCTCGCCGTAGTGCTCCTCAACTGTGCCTCGACTTGGACGCACCAGCTTGAGTCCTACGATCGTCAAACCTCGCGCTTCGATGCGGCGGATAATCTCACCATTCAACCGCCGGCTCACTCCGCCCGGCTTAATCAACACTAATGTGGTCTCTTCCATTTCGCTAAGAGGATACCTACCCAAAGCGCGAGCACTTTATCCCGCCGAAGGATAGGTCATTTCGATCGGGATCACCCAGGCTGCAAACTCGGCTTCAGTAACGTAACCGGAGGCCAATGCGGCTTCCTTCAATGTGGTGCCTTCCTTGTGGGCTTTCTTCGCGATTGCAGCCGCCTTGTCGTAGCCGATGTGTCGATTTAGAGCGGTTACTTGCATTAAGTTGGAGTTTAAATTTTCATTAATTTTATCTAGATTGGGTTCGATACCGATCGCACAGTTATCGTTAAAGGCTCGGCATGAGTCACCAAGGAGCTGAATCGATGTGAGAACATTGTGAACCATCACCGGTTTGAACACGTTGAGCTGGAAATTGCCCTGGGACCCAGAGAAAGCAACCGCGGCATCGCATCCAAAGACTTGCGCAACCACCATGGTAAGCGCCTCGCTTTGGGTTGGATTTACCTTGCCGGGCATGATAGAAGAGCCCGGTTCGTTCTCGGGGATGTCAATTTCTCCGATTCCATTTCGTGGGCCACTTGCTAGCCATCGCACATCGTTCGCCATCTTCATGAGGGCACCGGCCAGAGTCCGCAGGCTTGCACTCACTTGAACTAGCGCATCGTGCGCACTTAGAGCCGCGAACTTGTTGGGTGCGGACAAGAACGGGAACCCGGTTTCCTTCGCAAAATAGGATGCCGCCAAATCGCCAAACTTCGGGTGGGCATTGAGGCCGGTTCCGACCGCTGTGCCGCCGATGGCCAGTTCATACAAACCCTTTTCGGCGTGCCTCACTTCTTCGAGGCAATAGTCAATTTGAGCCACCCAACCGCCGATCTCTTGTCCGAGGGTAATCGGGGTTGCATCTTGAAGGTGAGTTCGACCAACCTTGCAGATATCTTTAAACGCTTCAGATTTTGCGTGCAACGTTTCGCGAAGCAGCTCAACCGCGGGATAGAGTTGGCGGTGAAGTTCCTCAACAACGGCGATATGCATAGCGGTCGGGAACGTGTCGTTGCTACTTTGGCCGCGATTCACATGGTCGTTCGGATGCACCGGCGATTTGCTCCCGATAACTCCGCCCGCGATTTCGATAGCTCGGTTGCTAATCACCTCGTTTGAGTTCATGTTGCTTTGCGTGCCTGAGCCGGTTTGGAAAACGACAAGCGGGAAATGGTCATTGAGCTTGCCATCTATGACCTCTTGAGCCGCCTGAACGACGAGATTGGCGATGTCTTGGGGCAGTTCGCCAAGTTCGGCGTTCGCTTGAGCCGCGCCCTTCTTCAAAATTCCCATAGCCCGGATGATGGCGTGGGTCATCTTAAAGCGATCGGTACCGATCGGAAAATTCTGGATGGAACGCTGGGTCTGCGCCCCCCAATAGCGGGTGCTCTCAACGGGCATTTCGCCCATGGTGTCTTTCTCAATTCGAACGCTCATTTGAGGTTAGAGGGTACCGCAGAAAACGCTCGATTCAAAACCCAGGGGTCCATCCATTGGCATTAACATGCAGTTAATCACCCTGTCGAAGAATGAGTACTTGAAAGCGCGTCCTCTGTGGCTGATCGTGTTGTTACTGGCTGTTGGCTACTCGGGCTTTTACCTGTGCCGCTCTAGTTTCAGCGTCGCTAAACCGTTGCTTCTTGAAGCCTTTCCGAGCCTCGATAAGGCAAAACTTGGCTTGATTGCTTCGGTTGGGACCCTTCTGTATGCAATCGGGAAGCTAATTCACGGACCCCTCGCCGACAAAATCGGAGGGAAACCGCTCTTTCTTTACGGAATGCTGGGGGCGATCGGCTTCTCCCTAATGTTCGGCCTTGGCGGCCCGCCTCTATTTATGGTGGCTTGGGCGGGCAATCGGTTCGTCCAAAGTTCAGGCTGGCCCGGCATGGTCAGGATCGCAGGTCAGTGGGCCTCGCGCCATATCTACGGGCGAGTTATGGCATTCGTAAGTCTCAGCTACCTCTTTGGAGACTTCGCAAGCCGCCTCTTGCTTGGCTATTGGGTCAACCAAAAAGTCGGATGGGCTGGGCTCTTCACCTACTCGGCATTTGGTTTGATCTTGATCTTTGTTCCAGTAGCATTTCTTCTTCGTGAGAGGCCCGGATACGAGATGGCGCCTCCTTTGTCAGAGGTTGCTACCGCGCAGCAAATGAAATCCATCTTCTTGCGCTCTGATTTCTGGATGGTCTGCATTTTGTCGTTTTGCGTGACGCTTCTGCGGGAGACTTTCAATGAGTGGACTCCCACCTACCTAACCGAGTTTGCCAAGATGGCAAAGGGTGACGCTGGCCAAGCCAGCAGCATCTTCCCGCTGTTCGGTGGCTTAAGCGTTTTAGTCGTCGGATTTCTCGGCGACCGCGTGGCGAGGTCCGATTCACCCAGCCACCGGCTCAAAGTGATCCCGACTGGATTGCTTGTCAGCGGCGTCCTTATGGCCGGTCTCGCATTCATTCCCGGACTCTCGCCCCTGGCAATCGTGATTCTTGTGGGTGCGGTAGCTTTCGCTCTGATTGGCCCGTACTCCCTTTTGGCCGGAGCAACTTCCCTTGACTTTGGGGGGGGCCAAAGCGCGGCAACCGCGTCGGGCTGGATTGATGGTATCGGATACTTTGGCGGTATCGTCAGCGGCTTGGGTGTAGGGCAAATCGCCCAGCATTGGGGGTGGAGTACAGCCATGGGGGTTTTGGCGGGACTCTG
>JBEBHJ010000114.1:0-3691 GCA_040081075.1 Fimbriimonadaceae bacterium | reverse complement strand
GGATATCATAGTGGCCATTAGCTGAGGCTCGCAGGTGGGGCAAGACGGGCGGGTCTTGGGGCGGACCGGCGATTCGGAAAGGCTCCAGCGCATCGAACGAAACTATCCAGGGGCTGATGCTCGTGGCAAAGCTTTTGGCGAGGAAGGGGCCAAGAGGTTGATACTCCCAACGTTGAATATCACGGGCCGACCAGTCATTTACCAAGACCATTCCGAGCATGTAATCCTCGATTTCGTTGATCGAAATTGGCTCTCCCATTTCAGAATCGTTGGCGACAAAGAAGCCCACTTCAAGTTCGAAATCTAGCTCGCGGGTCGGGCCAAACAGAAGGTCTTCGCCAACTTTAAACTGTCCATTCGGACGGGTGATGTCATGTTCGGTTGGCACAACGCTTGAAGCTCGACCATTGTAACCGACGGGAAGGTGGCGATAATTCGGCAGTAGAGGTGGTTGGTCCGGGCGGAACATTCGCCCCACGTTGCTGGCGTGATTGATGCCCGAGTAGAAGTCCACAAAAGCCGAGACCTTCATGGGCATCAGAGGCACGATGTTGGCGCGCTCGTGAATGGTGGCTTCTCTCAATCCGGCGTGGTCGCGCAGTTTGGAGTTAGAAGCTTCAAGTAATTCAAAGACTGCGCGCCGAACTTCGCGAAGGGATTCCTGACCTCCAAAAACTGACCACGGAGCCAACGGAAATCCTTCGAACTCGGGAATCAGGCCCTCTTGGCTGAGCATGTCAATGTTGACAACGTAGTCGCCAATGGGCACACAGTTGAATATTTCAGAAGAATCGTCTTCGAAATCAATCGCGGCGACGCCGACGGGCAAATTCTGGATAGGGAAGTGGGATTCGGGGCTAACTTCAATCCAAGATTTGGCGGAAGATGGGATAGAAAGGCGACTCACAGTTGAAATTACCCGGCTTGGAGAATCCTAGCTGATCGAATCGTCAATAATAGAGTTATCCGAATGCCAATCGTTGTAACCACTAAGTCTCGGTCGACGCCATATCTGCAGGAATATGTTCGCCATCTGATGTCGGTGGAGAAAGAACACTTGGTCAAATTTGGCGTTTTTGGTGGCATTATCGGCACGCTGGGCGGCGTCGGGGGAACGATTTTCGGCGTTCTGGGCGGGACCGGAGCGCTTGGACTCTCAACCGGCCAGGTTGTTACCGGCGTTATAGCCATTGGCCTCGCAACTGCAGCTGGCATTGGTGCAACGGCCTGGAACATTTTTCGCGGGAGAAAGCCGAACCCGGATGAAGCAATGCTTGAAGAGGCAAAGCAAGTGGGTCAGCGACTGCAGACGTCGATTCAACAACGCAAACTGTACCGTGAGATGCATCCGGCTGCACTTGATCTTCTTGAAGAGTCGGCTCGGTGTTGGAAGCGTGTTAAAGATGCTGTGGATGGGCCATTTTGGCGAAGCGAGCAACTCCCCGTGCACTATCAAGGGATTCGCACTCAATCACAAATCAGCGCGGAAAGGGCGATGATGGAAATTTTGATCAACCTGCGTTCGGCAGTTCGACCCGTTGCGCAACCGCAAACCGTAATTGAGGGCGTGCAGGCAATCCTCGACTCGGTCGGGATTAACATCGGATCGGAATATAAGTCGGATGATCCTTTGCCAGAAGGATTTCAAGCGGCGGCAAAGGTTGCCCATGACTTGGCACAACTGGCGACCGAAGTCGAACAAGCCTCAGTTCAGGCGATTAAGTCATCTGCGCCAACGAATATTGATTCAAGCGAGAACATCCGTCAGACATTGGAAGATTTGAAAAATATTCGCCAAGCGGAAACTGAACTTGAGCAAGATTTGCGAGTTAATGAATGACTCTCGGCGAGTGGCTGAGTTTCGCAACTCAATCGATTCCCAAACTAGAAGCGCAGGTGATTGCAGCCCACTTATTTGGAAGGGATCGCTCGTGGGTAATTGCTCACCCT
The DNA here is from genome assembly GCA_040081075.1 of Fimbriimonadaceae bacterium. Taxonomy (GTDB): domain Bacteria; phylum Armatimonadota; class Fimbriimonadia; order Fimbriimonadales; family Fimbriimonadaceae; genus JANJUB01. Next base: position 1,741 of record JBEBHJ010000114.1, on the reverse strand, counting down.
GAAGTAGAAGTTGATGCCGAGCGATTCGATCCTTTGCTTTCGCGGCGAACCGCGGGCGAACCCCTTCCCTACATTCTGGGTTTTCGCGAGTTCTATGGACGCCGCTTTTTGGTTGACCCGAGGGTTCTCATCCCGCGTCAGGAAACAGAGATTTTGGTGGAGATGTTCTTGCAAACGGTCGAGGCATTGCCCGGGCTCAGAGTTGCCGATATCGGCACCGGGAGTGGTTGCATCGCCATCACGGCTGCGTTGGAACGACCCGAGTTGGAAGTCTTTGGCATTGATTTGAGCTCAGTTGCACTTGAAGTTGCTCGTCAGAATGGAGTGGATGTGCCGGTTCGTTTCGTTTGTGCGGATGGGGTTGAATGGCTCCAAGAGAATCCGGTTGACGTTATCCTTACTAATCCTCCGTATGTTGGCTTTTCCGATGAAATAGGCCCGGGAGTGAAGGAACATGAGCCGCATGTAGCCCTTTTTGCGGGAGAATCGGGTTTGACTTTCTATGAGAAATTAGCGGCATGCCCCTGGACCGGTGATCTATTTTGTGAAATCGGAATGGGTCAGGGAGATTCGATTCGCGCTTTGTTTGCGAGTGATGAATTTGTTTCATCCAGGAATGACCTCGCCGGTATCGAACGTGTGCTTCATTTCCGGCGACGCGGTATACCAAGAGCATGAAACGCGCAATTGTGATCGTTATGGATGGGGTTGGGGCTGGGGAAGCTCCCGATGCAGTCGCTTTTGGCGATGCCGATCACCCGAGCACCCTCAGGCATGTTTGGGAGCATGTGGGCAAGATCAACGCACCGACGCTCCAGGGGTTGGGGTTGTTCGCCGCCGGTGGGATCGATGCCGAGACCGGCTTTGATGGATGGGCAACACGGTACGGGCGGCTACAGGAGTTATCTCAAGGAGGCAAAGACTCGGTGACTGGTCATTGGGAGATGATGGGAATTGTGGCAAGCCAGCGCTTTTCAACATATCCAAACGGCTTCCCGAGCGACCTTGTTCATGAGTTTGAGAAGCGAATCGGGAGCCAGGTTCTTGGAAACAAAGCAGCGAGCGGGACGGCGATTATTGCTGAACTCGGAGCCGAGCATATGGCCACTGGAAACCCAATTCTTTACACGTCAGCTGATAGTGTTTTTCAAGTCGCAGCGCATGAAGATGTGATATCAATCGAGCGACTCTATGAAATTTGTGAGACAGGGCGAGAACTATCCGATGTGCAAAGAGTGATTGCCCGGCCCTTTATTGGGGTGCCGGGTTCATTTACAAGAACCGAGCGAAGGCGGGACTTCCCGCTCGCACCTCCCCCAAATTTTGTTGACGAAGTCGCCTCAAAGATAGGGCCAGTTTGGGGGGTTGGAGTCGTTCCCGAACTTTTTGCGCAACGAGGATTCCGGTCGGTCAAACGAACACAGAACAACAAGGAACACGCGGTCGCGATGGCGGAAGCATTGTCATCTGACGCGGCCTTCATCTTCGCAAACTTTGAAGACTTCGACATGCTTTATGGGCATCGAAACGACCCGGCCGGATTTGCAAAATGTTTGGAGGAGTTTGATGAGACGCTCAATGGCATCCTCGACCGTCTGAAAGACGATGATCTCCTCATCATCACTGCCGATCATGGTAACGACCCAACATCCGCTTCAACCGACCACTCGCGCGAATTCGTGCCCGTGGTCGTTTGCCGTCGAGCGGAAGTGGGCTCGGCAGTCAATCTGGGAGATACGCA
>JBEBHJ010000023.1:0-45788 GCA_040081075.1 Fimbriimonadaceae bacterium | reverse complement strand
GGGTGGTGGGGCCGTCCAGTCCCGACACCATCGATCGAACGCATAAGCTCTACATTGGCGGCAAGCAAGTTCGTCCCGATGGAAATTATTCGGTTGACTTCGCTGGCCAAGAGATTGCGCGGGGTAATCGAAAAGACATTCGTAATGCCGTCGAAGCCGCTCAAAACGCTTCAAAAGCGTGGGCAAACACGTCCGCATTTAACCGCTCACAAGTTCTCTACTATTTAGCAGAAAATCTGCAAGGGTGGGGTCCGAACCCGGTTTTTGCTTGTGCGGCGATTGCCGATAAGTTCGAAGGCTCTGTTCACGAAGTGCCCATGCGCGGGTTTACCTACACGAGGAACGAACCGCTCGGGGTCATTGGAATTGTGTGCCCGAACTCAATGGAGGGTCTCTTGAAGCTCACGGCTACAGCCGTTGCCATGGGGAACTGCGTTGTCGTCGTGCCCAGCCCGGAAAATCCGTTGCCGGCGGTCGAACTCTATCGAATTTTGGAAATGTCGGATATCCCATCCGGAGTAATCAACATTGTTACTGGCTATCACGATGAGCTTGTGCCCACCCTCGCCGATCACGATGGAGTGGATGCGATCTGGTACTTCGGGACACCCGAGGGGGCCAAGGATGTCGAAGCTCGCTCGTGTGGCAACCTAAAACAAACCTGGACGATGGATTACGAACCCAATTTTGACCAGATTGACGTGCGATCCTTGTGCGAACGCGGCACCCAGGTGAAGAACATTTGGATTCCGTTCGGCGAGTAACAAAACTGCCCTGCGCTAACTTCAAAACTTCTCCGATAATGACTGTAGGATTTACCGGCAAACGTGGAACAATCCAAGCGGGGACGTTAAACAGGGATGTTTGTAATTATTGGGATTGTAGTGGTGCTTGGAGCCACGATTGCGGGTTATGTGATGCACCACGGTCAGATCGGGGTGCTCATTCAGATCAACGAGTTCATCATTTTGGGGGGCGCGGGTCTGGGCTCATTCTTGGCCGCCAACGGCATGAACAACATGACCGCCACGATCAAAGCATTCACGGGAATGCTCAAGCCCGATCCCTTTACGAAAGCTGCTTATCTTGATGTTCTCAAGATGATGTATCAACTCTTCAACGTCGCACGAAAAGAAGGCTTGTTGGGCCTAGAGCAACACATTGAAAAGCCCGAAGAAAGCGAAATCATCAAGAAATTTCCCTCCTTCCTCAGTAATCATCACGCCGTCCACTTTTTCTGCGACACGATGAAAGTAATCCTCACTGGCGCAGTTGGCCCTCATGACCTATCAGAGATGATGGAGATAGACCTTGAGACGGCCCATGCCGAGCAGAAGATTCCGTCCGAAGCGATTCAAAACGTTGGCGATGCCATGCCCGGATTTGGCATTGTTGCGGCGGTTTTGGGCGTTATCATCACGATGGGTAAGATCGGCAACGGCTCGGCCGCAGACATCGGCCAATCAGTTGCGGCCGCACTTGTGGGTACGTTCCTTGGAATTTTAATCGCTTATGGTATCTGCGGCCCGATTTCACGCGCCATGGATTTGAGATTGCGATCGGAAGGCGCCTATATGAACTGCCTGCGGTTCGCGCTATTTAGCTTTGCCCGCGGCGAATCTCCAATAACATGTGTTGAGTTTGCTCGTCGCAACATTGACCCAAGTGTGCGGCCTGGTTTCGTTGAAATGGAAACTGCAGTGAAAGAAAAGGCGGCATAAGATGGCTTCAGACGGCACTCCCATCATCATCAAGAAGAAAAAGGCCCATGGTCACGCCCATCACGGCGGATCATGGAAAGTCGCCTACGCCGACTTCGTTACGGCGATGATGGCATTCTTTATGGTTATGTGGATTCTGGGCCTTTCTGACGAAGCCAAGGCCGAGATTTCGGGCTACTTTAATGATCCGTTTGGATACTCGAAAACGGCTCCGCTGAGCCGAAACATCGTCAAGTTCCCCGGCGCACCTGTCACCTCGGGTCGGGTTAAGAAGCAAAGGGCCGACATCGAACACAACGACAAGAAGGCGATTATCATGATCGGCGACAAGATTGAGAAGGCTCTTGGCATGGGCGCAAAGAAGGATGAAAAGGGCCAAAAGGTCCACCCGCAACCACGCTCACTGTCGGATCTTATTGAGCATATTGAAATCGAGGTAACACCAGAAGGCTTGCGCATCGAACTCAAAGAGGATAAAGGTTCGGTATTCTTCGAGACCGGTTCCGCTGCGCTAAAGCCTGAGGCCGTTCAGATCATCAAAACTCTCGCTGGAGTGCTTGGCAAAGTAGGACGAACGATGTACATTGAAGGCCACACTGATGCGCGACCATACGGGTCGGGTGCTTCCTACGATAACTGGGATTTGAGCCAAGATCGCGCCAATACGATGCGCAGGGCCCTTATGGGCGGCGGAGTTAAAGAACGATATTTTCTCGGAGTAAATGGTTTTGCGAGTCGGAGACTCAAAGTCCCAACCGACCCCCTCAATCCGGCGAACCGCCGAGTTTCAATCCTGCTTCCCGTATCGGATGAAGATTCGATCCGTCCCGCCGCGCCAAGTCTCGGACCCGACTATGTCGAACTCAAAGACGACATCAAGATCACTCGAAATCGAGCGGTCCTCAAACCGGGCGAGAACGAGTCTGATCACAAGTCGCTCACAGATCCGATCGAGAATTGAGGGCCGTACTCAACTCCTTTAGGATCGCCGCGCAACCGGTCTCAAGCATATAGAACATGTTTTCATAGCCTTCGCGACCGCCGTAATAAGGGTCGGGAACGTCTTCACTCATGAAGGGGCGCACCTTTTCCGGTTTCGCACCGCGCCAAGCGTTCATATCCGACAAGTTGTTACGGTCCATGCCGTACAAGATATCGAAATTGTCAAAATCTTCACTTCTAAGTTGGCGCGAGATGGAACCACAGGGAATGCCGTGACTCGCCAAGATTTGAATAGTTCGTGGATCGGCCGTCTCCCCAGTGTGCCAATCGCCCGTGCCCGCCGAATCGACCGTGATCGCGTCCGAAAGTCCAGCTTGAGCAATCTGATGACGCAGGATTTCCTCGGCCATGGGGCTGCGACAAATGTTTCCGAGGCACACGAACAGAACCCTCACTACAACCCTCGAATCTCAATGTTCCGAAATTCAACTGGGTGGCTTTCACTTTGGAGCGAGATATATCCGCCCGCAATCAAGAGGTTGGTGCCTTTGATGAGCGCTTTCGTCTGCCCATCGTTCGGGTCATATTGAATCTGCGAGTAACTGATTGCTTGTTGACCATTGATCCGGTGGATGACAAGACCGTCGGCATGGCACTCTATCTCCGCTTTAACCCAAACGTCGCCCTTCACGGCCGGAATGATAGAGTCTGTGCAGTGTCGTGTCACGAGTTGGCCGTCCATCACCACGTTCGTGCCAGGCGTACAGAGATTTCCGGTAAAGCGAGGGCCGTCAACGTCGCCGCCAAGAAGCTGAACCTCGGACGAGATAGGGAAGTCTTGATCTTTCAGAATCGACTTGGGGTCTTGGCAATGGATCATAACCCCGGAGTTCTCGTACGCCCATCCGGGTCCGTCTGGCAGTTGCTTGCCGATGAACCGGTACTCCAGGCGCATCACATAGTTCGCGTAGGGTTTCTTGTAATACAGGTGGCCGAACCGGTCTTCAAATTTGCCGCCATACCCGTCATAGCTCACTTGGATTACGCCGCTGGACACCCGGAATGTGTTCGCGAAGTTATTCCCCAGATCGTAGCCCCTGATCTTTGCGGTCCAACCATTTAGAGATTTCCCGTCGAACATCTTGGTCCATTTTTGGGGTGCCACAAGGTTAGCGCACAGGACCGCCTCAATTAACATAGAACGAGCTTACCCAGAGCGCCCAAAATCTCTCCCCAAGCTCAGACGATGAAGGTAAAGTTTGGGTCCAAAACCGCAGAATCCACTCCCCTTCCAAGGGGAGCTTCGCCGCAAAAGCGTGCGACGGTGGGGTTAGCCCGAGGCTTAAAAGGTGTCGTGGGGAGGTAAGGAAACTGCGAAATGGGGGGTTATCGGCTCTTGCAAGGCCGAATCAACCGCCGGACTTAACCGGGTCTGGCGGCGGAGACTTTTTCTCTTCCTTCTTGGGCACTTCTTCATCGTCGACCATAAACTTGCCGCGAACGTTCGCGCCCTCCCAATCCTGCGCATCATCTTCAGATTCCTTGGTTGAAACTTCGAACCAGTCAGCCTTAAGATCATCCCCGATCGAGGTCTTTAGTCGAACATCTGACTTGCCTTCCGCGCTAATCAATCTTAGGAGTTCTTTCTCACCGTCGTATCTGGCGGAATGTGAGGCGATGCGACGCCACCGGCCTCCGGGAAAGTCCTGGACGCACTCGGGGGAACCGGAGATATCAGCGCGTCGCGCGCCCTTAGCGTAATGATATGAAATCTCAGTCGCCTTTACAAGGGCGGGATAATCGCGAATAGTCTTACCATTTCGAAGCGCGTCGTCGAGGTCCTTTTGTTGGGAGGCTTCTTCGGTAGTTGGAGGCGCGGGACGACCCGATGAAACCGACTCAGGCACGTCAGGTCTAAACGGCGGGATCACATCCTCATTGAGGTCTGCCTGTGATTTCGGCTTCACTAGCATGCGAACATCGCCCGAAAGAAGCACGCGTTTCTCCTTTCGATAAACGGTGATTTTATCCGCTACAAGGTTAACGTCGGCACTGTAATAGTAGGCGGGTCCGGTTGCGATCAAGATGTCCTTCTTCTGATCATAATCCACGTTCTTTGCCCGAATCAGCTGATCGCCGTCGCTGGCTCTAGCTTCGGTAAAGCTCAGCAATCCCTTCTTGCTGCCCTTGCTGCTAACGCCCTGGATATCCCACGGAACCTTTGGCCCGGTTTGAACTGGTGAACCGTCCTGGAAAACCTTTGGCAAGGACCCCGTCCAGTGAACACCTTTGGTTGTAAAAGTGCCTTCCTTAAATTTGAGCTTGGTGTCATTCGCTGCAACCTTGCCACCCTCGAGGGTGCCCTTGGTTGTTCCGGGCACCTGCAGGTTCTTGAACTTATCATCGACCGTCAACGTTGGCGCAACGAGATCGTAGTTCTTCCCCTTCAGGCGAACACCATTCTGGAACTTCATCGTTTCGCTCATTGCGTCGTAAACGGCGGACTTGCCACTGAAATCAACGGGCGACTTTGGATCGCCTGATTTGCCGGTTACGCCGATGAAATCGAACAGCTGTTGGTCCTTACGGATATTGATCGTATCAATATTCGCACTAGTAACCAGCTTGTCCCCATCATAGATCGTCATCTTTGCGTTCGTTAGCTGAACGCCGGTCGAGTTGCCGAGCGGGCCACTCCCTTCTTTGAACTCGGCGAAAGCGTCCTTCGCCAAAAACGGAAAGCCCCAAATCCCTCCCGCTACAAATGTGCCGATTCCGACGGTGTAAAGAAGAAACTTAGTTGAGGGATACATCTTTTTGAACAACTTGGTTGGTTTGCGTGATGGTTGCTGAACTGTTACCCGTCAGGGTTCCTTTCACGGCTTCAATCGTGTAAGAACCAGGCAACACCCAGAAATAATACGCTCCATCAGCACCAACATTAAAAATACGCACTGGAGTTCCCGAAAGCTTTAGAGTTACGATGGTTCCGGGTGCATTTATACTCGGGGAGATGCGGCCCCAAAGCGTAAAGGGGAATGGCGGCGGGTTTGAGTCGCCTTGCGGCGTCATCCGAAGGTCGTCCAGCGTAACTGTTCCCGCGCTCGCGGTCTTTCCGGCTGCCGTAAAATCAACTTTGAAAAACCCTGTGGCTTTCGAGTTCCCAACGATCCCCCAAAATGCGGCGAGATTTGTCGAAGAGTAAGCAACATCGTTAAGCACGTAAGTGCCAACCGAGTTTGTAACTGCCCGGCGGCCTGCGAAGCTAACCGTCCCCCCAACTACGGCCTGATTATCGCTCGAATTGAGAACACGCCCCGTCACTCGAACCTTTTGGGGACCTACCCAGAGATCACCCACATCGGTTACATCAGCCGCGGCTGGGAACGTGAACTGAAACGCTCCATAGGTGTTTGCATCAACGGTCAAACTTGTGGTGCCGGTGGTGACGGCGAGTTGAAACGAACCATCATCGGCCGTCTGCACAGATTGGCTTCCCACTTGCACCGTTGCCTTTGGAGAGATCGGTCCCCCCGTTTTCACGTCTAAAATCCTTCCGACCAATGTTGCCGGCGCAGATCCTCCACCCCCGCCACCTCCGCAGGCCACGATGAGGAGAATCAGCAGAAGCAGAGCAATTCTTTTCATGGTCGCACTTCCGAAATCGCAAACTTCATGTGTTCAGCGTCAGCTTTGAACCTGAACACCCCCGGTGTCCGGAGCACTTTGCTAAAGAACTCAAGCGCGTTTCTCACTTGAAATGTCCTTTCGCCTCCTCTGATAGCGTTGAGTTTAAGCGAATACCAAGTGCCAACCTTTAGCCCAACCACCTTCAAAGTAAAGCTCTCTCCGCTTCCTTGGTGCTTGAGGTCCACGGCCAGATCTTGATTGTTCGCCTCGAAACTTGCCGAGAGCCCTCCCACAAATCTCGGCGGCATCAAAGAGTCTTCATGACCAAAATTGCCGGTGGCCGTTGGGGTTTTGCCCAACATGGCTTGCGTCGTTTCACGACCATCAGTTACCGAGGCTCCGATTCGCCATCCCGTCGCCGGACGAGGGGTCCCCGGCTTGAAAATTGATGTGCTTGGGAACATGATGAGCGTCAAACCCTCCGGAGCGAGGCATCGGACGAAATAGCCTTTGCCCGGCTCAAGGCTGGTCACGATCGCGTAGGAGCCCGACTCCGGCGCGCCGCTGGCGGCATCGTTGGCTCCTCGTACAAAGGAAAAAATCGAGGGGTCAATATCAATGGAGCTGGCCTCGGCGAAGGTCTTAGGAGACTCGGTCGTTCGAACGATTTGCACCTTGGTAGTTGGTACGGTTTCGTTAAGCGGGTTGCCGATCAAATTCCACCCTGGCTTGAGTGAAATTGCAACTGGAACCGAAACGTTTTGCCCGTCTACCGCGAGGGAGCTGGCCGCCTCGTTTCGCAGAAACACTCCCTGACCTCGGCTTACGGCGCTGAAGTCAGGGTATCGCAGATAATCCGCTATTGCAGCATCGTAGGTCGCGGCGAGAACTTGATTGGGGTTTCGACCTAAGACAGCCGACAAATTTGTTGCATTCGGCGCGGTTGGAAAGCTTGCAAGTTGGATTCCCTTAAGAAGCGGAATCGATACCGGCGCTTCGCCAATGCGAAGGTCCAGGGCTAAGGCTCCTGGCCCTTTGTTGACAAAACGCGTCATTTGCACCACGCTAGCTTTCAGAACCTCAACCTTGAGCCGGGAATACCCCGTGTAAAGGGTGCTTGAGATGAGTCCGCCGAACGCCCCGTTTCGGGCTGTAAAGGTCCCGAGAACGGCTGTTCCCGAACTGACCCTAACTTGCACCACTTGCCCGGTCGTTATCGTGAGCCCGGTGATCGTGCCGTAGCAGTTGTTTTCGGTTGGGTTTGCCGTGGTTGCGATTGAACCGACGGGGACATAAGCTCGTGCAATACGATCGCCAACAGGGATGTCGATCGTGCAACGATACTGCTGACCACCGTTGATATCGGGGATGTTCGGCGTCACTGAGCCATAAGCTCCCGCGATATCCATGCGATCATCCTGCGATCCGGGGAACACACGGTTATAGGTTTGATCCCAAAAAATCGGATAAGCCGTTCCCGAAAGTAGGGTTTCGTTGCCGTTTAGAAGGGTCGTAAAGTAGGTTGCGCTAACGTCGAAAACCCCATAATCCGTGCCTGCGAGTCCGCTGGTAATCGGGATTGGTTGGACGAGCAGTTTGGGCCCAACCGATAAGTTGGTATCTAGAATGAACTGGCGAGCAGCCCATCCCGCAAATCCTGTTCCTTCAACGGTCGCGCCAGTTGTGCCTGCGGCGGCATCCAGGGCGGTTTGCCCCAAGGCTATTAGGGCGGGAATATCACCACGAATGGTGGGGTTGGCATAGTAGCGGGTGAGGAATTCCTTCACGAAGCCAGAGTTCTGGGCTATCAGTTTTTGCCATGCCGATCCGGCCATCTGGTATCTCAACAGGTAGATTCCCCCCAGACTGCCTCCGGCCGGAAGTGGCTCGTTCTTTAGGTTCGGCGCGATAAACGCCGGATTCGCAAGCGCGCTCTGGTTGTACCAATCATAGAAATTGCCAACATCGTAAGTGTTTTGGAGCACGGAATCCACTAACCCGGCGTCAAGAGCGGCGGGAAGCGAGCCGGGCGTCCGAACAACTTTCATTAGGGTCGCCCTTACTATGCCTTCCTGAAATGCATCGTACGTGAAGTTATTCGGGCCGATGTATGCCAGGAGTAACGTGTGAATGAAATTGACGGCCGTGGCCTCGGGGCTGACATAAACCGGAAAACGAATTTCAGGCTGACCGCTTCCATTGTTAGGCAAGAATGCTCCGCCCGCAACCGCGTCGCGGTCGCCGATGTCGGCATCATAATTCTTAACTAGTACCGGCCCAGCGCTTGCTGCCTGGCCAAAGATGATATCCATCGTCGGCTTGGCTGCTGTAAACACATCTTGAAGCAGCGCTTGATAAGCCGCCGGGAATGCTCTTGACCCGCTGGAATCAAAGACAAGGGTGAGATCGCCCGGTCCATAGCTTCGACCTTTCAGTGGCGCACCGCTCTTAGTCAAAGTAACGGTTTGAGGCAGTGAGAACTTGAAACGTGGGATTTGCTTTTGTTTGGCCCGTTGTGCGCGCGTCAGGGACGCAATATTGCGCCCGAATTGGCGCAGGGCTTGGTCGATCCTTGTGGCCGTGGGCGCGTAAGAACCGGAAACCTCAACCTGCAACCCAGATTGACAGTTTCCTAAAGTTAAGCAGGAAAATAAAATCGCTAGGCTGACTACAACTCGCGGCAACTTGATCATATTGATGGTGTGTGTTAGACGAGTTGGCTCCGGCGAAAGGTCGGTGTTCGCGGTTTATTCAGCAGAAAGTTAGATTGCCGATTGTTTATTTGGTTAAATCCTCCAGTTGTTTGGCAAAGCGCTCTTTGATAACCTTTCGCTTTACCTTCAGGCTTGGTGTAAGTTCACCCGTCTCAATTGAGAACTGAGCCGCAACGAGCGTATGCTTTTTAACTTTCTCAAAATCTGCCAAAGACTTATTCACGCTATCGATTTCAGCCTTCATTTTGGCCTTCACTTCGGTATTTCCGACGAGTTCTTCGTCCGTTCCGTTGACTCCCAATGCCTCTTTGAGGCGCTCAAAGTTCGGGATTACCAGACCGTAAACATACTCGTTTCCATCCCCGAACAAAACCACTTCTTGAATGAATTTACTTTCCTTTAACTTGCCCTCAATAACCTGGGGTGCAATGTTCTTACCGTTCGCCAAAACCAACAGATCTTTCTTTCGATCCGTAATTTTGAGGCTCTTGCCTTCGAATTCTCCGATATCGCCAGTGTGAAACCAACCATCGGCGTCAATCGCCTGAGCGGTTTGCTCGGGCAAGTTGTGATACCCCTTCATGATCCCGGGGCCGCGGAGCAAAATCTCTCCATCTGATGCGATCGTGCACTCCATTCCAAGGGGTTCGCCGACCGTCCAATATTTATTATTCTCGGGCCGATTGACAACCGAACCGCCAGTTGTTTCGGTGAGCCCATATCCTTGCAACACGCAAAGCCGAAACGCGAGGTAAAACCGCGCAACGTGAGGTGGAAGTGCCGCTCCGCCTGAAACGAAGAACCGAATATTGCCGCCCGTTCGCGCTCTAATCTTGGTCCCAACGATTTTGTCGAGCAGCCCCGCGAGCGGTGCAAACTTTCCTTCGGCCCGGTTTGCTCCTTGTGAAAGCGCTAAGTTAAACAGTTTTTGTTGAAGCGGCGATTGCTTCTTGACCCCATCCAAGAACTTGTTCATCGTTGCTTCCAAGAACCTTGGAACGCACAGCATGATGGTGGGTTTGCTTGTCAACATTTCGTTGGCAAGCGAAGCCAAACCCTTGGAGTAGACGATCGTAGCACCACAATACACGGGAAGGCACTGACCAACGATTCGCTCATAGACATGTGACATCGGCAGGAAGGTAAGGAAGGTGTCATCGTCCCTAAAACCGATTTCATCCGTCGCATATTTTGCGACATGGAGGAAGTTCCGGTGGGTCAGCATCACGCCCTTTGGATTCCCGGTCGTTCCGCTTGTGTAAATAAACGTAGCGACATCGTCGGGGTCGGCTTCATCCACTTCCTTGTTCCAATCGGCCAAGTCCATGTTAGCGGTGCTGGCGGTCTCAGCAATCTCGGAAAGGAGTCGCTTGGTGAGGTCCAGATCCGACACCTTTGCCTGTTGGTCGGTGGAACCCGAAATTACGAGCGAGGCTTCAGCGTCCCGCACAATGAACTGCGTTTGATCGGCGGGCAAGGTGGGATAGATGGGAACGAGGATTGCTCCAAGGCATTGGCACCCCCAATCAACGAAGGACCATTCCACGCAATTTTCGCTCTGCAAAGCGACACGATCTCCACGCTTGACCCCCAAATTGCGAAGCGCCGCAGCGTATGCTTGCGCTTTGATGGCTAATTCCGCGAACGAAAGGCGCTTAAACTCTTTGCCTTCGGGATAACGCATGACGGTCTTTTCAGGCCATCGGTGGGCACGATCCCTTAGCATTGCGGGAAGTGAACGGTCCATAGTCATCTCATTTTACGGCATAGGGCGTCGGCCGTCGCGCATAATCTATAGCCATGGAGATCGTCGTCCCGGACGAGTTCAAATATCTTTACGTGCAAAATGCCGAGCGTCCGGTTGTAAAAATCCCGGCCCCGGTGTTGCGCCAAAAGGCTGCCGAGGTCATCAGGGTTTCGAAAAAGACGCAGTTGCTGATTGACGAAATGATGCGTTGCATGAGGCTAGCGAATGGCGTTGGTTTGGCCGCTCCCCAACTTGGCATCGCTCAGCGAGTGGTCGTAATTGCCCCCGTTGATGCCAAGCCACTGGCCCTCATAAACCCCGTTTTGGTCAAGGCCGAAGGCACTCAGATAAAAGAGGAAGGGTGCTTGAGTATCCCGGGTCTGTATGGTGATGTCGAGCGGCCCTCTTTTGTGGAAATAGATGCGCTTGATCGGCGGGGACGCGAAATCACGATCGAGCTTGAGGGAATGCCCGCCACGATTGCTCAGCACGAGTTGGATCACTTAGACGGCATTCTCTTCATCGATAAAGTTGATTTTTCAACACTTCATTGGATGCATCCGGGCCAAGTTGATCAAGATGAAAACGAATGAAAATCGTCTACTTTGGGACGTCCTCCTTCGCCGTACCAGCCCTTAAAGCCGTTTCGAACCGAGTTTCTCTCGTAGTAAGTCAACCCGATAAGCCTTCCGGTCGAGGCATGAGGCTCACCGCTTCCCCGGTCAAGGCGGCGGCAATCGAACTGGGTTTGCCCGTTGTAACGCCAGATCGAGCCCGAAACGCGGAGTTCGTCCAGTCCATTCGAAAATTAGAAGCAGACTTCTTGCTTGTCGCCGCTTACGGGCAAATTTTGTCGGTCGATCTATTGGAGTCATCCGCCCACGGCGGCATCAACTTGCACGGATCGATTCTTCCTAAATATCGCGGGGCCGCCCCCATTCAAAGATGTATCGAAGCTGGCGATACCGAGACCGGCGTAAGCCTCATGCAAATGGATAAGGGTATGGACACGGGTGATGTGATCGCGATCGAACGCCTGACAATCGGCCCAGATGAAACCGCTGGCGAACTTCAAACCCGGCTGGCCGAACTCGCCGCGACATGGACGTGCAATTGGGCTGAGCGCCTTGCAACTGGGCAATACCCGCGAATCCCCCAGGATCACGAGAACTCGACTCATGCCGCGAAAGTGTCGAAAGCTGATGCAGAGTTGCGTTTTGATGAACCCATCGAGACTGTTTACAATCGGTTCCGCGCCTTTACGCCCGCTCCCGGCGCGTGGATTCAGACCAAATTTGGCCGGCTAAAGATTTCAAAGGCTCGCAAAGGTGATTACGGGCCGGGTTCAATCGCCTTTGGCGGCGGGAGTCTGGAACTGCTTGAAGTTCAACCTGAAGGCCGAGGGAGAATGACGGGAGCCGAGTTTTTTCGAGGTCACCACATTCAAACTGGTGATCAGTTGCGTCCATAATGGGGCATGGCACTCCTCATTCTTGGCACGGGCGGGCACGCCAAGGTTGCCTTGGATATCGCATTGGAACTTGGCCTAGGGGTGACTGGCTTTCTCGATGACGACCCCAACAAGACGGGCTCAAGCATCCACGGTTTTCCGGTTCTCGGCGCGATCGACGCCTGGCAGGATCATGGAAGTCAGCTCTTTATTGCCATTGGTAACAACCGCATACGCAAGGCAATCGTTGAGCGGCTTGGATCTGGTCCTGATTGGATGACACTTGTGCACCCAAAGGCAACCGTATCCCGATTCGCTGAAATCGGAAAGGGATCGTTGATTGCCTTCGGCGCGTGCGTTGGGCCCGATGCCACGCTTGGCGATTTTTCCATCGTCAACTCATCTTCATCAGTTGATCACGATTGCAAAGTCGGAAACTACGCTCACATCGCGGTTGGAGCCCATTTGGCCGGGATTGTTACGGTTGGCGAAGGCGCGTTTGTCGGAGCGGGTGCAACCGCGATTCCTGCCGTCGTTATCGGAAATTGGAGCGTAGTTGGGGCCGGGGCAACCGTCATCCGCCCGGTTCCGGATGGGCAAACTTACGTCGGAACGCCGGCAAAGCCAATAAATTGACCCCTACGGGCTTGTGCAATTGCTGAATACCTTAGTAAAATGCGATTGCTATGCGAACATGTATTCTCCTGACGGCTTGTCTGGCCATCACCGGAGCGTCGGCTCAGGACATCTTTGTCCGAAGCGCGTTTCAGGTAGATGAGAGTGGACATCCAGCCTTGCCTTGGGTTACGAGTTACGATCAATATAAAATTAACGCCGCTCAACTCAAGGATTTCTTAGCTACTGTTCCTCTACATGATGTACGTGGACTGACTCGTTTCAAAGTGATGGAACTGCCGACCCCGGATGGCAAAACAGTTCGCGTTAAGATCGCAGAATCCCCGATCATGTCGTCTCGGGAGGCCGCGCGAATTAATATCAAGACTTTTAAGGTTTGGGGCATTGACGACCCATTCATGAGCGGCCGGCTTGACTACGGCGTCAACGGCTTCCATGGCCTCGTATACAGCAGCAAAGGTGCTTTTGTAATCGACCCTCCGAAGATTGGGGATGTTAGCAAGGTGGTCACCTATTACCGCGCTGACAACTATCACCCCAAGGGAATGACCTGCTTTACGCGACCTGCGTCTCCGCTCGAGCGGATTGGCCGCGGAAGCTCTGGAGTACAGATTCTCGCTAGCGGAACTTCGTTGAAGACGTATCGCCTTGCGATGAACGCAACTGGCGAGTACACCGCCTTCTTTGGTTCGATCCCCACTGCGGAAGCCGCGATGGCAACCACAATTAACCGATTGAACCAGGTTTACGAAGTTGATTTCTCGCTGACCATGTCGGCGATTCGAATCAAAGCCTATCAAGGCGCCGACTCCGATCCTTACACCGGAACCGACGTTTTTGCGATGCTTCAAGAGAATCAAAACGTTTGCGACTCCGATATTGGAGATGCGAACTACGATGTCGGACACGTAATGACGACTGGATCTGGCGGCGTTGCTGGCGGAATCCCTGTAGTCGGCATCACGGGTCAGAAGGCTAAGGGCGCAACGGGCTGGGATCATCCGTTTGATGATGAGTTCGATATTGACTACGTAGCCCACGAACTTGGACACCAGTTTGGTGGCGAGCACACGTTCTTCGATTGCGGCGGCGGCAACGCTGGAGATTCGGCTTACGAACCAGGCAGCGCCACCACAATTATGGGATACGCCGGCATCTGCGGAGCGGCGAGCAACATTCAGCCTCACTCAGATCCCTATTTCCACGCCTTCAACCAAGAGCAGATCAACGTTTGGCGAAACAATGCGGGTTCAGGTGGAAGCGAGACCGCTAATGGCAATGCATTGCCAACGGCAAACGCGGGTCTTGACGTAACCGTTCCGCAATCGACGCCCATGAAGCTTCGCGGAGTAGGAACCGACGCCAATAATGATCCACTCACCTATTGCTGGGAGCAATATGACAATGGCTTCGGCGGCAACCCGACGCCAATCTTCCGATCCGTAAATCCAAGCCCAAACAAGAATCGCTTCTTGCCCAAGCTTGCCACGGTGCTATCCGGCGGAACTGATAAGTGGGAGCCTTTGATCACATCTGATCGAATCGCGAACTTTAGGCTCACCGTGCGAGACAATCGCCCCGGTGGTGGAGCATACGCATTTGATGATATGAAAGTTACGGTTAGCGGTGCCCCATTCAAGGTAACCAGCCCGAACACGAATATCACCGCAAATGGCGGTGGCGCTCTCAACGTCACATGGGATGTTGGAGGTTCAGGCGGTACGGCTAAGGTCAATATTCTGCTCTCGACCGACGGCGGTTCGAGCTATGAAAATGACACGGCAACCGTGCTGCTCGCCGGTACCAACAACGATGGTGCTGCCACCGTCACGCTTCCAAACGTGAATACAACGAGTGCGCGAATCATTGTTGAAGGCGCAAGCAACGTGTTCTATGACATTTCGGACTCAGTCTTTAAGATTATTCCGATCAACCAGCCTCCGCTTGACAGCGTTGCATTTGCGACCGGTCAAGTGGTTGGTGGATTCTCAATCAACGGCACCGTCACGCTCTCATCGGGCGCAATCGGTCAGGCCGATGTCGCTCTTTCGAGCAACTCACCAAAGCTGTTGCCACCGGCAACCGCAACCGTGGCTAACGGACAAACCGTGGGCAACTTCTCGGCTAACACCGCGACCACGACCTCGGAAGTTATCGCTACGTTGACCGCGACGCTCGGTTCGAGCACTCGAACCGCTAGCATCACGATCGTCCCATCAGTCCAGCTTGATAGCGTTACGGTTACGCCTCAAATCATTGGTGGCGGCGCAAACGCAATCGGTCGAGTTAATCTCCGCAATATCTGCCCTCCTGGCGGAGCAGTGATTAACCTCAGCGATGGCGGTGCAACCGACGTGACGGTGCCTCAGTATGTGATCATCGCTGGTAACACCATGGGCAACACCTTCACGGTTTTGACCAAGGCTGTTGCGGCGAACACCAACCGGACAATCACTGCATCGTTGGGAACAACGAGCGTTACTTTCCCGATCACGCTTGTTCCGTTTAACATCGTTTCGATTGCTACGCCAAGTGGCATCGTTGGTGGCAACGCCATCAGCACCACGATCACCATGAACGCTCCCGCGCCAAGTGGTGGATTGACGCTAAATCGAAACTACCTCGTGAACAACGGGGTTGCTGTGAACGCCCCTGCAAATGTGGTGGTTCCAGCCGGCTCGGCAAGTGTCACCTTCAATGTGGGTACGGCCGGCGTTGCCGAAAAGACAAACGTGAAGTATGGTTACACGTACGCGATCACCGGAAGTCAGATCAAATCCACCTGGATTTCGATTCTGCCTGCGGACTTGCAGTTCCTAACCATCACTCCCCGAACGGTGGAGGGTAACACCAGCACTACGGGCACGGTTGTGGCAAACGGCAAGGCGGCGGCGGGCTTCGTGGTTAATCTTTCGTCGAACGGTCCCGAAGTGATCGTCCCGGCGACTGTAACCATCCCGGCTCAGCAAAACTCGGCCACGTTTACTGTTCAAACGACCAACCCCGCGAACTCGGTAACTCGCATCGTTACGGCTACCCGTAACGGTCGAACTCGAACCGCAACAGTGGTTGTTGTACGACATTAACCTGAAAACTCATACAATCCTAACGAGCCCCCGCACGATCGTGCGGGGGCTTTTCGTCTATATTAATTGGAGAACTGAGAGCCCCTATGCGTATTCGATCCTTGATTTCCCTTTTTGCTTTAGCTGTCGCGACGGTTGCAGGTGCCCAAACGGTGGCATCAACACAGCAATTTCAGGTTCAGCCTGGTGCACCCCTCGACACCAAACAGCTACTACCGCAGATTGATCACACCGTTCGGCTAAGATTTAAGCGCCCTGAGAACCCTGGGCGTAGCATTTTTGATCGCGTAAAGATTGGCGGATCGGGCCGGACCGAGCCGAACTCATTAGTCGCGGGCATAATCGGCGACTATGTCAGCCCAGTTCATCGAGCTGCGTATTTTCGCGGTCCCGAAGATCCATCCTCGGTTCCGCCGGACCCTTCTTCAGGCGTTGGTCCAAACCATGTGGTCTTCATGGTCAACACTCGCATCGCCTTTTATGACAAAGCCACCGGGACGGAGCAATTCAACCAAGATCTCGACACGTTCTTTAGTGGTCAGCGGCAAACCAACTTTCTTTTCGATCCGAAGGTGGTTTATGATCATATCGCTCAACGGTGGATTGTCATGTGCCTTGAGCAGCAAGACGGCACCAACCAGACAGGCAAGTCCGGAATTCTGATTGGGGTCTCCGATGACAGTAACCCCAATGGCAACTGGAACCGCTACCGAATTGAGGGAAGGGTAGATTACGGTGGAGTTGTTACGTGGCAAGACTACGTGAGTCTCGGTTACAACAAGGATGGCATTCTTATGGGTGGTAATAGCTTTGGATTTCAGGGCGGCGTACCGGGTTGCGCATTCTTTGTGGTTCGTAAGGCCGAGGCGCTCACAGGCGCCGCGATCACAGTGTCGGTAATCAAAGATGAGGTTTTTGAGACTTGGACCCCACAAGCGGTTGAGAATTTTGACCCAACCCTAAATAAATCCTACTTTGCGAACGCGCACTTTGGTGGTACGACCAAGTGGCATATCCACCGGATTGACAATGTTACGACCGTTCCGACCAAGACGACGGTAGATGTGACGGTTCCGACTTTCGCTTCGCCCACCTCGGGCGCCAGATCAACGAACGGTCAGTTCCTCGACAGCATGGATGGTCGTTGCTATAACGCTGTCTTTCGGAACGGCAAGATCGTTGCGATTCACAATAACAACAGTGGCGGCCTCATCAAGGCGCGCTGGTATCAGTTCAACGTAAATACAACCACCAATGCCGTAACGCTTGGACAATCTGGCGATATTTCTATTGCGGGGCAAGACTGCCATATGGGCTCGATATCGATAAACGCAAATGACCAGATTACTGTCGGCTTTACGCGATCGTCCCCCTCGATCACGGCCGACATTATGGTAGCCTCGCGAAGATCGACTGATCCTGCCGGAACTATGGGAACCCCAGTAGTTTTAGAGAGCTCTGCTGGAAACAACTACTCACAAAACCGTTGGGGCGACTATTCCGCTGTATCGGTGGATCCTAGTGACAATCAAACGTTCTGGATCGGACATATGAATGTCCGGGCGGACAATTTCTGGAGAACAGGGTTCTTCAAGGTGCTATCAATTCCGTTCGATTTCACGCTCGCTCTCAACAAGTCAAGCGTGGCTGGTCAAAACTCGGTTCTTGGCACCATCACGATGGATCGAACCCAGACAACGAATACGGTCTTCGCGACGTCGGATAACAGTTCATTGGTCACAACCCCTGCAACGGTTACCGTTTTGGCTAATACGCTCACCAAGAACTTCCAAATCACGGTTACAGCAATCACTAGCACGGTGAACACGACGATCTTCGCAACCTTTGGCGGAGTGACTCGCTCTCAGCCGCTCACGCTCACGCCGCTCATCCCAACTGCGCTCGAGTTTACGCCGACAAGCGTAACGGGTGGCCAATCCACCTCGTGTCGCGTTGTGATCAATGGTGTGGCTGGCCCGGGAGGCCGAGACATCGCGATTTTGGACAACTCCGCTTTCTCGACCGTACCCAGTTTGGTAACGGTCCCGGCTGGCGCAACGAGCGTAACATTCCCAATAACGACATCGGCCGTGGCATCGATTCAAAACGTGATTGTTACCGCAAGAGTATCAGCTGGTGAGAAGACCGGATCGTTCCGAATCAATCCGTAAAAGTGAGATACACGCACGCTTTATGAACCGTTTGTTCATAAAATGCTAACAAAATTTTGAAGCGACGCTCCGATTTTTTGGTACAATAATATTGGACAACTTTGTGACCGGGAAGTTTATTCGCGCAGGATGTGCGGAAGTTGGGCCATCGGAGTGTTAGGTCTTATGAAGCGTGCATTTACTCTTATTGAACTTCTGGTCGTAATCGCCATTATCGCGATTCTTGCGGCCATTCTTTTCCCAGTCTTTGCTCAAGCGAAAGCCGCCGCAAAGAAAGCTGTTGCGATTTCGAACCAAAAACAGATTTCAACGTCCGTTTTGCTTTACATGGCAGATGCGGATGATATGTATCCTCGCAACGACGACTGTCAAGACAAATCAGCCTTGAACACAGCTTTGAACACACAACCGTTCAACGCAACTGGTCAAGGATGCGTTGGTCCAAACTTCTTCTATCGAACGAACCACTATGCTTGGCAGAAGTGGATGATGCCGTACATGAAGAACGTTCAAATCTTCGAGCACCCAGGTCGTCCAAAACTAGATAACCTCGGTCAGTGGAGCCAAGACTCAGAAATCATGGGCGGGTTTGCTATCAACCTCGCTCTCACCGGTGCGTTGAACACCTATAATCGCCCACTCGGCTCTCCTGGCCGATTGCGAAATAGCTGGCTTGGCGGCAACCAGAACTCGATTCCAAACATCTCCCAAGCGATGTTCTTGTTCGAGTTTGCTCACCCAACCGTCAACTTCTCGCCAGTTCTTGTTGATGCAATCAACAACCCACTCGAGACTCAAACGGTTTATCCGATGGCGGTTCGAGAGTTCTGGGCTCGCTGGCTCTTTAGGAGCACCGGTTGCGCAAGCGCGAATGCTTGGAACATGGCCGAGATCACGACCAAGATTGACGAGCGAAGCGTTTTCGCTGGTGGTGTCGTAGTTGGATTTGCTGATGGCAGCGCGAAGTACATCTCCGCCGCTCGCTTCTTGGCTCTCACGCCAACGGCAGCCGAATTCAACGCAACAAACGCTGCAGGCTCTGGTTGTGGTGCAACGAGTGGTACCTACCGACCCGGTACAACTCCAACTCTAAACATCGACTATCCGTTCTGGGCCCTCACACCATAATGAGAAAGCTCATTGGGATCGTGATCGCCTGCATCTGCCTCACCCTTATTGGGTGCTCAGGTGGAGACACCGCTAAGAGCGGTGGCGGTGCCGACAAATACAAAGAGATTGAGCAACAAACGAAGGATGCTGGGGGCGACGCCCCAGCTCGAGAGTAGTTCTCAGTCCCTAAAAGCGGAGTGAACATTGTTCACTCCGCTTTTTTTTACCTCTGATGAGCCGCGGCGGCGGTGTTCATCAGCGATCTTATCGCTTCGACTTGGGTTTCAACAGCCATCAGTTCAGCGGGCGGGAGATGCAGGAATCCAACGAGTTTGTTTGGAAAAGCCTCAAGTCCGCGGTAGAGGATGTAGTTGCACAGATAACCGCCCGCATCATCGGCAAACCGAATCTGGTCGTTCTCGAAGGGATTCAAGGGTGCCCACAAGCTTGAAGGCAACATGGATGGAGCGCCTGTCCTGATTACGGAGTTAAGATTTCCCTCTCCCCGAACATCGGGACGCGGTCCGATCGTGTTTCGCCCTAACGTCTCGACGCGAATTCTCTGCTCACCCATTGCGTGCCCAAGAGCTAGCCAAGCATCAAAGCTATCCGGGTCGAGTGAGGAAATGAACTCATCCACGGCCGCATACGACACCTCCAAAATGTGGAAGGGAACTCCAAGCTTGGGCGCAATCAATCCCGAAACATTCTCCGTGATTTGTTCAAACGGACCATAACCCGTCACGAGCCATCTCATTGCGCTTCCTCCTTGTCTTTGCGGCGGTTGAGCCGATCCAGAGCTCGATCAAAGTAGGCGGTTTCGGGCATCTTCAAGAAGCGGGTGCAGAAGAAGTAAACCCACATCGCGCATAGCCCCAAAACCCCTAAGCTTCCTACATTGCTAATTTTCGAAACCGGATTCCAAAGCATGCTTGCAAAGTAGCCAAAACCACCAGCCACGATGGCGGCTCCAGTTGATTTAGCCAGCGTCAATAAAACGCCCGTGCGATCGAGTTTGCCTACTTCGCGTTCCAAGGATCCAAACAGCGCGATGCCGAGCAGAATGGCGGCAACGTTAGTCGCCCAAGGAATCCACTGATATTGTGTGGAGGTCTTGGTTGCTACCACGCAAAGACCGATAAACACGAGGGTCATGAGCGTGCTCACTGCAATCGGTTTGAAAGTCTTCTGAATCGAGAAGAAACCTCGCATCAAAATTGGCTGCACGCACCACGCAAAAATCGCAAACGAGTAAATCCGAAGGCACTCCACGATTTGGTTGAGCTCGTTGTGGCTACGCGCCGCCTGGCCATAGCCGTAGAGAACATTGACGATCTGGGGCGCAAACGCAAACATGAGGGCGCCGCTCGGCACTCCCACATAGAGAACCGTGCGAAGAGTCTTACTCACCTGATCTCGGTACCTCGGCATTTGGTTCGTCGCCGCAAATTCGGCCAGAACGGGGAAGGCGGCGAGGGCTAAAGCTTGCCCAAATATCCCCAGCGGAGCCTGCATCAAATTGTTTGCACTACTCAAAACGATGTTCAGCCCAGTTTGGTTGTAGCTTGAAGCGAACTTTTGGGTGATGAAGTTCACCATGCTAGGCAAGGAGAACCCAAGCAAGATCGGCAGGAGCAGAACAAAAAACTGCTTAACGCCCTCCGTCTTTACGTCGAGCGAAGGTCGAAACGAACTTCCCTCTTTAGCCATCATCAGGGCCGGGATTAGGACATTGCCTATGATCGCCCCTCCCAACGCTCCCCAAGCCATACTCTCTATCCCGAGCCCCATCATTCTGGGCAGGAACATTGCCCCCAAGATGATCCCGAGATTGTAAACGTTCGGAGCCAAGGCTGGCCCTAGGAATATTCGGCGGGCGTAAAGGGTGCCAAGCATCACCGATCCGCACAAGAATGCGACCTGCGCGGGCAGCATGATTCGGCTCATTTCAATCGCTTTCGGTGCGACCTCTATAGGCTTATTGTCGCGAAAATAGTCGACGATTTGAGGGGAGTAGACCCAAGCGACTCCCACCAGAAACGTGGCAACCAGGAAGCTCACACTGAGAACTACGCTAAAGATCTTCCAAGCTTGGTCTTTCTTATCGTTTTGCCAGTATTCGGTAAAGACGGGAATAAAGGCACTCGAGAGCCCCCCTCCGGCTACGAGCAAAAAGAGCATATCGGGAATGAGAATAGCGATGGCGTAGGAGTCAGCGTCGAGACCCAAGCCAAACTTGGAGGCCATTACCGTATTTCGCACCATTCCAAGGATCCGGCTGAGCGTGATCGCAAAAACCATGATCCCGCCCGCTTTACTCATCGCCTTCCTGGCTTCAGACATTCAACGATAAGTATAGTAGAAATCTACAAGGGCGGGAACACCATCTTAAGTGCCCCCGGAACCACTTCCACTTGCGTCGATAGAGCCCCAACCAGCTCTCCATCCACCAAGAACGGGATTGCCGGATTGCTTGAAATTTCAAGTCGCCGAAACGGAATATGCTTAACTTTGGGATTCTTTAAGTGTGTGCCTTTCAACACTTGTGGAAACGCGCGCAAGAACTCGATCCTTCCGAAGTTGCCTACGATCACCAAATCCAGAACGCCATCGCTCACGCTTGCCATCGGTGCCACTCGAATACCCCCACCGTAACACGTTGCGTTAGCGATGGCGCAGAGCATGGCCGGGGCTTCGATCTCGATTCCATCCACACTCAAACTCAGATGGCTCGGGCGATATGAAGCAAGCGTAACTAACATTCCCGCCAATTACGCCGTTCTGCCCCGAAGTCCCCGAAACCCGCGGTTGATTCTCTCGGCTACCATCGAATCAAAACCACACCCCGCAATGTTCAGGAAGTAGCCGGAGGTATCCTCTTGCTGCCAGCGGCCCCACGTCAATGTTCTGGATTTGGGCCGCTTTGATAGCCTCAATAGCTCGCCCACAGTCGGTTCCAATGCCGAGCGTACGCGAGAAGTCGTTTCCCGTCCCCAGCGGGATGATCGCCAGGGCCGATTCGGTGTGCACAACTCCCTGCATCACATCAGAAATCGTGCCATCGCCTCCTACCGCAACGATGATCTCTATGCCCGAATCCGCAAGTTCGCGAGCCTGCTCCGCCCCCGAACCAGCCGCTCGCGTTGATTCAATCGAGACGAGCAGTTCGCCTAGCGATTCTCGTAGCCGAGCTTCGATCTCTGGCCATGAACGGGCTCCCGCGCCCCGCCCGCTGTGCGGATTCCGGATGACGGCGACTTTCACAACAGCTTATTGAGCGTGTCCTTCACATCCTGCGGCAGGTCTTTCCTCTGCCTTAACAGTTCGAGAGTCGGCTTAAGCGCGGGATCTGGTTTGGCACTCAGCACATTCAGAGCGGTTCTTACTACCGAGATAGCCTTTCGGCCCAACACCGCTGAAAGGGCTCGACGGGTCTGATCATTGGGTGTTTGGGAAGCCAATGCGGAGATGGCAGCATCCGCGATCTCGGCGTCTGTTCCATTGGCAGCCTTCACAATGAGATCAAGCACTTCACCGTCACCGGCTCGTACCAAGCGATCATAAACGAATCGAATGCGCTCGTCATTCGATGCGGCGAGCATGAAAAGGTTGCGATCGGCCTTCGGATCCAAACTCAGCAACGCCCTTCGGACAACTTCGTTGGGCTGCTTCACGGTTACGAGGCTCCTCATGAGATTTAGGTCCACATTCCCTAGTTTCTGCAGAGCAGAGACTGCGTTGGCTCGGCGATCGAAGTTCTTGTGTTTCAATTCTGAAAGCCAAAACGCGCGTTGATTTTCCTCTGCGTATGCAATAAGTCCGCTGCTATCAAAGACCGGATAGGGGCTTTGATCTGGGGCCAGTAACCGCGCGGCGAAGGCCGCATGTTTGTCCGAACCCTTAAGCAGTTGGGCCAGTGCGGCTTGGCGATCAACGGCGCAAGGCGCAAACTCTGCAACCGACTGAGCTTCAAGCGGTTTGAATTCGTGTTTCATTTCTCTAAGGAAATCAAGATCGGGGTCCAAGATCACGGCATCGGGTTCATTGGCTACTGAGATGGTAAAGGTGTTTTCTTTAGAATCCAAAATCACCGGGTGCCGCGAAAGTTGACCGTTGATGATCGCGCCGACCTCGGTTGGGATCCGATAAATCGGGGCACCAAAGTTGGTGTCTTGGGTTTGTTGAACCTTAACCGTCAGCTTTCCGCTCTCGAAGCTCCAGTCGTAGGAGATAACCGGGTGACCGGGTTTGTAAATCCACTGATCCCAAAAGGTTTTAAGGTCAAAACCACTCGCCTCGGAAAGGGCTTGGCACAGATCCTCGCTTACAACTGGAGTGTGTTGATGGCGGTTGAGGTAGCGCTTGATTCCTGCCCAAAACACCTTATCACCGAGCTGCCTTCTCAAGGTGTGCATCACGGATGCGCCTTTTGGATAGGTGTGAGAGTCGAACATCGCGTCCGGGTTAGGGTAGTGTTCAGTTCGAATGGGGCGTTTGTATCGCGCCGCTTCGCCGAAGTAGCCCTTCATATCTCCATCAATATTGCGCTCGTACTCGGCCTTTCCTCGGGCGTGTTCGAAATAGCAGGCTTGCATAAAGGTTGCCCAGCTCTCGTTGAGCCAGATATGACTCCAATCTTTGCAAGTCACGGTATCACCAAACCACTGGTGGGCAAGCTCGTGAGCATTGAGGCCGCTCATGGTCCATTGACCGTTGAGGCCATCCGTGAGCGACCCGGCTCCGAGCGTCGTGGCCGAAACATTTTCCATACCTCCGCCAAAATCGTGCATGGCGTTCTGAGCATATTTGTCCCAGGGATACTTGTATCCCGTGAGGTTTGAAAAAAAGGTCAGCATATCCTTCGTATCGCCAAACGAGGTGGGCAACATCGCCGCCTTACCGGCGGGGGCAACGTACCACAACTCCTTACCTTCCCAAGTGTCCTTCGCATAATCGAGGGGCCCTGAGCAAAGAGAGATCAGGTAAGTAGCGTGCGGAATCGACTGCTTCCAATGCCATGTGCTTCGGCTGCCGCTCTTCTTAGAACTGATCAATGAACCGTTCGAAACAACCGTCCAATCTTTGTCGACGGTTGTAATCGTTTCGCTGGTCGCAAAGTCGTTTGGATAATCCCACGTGGGGGCCCACTCGCGATTGTATTCAGTTTCACCTTGGGTCCAAAATCCAACGCGCATGGGGTCATAACCATCAGTTTCAATCCAGTGCCAGCCTCCTCCAGCCCCGAAGGTGCCTCCCACGGCGTTGATCGATTCGTACACGATGTTTGCGGTGTGGGAGCCAGGTTTGAGCCCCATCGAGAGCGTCAAGTTTTCGTCGGTATGAGTGAAACTTACTTTTGCCCCATCAATCGTTGCCGATAGGATTTTCAGTTGCTTGCCTGCGTGGAGATCTATCTGTGAAACTGTTCCCGTAGTACGAAACCGGTTCTCAACCGATCCCGAAACCCTTCGCTCTCCATAATTGACGTCAAGCGATATCCTTACGTGTTCAAGGTCAAAATTGTGGTTGGGGATTTTCGCAGCAGGGGTTTTGGCTGGATCAAACTCGCCGTACTGGGCCGAGCCGATGGCGCAAGCGAGAGGGAGGAGAAACAAGAATAGGCGCTTCACCGCGCTATTTTACGCTTTTAATGGGGTTAGATCGCGCAGGTATTTACGCTGGGTAAATCCCCAAACCGCCCCCGCCAGCACGATGAGCCCGCCCAAAAAGAGAACGAGGGGGATCCCCGCGAAAGGATAGTCGTGTTTTGTTTTGGTGTTTTCCGCGATGTATCCAAATAAGAGCGCGCCAATCGGGCCCATTCCGGCAAGGGCCCAAACATGCATTGAGATCACACGACCCCGGAGTCGTTCCGGCGACATCGTTTGAAACAGTGCATTCGTTGTATTGAACTGAATAATCGCCGCCCCGCCGACAATGGACAGCAACGGAAACACCCAGATTCCACGCAAAAAAGTCAGAGCCACCAATGCTGCTCCCATCGACGCCATGGCCCCGCCGACGAGCGTCCCCTTGTGCTTGCTTTGAGCCATCCCCGCCGCGAGAATGAGCCCGAGAACGGCTCCGATTCCAACAAAGGTGAAGGCGAGCCCCAACCCTTCCTCTTTCAAGAGTAAGTTGTCTTTAACAAAGGCGGGCATTTGACTAAGGTACACCAGCCCAAAGCCAGACACGGTTGCCTCCATGATGAAGAGCAAACGCAGGCGTGGGTCACGGAAGATGAACTTCATACCCTCGAACAGAAGGTCGCCAATTGGCATCGGCTCGCGAGCTACTGCCCGTAAATCAGACCGTATCATTAGGGCTGCAAAGATGAGCCCAAAGTAGCTCACGGCATTGAGCGCGTAACAACTTGCCGCCCCAAAGTGCTTTAACAAGAAGGCACCGATGGTCGGGCCAATGATGCGAGCGCCGTTGAAGGTCATGGCGTTGAGCGGAATCGCCGCCGCCAGGTCTTCAGGCGGAACAACCCGAGAAATAATGGATTGCCGGGTGGGCATCTCAAAAGCCCCCGTAACCCCCCCGATCGTCGCAACGATGAGAATTTGATAATACTGAATGAACTCAAAGTGGATCGCGAGAAAGAGAAAGAGTGCGCCACACCCAAATATGAGTTGAGCCAAAACTAAGAGTCGCCGCCGGTCAAAAGTATCGGCCAAAGTTCCCGCAAACGGACCCAAAACGGTAACAGGGGCCATCCCACAAAACGCCACCAGGCCAACCTTGGCGTAGTCGTGGGTGAGTTCCAGCACCAGCCAGCCTTGCGCAATCTGCTGAATCCAACTGCCGGTAAAGGAGAGGAACGCTCCCGTCCAAAGTAGCCGAAAATCGCGGTGGCGAAAAGATCGGGTGACATTGGAGAGCATGGAAGCCAAGTCCCTTCATGCTACCTAAATTTTGGCAAGTCACGGTCAGCCGCGAGCGACAATAAACCCGTAATTTTACTAGTGCCTAAATTGGGTCTATTCGTGTAACATGGCAATATGGGGACACGAGTGCTCACATTGATTTTCATATGGATTGTTTCTGCGTGTGCTTGGGGAACAGGCCATTATGTGGCAACATACGACGTTTCAGGCTCCACAATTACAGTCACAGGGCCAGCTGGCGTTCCATGGCAATTTGTTACCCCAGGCATGGTCGGAGTAACCGATGTCGGCGCGTCAGGTACCCATTATTCCCACAACCAGCCCAATGGAATGTCCGGAACCTTTGCTTCGTGGGGATCGGTAAACATTCAAGGGCCAATTAAGATTACGTTTACCTGGGTCCCGTCGCAAGACAATCCGGGTGAACCATCTCCACCAATCGCGGTGATTAAGAAGTTTTCGATGGCAAGTTGGAGCGGTGACTTCGGAATTGCAGAAAACGGCCTGGGAAATGCGTAGACGGGGCACTTGTCAACAGGAACCCACTATGAAATCGTGCAAAACCCGGGTTTGCAATTTGAACGTACGATATCGCCGCACGCTTATGGCTACCTGCCAGTTTTTGGGGAAGGACCATTATGCGCCGACGCCCATGTCTCGGTGGAGTTCAAGTGCACTCCTGTAACCATCGAATCGTGGTTCGCGGTGAGGACTGAGGGTGAATTTAACTTTCTGATTGGGCAAGAGGCCGATTTCTTGGTTGAAAGCGCGCCTTATACGGCTGTCGGTCATCAGTGGACGCCAAGCGCCCACTGCTTTCGGACGATAAATTGGGGGGTTGCAAACGCAAACAATGAGTTTTTCCTAAGTTGGGTTTCTGGGCACTACTTCGATTCACGAAAGACTTTTGAAGATGTCGACTTAATCGGGAGCAATCCTTCGGTGGTATTTTGATGAAGCGAAAGAGCGATCTGTTAAGTGTACATGTACTCTAAAGGCAGGTAGTGTCACGATTGGCACTGTGACCGTGAGTAGAAAAGTTAATTCGTGGTGGCCCAAGGTTAACCTGAAATCGGAAGTCGATGTACACAGTTTGGAGGATCAGTATAAGTACGCCGACAGTGACATTGAGATCATGAGAGCAAACACCTACTTTGACCCGAACAAACTCCATAAGCCCGGCTTCAAAATTATCGGAACAATAACGATTCCCCCGTTGTTCTCCATACAGGCTGGATCGAAGTGGGGATATGCGCAGCACATAAAGGTTAGCCGCAATTTCACCCCTGGCCCTAGTTTTAACTACGAGTGGCGGCTTGACAATCTGTACCCCTATGGCGGATACCATGAAGGAATTAACCAAGCTTTCTTGCCAAGTCTCTGGTTTCCATGTACGTCTGAGCTGAACGCAGCGTCGGACTCCCCTTCACATGCGATTGGGGGATACAGTCATCCGCCAAAGACCTACGCCGACATTGACGATGCATTCAGAATGTTTGCGGTGTTTTCGCCACCCACCTGGGGGAGCCAGAGTAAGCATGAGGTGCCAGCATCCAGGCATGATTGGAAATGGAACTCCATTTCAACTCGGGACACTAGTCTTCTTTGGCAGCGCATCGTGAACTACGCGTATGTGAGTTCGAAGGAAACTTGGAAAACGTTGCCCTATGGCGAAGGAACGAAGAAAGGCCCGGAGTTCAAGGCGCCTCGTTCCAAAGAAATGGACTGGGATGCGGTCTTTCTAAACAGCTATTTTATCTGGAACTAGAACCATGAAAAGAGTGACTATTTTATCGTGCATCGTTTTTGGAAGCACCTCGTGCCACCAAGTCCCCCCAGCCAAGGCGGAATCGAACAGTGGTGCAAAAAACTTGCCGGTCGCATCAGCTATGCGAAAGTCCCCAAAGGACGTTGGCCGCTCTCAAAGCGCGTCGCCGGACCAAGGGACTGCGCCCAGCTTTGAATATCTTGCGGCGGGCATACGCGCCAAGCTCACCGCTGGTGACTTTCAAGGCGCGCTGACAGATCTAAATGGAGCCGAAGCCGCGATTGGCCCATACATTGATATATTTGCGTGTAAGGGAGAGGCCTATGAAGGACTCAATCAACTCAACAATGCTTTAAACGAATACAAGAAGATTCTTCGAAAGCAAACGAAGGATGGCGGTTTGAACGAAGAGATCGCCTACCATGCTTTAGCGTTGGGCGAATCAATATCGAGCCCGTTGCTTGATGAAATCGCAGTTTACGTGCTGGAAGAATTGCCCGCAAAAAGCATGGTTTCGGAGGAGTTTGATATTCCCCAAAATGCTTCTTCACAACCCAATAAGCTTGCCTACGCATTTTCAGCGGCAAGTCGCTCAAGCTACAGCAACACGGACCGGATCGTGTTTGCTCGAAAAGCCCTTGCTCATGATCCAAGCAACCCTCGGCTAAAGATTCTTTTGGCGACTTCACTTGCGGGAGGGCGGTGCCAACCCAGCGAGAGGCATGAAATCCCTGAACTTTTCCAAGCAGCATACGCGCAAAGCATGGCGAACCCGGCTCTGAAGTTGGCCATCGAGGAGGAGGCCCAAACTCGGGGGATAAAGCTAACCCCGCCCTAGCCCTAGTGCCGAGTTGCGACGTATTCGAATTCGACGCTACCGTCCGAATCCACTACCTTACATGTAGTGCGGGTGGAAGCAACTTTGCCGGCGTCAAAGCGAACGGTGCCGTCGCATGTGATTTCAGATTCCTTATCCTTGGCCGTGCCGATAAAATAAAGCGCGGGCAGCCCGGTTGCGTTCACGGGTGAATACTTGAACTCGATAGGTTTGTCCATGCCCACGGGCGGAAGGAGTTTGGCTTTCCAATCTTTGGGCAAGCTATCACGATGGCCGGGGACGTTGAATCCGAAGAAGGGCCGATCTCCCGAAGGGAAGCCGGGCCGCTTGAGGATGCCGCGTTGATCTACCGTGACCTCGCCGTCTTCGCGATACAGCCAGCTCTTCAGGCTCGCCGCTAAGCTCATCGAATCTCCCGTTCCTCTCGCCACCGGCTCGGAGAACTTGATCTCAAGTGTCGCACGGTTACGCTCCCACTTCTTCACCACAATCGTCTGATCACGGCTTGCTTCGGCCGAGAATTTCTTGTTGCCAACCATTTCCGTAACCTTGAAAGTTTCGGAATACTTAAGCACGTCGCCGGGCGTAAAGGAGAGATAATACGGCCCCTGAAGGGCAAGAAGCGTCGCAATGAGCATCACACTCATTAGACCCTATTCCGAGCAATTCGTTTCAAATTACTCAGCGCTATCTTCAATCATCTTGTTCGCTTTTTCTTCTTGCTTATCGCGACCCTGATTATATTTGTCCTCAACTCCCTTTGAGCAACCAGCAACTACCAAAGCAACGAGGGCAAGCGCAATCAACTTTTTCATCACGCCTATTTTAGCGGAAGAATTTCAAAAATTCAACCGTTTCTTAATCGAAAATGATTACACCACGTGTGCTGACTCCGTTCAGAAGGTCAGCATACGCATCGTTGATCTGATCCAAGCGATAACGATGGCTTACCAATCGGTCTACGGGGAGACTCCCACCTTGCCAATATTCCGCATAGAGGGGGAAGTCGCGACTCGTGTCCGCCGTTCCGTAATAGGAGCCCATGACGGTCTTTTCTTGGCGAACCAAAGTTGCGCCGGGCAAGTTCGTTGCCGACCCGTTTGGAGATAGCCCGCTCAGCACCACGGTGCCGCCTGGGCGAGTTACGGCTAGGGCCAGCTCCTGCAGCTCGGGCTTACCCACCGCCTCGAAAACGTAATCACCACCCCTTCCAGTGGTGTGAGCGTGAACAAATTCCAAAGCTCCCTCGCATCCCTCCGGAGACTTGAAACACTGGGTGGCGCCAAGGCGAGAGGCTGCGGCCAGACGAGAATCGCAAACATCTATCGCCAGAATCGAAGCTGCTCCGGCAAGCTTTGCCCCCATGATTGTGGAAAGTCCGACTCCTCCGCAGCCAATCACAACCACTGAAGCTCCCTCTTCAACTCGGGCGGTATTCAAAACGCTGCCCACCCCCGTCATCACCGCGCATCCAATGAGGGCTGAGACTTCAAACGGAACCACTTGCGGCATCGGAACGCAGCAGGCTTCAGGCACAACGCAGTATTCAGCAAAACAAGCAAGTGCCGAATAGTGATAAAGGGGCGCGCCGTTTTGGGAAAGCCTCGTCGTTCCATCAATCATTGTCCCCTCCCAAATTGGGCCAACATAAGCATCGCATAAGCTGGGCCGTCCCTTTTGGCAGTAAAAACATGAACCGCAGTTGGGTGCCCAGTTGAGCGCTACGTGGTCCCCAGGTTTGACGCGCGTCGTACCCGGCCCGATCGCTTCGACTAAACCGGCCCCCTCATGCCCGGCCACCAGCGGCAGTGGATGCTTTGTATCGCCGGTTACGAGGTGCCAATCGCTATGGCAGACTCCAACGGCCTTAACTTTGACTAAGACTTCATGTGCCCGAGGCTCAGCCAAGTCCACCTCTTCAACCGAAAAGGGCTGCCCCACGCCTCGCAAAATCGCCGCTCGAATCTTCATTGGCTTCCGACGAGCAAAAGTCGGGGCCGCCCAATCGCATTGGCGACCGTGTCAATTTGATTCATGGCATCAGAAAACTCGGCAAATGTCAAACTCTGGGCCCCATCTTTTTTTGCTTGGCCGGGGTTCGGATGAACTTCGATGAGCAACCCATCGGCTCCGACTGCGACGGCGGCGGCCGAAAGCGGCCCAATCAAGTCGCGCCGCCCCGCGGCATGAGATGGATCAACAATTACGGGAAGGTGGCTCAGCGCTTTGATGGCGGGAACAACCGCGATATCGAGCACGTTGCGCGTGTAGCTGTCAAACCAGCGGATACCGCGTTCGCAAAGGATGATGTTTTCATTGCCTTCGTTGGCGATGTACTCCGCGGCGAGGAGCCACTCCGATAGTTTAGCGGCTAACCCCCGTTTGAGCAAGACGGGGATTTGCGTGCGCCCGACTTCCTTTAGAAGGTCAAAGTTCTGCATATTGCGTGACCCAAGTTGCAAAACATCGGCATATTGGGAGACCTCATCTACTCGGCGAGGGTCCATGACTTCGGTGATAACCTTCAGCCCATTGGCGTTGGCTGCCGCGCGTAACCATTGCAATGCCTCTATTCCCAAGCCTTGAAATCCGTACGGGGAGGTAGAAGGCTTGTAAGCGCCTCCTCGAAGGAAAGTCGCCCCAGCCTCCGAAACGGCCTTGGCTGTGCAGTGAATTTGATCTTCCGATTCGACCGTGCAAGGGCCCGCCATGACGACCACTTCCTTACCTCCGATCGCGATCTTCCCGACTAAGACCGGTTTCGTGGAAGTTCCCGCCACCAACTTGAGCGGGGAGCCAATGTCAACCACATCAGCAACGAGCGGGTTGGCCTTGATTCGTTTAGCAATGCCGACAACCAAGTGAGTCGGAACTCCGATCGCATCGATGAGCAGCTTTTCGCCGGTCTGAACGAGAGAAGTGGAGAACCCTTCGGCTTGTAACTCCAAGACGAGAGCCTCAGTGTCTGCTCGCTCTACTTCTGCCTTAAGAATGACGATCAACCGGCCACCTCGCTCAGAGCAGCTTCCAAACGATCATGCTCAGCGTCGGTTCCAATGCTGATTCGAACGCAATTTGGCGTCCCAAAGATCCCCCCTCCGCGGATGATGATCCCCTTTTGAAGCAACTTTGAGACCAAGGGAGCGCAGGGCTCTCCCAGGTCAGCAAATACAAAGTTGGCGTAACTTTCGCAAACAGTTGCCCCTACGCGCTCAAGCATCTTCGTCACCCGCTCAATGCCCCGAGCGTTATTTCTTACGGTCGCTTGAATGTGCTCTGAATCGTCAAGAGCACCACGCGCTGCCGCCATCGCCAGGCTGTTCACTCCAAACGGCTCGCGCACGCGATCAATCGCGTCCACGATTTCGATTGGTGCGAATCCATAGCCAATTCGGATGCCGGCCAAGCCATAGGTTTTGCTGAAGGTGCGCAGCCCAATAATGCGATGTCCATTTCTTAGGAAATCCGTTGATTTTGGGTAGCCAGTGACGTCTTCGGCAAACTCGAAATACGCTTCATCTAATACAACGTAAACCTGCTCGGGCAGGTCGCTAAGAAAGTCTGAGAGCTCCGGTGCTCGCACGATGGTTCCCGTCGGATTATTGGGGTTTGCGATGAAAATCAGCTTTGTATTCTCGGTTACAGCCGCCCGCATCGCCGTCAAATCATGAGTGAAGGTCCCGTCCAATGGAACCCGGATGAGGTTGCAGGGAGCTAAATTTGCCGTCGCGTCGTACCGGATGAACGAAGGATCGCCGACGATCACTTCATCGTCCGGCGAACCAAGGAAAACGAGCCCTAGTAGATGGATGAGGTTGTCACTTCCGTTGCCGACGATAATGTTGGCAACATCTACTCCGAATCGGCCCGAAATGGCACGCTTAAGCTCAAATGCGGAGCCGTCCGGATAGGAATGCATCTGATCAGCGGCTTCACGAACGGCCTCGATGGCGCGGCGAGCCGGACCAAGTGGGTTTTCGTTGCTCGCTAGCTTAACGATGTTTGTGAGCCCGAGTTCTCTCTGAACTTCGGAAACCGGCTTGCCCGGTTGATAAGGATGCATTTCGAGGATGTTACGCCGAATCGAGGAGTTCACACCGTCTCCAGATCTTCGCTCCGTACCAACAAGTCAAAGTTTGGAATGAAGTTCAGCTCTTCGGAAGTAAGTAGCTTTCGCTGTTCCTCTCCAACTCCGCTTACGAATTTTTCTTGCATCCTCTTCGTTGCGTTCTTGTGAACGTCAGATGAGATTTTGCTCAGCGAGTCCAAGTCACACTTTATTGCGATTTGATCTTCGGCAAAGATGTTCTGTATGGTTCCAGTCAGACCACTCATGTGCTCAAAATAGCGGTTTAAT
Organism: Fimbriimonadaceae bacterium; assembly: GCA_040081075.1. GTDB lineage: Bacteria > Armatimonadota > Fimbriimonadia > Fimbriimonadales > Fimbriimonadaceae > JANJUB01. Next base: position 12,728 of record JBEBHJ010000023.1, on the reverse strand, counting down.
CGCTTGTCCTCATCGGTAACGGCTCGCGTCACAATTCGCACCTTTTGGCCTTCTCGCCACTTGCTCATAGGTTCAGTTTACCGCCTTGAGGCTGACAGAAACCGGTATCATCTTCGCAAGTGAGCTTCAGCGTACGACTTGATACGGAACAAGTTTCGGTTGACCCGGGCGAAAGCGCGATTTTGTCGGTGCACGTCACGAATGCCGGCCCAGAAGTTGATCAGTTCGAGTTGGAAGTTTCGGGGCTAGACTCCGACTGGGTTGCGCTGCCAGTTCCTTCATTTAGCCTGCCGCCTGGCCAAAATGGAACATTGCAAGTCGTCTTTAAGCCCCCGCGGACGGCTGACAATCTTGCCGCCGCATATCCTTTTACCTTGCGAGTGCGAAGCCTTGAATCGGGAGATTCGCAAATGATCACTTCCCAGCTGCTACTCAATGCGTTCCACCATGTTTCGATGGACCTGTTGCCCAAACGTGGAGCGTACGGCCCGATGGTCCGCGACAATATTTTCGAAGTCTCGATTGTGAACCTCGGGAATTGCGAACATGAATTGCAGTTTTTCGGTAGCGACCCCGAAGACGAACTTGGATATGATTTCGAAGCTGAAACCCTCACAGTGGGGGCTGGACAACAACGAGACATTGAAGTAATCACCACCCCGATAAAATCCAGACCGATCGCGGGTTCTAAGCTCTATGGGTTTTCGATTAACGCCCGGAGCATCAACTACCCGACCGTTAGCTGCGGAACTCAGGGGCAGTTGGAACACAAACCGGTCGTGAGCCCCGGAACCTTTGCCGTTCTCATCGCCTTTGTTCTCCTGGTGTTTGGTTGGCTGAATTTTGCGCCTAAGCCGCCCACCATGGAAGTCTTACAACTCGATCAAACCGAGGTCAAAGTGGGTGAAATAGTGAAGCTTACTTGGCAGTCGGCGAATGCAAAATCGGTTCGAATTCGCTTTAATAACCGCGATGTCGTTACGGCCGGCCCTCCTAGCGGCTCGCAAGAGTTCCCTGCACGCGAATCAGGCCAGTTTGAGGCGATTGCGATCGTCGACTCCAAGCAAAGTGCGCCGATGGCGGTGTCCCTCACTGTAAGCGAACCGGTGAAGATCGAAAAGCCCGTGATTGAGAGCTTCAGTACAACGAAACGACGGGTTGAACCAGGTGGACAATTTGACGTTCGCTATCACGTAACCGGAACCAATGTCACAACAACCGTTATTGTCTATCGAGACAAGGACATCTTTAAGAGCCTGATCGTGGATTCATCCAAGCGAAGCGAGACCGTCCAAGCCCCGGTAGAGCCTGGCACGTATCGGGTGAAGCTGGAAGCAAAAAATGATGGCTCGGAAGGAACCCAACGCGTCGAAAGCCGTTGGCTCAGTTTGGAAGTGGAAGACCTCCAAAAGGTCGAAATTCAATCTTTTGAAGTCACACCAAATCCAGTCGATCCGGTGATCGCAAAGGTGACGGTGAAGTGGAGGGTTAAGGGGGCAAACCGAATTGATCTACGGGTCGGCTCGAACGTCACCACACTTCAAAGTGACTCCGGGCAAATTGAGCAAGACATCTTTAAAACGGAGACATTCGAACTCATCGTCGAAGACGCAAATGGCAAGACCACGCGCAAGTCGATTCGAGTTGAAGTGAAAGTCTTAGAACCTCCCGCCGACGATTCGAAAGTCGCGGATCCCCCGCCCAAAACGGATACGGGGTCCACGGGAGGCGGATAGGTGCCGCGCGCCCTCCTCAGCGTTACCGATAAGACCGGTTTGGTCGACTTCGCCAAGGGCCTATGTGATCTTGGTTATAGGCTGATAAGCACCGGTGGTACCGCAAAACTCTTGCGTGAATCTGGGCTGACTGTTCAAGATGTGGCCGACGTAACCGGATTCCCTGAAATGATGGATGGGCGGATCAAAACACTTCATCCAAACGTTCATGGTGGTCTTCTTGGTGATGTCCGCCAAGAGTCTCATCGAGACCAGATGGCCTCCGCCGGTATCGAACCGTTCGACTTGCTTTGCGTGAACCTGTACGCGTTTGAACAAACGGTTTCCGGCAAGCACTCAATAGAAGAGGCCATCGAATCAATCGATATCGGTGGCCCGGCGATGATTCGAGCCGCTGCGAAAAACCATGCGAATGTGACCGTTGTTATTGACCCTCTCGACTACAATTCGGTGCTGGAATCCCTCCAAACCGGCGCAATTGATCGAGTCAGGCTGGCGGCCAAGGCGTATCGGCACACGGCCTACTACGACTCGATCATCTCCCGATACTTGTCTCAGGCAAGTGGGGATTCGCAGTTTCCAAGTGAACTCACCATGGGCCTACGGCGAGCTCAAGAGTTCCGGTATGGAGAAAACCCGCATCAACCCGGCGCGCTCTTTCGTGATCCGCTGCTGCGCTTAGGTTTGCCATACGCTAACCAGCTTTGGGGCAAGGAACTAAGTTTCAATAACATCAACGATGCGAATGGAGCATGGGAGTTGGTAAGCGACCTCCCGAGCGGCGCCTGCGCAATCATTAAACACACGACGCCATGTGGTGTCGCCATTGGCCGGACATTGGCAGACAGCTACGAGTTGGCTCGCGCCAGTGACCCGATTTCTGCCTTCGGCGGGATTGCGGCGTTCAACATGCCCATAACGAACGAGACAGCGGAGGCGATGACGGCAAAGGGAAACTTTCTTGAAGTGGTCATTGCCCCGGCCTTCGATGAAGGGGCCCTACAAATTTTCAAAGAGCGCGCAGGCTGGGGGCAAGATGTCCGCCTTCTCGAGGCCGAACTCGCGCCAAAATCTTCTTACATGACCTTGAAAACCGTGCGGGGAGGGGCAATCGTTCAGCCATCCGACGAAGATCCGGATCGCGAATGGAGGGTTGTAACTAACTTATCACCAACACCGGATCAAGTCGAAGCCCTGAAACTACAGTGGGCAATCATTCCTCACGTTAAGTCAAATGCGATTGTTGTGGGAAGCCCCAATCGGATGCTGGGTGTTGGCGCGGGCCAAATGAACAGGGTTCAATCCGTACGTCTATCGCTTGAGCAAGCCGGGGACGCCGCGAGAGGCGCAGTTTTGGCGAGCGATGCCTTCTTTCCGTTCCCTGATAGTATCGAAACCGCGGCCCGTGCTGGAATTAAGGCGATTATCCAGCCTGGCGGTAGCAAAAAGGATCAAGAAGTTATTGATGCGGCGAACGAACTTGAAATTTCAATGGTCTTTACAGGTGTTAGGCACTTTTTGCATTAGGTGTCTGGTAAAGTCTCAACTGGTGTCTAAATGAAAAATCAAAATGATTTGATCATCGCGGTAGTTTCGATCGTTTTCGGGCTTATTGGAGTGGGAGTTGCCTATGGAACTCGCCCCGCCCCGAAGGCGGCTGCTATGCCCACAAAGGTTGATCTCTCACCTCCCGTGATTAAGAATGCCGAGGTTCCAATGGTTAATGGACTCGGTGGTGGCAAGAACGCTGGCGGCGCCGCTGGTGGCCCACAAGCTGGACCAACCGCTGCTGGTCAATCAGGAGCTGGCGGCAATAACGAAGTTCCATTTGATCGCCGTGGTCCAACTGCTGCCGGAACAAGCTCCGGCTAGGATTCCGATTTTGGTGAGCGCTCCATGAGGAGCGCCACCGCTTCAGACGGTCGGATCCGGCTTTTGAGCGTATTATCGACTGCTTCAAATGTTGGGAGCACCATTTGGTGCCTTCTTGCAAGGATAAGGGCGGCCTCACTCGTAGGAACACCTTCGGCCACCTGACCGATCTCTTCGAGAGCGTCTTTGAGCGCCCGACCTTGCCCCAGGGCATATCCCACGCGATAGTTGCGGCTGAGCTTGCTTGCGGCGGTAGCGAACAGGTCGCCCACACCCGCGATTCCCATGAAGGTTTCAAGCCGACCGCCCAACGCGACTCCCAGCTTTGACATCTCGTTAAGCCCCCGGGCAAGCAGCGCCCCCTTGGTGTTGTCGCCAAACCCCAGTCCGTCGCTTATTCCAGCTGCGATGGCCATCACGTTCTTGAGGGCTCCTGCTAGTTCAACGCCAATCAAGTCGGTTGAGGTGTACACTCGGAAGGAGCCGCACATAAAGGCCCCTCTTACAAAGTTGGCGGTGTCCTCGTTTTGATAGGCACACACCGAAGCCGTAGGAATCCCACGCGCAATTTCGATGGCGAGATTGGGACCACTGAGGGCACCGACATTTTCTTGTGGCAAAAATTGAGCCACGACATCGCCCAGAAGTTCTGCCCCCAGCGCTAGTCCTTTGGAAGCAATCAGGGCAACCGCTTGGGCTTGTCGCCCGGCAATCATCTGGCTCACTCCCTTGACCGCCTGCGAAGGAACCGCAATGACCCAAAAGTCAGCTTCCGGGAGGGATTCTTCGTCGGCGGTGATCGTGACCGTTTCGGGAAGGACAAAGCCCGGGAGGTATTGCATATTCTCGCGGAGGGAAATCGTCGAGAACAAGTTCTCATCCGGCAAGCCGTAAAGCGTCACATCATGCCCGTTCCGGCCTAGAAGCAGAGCAATAGAGGTTCCCCAACTCCCGGCTCCGATGACGTTGACGTGCATGTTTTGATTCTACTAGAACTTGAGAACGGGCGTGGATTCAACGTAGAACTGGGCGCCAAAAGTGGCGGATAGAATTTCCGGCTTGAGGGTGTCGGCGATGCTACCAAGCCTTTGCAGTTGCCCATTCAGCATTAGTGCCACGATATTGCACGCGTGAGCCGGTAAATGCAAGTCGTGCCAGGAGGCGATGACGATGACCCCTTCCTCACGCAGTTCGCGGATAAGGGATACTAGCATGGTTTGGTGAGCGAAGTCAAGATGGGTTGCGGGCTCATCAAGAATCAGAACTCGTGGGCGAGACCGATCTTGTCCGATCTGCGCCAGAGCGCGAGCGATCAGGGTGCGCTGCTTTTCACCACCGCTCATTTCGGTAACTGGGCGATCCGCCAGTTTCAAGCAATCAGCGCGCTGCAACGCGGCGTTGGTGGCGGCGATGTCCTCTTCGGTATCGCGAAATCCTGGCGACCAGGGCATGCGGCCCATCATCACGATTTCACGCACCGTAAACGGAAACGAAACAGCCTCTTCTTGGGGCACGAATGCCACGCTGCGCGACCATTCTTGCGTGGCTGGGGCAATTTCTCCCGCTAGCTTTGCCGAACCGCTGATCGGTCGCAGCGTCCCGACAAGCGTCTTGAGCAAGGTCGTCTTGCCGCTACCGTTAGGGCCAAGCAGGGCCAGCCCATCGCTCTGCTCGAGTTCAAATGACGCCGGTCCAACAATTCTTTGGCCCCGGTAACCACACTCTAATTGATTGACGACCAGGCTCACTCGACTGGTCCGTCCTCTAGGAGGCCGCTTGAGAACATCCGATACATCGCCGCATAGGGTCCATCAGATTCAAGGAGTTCGCGATGCGAGCCGATCTCAAGCACCTCTCCTCTCCTCAGCATGGCGATTTTGTCCGCTCTCGCTGCCGTGGTAAGGCGGTGCGCAATAAAGAGGGTTGTTCGGCTTTGCATCACCTCCTCCAATGCTTCGGTCACGGCTTTTTCACTCTCTGCATCGAGGTTGCTCGTGGCTTCATCCAGCACCAATATCTTCGGGTCTCTCACCAAAGCCCGGGCGATGGCCAGGCGTTGGCGTTCGCCGCCACTTAGCCCCATGCCAGATTCTCCGAGCTCCTCGTCAAGCTTTGCCGGGGTTCGATTGGCAAAATTCTCGGCGTGGGCGGATTTGATGGCTCTATCCATTTGCTCCGTTGTCGCATCATTCGCTCCCATCCGCAGGTTATCGGCAATGCTCCCCGCGAAAAGAAATGTTTGTTGGGGCACAACTCCGATTTGATTGCGCAGCCAGCGAGTCTTAATTTCGCGAACGTTCACTCCATCAATCAGAACTTCTCCTTCACCGCAATCATAGAAACGCAAAAGCAGGTCTGCGATCGTGCTCTTACCCGCTCCGCTCGGGCCCACCAGGGCAAGGGAAGTGCCGGGCTCAATCACGAAGCTCGCGTTATGTAAGGCGGGAGTGCCATCCGGATAAGTGAACGAAACATTCTTGAACTCAATCCTGCCCCTGAGGTCGACAAGTTCAAGCGCTCCGGTCTCATCGGTTTCAGATGGAATGTCAAGAACTTCGCCATAGATTCGTTCCGAGGCAGCTTCGACCAGTTTAAAAGTGTTGTTCACGTAGCCAAGGGCTCTAAAACCTTGGTTAACCACATCAAGCAAATAGACCAAACCTGTCACCTTAGCGATGTCGAGCTCTTCACCAAAAGCAAGCCATCCGCAAGCGTAAATTACACAGGCCAAGCAGACCGCGCCAATGAACTCGATGAGCGGTTTGAGCGTTGCGATTCGCTGGTTCAGGCGCATTTGGCTGCCAAAGTATTTGTCGACCAGAGCCTCAAAAGCAGTCCGGATTCGGCCCTCGGCGGCGAAAGCACGAATGACGCGCGTCCCTTGCAGAGATTCTTGGGTAAAGGCTTGAAGGGTTGCCAGGTCCGACTGAACTGCGGCACTTGCAATCTTTGTTTTACGACCGTTGTATTGCACGAACCCCGCCAGAAGAGGAACAAAAAACAGCGAAATTAACGCCAATTTCCATTGAATAAAGAAAACCGCGACCAACCCAACGACAAGCTTGATGGGCCCATCAATACTGTCTCTTACGACCATCACAGCGTTCATGTAAACGTTGACGTCATTGGTCAAGACGCTTTGAATCGCCCCTGCTCTCCGCTTATTGAAGTAGGCAATTGGCAAGTGTTGCAACTTGTCAAAGACGCGCAATCGCAAATCATTAGCCAACAAGGTAGAGGCCTTGGCCAAATAATAGGCTCCACCCCGAGTAAACCAATATTTCAGCGCAAAAACGGCGACGACGAGCAGGCAATAGATCGAAAGGTCGTGAAGTGCCCGGTTCTGGCGCTCGGTTCGCTCACCTGCTTTTACCTTCGCTTGACCGATTTCGGCGATCGCCTTTTGCTGCGCCTGCTTGAGGTCATCCGGATCAATCTTCAGGTGCTCAGCGATAATGCGATTTTGAGCGTCTGAAGTGGACTTCAGCATGCTTGGCTCAATGGCAATCGGGGCCGCATTGCCAATCGCTCGAACTGCTCCCTCGATGAGCCGGAAGGTTCCGACCGTAAGCAGGGAGCTGATCGCCACGCAGATTAAAGCGATGATGATTGTTCGCTTTTGGCGAAGCAAATCGGCTTTTAGGCGGGGATCAAACTTGGGGAAGATGCGAAACATAGCATTGCGGCTTAGCGCGTAGCCGCTTCACGCTCGGCGCCTGTGACCTGGCACCTTACGATTTCATCAGCCATTTTAACGACCGTAGATTCGGGGCTGGAACGCAGTTTCTCAATGAGCGCGTCTAAGTCCGATTCACCGATCGGGCCAATATATTGATCGCCGATTTGAATCACCGGCGCTCGATCACAAGCATCCAGGCACTCAACTTCTTCCAACGTGAACATGCCATCTTCGGTGGTTTCACCGTGCCCCACGCCCAGCTTGGCCTTGAGGTAATCCCAAATGCGATAGGCCCCGCAAACATGGCAACTGAGGCATGTGCAAACTTCAATTTTGTGCCGCCCCGCATGGTGGGCGGTGTTGTACATCGAATAAAAGGTCGCCACACCCTCGATTTCGGCATAGCTTCGATGGAGATGAAAGGCCACTTCGGCAATAGCTTCGCCGGGAAGGTTTCCGCCGTATTCGCGTTGGGCAATCCAGAGGGCGGGCAGAATGCAAGCCTTCTCTTCAGGGTAGTGAGTTCGAAGAGAATCGAGTTCCTTTATCGCCTGGGCCGAGAACTTCAGCGTAAGTTCATCGCGCTTTGGTGGTTGCGGGCGCGCGTTCGGAGCCCCAATCTGAATCAACTCACTCATTAGAATGGATTGTACCTAGCGAGCGTAGCCGACCCTGCAAACCACTATACTCGTCACTCTGCTCATTCATTTCCAAAGTTTCGCCGATGCGCTAGAGCCCATACCGCCAAAACCCCGCTATACACCAGCACAGCAACGTAGATGACAAGATTAAGGTGCAGGTGGGGCGGGACCTTCTTGAAATGCATCAAGTATGGTCCGATCAGCACCACATCATAAGCCAAGAATCCCCACAATTGGCCCCTCGCATTTCCCCAAACGGGACGAAACACGCCGTAGGCAAAGTAGCATGCGGCCCCAAGGAAGATCCAACCATACAGAACCTGCTGATCCGGTTTTAGGGGCCACGGAAACATATTAGAGAGTCGAAGAACCATGGCTCCGCCTACGAGAATCAAGATCACCGTGAAAAGACCAAATGAGGCACGGACCACCATCGGTAGGGGTGTTTGGTCGACAAACGGCACTTTCCAGGTGAGGGCGATCTGAACAATGCAGGAAACTGCAAATCCTAGACAAACAAATCCGAAAACTCTGCCTTGGCTCGTCTCTGCGTTCATAAGGGCATAGATTCCCATGCCAAAATTGGCCGCGCACAGGTTGATTGCCCCGCCGCAAATCGCAGCCGTTTCCACTTTAGAGGCTATCCAAATAACAGGGGCTCCAATTGCCGCGAAAATGCTTGAAACAAAAATATTCGAGAGCCGACTTGTGGGCCATGGCCAAAGGGCTAGCGCCCATGACTGCTCAAAAAAGAATCCCGCCGCGAAAATCAGAGACAGGACTCCTAGTGCGAACGAAGCAAGCCGTACCGTCTTGTTCAGATAAACCTCCAACCGGCACGTTACCCGAATCGTCGGCTTAACTGACTCTTCAAAAGAATCATCGGGCTAAAATTGACTATGGTAACTCGCCGAGAGATTCTGATAGCGTCCCTCTCTATGGCGGTGCCTCTGCGCTTTGCCCCGCGTGAACGACGATCCGCCAAGGTCGCGGTCATAACGGATCTCCATTTCGGCTTGGCTCCTGATGCAGCTCTCCGCCTTCGAGCATTCGCCGAAGCGGTGGGGACGAGGAAGGACTTGGACGCGGTTTTGCAGATGGGCGATTTCTGCTACTCAGATGCGGGTGCAAAAGAGTGTCTTGACATCTGGAATCCGATTCCGCTCACGAAAATGCACGTGCTTGGGAACCACGACATGGATAAAGTTGACAAGGATACTGCCATGAAGTTCATCGGCATGAAATCACGCTACGGGTCAAAGAGAATCGGCGGTTACCGTTTCATTCACCTTGATCTAAACCACTACAAGAAGGAAGGCCAGCTTCACAGTTACGCCAACGGAAACTACTTTACGGATAACGCGAGCCACAACTGGGCAGACCCCGAGCAGCTTGAATGGCTTAAGAAAGAGTTGGCCAAGAGTAAAGAGCCGGTCATCATCCTCGCCCACCAACCCCTCGGTTTTGCCGAATCCGACAAGCCGCTCCCGCCCGAGCAGGCGGAGGTGATGGATATCTTAGAAAAGGGGCCGGTTGCGGCGTGTGTTTTTGGTCACCTGCACGTTGATCGTTTGGAAACGTGTCGTGGGATTCCTTGCTTATGTGTTAACTCCGCTAGCTATTTTTGGTCCGGCGGGATGCACCCTTACACCAAACCACTCTTTGCTTTCACGGAGTTTGGTTCTGATGGAGTGTTGCGAATCGAAGGCGCATCAGGCGAGTTTGTCAAGGCTCCGCCCGCCGCCTCAGATTCAATCGTGGGTCGTTCTGCCTCGATTTCTAGTCGCAACATCCCCTTTCGAAAGGAATAGTCTCAGATTACAGACTCCAATATTGGATATTCGACGGAATGCTTGCGGGATCGAGCTGAGATTTGACATCAATCAAAACTCCATCGGATTTCATCATGCCCGCAAGGTCGATCACCGATAGCTTCTTGTACTCATCATGAGCAACCGCATAAACGATTGCATCTAAGCCATTCAAATCGGCCCAATTACAAAGCTCTAGCCCATATTCATGGGTGACCTCGGCTGAATCTGCATAGGGATCGTGGAAAAGCGTTTCAACTCCATAGGTATGCAGCTCGTGGATGATATCGGGGACGCGGCTGTTGCGGATATCGCTGACGTTCTCTTTGAACGTGCCGCCTAGGATGCCGACTTTCGCGCCCTTTACGGGCTTGCCCGTTTGAATCAGGAGCCGAATCAACTTCGAAGCGATGAACCGCCCCATCCCATCATTGATGCGCCTTCCAGCGAGGATGACTTGCGGATACGAGCCAGTTCGGCTGGCTTTGGCGGTTAAGTAGTAAGGGTCAACGCCAATACAGTGTCCGCCCACCAAACCGGGGGTGAACTTGAGAAAATTCCACTTCGTTCCCGCAGCATCCAGAACGTCTTTGGTGCGAATATCCATTCGATCAAAGATGATCGCAAGTTCGTTGACGAACGCAATATTGAGGTCGCGCTGCGTGTTTTCGATCACCTTCGCCGCTTCGGCAACCTTGATTGAAGGGGCTCGGTGGACTCCAGCGGTAATAATCCGTTCATAAGCAACCGCAACTCGCTCAAGCGTCTCCGCGTCTTCGCCCGACACGATTTTCACGATCTTCTCGAGCGTGTTTACTTTATCGCCCGGATTGATTCGCTCCGGCGAATAGCCGAGTTTGAATTGGTTTCGCGCTAAGCCGGAAACCTTTTCAAGAATCGGCCCCGCGATTTCTTCTGTGACCCCCGGATAAACCGTCGATTCGTAAACCACGACCCCGCCTGCTTCCAAAACCTGACCGACCGTCTCGCTAGCCTTTACCACGGGCGTCAAATCAGGTTGGTGATCGCTGTCAATTGGCGTAGGAACGGCCACGACAAAGAAGGTGCACCCTCGCAAGTCATCGAGGTTGGCGGTCATTTTGAGACTCGTTGATTTTAGTTCCTCAGGGTCGCATTCGCCGGTGCGATCGTGGCCGCGGTTAAGCTCGGCAACCTTTTCTTCATGGATATCAAATCCCACGGTTTCGAAATGCCTCGCAAACGCGAGAGCCACGGGAAGGCCAACATATCCCAGCCCAATAACACCAACCTTCTCAGTCACCCGTTAGATATACCGTGAAACCTCACCTCCAGGCCAGGAACAATTGCCAGGAGCCACAATAAACAAAGAACATGGAAGTTTGGCTTGTCAATCATTATGCGATCACCCCTGATCGACCGGGGGGCACGCGCCACTTCGATTTGGGCACCGAGCTTACAAAGCACGGTTTCAAGGTCAAAGTATTCGCTTGTGATATCAATCTCTCCACCCGGAAGCGCACTCTCCTAAAGGAAAGCGAGACTTTTCGAGTTGAAAAACATGGCGACCTGGAGTTTGTTTGGGTGAACGCCACCGAGTACGAACAAAACAATTGGAAGCGCGTGGCGAACATGTTAACGTTTTCAAAGAACTTCCAAAGGGCCGCCATGGAGATCATGGGAGACACCCCCGTCGCCATCGTCGGTTCCTCGCCTCACCCGTTCGCCGCGATCGCCGCAATGAAGCTTTCGAAGAGGCTCGGCTCAACGTTTTTCTTAGAGCTTCGTGACTTGTGGCCCCAAGCCCTTGTGGACATGGGCGAGGTCGCTGAAGGACACCCCATGGTTCGCGTCATGCGGAATCTGGAGCGAAGGCTCTACAAAGGCGCAAAGAAAGTGATCATCCTTGCCGAAGGGTCGGCGGGTTACCTGACCAAGCGCGGCATCAAACCGGAAGATATTCTCTATATTCCCAACGGGGTTCACCTGGAGCATTTCAAGCCCAGCCGATCTCGTGTGGAAAGCCGCGCCAAGTACAGATTCGAACGGTTTACGTTTGTTTACACCGGCGCTCACGGTCCCGCCAATGCGCTCGGAACCATCCTCGAAGCCGCCCGCGAACTGGAATCAAACAAGAATATTGAGTTCGCCTTGTTTGGAGATGGCCCTTCCAAAGCTGCTCTCAAGGAAGCTGGAGCTGGCCTAACCAATTTGCGGTTTTTCGATCCGGTGCCCAAAGGTGAAATCCCCAATATCCTCGCCGCGGCCGATGGAGGGATCATCACCCTCAAAGATGTTGACGCCTTTGCCTATGCGGTGAGCCCGAACAAACTATTTGATTACATGGGGGCCTCCCTTCCGGTCATCTGCGCCACACCAGGGGACATGGCCCGAATGGTGGAAACATCCGAATGCGGATTCACTTCAAAGCCCGAGGACTCCGCCGACCTCGCCACAAAGACCTTGGAAATGAGCCGGAAATCCGCCGAAGAGTTGGCCGCATTTGGCGAAAGAGGGCTTGCTTATGTAAGCGCGAACTTCAGCCGCCAGGCCCTTGCTGCCAAACTCGCCGAATCCTTGCGGGGGGCGGGGTAGTGCTGTTTCTCGGGATCGACGGTGGCGGGTCCACCTGTCGGGCGGTAGTCATAGATGAGTTTGACAAGACCGTTTTTCAAGGCCAGGGAGGCGCCTCCAACTTCTCTTCAACTCCCGCCCGAACCTTGCGACGGAGTGTAGCGCGTGCCCTAGAAGCAGCGCCGAAAGTGGACCAAATCTGCGGATGTTTTGCGGGTCTAATCAACTCGGAAGCCAGAGATCGCGCGCGAGAGTTGGTTGGCACGTTGCTTCCTGATTGCCCCATCACACTAACGGCCGATTACGCCGCCGCCTTACGAGCGTCGCCGCCTGATACTACTGCCTGCCTCATAGCTGGAACCGGCTCAATCGTGTGTTCAATAACTCCCGAAGGATACGTCAAGAGCGGGGGCGGAGGGCCGTTGCTAGGCGACGA
>JBEBHJ010000077.1:0-14103 GCA_040081075.1 Fimbriimonadaceae bacterium | reverse complement strand
GCGCAACGAGCCCGTGGTTAGGTCAAGGCTAAGCCTTAAGGAAGAACGTGAGCGCCACCGGTTGAACACGTTGGATTCGCGTTAACCGCGCCAATCGTGTACGTGCCGCCACTTGGGCATGTAGCCGGGATGGACTTGATGTAGTCGGGGCTCAAATCTCCGGACGTCGGAACATCCGTAGATCCTTTCTTGTTTTCCATAGCCCACTGCTCTTTGGCCGCTTCGAACTGCCGCAGGTTTGCGATGCAAGTTCGAGTTCGGCTGTTCTCACGAGCCTTGATAAAGTTTGGTACCGCGATCGCCAGCAAGATGCCGATGATCAGAACGACGATCATAATTTCGACGAGGGTAAAGCCCTTGTTACGTTTGAATCGATTCATATTTTGCTCTTTGTCCTCCGGAGCCAGATTTGTTATCTGACTTCGATTAAGCCCCTATAGAGGCTCTATAGTTTTTTCGGGAGAACGAGACCAAATCTTTAGACTGAGATGAATACCAGGTTTGCGTTTAGGCGCGAAGTAGCGGGCGCATCTCTTGCGCAGCGTGCCCGGTTGGGGCCAGAATCAACCTCACTCGCCGTCGGGTGGAACGAGGTAGGGGCTCCACTTGGAACTTGGCGTATGGGTTAGATCGGCCAGCCGGATGAGAAAGAGGCCAAATGAATCGGCAAACAGGGCGAGACTCACAGTTTCTTGCTTGGAAGCAACGATAGGATCGGTTTTAGCTACGGCGCCCCATTTAATGAGTTTCTCCAGATTTTGTCGCTGCCGGCTCGCTTTGGCTAGACCGATGGAATCGGGCTTATAGTTTGTAAATCGAGGGGTGTACTTAAACGTGGGGCGACACAGCTCAAAAAGGCGGCTCATCTCGGCAATGATTGCCTCACGTCTTACCGGCGCGGTTGTGCCTGGCTTCGGCGAGGTCTTCAGTGCCGGTAGCTCTAATAGTTGACGCAACACGGATTCATATTTGGCGATTGTGGCGTGCAGCTCGTTCTCGCGCAGCGGAACCGAGGCGTCGTTGGACGCGCTTCGACGCGCGAGATTTTGGGCAGAAACCAGCCCGATCCCAAAGATCGCAACAAAACAAACGAAAACAGTTCGCATCCCTGCAATATGGACGCCTATTGCACGTCAATCGTTACATGGATGGTTTGGCTCACAATATGTTAATGCGATGGATCTTGTGCGCTGGTTTGCTCTTGGGGCTGCTGGGATGCGCCAAAATCCCCGGAACTGGCGCAGGAGCAGGCGGCACTCGCCTCATCTTCAAGATGACGGTGGGCCGCGAAATCAACCCCAACTACATTTACATGGTTGCGCTCCGTCCATCCAACGATCCGAATCCGCCTGAACTCGGTCCGATTCCCGTGATTGCGCCGCCCTGGGGTAACGGCTTCGTCGCCGGCGAATGCACCCATTTTGTGGAATGGGCAAACTCTCTGCCCCGCAAATATGAGTTGTTCAGCTTCCGCGATACCACCCTTGTAGAATATCGCTCCATCGGCAATCCAGTCGTGTTTCGGGATGTCGCAACCGGCGACAAAGTCATCCAGTTTGAACTTGAATTGACTCAGCTCGTATCCCTTCCCGCCGATGCCGACTTGCTTGAGTCGCTTCAGTTCAATTTCTTCACGATGGACCGGATTCCCATTGGACTCTCCGGCTCCAAGAACTGGGATGCGTTGGGCGATGGGCGATTGGCTAGTGAGATCAACTTTCCGATTACCATACCGCTCCGCACAAGTGGGACTTACGACAATGCCCGATTCTCCAACCGCGAGCCAAACGGTGATGTCGCCGATCCGGATCTGGACATCGTAGATTGGTCGGTTGAAGTTCAGCGCCGCTAGCCGTTACAACGGGTATTTCGCGTTCATACCGCGAAGATAGGCGTCCACACCGATTGGCTTGCCTGTCACGCGTTTCACGAGCTCGGTCGGATGGTATCGCTTCGCTTGGGAATAGATTCGATCCTGTAACCATCCTAAAATGGGCTGAAATTCCCCGTTCTCCATAAGCTCATCTGTGTTGGGAATATCTTCGCAAAGTGACTCCCAGACCTGCCATGAAATAAGATTTCCCATTGTGTAGGTAGGGAAGTAGCCTATGGATCCACGCGACCAGTGAACATCCTGGAGAACGCCTTCACCATCGTTTGGAGGATTGATCCCAAGGCTTTGCCGGTAGCATTCGCGCCACGCCTCATTGAGGTCTTTGACCGCTACTTTTCCGGTAATGACCGCACACTCCATCTCAAATCTCACAAGGATGTGCAGGTTATAGGTAAGTTCATCAGAACCAATTCGGATGGTGCCTGGTTCAACTCTGTTGATGGCTCGATAGAATTCCTCCACCGAACAACTGAGGGACACTTGATCCTTGAGGCGGTCAAGATTTCTTTTCCAGAAAGGCAGAGATCGACCCACGATGTTCTCCCAAAGACGGGACTGGCTCTCGTGTACTGCCATTGAAATCCCACCGGCAGCCGGAGTCCTATCCCACTTCTCGGGTGATCCCTGTTCGTAAAGGCCATGTCCCATTTCGTGCATCGAACTGAAGACAATTCCGTTGATGTGATTTTTCGGTCGGGTCGTCATCCGGACGTCGTTACGAGATAGATTCGTACAAAACGCGTTCGCCGTAATGTCGAGGCGCCCGCGGCTGAAATCAAACCCGACTTCGGTGGCGGCAGCCTGTGCCCATCTCCGCAACGCTTCTTGGTCCCAATCGCCCTTAAGGAACGCGTCATCCTGGTTGCCGTGTTCTACTTGACGGCTAACCACGTCCTTGAGTGGTGCTACTAGCTGGTCGAACATCGTTCGCGCCACTTGATAGGTGGCTCCTTCCTCGAACAGGTCAATCAACGCATCGTAAGGGTGATCTTCGTAGCCACGCAGTTCGGCGGTCTCTCGGGCAATATCAAAAAGCTCTTGGTAGTACGGGATCATCGCCTTGAAGTCAGACTCGAGTCGTGCCCGCCTCCAAGTCGCATAAGCGTCTGAAGAAACTCGGCTCTTACGCTCCACCAGGCGTGGCGGCAATGCCAGTCGGGTTTGGATCTCGCGCAGGGCGGCCCGGGCCATGATGTTTTCATCGGAGCCTGGCTCGCTGGATGCAAAGAGGTCCTCAGCCAGACGGCAGAACTCGTCGCTGGTGATCCTCTCATGGAGCATTCGACTCAAGATCGCCTGATGTGCCGAGCGGGCTTCTGTCCCGCCGTCAGGCATCAAGACCTGCTGGTCCCAACCCATGATTGTGTTTGCCTTCATGAGGGCGTTAATGTCGAACCATTTTTCAAGCAGTTGAGAAGCAGGCATAACTTTTAGTCTACCGGCGGGTATCGTGAACACGTGAACCGTAGCTCGGTGCTTTCATCATTGGTTTTGGCGGGATTGACGCTCTTCACCTTTGCGGTCTTACGTAATTCAAGCCCAGAAACTACGGTGCGTTTGTTCCACTTTGCTGTCGCGAAGTCTGATCTCGCCGCCGCTCGCAGAGTTTGTGTAAAGGACTCGGATGCCGAGCTGTCCTCTCTTTACAGCGACCTTCAGCAGCTTTACCGAGACAATGTTTCGGTTAGTTTGGGTCGGATTGATCGAAGCGAGTCTGATCGGGTCGTAGCTCAGTTCAACTACCGGGGTCCCAATTACATTCACACCAAGTTCTGGGTTGTTGATCGGGTGGGGGGCAAGTGGTTAGTCAACCCTGGGGCCACCTTGGCCTATCCTATCGACAAGTTTTAGCGACAAAAGGCACGCACAAAAAAAGCCGTGCGAATCGCACGGCTTTGAGATTTTACTGCCCGCGGCTTCCCGTTAGGTCCTCTAGCTTGTTTTCAACCTTGAACTGCTCGAAAGCCTTCTTCCAATCATCTTGATAGGATGGAAGCTCAACTTTGATGTCGCTATCACGCAACTTTTGCAAAATCGTCTTGTTGATATCTCGCTGAGCACTACCTTGATCACGAGCCATGGCCCTGCGCAAGAATTCTTTGCGCGTGTCGTCAAGCGTTACAGGTCGAGCTGGAATGCGTTTGATGACCTTGATCCTAGCCCAACCATCGGCGAGCGTGATCCAACCAGTGGAAGTGCCTTCTCCCGTCTTTTTCACGGCGTCGGCAATGTCCTTGGGGAGAGCGCTAATCGCGGGAGCTTGACCAGTGTTGCCATCAACGAGCTTGCCGCTGAGTTGCTTCGCGTTTGGAGCCTTGGAATACTTAACCGCAACTTGGGAGAACTGAAGGGTAGTTAGATCTTGGTCAACCTTTTGGCGGGTCGGCATATCCGAAACAAGGATCCACTCAAGGTCGGCACGCTCAGCTTCGATAAACTCCTTGGGGTGATCTTTGATGTATTGCTCCACCTGGCTCATCTTCACGGTGATGCCTTCGGTGAGCAATCGCTCTTGGATTAAGTCAATCTTGATGTTTTGCTTAATCATTTCAAGAGTGAGCCCCCGATCTGTAAGTTGAGTTAAGAATCCTGGTCGAACCTTCTTTTGGAATTCAATTTCGGCATTGATGTCGGCTCCACTGGGCTCCATTTTCTTATCAATGGCGAGTTGGAGCGTGGCCTTTTGAGCAATCAAGTCTTGCAACGCCTGGAAGCCCAAATAGCCGTCAATCGGCAAGCTCGCGGGGCCGTTGGCTGTTCGCACCCTGACATCAGGCTTTAGCTCCATATATTTGTAAAACTCTTCTTTGGTGATTTTTTGGCCGTTCACCACTGCTACGACGTCATCGCCTTTCTTACCGCAACCACCCATTGAGGTGACAAGGAATACCAAGGCACCGCCGATCGCGACGCCCACTGCGAGTGTTGGAAAATTGTTTTTTATCATAATGCTCTTGGATTACTTACACAGTAATTGTGACAGGATACGCCAGTGGAATGGGCGCAACCAATACAACACGTTGCATGCAATGTTTGTGCCCTTAAGCCGAAAAGTCGACCCGATCTGGTGTTTCTACGGGGTTTTGACTCTCTTCGGGCGTATCTTGTTCGAGATTTTCGACCTCAGCGTGGAGATCAATGGAGTCTTTACGAGGCTGTTCCTCTTTTGGGTTGCGCCGGCGGTCGCCAGCACCATCTACTGGCCTTGCCAGCGGATTGACATGAACTACCTGATTCAAACGTTCAATATCGCCCATTTTCGCACCTGTGGCGCGGAAACCTTAAGGGTGAGCGGGAACGCCCCCTTCTTGGTGCATGAAATTCCGCAACCGATTCATTGCTTGGGTGTGGAGCTGATAGACTCGTGACTCGCTGACTCCAAGCACTTGCCCGATTTCCTTGAATGTGAGTCCTTCAAAGTAGTAAAGGGCCACAACGAGCCTCTCTCGTTCGGGAAGATTGTCTACTCCCGAAGCCAGAACTCGGCGTAGCTCTCGACCTTCAACTTCATCCGATGTGCTGGAATTCTCATCCACTAACATCTCAACAAAGTGAACGTGATCATCGCCATCACTGCCCACGAGCATGTCATCGAGACTGTACACGTTGGTTCGACCCATTCGAACCATCAGTTCGCTTACATCTTGCTGGGCCAGTCCCATCGTCTCCGCGATTTCATGCGGTGTGGGAGGGCGGCCGAATTTTGTTTCGAGGGCCATTGTGGTCCGGTCAAGCGCCCTTAGCTTCTCTCGAATTGATCGGGGAACCCAATCTTCATCACGGAGCATCTCAAGGATCGCGCCGCGAATAAGCGCAATGGCGTACGTTTCAAATTTTACGTCGCGCGTCGGGTCAAATTGATCAACGCTCTTGACGAGGCCGATGACGCCCGCACCAACTAAATCGTCTCGGTCCATTCCGCCGGGGATGCTTGTAACGATTCGACCCGCAGTAATTTTGACCAAGTACGAGTAGTGGTCAATGATTTCGAGGCGCGCACCCGGGTCCTTGAAGACCTTGAAGTCCATCCACGATTTCTTGAGCTGTTCACCTGACAACGGCATATTCTATTCCTCTTTCCCCTCACCCTTCAGCGGGCGTTTCCGATGCATTGGCCCTATCGGTTGATATGGGCTCGATCCGCACCGTAAAAAATACGTACCACACATTGGTCGCAAACCAACCAAGCATATATGCGAGGCACGCGCGTCCTATAGATGCGACGGGATCAACATGCGAAAGGATTCCGGCAGCGAGTGCTACAAATGCGGCAAGGGCTCCAATCAACGATGGCATTTCCGAAATTCCTAACGGGCCGTCAGGCCCAGTATGAATTCTAGGCATGTTCTTTAGGTTTCTGAAGGTAGAAGTGAAAGAAAAGTGTGAGATTTTTTGGTTCGCGTGGCTTGGGCGTCTCGCCCAAGGTTTTCAAGGGCGTCTCGCCGTTGGGCTATTTTGGAGTGATCATAGCGGACCTCGGATACGGTGCGCAAAAGATGCTTTCTTTCGCTGAACTTTGACTGCCCAGATTTGACCCAAATGAGTTTCGGAATTCGTTTATTCGTAGTTAGTACGTAGCAGCACAGCCGAGAATGGTTGGGAATTCAATCAATCAACGGCAGTTGTTCGCCAAAATCAACGCCAATCCCAAGCTCCGGTAAGTCGGCAAGTTCTCGCAACTTAAACTGGTGCAAGAATTGTTGGGTGGTCCCAAATAGCGTTGGGCGCCCCGGGGCCCTTTTTCTACCCACCTCCGTGATCAGCCGACGTTCTAGCAAAGATCGGACTCCGTAATCGCTTCCCACTCCCCGAATGTCGTCAATCTCGGCGATCGTGATAGGTTGTTTATAGGCGACGACGGCTAAAACTTCCATCAGCGACCGGCTCAACCTTTGGCGTTGTGGTTTAAGGAAATTGGCAACCATTTCGGCATGCTCGGGTTTGGTGCAAAGCTGATATCCGCCCGCAATCATCACGACTTGCAAGGCACCCGACGAGTCCAAACGTTTCTGCAACACTTCAAGAGCCTGAGCAACTTGCCCCTCGGTGCCTCCTACTGCATGGGAAAGCGCCTGAAGCGACGCCGGAGTATCCGCCGCAAAGAGAATGGCTTCCACGGCTTCAACAATCTGCATTTAGCGAGGTTTCCAAGTGAGGTCCAGATGAGACCCACCGGTCTTGTTGAAATACTCAACGCGAATGGTGTGCCAACCCTTGGCAAGCGGGGCATCCCCGATCTTTGTTTCGGGACCATGGAGGCCGTCGTTATCCACCACCAATTTTTCGTCGACATATAGCCGCGAACCATCGTCGGAGTTCAACGAAAACCTGATCATCGCCGTGTTTTTGATCTCAATCGCTCCGTGGAAGATCAGGCCAACATATTCCTTGCCACTAAACATCCCAAGTTCGATTTTCGAAGACTGGAATGACGAACTTGGGTTTTTCATTTCATCACATTTATTGAAATCGCCTTGAAATTGGGCGACGCTGAAGGTGCCATCGCCGGGCTCGCTCGTGGGCTCCCAAGGAGTTACTTTGTTCAGCTTGAGCTTCACCGTCTCGCCTACGAGGCGACCATTGAGAATGCTTCTCGCTTTGATGGTTGTGGTCGTCCCCACGTTTAACGAAGTTGCGCGCGGAGAGTTTAGTGTTGGCTCTTTCCCGTTGGTTGTATATGCCACCAACATGGGCTTCGGAGCGGAGAGCTTTAGCGTTGTCGATCCTACAAAGTCAACTGAACCACTGGCCTCCTTGACTCCCGAAACGGATAAGGTTGGCGGATTGATAATGAGAGGTGCGGCCGTAAGATCCAGAGCGATAACAGTGGCATCTGAATCCCATTTGATTCCCCCCGCCTTAATCTCCACTCCGCCATCGGTAAGGCTGGCGGGAAGTTTCTGACCAGTCGCGAGCACTCGAGCAGACCTAACATTTGTTGCGAGGTTGGGCAGGCGCACAAGCCCATCCTTGGGGGGTTGGTACACGTGAAGATAAAGAGTCTTGCCCTTTTGGGTGCATCTTCCGAAGGGCAAAGCGCCGAACGGCGATGCGGTCGTGCCATAAATCGAGTCGCTATTGCCTTTCATCCATTTTCCGATGTGGGCGAGCCGCTCAACTTGCTCTGGCGGGAACGTGCCATCCGCCCGTGGACCAACGTTGAGCAACAGATTTCCGCCCTTGGAAACCACATCGATCAACAAGTGTAGGAGTTCCTTGCCGGATTTGTAGTTCTTGTCTAGGGCATTGTAACCCCAGTGGTTGTTGGTCGTGATGCAACTTTCCCAAGTTGCCCCAGGGATTCCGCGCTCGGGCACTTCTTGTTCAGGCGTTCCGTAATCGCCAAAGAAGCCTTTTTCCGTCATGCCGGCCATCCCTCCACGACCGACGTCAACCCGATTGTTGACGATGACATTGGGTTGGAGTTTGCGGCACAGCTTGTAGAGCTTTTCGCCTCGCTCGTGGTTCCAAGTTCGCTCCCATTCACCGTCAAACCACATCATGTCAATCTTGCCGTAGTTGGTTAGGAGTTCGGTCACTTGGCCATGAAGGTACTTTTCAAACCGGTTGAAGTCTGCCCCTTCGGCACTGCGCGTCGTTTCCCAGTTCCGGCGAGGCAAGTAATCGGGATGGTGCCAGTCCATGATCGAGTGATACCACCCAATGCGAAAGCCCTCGGCTCGGTAGGATTTGGCGATTTCGGCCATGATGTCTCGCTTAAACGGGGTCTTCATGACATCCCAATCGGTCAGTTTCGAATCAAAAAGGCCAAATCCGTCGTGGTGCTTACTGGTAATGACCACGTATTTCATCCCCGCGTTTTTTGCAATCTTTGCCCACTCGCTGGCCTTGAACTTTGTTGGGTTGAATTGGGCCTGAAACTTCTCGTACTCTTCGACTGGAATCTGGGCCGAATCGCGAATCCACTCGCCGTAGCCTGTACCCGCCCCCCATTTTCCGGCAGGCACCGCATAGAGCCCCCAGTGAATGAACATTCCAAAACGGGCCTCGCGGAACCAGTCGAGACGATGATCCTGGGCTACGGCCGGTAGCGCAAATCCAAAAGCAAGAGCGGCGAAAACAATTTTGGCAAGCATTTTGCCAAATAGCATATCACTTATCTTTAACAATCATAACGGTGTCGAGCGTTGAGGCTCGCCACTGGTATCTCCCCTCTCGCACCTTGGTCATTACGCACTCAGAGACGCTGGTAAAGCTGACCGTTTCATCGGCGACGTCCATCGCAACATCAGATTTGAAGCCGAACCCTTCGCCCCGCTTCACGAGCTTCCCTCTATCTTTGAGCTTGCCATCAATGATCATTGTCGTCGTGTACGAACCGTCTTTTGCGATGGATAGGTGCAGTTTTTGGCCCGTATTCATCGCCGACATTAACAAAGGCGATCGTTTATCAGCAGGCCCGGGTTCTACGATTATGCTGTATTCGCCCGCGTACTCCGAGGCATCCGAAATCGGCTGCTCCGAAGAACCGCAACCAAGGCAAATCCAGAGTGCCAGAACCGGAATCACTAGTTTCATGCTGGAATTATTGCGCATGTGGTCCAATACAAACAAAAGGCGGCACAATTAGGGTTCCCGTGAAAGAAACAATCGAACAACTGTGGCAGAAACCGGTGGGTGAATGGAACGCCGAAGACGACATCAATCTAGACCTCTTTTTGGGAATGCTCGACGCCGGAAACATCCGTTCGGCCGAGCCTTCCACAGCTGAGGAGACCGGATGGCGCGTCAACACTTGGGTCAAGCAGGGCATTTTGTGCGGGTTTCGCCGCGGCATCATCGTCCCAATGAGTGGCCAGTTCTTCGATAAGTCAACCTACCCGCTTAAAGAAATGGATGGGTCTGTGCGGGTGGTACCGGGCGGGTCAAGTATCCGGCGAGGATCATTCTTGGCCCCAGGCGTAGTTTGTATGCCGCCGATGTATGTAAACGTTGGCGCTTATGTTGGGGCCAACACGATGATCGATTCGCACGCCTTGGTAGGTTCTTGCGCGCAGATTGGTGAGCGGGTGCACCTAAGCGCCGCCGCTCAGATCGGAGGCGTTTTGGAGCCGGTAGGGGCGCTCCCCGTGATCATTGAGGACGATGTTTTAGTCGGCGGAAATTGTGGCGTCTACGAGGGTGTTGTGGTCAAATCTCGGGCGGTTTTGGGCTCGGGCGTCATCTTAAACTCATCTACCCCCATTTACGACCTTGTCGAAGATCGAGTTCACCGGGCCACAGAAAGCACCCCCCTGATTGTTCCCGCAAATGCAGTCGTAGTTGCCGGAAGCCGAGCCGTTACCAAAGGAAAGGGACCGGAGTGGGGTCTTTCGATCTACACTCCGATCATCGTGAAGTACCGGGATGAGGGCACCGATACGCGGGTTCAACTTGAAGATTGGCTTCGTTAAGCTACTACTTCTTTCCGCCGCCTGACTTGTCCTTCATCTCGGCCGAGCCACGATAGTAGTCTCCGAGCAAGTGCTCGCAGAAGTATTCCATCAACGCATCGGTGAAGTAGGGCTGCATATCGCCAAAGCCGTGGGGCTTACCCGGCATGATCATGAGGTCGAATCTTTTGTTCGCCTTGATCAGAGCATTAACCAACCTGATCGTACCGGCGTGATGGACGTTATTATCCATGTCTCCATGCACCAGAAGCAGGTTGCCTTTCAAGTTTGCGGCGAGTTCGGCGTTCGTTGGAACCTTTATTTGGAACGCCTTCGTTGGGCCCGCATCAAACTGCGCGGCTGCTTCAGGGTCATTTAGCCATGCTTCCTGCAAGCCATCCACTTCCGGATCAGGCGATTGGGTTCGTCCGGTTCCGGCATTAGGTGGCGGCGGAGTTGTGGCCTCACGTAGACCATGATGTTGTTCGCTCCAGTTTTGGTTATAGACGTTGTTGTCATGATTTCCCGCACTCGAGACGCCGACCTTAAAGAACTCATTATAGGGTGGCAACAGCAGGGCTGCGCCCGTCATAAAGCCACCGCCCGAGTGACCGTAGATTCCAACTCGATCGATATCGATCCAAGGGTATCGCTGGGCAAGTTGCTCGATGCCCGCCTTCTTATCGGCGAGGCCGTAGTCGCGTAGATTGTAATAGCCGAAGCTGTGGTAGGCGTTTGACCGAGCCGGGTTGCCACCACGATTTCCGATTTGGATGACGACAAAGCCAAGTTGAGCAAGCCGTTGGTTTGTGGCGGTTGCACTAAACGTAGATGAAACGCTCTCGGTTTGCGGACCGGGATAGACGTTGGCGATGATCGGATACTTCTTCTTGGCGTCAAAATCGGCTGGCTTCCAGAGATTGCCATAAATGTCGTTGACTCCATCGGCAGCCTTGACCTTGAAAGCTTCGGGCATGCGCCATCCCGCGTCAAGCAGGCGGCTGATATCCATTTTCTCCAAGTCCATGATCTTCTCGCCGTCGCCGTTGCGCAAACAGATTGTGCTTGGAGCATCGGTTCGGGAGAAGGTGTCGACGTGGTAGCTCTTTGACGGTGATACCGCGCTATTGTGGTCACCCTCGCCGGAGTCGAGGAGCCGTAACCCCTTTCCGTCTAGCCCAACTCGGTAGAGGTGCTGGTAGTAGGGGTTTTCGCCTTCTTCTCGACCTTGAGCTCGGAACCAGAGCACTCTTTGCTTTTCGTCAACTTCGACGATATCAGAGGCCCGGAACGGGCCGCTTGTGATCGCGTTTTTGAGCTTGCCCTCGTTCGAATACAGGTAGAAATGTCCCCATCCGGTTCGTTCGGAGAACCAAATGAAATCCTCGCCCGCCTTTACATAACGCATGGGTTGAGTTTCAAGAAAGGCGTTTTCGACCTGTTCTGTCAGCAAGACCGTCGTCTTCTTGTCGGTAAGGTTCATTTCGCACACTTCGAGGTTGCGTTGTAATCGATCGCGGCGCGCGAAGCGAAGCTTATCCGAGCTTTCATCTTGCCAATGAATGTCACGAAGCTGCTGATCTTTATACTTGTCAACCGGCAACTTCATAAGCTCTTTTTTGTCTGGGTCAAATGCAAAAAGCTCGGTTGTGGTGACGTTCACCTCACCAGGCATTGCATATTTGTAGGTCATCAACGTGGGGCGTGGCTCGCTTAGGGAGTTAACGAGGAAAAGATCTTTAACCTTTCTCGAGTCCCCCCTCGTGATATAGAACCGCTTGGAATCTTTCGACCAAGTTGCATTTGCCCGTACACGTCGCTCCGTAGTTTGGGTTTCCGTGGTGGTTGTGTCCACCTGGAATTGCTGACGCTGTTCATCCTGTTCAGTTCGGCTTCCGAAGCTAAAGTCTTTCGCGCCATCTGTTGTGAGTTGTATAGGAGTTTGATCTTTCCCGTCAACCACGGCGACGTAATAGAGGTTGTAATCAAGGGCGTAGACGTACGCCTTCTTGTCGGGTGACGTGTTCTTGAAGTCTCGGTTCAATCCTTGGCCGAATCCACCTTGGCCACCTCCTCCACCACCGGGGCCGCGCGGGGCGGGAGTCGGGGCCGCGGTCTCTTTAGCGGTTGACTTCTTAAGGGTCTCGGCTTTCCGATCATATTCATAGCGAACGGAATCGACCGTAAATCGGAGAATATTCTCATCCTTTTCGTCAAAGGTAATTGCGCCGATGTTGAGCGTGGCAGCATCGACAGGCTTTAGGCCAACCTCAGAGAGTAGCGCCGCCATCTTGTTTGAATCAAAGAGGGGAAGTTTCGACTTTGAGCGCGGGTCAACGATCCAGAATTTTTGCCCCGTGCTGTCGCGCCAGGAATACCAAAAGCGATCCGTTTTGTTGATCCAACCGGGCGTTATTGAAGAGCTATAAATGAAGGGCCGCAAGGCTTCGGGAGTAAACCGTTCGGCAAGTTTCCAGTTTGCTTGATTAACATGCTTAGATTGGGCGAAGGCCGTTGGAGCGATGCAGACGAGGGCCAAACCGAAGAGCTTGGCGTAGCAAGACAGACGAATGGGACGCATTTCACTTCGGTTTTAGCAGAAATGCGCCCCGTTTAGTTCCCTAGATTCAAAAATCGGGCCAAACTTTACCAGTTTGTGAGGTCAACCTTGGTGCCAATCATTTCGCTCCACTTCGTCTTTTGCTCAGGCGTTAAGACTTCAAAGCCCTTATCATAGAACTTTGCCGCCAAGGTAGCAATCTTCTTCGACTCCTCTTTGCCAATCACCATCATCTCACCGTTGGCACTTGTTTGCATAAGGGAACTCATGAGTTCGGACTCCTCGGTCTCATAGGTTGCAGTAATCGACTCAAGTTTCTTCATTTGATCATCGGTAAGAACGAGCGTCGTTTTTGCATCCTTGTCAGTAAAACCGCGGATCCCTTGAGCTTGGCGATTGAGTTGCATGAAGCGGGTCATTTGCTTTTCGTCGAGCACAGCTTTCAACCCATCCAAGACCATTTTGTCGGTATTGTCCGCGTACTCCTTGAGTTGCTGCTGCATCTCTTCTTGGGAACCGCCATTTATTTCAATGTGGTTTTCGCTCAGCTTCTTCATGAGGTCTTGAAGCTTGGTTTTTTGAGCGTCAGTCAGCGAAAGTTCCTTTTGGGCGACGGGGTTACCAACCAGTCCGCCATCTATCTTGGGACGGGCCATGAGCATGACCTGGGCTTGTGAAACGGTGGTAACAGAGACGAAGAGCGCGGTGAGCGCAAGGGCGAGAGCAGCGGAAGCTTTCATGCAAAGTTTTTACCACTTAGCGAGCGAAAAAGTTCCTATCCCAGCCCTTTGTGTAATTTTGTTCGGGGTAATCTGCCGACCGTGCCCGAAGTAGACCCGGCTTTGTTTCAAGAAAACGAGCGAACCGCTCCCGCGCTCGGCACCAGAAACTACGCCAACTTGGGCCCATATAGCTGTTTGAACGGTGGCATCATTGATGATCTCGTCATCGCTTACGAAACATGGGGTTCGCTTAACTCTGACCAAAGCAACGCAGTCCTTATTCAGCACGCCCTGAGCGGTGATTCCCATGCGATTGGATGGTGGGAAAGGATGGTTGGGCCGGGAAAAGCGATTGATACCAATCAGTTTTTTGTCATTGGGCACAACGTTCTTGGAGGTTGTCAAGGCTCGACTGGTCCGGGATCATACGGTTCGAAGTTTCCTAAGGTGACTATTAAGGACATGGTGAACGCCCAGGAAAGGCTTGTTGGGTTTCTTGGCATTGATCAACTGTACGCAGCAGCGGGCGGGAGC
>JBEBHJ010000113.1:0-3892 GCA_040081075.1 Fimbriimonadaceae bacterium | reverse complement strand
ATATAGGTTCCGTGGCCGATGGTGATTTTGGCATCGAAATTTTGGTAGTAGCAGCCGTGATGCTGGAAATTATTGAGGTCGTCAGGGTGGATTTCGATGTTTCGGGAGTTCGATACACGGATGAATGGCGAAACGGGGAACCGGATGGCGCGATTGAATCCAAAGATCTTTTGGAGGAAGATTGAGCGCCACACCCATCGCCATCCTGAGACTTCGCCTTTATCGAAGTGTTTGCCGCGCAGATACTTCCGGTCGAAGAAAATGGGACCGATCAGCATGCCCAGAGGCGCAATGAGAAGCCAAACAATGCGCTTGGCAATGCGTTTCATACCCCTTCATTTTGACCGGTTGACGTGATTTGCGTTCACATGCCATACTCTTAGCACTCCGTCGGAGGTGATTTGCAATGATGAATACACAACAATCCCTCCTCGCAAGCCTAGGCTAAGTTTCGTTTGGCCACGGTTAACCGAGGCTCAATCTTCTTTTCTTGTCACATTTTGGTGACCCAATTGCGATCCAGCCTAGATTTTTATGCAACTCAATTTTCAAATTATCGAAACGGCCGCCCAATGGGACATGGCCGCAGTTCTCAATACGGCTTTCAATCCGGACGACCCCCATACTGGTGCCGAGTTGGAAGCTTTTGCTAAAGAGCATCCGACCGATGTCTTTATTCGTAGATCATTGGCGATGGACGGTGATAGCCCGTTTGCCTACATTCGCATCGCGCAGGCGTATTGGCTGCAAGATACGAGCATTGCGGCCTCGGGTATCGCGGTGGATCGAACCGGTGACCACGTTCCAGGCTGGGTTCAGTGCTTGGAATACGTGGAAACCATGGCGGCCGAAAACGGTTTGACTTCGGTTCAAATATGGTTTCGAGCGGATCATCCAGAACTGATTGAACAGGCGGTCTCTCGGGGCTATTTGCCGGGGCAGCACAACCCAACTTCGGCGGTAGATTTAACTCAATTCTCAGTGGAGCCGTATCAGAAGATTCTTGATGCAGTGCGCGCGGAGGGTTACGAGATCATTGATCTCAACGAGCTGATCCGGCGGTACCCCGAAGACTGGATTGAGCGTTATTACACGTGGGAAAACGTGGTCATGCGCGACATTCCGATGCCGGGTGACTTTGCCGAGTTTCCGTTTGAAACCTACAAAAAGATGATTCTGAGCGAAACGCTGACTCGGGAAGGCTATTTCATGGCGATTAAGGATGGCGTGGTTGCGGCGAGTTCGCAAATTAACTGGAACCATGTGGACCGCACGTTGGCGCAAACGGGATTAACGGGAACACTGCGCGATGCTCGGCGGATGGGGCTGGCCACGGCGCTGAAAGCTCACGCGATGAACTGGGCAAAATCGGTCGGCATTACGCGTCTTACTACTGATAACGAGATCAATAACCCGATGTACCAGTTGAATCTGGCGCTGGGATTCAAGTGGGATTATGACGTCACCGAGTACAGCAAGAAACTCTAGTTGGGGGCGGGTTTCCCGCTCCCGTAACTCAGTTTTTCTGCGTGAAGTAGAAAATCGTTCCGACGACGATGAGGCCTAATAACACGAGCAGTAGCACCTTCCAGACGCTGATCGGGGCGTCGCCGGAGATTTGGCCGGTGCGACCGTTAATGATAAATCGGTAGGTCTTATCCTTGAACTTGTAGGCGCCAACCCAAATGGGCACCAAGATATGCTTAAAGGTGATCGCGTCCCACTGGGTGTTGACGCTGAAAACTTGTTGTTCGTCTCCGCCGATGTCCCAGCGGACATCTTGGTAGATCGTTTTCGACATGATTTCCTTGCCCCACTCGAAGCCGGGTTCGAGGCCGACCGAGTAGCGCTCCGACTTGAACCCGCTTAGAAACTCGTCGTTGTAGTTGACAAGATTCGTGGTATCCCAACTATCTACGGCCATCACGTGGTTGACGGGGAGAGTTTTGCTGCCGGGAACCAGGACGTCATCAAAATCTCGCCAAACGGTTCCGCTAGCGGGGTACCAGTGGGTTTTTTGAACTTGGCGGGTTTGGGTGTTCCCTTCGGAGTCGGTGTAGGATTCGGTTTCGTAGTAGTGCTCGCCGCGCATACCGGTGTAGTAGCTGGTGGTGCGCGTATCGAAGGTCCAGTAAGGGATGTACATCCCTTCGATGCCGCCCTTGGTGCGGGCGAAATCTTTTAGGGCGTTGGGGGCGAGCCAGCGGGATTTGACCCACTTTTCATAAATTGTCCGGCAGCTTCGTTGTTCTATAGCGAAGGGGAGCAACGATTTCGGACGGATTCTGACCTCAGCTTCAACCGAAATGATCGTGTTTGAGCCGCAAAAGGGGCACTTGTCGGCGGTTGTTAGGCCACCGACGGTGAACTCGGCAGCACAGGCTTGGCACTTGACGACCTTGTCATGCTCGAGCGTAGATTCGGTCCGAGCAACCTCTAAGTAGGCGTTGAAATCCAGCTCGTGAATATCGTCGGCCGACTGTGGGATATCGTTTTTGAATCCGCAATATTGGCAAAGCAGGGTTTGGGTGCCAGGCGAAAACGAAAGCTGGGCCCCGCACTGTCCGCACGGGAACCGCTTTACGTTGTCGGTCGAGGCAACGGGAGGTTGGCTCATTTATTGAGGAGGCAATGGGGGAGGAACGGCTCCGAATATGGTGGCGAACTCGGGCACATCGCCTGCCGCCGTCCATGTTGCCATTCCTGCCTTCCAAACCAGCGTATCCTTGGCAAGTTGGCCACCGGCAGCCATTTGGGCGAGGGTGCTCATGTTGTAAGGACCCGCTTGCTGGCCGTTTACGGCGACGTGAAAAGCTACTTCTTGAGGAATGGGCGGAGGCGCGGGGGCCGCGGCTCCAGCTTGCTGGGCTTGGTTCAAAGCTCCGGCCATGGCCATTCCGAGTCCCATAGACATTCCGGCGGCGCCCATTCCGCTTGGGTTTTCGGCAGCTTTCTCCATCGAGGTTGCGGCTTGGAACTGGGTGTAGGCGTTGAGATCGCCAACGGCACCCATCGAAGACCGACGATCGATTGCGGCCTCGACTTCTGGCGGAACCGAAACGTTCTCGATGAGTAGGTTGCTGAGTTCGATGCCGTATTCGCTCAACGCTGCGCCAATCTTTTGGTTGATCGCGGAGCCAAGGGTTTGATAGTGAGCGACGAGGTCAAGAACAGGCACCTTCATCTCGGCGAGGGCCGAGGAGAAGTTCGAAACGATGTGGTTTCGAATCTGCTCACTGATTTCGTCCGCAGTGAAATCGCCATCGGTGCCCACGATTTCCTTAAGGAACTTGGCGGGATCGGTAACGCGCATTTCGTAGGAACCAAACGCTCGCACGCGAACCATCCCAAAATCGGGGTCGCGCATCATGAGCGGGTTCATCGTGCCCCATTTCTGATTCGTAAATCGCTTGGTGTTAACGAAATAAACTTCGGCAACGAAGGGGCTGTTGAAGCCAAACTTCCAACCCTTCAGGGTGGAAAGAATCGGCATGTTCTGGGTTTCCAGGGTGTACATGCCGGGGGCAAAAACGTCTGCGATGTGGCCCTCGTTCACAAAAACGGCGGCTTGGCTCTCGCGAACCGTAAGCTGCGCCCCCATCTTCAGTTGGTTGCCATAACGCTCAAACCGGTACACCATCGTATCCTGGGTGTCATCGGTCCAGTTAACGATATCAATAAATTCGCCTTTAATTTTGTCCCACAGACTCATGTGTTTCTCCTGATCCAGATGCGCAGTTGGCGCACGATTCTATTTTACGGGATTTGCCGGTTTGGCGTTGCAGGGGTGGGGAATTTGTGATGAGATCGTCTTTGGGCGGGAGGGAAGTTTCGTATAATGGGTTGTGGCTGAGAGCTTGAGTCGAATGCATAAGGCGGTCACGATGGTGGG
>JBEBHJ010000076.1:0-14833 GCA_040081075.1 Fimbriimonadaceae bacterium | reverse complement strand
GCGAAGGCCCGTCGCTGAGCGCAGTAGAGAAGCGAGACCTCGTCCAGCTTGCCTGTAAGCTAGCTCCAGACCTAGCCATTGTTTTAGGCATTGCGACGCCGAGCTTGGATGAAGCCTTGTGGCTGAGCAAGCAAGCGGCGAAGAGCGGGGCCGCGTCCGTGCTTGTGATGGCACCTTACTACTTCAAAGAAGCTTCCCCCGAAGGCATGAAGGAGTGGTTCGTTCGGATTCTTGAGGGCTCACCCCTTCCGGTTCTCCTCTACAACTTCCCCCAAAGAAGTGGCTTTACCTTTGATTCGGAATTTCTTTCGGCGGTGGCGGACCATGACAACTTGCTTGGCGTCAAAGACAGTTCCGGCGATGAGGGAAACCTCACGCTCTTTCGCCAATTGCTTCCCGATAAGCTCCTTTTTGTTGGGAACGAGTTATTGCTTATAAAAGCGCTGCACGCCGGTTGGAACGGCACGATTTCGGGCGTGGCCAATGTTATCCCAAACTGGCTATTCGAGATCGTTGAGGCGAGCGACGAGGCGAAGTTTGAGTTGATACGGCCAACTATTGGGCTCCTGCGCTCTTCGCCCCAACCGGCCACGAACAAAGCCCTACTGCAAGAGCGCTCCGTCATTGAGCACAACCTGGTTCGCTTGCCCCTGCTTCCGGCTAAATCGATTTCGCTTCCAATCAGTTGAGCTTATCAACACGGGTATATTTGGGACATGGCTGACCTTAGTTCGATTCGACACGCTTTGGAAACCGCTCGGGATCGCGGCTTCGCGGAGGTAAGTTTGCGGGACGGCGAACTGAAATTCGATGCTGTCTTGTCGGCACCAAAGGTCAAGGCTTCCAAGCCATCGGCGACGAGCCAGTCCGATGCCGACGAGCAGTCGGCTGGGCCTAAGCTATTTGAAATCAAGTCGCCTCTGGTGGGCTACTTTAGAGCTGGCAATAAGCCCCTCGCGATCGGTGAGAAGGTTACAACCGGAGACGTCGTTGCCATAATCAGCCAACTTGGCATCGCGAACGACGTTGAGTCAAAGGCATCTGGTGAGATCGTGGAGATTTGTGTGGAAGAAAATCAGGCGGTTGGATTTGGACAAGTGATCGCCTTGGTGAGAGAGGATTAGCGCATGAAAAGACGGGGACAAACGCTTGCTGCAACTCTAATTTGCCTCGTGATCATGGGGATGCTCGTGATGGTTTTCATGTATGGCTCGACGGGCGGCAAGAGTTCACGTAAAGACGGCAAAGGCACCACGCTACCCGGTCTTGCTATGTATAAGGCACGCGACGAAGCCTGCAAAAGCAACTTGAGCCAAACTCGCTCTTCTTTGGAGATTGCCCGAGCGAACGCCGGTGATGAGCCGCCAACATCGCTTTCGGACACGCGACTCGCGCCCGAATTTTTGCGATGCCCGATCGGCAAGGAACCTTACACCTACGACCCCGCGACGGGCGAGGTCAAGTGCGCTCACCCTGGTCACGACAAGTATTAGAGCTTGATATCGACGATTCCAGAAACGCCAACGCCGTCAACTGTTTTGATGGCTTTGGTCACGTTCTTATCCGAAACCGGAATCAGCGCTCGTAACCGGATCTGTCGCCCAAGCAAGTCTGCCTCAGGTTGCGCGATGGCAACTACCTTATCGACTTTGTCTGGCGGGCCCATCACTTGGGCCGCGCCGATGGCATGGCTGCGACCAATTCCAACGCTAAGAATGGTTACGACTTTGGTCTTGACTGTCGCAGAATCGTTGTGTTTGGTCAACCTGTTTAGACCCTTGTTCATTTCTCCGCCGAACTGATCGACCAGGAGGGCGACACCGCCTACTTTGATCAGTTTGCCTAGATCACCGAGTTGCCCAATTGAAAAGGCACTCAGTGCGACGACAATGAAGGCAAAAGTGAGTTTGTGTTTTCTCATGCCGTGAGTTTACAGCAAAAAAAGCCCCTCCCTTGCGGGAGGAGCTTTCTTAGTTTTAAGAGTTGCCTCTTAGAACTTGATGCTGAGTTGTGTGGTCAGCAAGTTACCGGTGAAGCGGCCAGCAAAACCTGGGGTTGCCTTACCGTCGTAGTCGCTGATTTGCCACAGGAAGCTAAGCTTCGCATTGTCGCTCATGCCGTAGCCGAGACCGATGTTGTACCATCGCTCCTTTGGCTTGCCATTAGCGGCGCCGAGTGTACCGAGGTTCCACTCAACGTTCTCGAAGCCGAGCATTGCGTTCCAGCTCTCGTTAACCTTGTAATCAAGACCAACTTTAACGCTGTTTACCTTGTCCGCAGTGCCCATGCCGCTTGCGCCAGCCTTACCAAGACCTTGGTAGAACTGACCTGAAGCCCAGAGGCTCATGTTCTCGGAAAGGTTGAAGTGTGCCTTCGCGTTGAAGCCCTTGATGTCCGTTGGGTTCCACCACATACCGATTCGACCCCAGTCACCTGCGGATGCGAATCGAGGCTGAATCTCGCGGTAGCCAACATTAAGGCCCCACTTCTCAGCTTCGTAGCCGAAACCAGCGTGCCAAGCAGCGTTCTGCTTAGTTACGAGGCTCGTGTTACCAGCGTAAACGTTCGATTGAGCGTAGCCAGCGTTGAACTTAACCATTCCGAAGTCCCAGTTCAGGTCGCCACCGAATACTTGTGCTCGGTTAGCGGCTGTCTGTCGTGAACCATGGAGGAGGTAAGCCAAATCAAGACCACCCTTCTCGCCGAGAGGAACGTTCAAGTTGAAACCAAGAGTTTGGTCAACTTGGACAACTCCACCAGCCAAACCAACTGGGCGAGGTCCGCCAACCACGAATTGTGGTCCGACTCGTCCAACTGTCATTGGGTTGATGTCCACGCCACCGGTTGATCGGCGACCGTCGTTTCGACCTACGAAAGCGTTAAGCTTAGCGGAACCGAAGTTGAAACCGAAGACGCCGCCGTCCATGGTCCACTCGCGGTTGTCCCAGCTCTCTTGCTTGTAGTAAGGAGTGGTGTCTGGTCGTTGATACAACATTGGGCTGATCTTGTAACCAAGTCGACCGACCTTAGCGTTGAAACCTTGACCGATCAGGCTTGTGTCGAATTCGACAACAAAGCGATCGAACACGATGTCGGTAGCACCTTCATCGTTGTGGTTCGCGCCAGCGGCGGTTCCGGACATGCTGCCATAGGTTGGGCTACCCAGAAGGTTGCCAATAGCCAATGAAGCCCACCACTTTGGACCCGTTGTGTTTGTTCCGGCAAGCTTGAGGTGAGCCTCATGGAATACCGAGAAGTCATTCTCCATACCAACGGCGTTAGGACCGTTTTGGCCGAAGAGTTGACCGTCAACACCGATGCCGAAGCGGTTGCTTGTGCTACCACCAGCCATCATCAGGAAGTTTGCATCGCCATGGATTGAAACAGCGAACTGATTCTTCTCAAGCGCCGTAACGCGATCGTTAAGGCTGGCCATGTCTTTCTTCATGGCTTCCATGTCTACACCCATCGAAGCGAGTTCCTTCTCGAAGGAAGAAGCCATCTTCTTAAGGTTAGCGATGTCATCGCCCCAACCCTTCATGCTCGCAACATCAGACTTGAGTTGCGAAAGAGCTGCGTTGATTGCATCGTGATTGCCATCTCCGCCACTCGGCTTCTTCAACTCATCGATTTGTCGTTGAAGACCATCGGTGATGTTTTTGAGGTGCATATAGGTCGCGTGAATCGCAACAGCCATTTCGTATCGAGTTGCCGGGCGAGGACCGCGGAACAGTCCATCTGGGTAACCCATAAGAAGGCCATTTTGCTTCATGCGAGCGAGTGCTTCGTAAGCCCAATGATTCTCCGGCACATCCGGAAAATTATCTTGAGCGATTGCGCTTGTCATAGCGCCCAGTGTCAAAACTAGGCCGAGCGCGTACTTGAACGTCTTGTTCATTTTATTCATTTGCTCCTTGTTATTTGTTTTAGAGCAA
The DNA here is from genome assembly GCA_040081075.1 of Fimbriimonadaceae bacterium. Taxonomy (GTDB): domain Bacteria; phylum Armatimonadota; class Fimbriimonadia; order Fimbriimonadales; family Fimbriimonadaceae; genus JANJUB01. Next base: position 10,898 of record JBEBHJ010000076.1, on the reverse strand, counting down.
CGCAAATCGGCTTTATCTCGCCTTCCCTCACAACTTTCCTTTAGTTTCCTATGAGTTCGAACTAGATGCTTCCTTGCGGTGTCTCCGATAGATTCAGACGCTCTGAATCCACCCTAAGTATGGTTCATTAAAAACCAAGTGTCAATACCCACCGCAAAATTATCGGGGTTTTTTCACCTTTTATTCAGGCAGGATGTTAGTCTCGGGCTACAATTAGCCTAATGAATTTTCGTCCGATCCCCTCGATCATCGGCGAGCCCGAGGTTCCAATGAGAAGCTAGCCTTCGTTTATTCGTCGTGCTCCCAACCCTTTTCAATCAAAATGAACCCAATTCTAAAGACAATTTCGAACCTAACCGACGCCCAAGCCATTGAGCTTAACGAGCGATACGGAACTCACAACTACCATCCCCTTCCAGTGAACATTGTTCGCGCTGAAGGCGTTTATGCTTACGACGGAAGCGGAAAGCAGTATATTGACTGCATCGGCAGCTACTCCGCCGTAGCCAATGGGCACTTAAGCCCATTCGTGTTGGATGCCTTACGCGCGCAACTCGAAAAACTCACGCTCACGAGCCGAGCGGTCTACACCAGTGAACTCGGAGCGTTCAGCAAAATGCTGTGCGAGTTCACGGGGATGGATATGGTCTGCGCCATGAACACCGGCGCTGAAGCCATCGAAACTGCCATCAAACTTGCTCGGAAGTGGGCCTATACGGTGAAAGGCGTCCTTCATGATCAGGCGGAGATTCTTGTGGCAGAAGAGAATTTTCACGGGAGAACAACCACCATCGTTGGGTTTTCCACCGAGGCTCAATACAAGGAAGGATTTGGCCCGTTCACGCCGGGGTTCAAAGTGATTCCGTTCGGCGATATTGAGGCGGTGCGCGCAAACATCACCCCGAACACGGCGGCCATCCTGGTCGAACCGATTCAGGCTGAAGGCGGCATCCTCTTCCCCCCGGATGGATACATGGCCGAGTTGCGCCAGGTATGTACGGCGAATAATGTGTTGCTGATTTGGGATGAAATTCAGACTGGCTTTTGTCGAACGGGCGAGAGATTCGCTTGGCAACACGAGGATGCCAAGCCCGACATGATGTGCCTCGGTAAAGCGTTGGGCGGCGGAGTTCTTCCAGTTTCAGCGGTTGTGGGCACACGGGAAGTCATGAGCGTGTTCAAGCCAGGCGATCATGGTTCTACGTTTGGAGGAAATCCCCTCGCTTGCGTCGTAGCCATGGCGGCGTTGGTTGAGATGGAGGAAAAGGGGCTTTGCGAGGCGAGCGCACGACAGGGCACTAAGTTGCTGGAGGCGCTAAAGGCAATGCCTCATGATTTCATTGAAGATGTGCGCGGACGGGGATTGTTGGTTGGGCTTGAAGTTAAAGAAGGCACTGATACCAAGAGATTAGCTGCCGCGTTTCTAGACAACGGCATTCTAACCAAGGAAACCCGTTCAAGAACGTTCCGATTCGCCCCCCCTCTTACAATTACGGAAGCTCAGCTTTCCGAAGTTATTACGCGAACAAGGGCAACCTTAGATTCGTTGGCGACGGTGAAAACTTGACCCGATGCCCGTGGGCCGAATCGACGGAGTTGTATCAGCGATACCACGACGAAGAATGGGGGGTGCCCGTTCACGATGATCAGCGACTGTTTGAATTTTTAATCCTGGAGGGAGCCCAAGCCGGGCTCTCATGGATTACAATTTTGAACCGACGCGAAGGCTACCGGCGAGCATACGATGGGTTTGATGCCAAGATCGTTGCAAGCTACGGAGAGGAGAAGAAGCTCGCCCTCCTCCAAGATGCTGGCATCATCCGGAACCGATTGAAGGTTGAAGCCAGCATCACCAACGCGATTGCCTTCTTGAAGGTGGTCGAGGAGTTTGGGACATTTGACGCCTATCAATGGGGATTCGTTGGTGGCAAACCGGTTGTGAACGCTTTCAAAACACTTGCCGAGATCCCCGCGACCTCGCCGATTTCGGATGCAATGAGCAAAGATATGAAGCAACGCGGATTCAAATTTGTGGGTTCAACCATTCTGTACGCTCACATGCAAGCCTGCGGCATGGTGAACGATCATTTGGTGGATTGTCCGCGGTATTTAGCGGTCTAGCCTCAGGGTCTTCTGTCGCTAATCCGTTAGGTGGCGGGTAAAGTCAACGGGTGCTGGTCCCTCTTGTTTTAGCGATGCTCAGTGAACCTTCCTATTCCATCGAATTCGACCGTCCGGCAAGCAAGTTCACGGAGACTTGTCCGGTTGGAAATGGCCGATTGGGCGCCATGATGTTTGGAGAGGTCCACGAGGAACGGATCGTTTTGAACGAGAGCTCGATGTGGTCGGGGCGACCGCTGGATCAAAACCGGGCCGATGCCTGGAAGAATCGGCAGAAAATCATTGATTTGCTATTGCAAGGCAAGAATCCGGAGGCAGAGGAACTAGTAAACCAGACGTTTACCAGCGACGGTCCCGGCAGCTCGCAAGGGAACGGCAAGGACGGGCCGTATGGGTGCTATCAGGTGTTGGGCGAACTGAAGATCAAGCACCTTGGATGGCCAGAACACGAGTTAGAGTTTCCCTTGAATACACCTGACGCGGACTACGTTCGGCGACTCAATCTTGATGACGCCGTCGCAGAAGTTTTCATGAGCTACCACTTTGGTGGGTTTCAGAGATACCTTTTTGCCTCCCGACCCGATCAGGTCATTGTCTATCAAATGGATAGGTCCGGCAAGCCGGTTAGTTGCGACGTCAGCCTGTCTCGAAAGGAGCGGGCGAACACGACGATTGACGGGGGCGACATCCTTCTTGATGGTGCGCTCAGTGACGGAAGTGGTGGAAGAGGAGTCGGGTTTCAAGCCCGTGTCAGAGCAATCCCAATCGGCGGGGGTACCGTAAAGGCCGTTGGCACCACCTTACAAGTGCGCGATTGCGCCGAGTTGGTGATCTTAATTTCGGCAGGTACAAGTTATGAAGGTCCAGTCGCAGGAGATCACATGGGAAAAGCCTATCGTTCAAAGGTTCGGGCTATCCTGGACCAGGCATCGAAGCGGTCAATCCGAGACTTAAGGTGGCGACACAAATCCGACTATAACCAGCTCAGCAGTCGCGTAACGCTGGACCTTGGAAAAGAGCCTCCTTACGAGTCAACCCAGGCCCGCCTAGTCGCAGTTGAAAAAGGCGACTCCGACCCCGCTCTCGCCGCACTTTTGTTCAACTATGGGAGATATTTATTGATCAGTTCCTCTCGCGAGGGCGGCTTGCCCGCGAACCTTCAGGGCCTCTGGGCGGAGGAATACCAAACGCCTTGGAACGCTGATTATCATCTCAACATCAACGTGCAGATGAACTATTGGTTGGCCGAATCAACAGCTCTAGGCGAGTGTCATCTGCCCATGACTAGCCTCATCGAAAGCCTTGTGGAGCCCGGAAAACGAACGGCCAAGGCTTATTACAATTCGCCAGGATGGGTGTCGCACGTGATTACGAATCCGTGGGGGTTTACTGCGCCTGGGGAACACGCCGGATGGGGGTCCACACTTTCCGGCGGGGGATGGCTTTGTGAGCACCTTTGGGAACACTATGCCTACACTCGCGATCTCGCATACCTCAAGCGCATTTATCCCACGCTCAAAGGCTCTTGCGACTTCTTTCGTTCTATTCTCGTTGAGCTCCCTAACAAGAAGTGGCTCGTTACCGGTCCATCAAACTCGCCCGAGAACGCCTTTCGATTGAAAGATGGTCGAACGGCGCACACGTGCTTAGGGCCAACGATTGACATGCAGATCATGCGCGAGTTGCTTACCAATACGATTGAAGCGGGCCAGACGCTCGGCGTGGATCCGGCTTATGTCAAGGAACTCAAGGCTACGCTCCGGCGATTGGCCCCTACTCAAATTGCACCCGATGGGCGACTTCAGGAGTGGCTCGAACCTTACGAAGAACCCGAGCCCCAACATCGCCACGTGTCTCACCTCTATGGCCTGCATCCAGCCAACGAGATTACGCTTCACGGAACTCCCGAGCTCGCCAAGGCAGCGAGGAAGACACTCGAAGTTCGTGGAGATCGCAGTACGGGTTGGAGCATGGCATGGAAAACCTCCTTCTGGGCTCGACTTGGGGACGGAAACCGCGCTGAAAAGCTGATCAAAGACTTCTTAAGGCCGATCGCGGATATGGGATACAACTATCGCAACGGTGGCGGGGTTTATCCCAACCTCTTTTGCGCCCATCCGCCCTTTCAAATCGATGGCAACTTTGGCATTGCCGCCGGCATCGCGGAGATGCTCTTACAAAGCCACCCCGAGAAACAGGGCGAGCCGCCCACTATCAGCATCCTCCCGGCTTGGCCCGACAGTTGGGAAACCGGGAGCTATCGGGGCCTGAGGGCACGTGGGGGGTTTGAAGTTTCGGCCAAGTGGGAAAACCACAAAATCAAATCGATCAGCATCAAGAAGCTAACGGACGGGAAGGCCACTTTCTGTTTGCGAGTGCCAGGGAAGGCAACTCGCAAGCGAATAGCGCTCACAAAAGGGCAAACCTTCTCGCTCTAAGCGCGTCTGAAAGGGGGGTGTGCGGGGTACCTTACATCCATAACTCGATCATGATTGCACTCTTCACATCCGCCCTTCTTGCTCAACAAAGTCAACAACTTGGGGTTTATGATTTAGGCGGCGAGCGGGTCCCAGTCGCGCTTCCAACTTGGAAATCTGATCGAACGCCACCGCAATATCTCGACGCTGGCGGTTATCGCTACTTTTTTTCGGGCGGCAATTTGGTTGGTCGCGCCTACGGCACAGGAGAATGGTCCGACGTGCCGAACCTCCTTTCCAAAGCGTCGTCGGCTTCCGTAACTGAGTGGCCCTTGACCTTTTTTGTTTCGGCCGAGTCGGAGGTTTTGGAACGCACAGAGCATGGCTTCTGGGGAACAAAGCGGGCCGTTATCGAGAATGATGAGCTCCGTTTAGTTCGAAAGGAAGTTGCGCTGTTTTGCGAACTCGTTAAGGGCTACACCGGCGGAAGAATCGCGATCAAGCCTTCGTTTGAAGTTGATACTGAAGTGATCACGGTTCCAATTGGTCAAAGTGTTGCAGAGAGAACGCTGGAGCAAGTTATCTCGAGGCTATCGCCAACGACACGCTCAGCCATCGTCTTAACTTCAGAACTCAAAATGACCGATGAACGTTCGCCGTTTACACCCGTGCCGGTTTCGTATGTTCCGGTTTTCCCAACTCTCGATCCCCAGGTTCGCGGAAAACTCGCTCGCCATTTGCTCGCCACTTGGACCGTTCAGGTCGCCGAAACTCTGGCTCGTGGCGGGATTAAACTCGGAGATTTGTCTCAGGCTACTTCACTTTCACCTGGTCGTGCAATCGACTTCTCGATCACCCCGGACGAATCATTGCGCGGAGCCTCAATCTGGGCGGCACTGGCGAAACCTGATAACTTTGGTGTCGAAACAACAGTTCCTTCGGGAACGCGTGCGTGGTCTGAGGTCTCGGATGATCCATGGGTAAAGTTGCCACGGCTCTCTAAAGAAGAAGTAAAGGCCCACGGAGTGACTGACTTTGCCGCGAAGTCTCAAGGCACGGCTCAGTTTGGAAACTGGCGCGTCGTTCAAGATCGCTACGTTGACCTGGTTGGGGAGAAATCCGGCTTAAAGGCGATCGGTTGTTTTCCTCTAGGTGGCCGAACGGTGGTTGCATTTGAGGGAGGCGAGTCTGCCGCAACCGACGCGCAGTTGATCGGTTCACCCGCTCTTCAGGATTCACCTGCGACGAGCGGCTCGGTTTCGCTCAGCCTGCCCTTCAATGCGGGTGACGCCGAAAAGCTTGATACCGGTGGCTTTTGGCTAGTATCGACGATCGCTGATGCCGACCGAGGGGCGGTCGCGGAAATTCGCGAGCTTCCACGACCCCGCAAAAGTTGGCTTAGACTCATTGGGAACGGATCTACCGCAAAGGCGATTGATCTCGCGAAAACCCCTTACCTTGATTTCTGGATCAAGCCACGGATTATCGGACAGCCCGTTGATCTTGTTGCCGAAGGTCCAGGAATTAAAACTCGGATTCGCCTCTTTGGCCGCGCCTACGAAACCGAAGCTCGCCGAGGTGTTCCGAAAGACTACTTGGACCTCGGGCTTACCCAAAGTTCAGATTGGCAATTTGTTAGTCTTGATCTAAGAGCAATGGGATCGGGTGAAATTTCCAATCTCTACCTCATGAGCCCGCCAGAGTCCTTTGACTGGTCGAACTTTGGCACGACCTTTCAGATCTTACTTGACGACGTCAAGGTGACCGACAAAGCCTCGGGCGCCTTGGCGGAGCTCAAAAAGCCCACGGCAGTTCCTGCCATTTCCGAGTCAACCGACCCCCTTTCGAGGGCCGCGGCGGCTCAAAACGCGGACCCCGAGACCCTGGTTAAGTTGATTTCAGACTCAAACAGTTTGGTTGCCCTCAACGCGCTCATTGCTTATGGTGACAAGAACCTACCGTCAGCAGAAAAGGCACTGACTGATGGCACGAAGTCGTTATCACACCGAATCTCACAAATGTCGATGGACGCATTGGCACGAAGCGGTTCGGCCGATGCCAAGACCCTGATCGCCTCCATCTTGAAGATGGGCCCGTTTGACCACATGAAACGGAGTGCGGCCAGCGTGATCACGACATTCAGAACAGACCGGACATTGGCCGCCGACCTTTCGATTCTCCTCGCATCGCGCTCCTGGCAAACAAGACTGGCCGCGGGACTGGCGACGCCCAGGCTCGAAGGCGACACCGCCAAGATCGTGGGGATGGCGTTCGTGAACGATCCCGAACCTTTCGTGCGCTACATGATCGTGGAAGATGCTCACCTAGAGGTCAAGGAAGTTGAAGCCCGAGTGATCTCGTTGCTTGATCCCGCGGTTGAGTCGAGCCCACTGGTGAGAGTTGCGGCCGCTCTTAAGCTCAGTTCAACCAAGCTTTCAGTTGTTACCAAGTTCCTTGGGGCCGAATCGCGACTGGCCAAGATGCTCTGCATTTCGCTCGCAGATAAAGTTAAGCATCAAGAACTTCTAAAGTTTTTGAGCGCCGACGCGAACGAAGAAGTGAAGCAAGCGGCTTTGACTAAGCTCGGCTGACGTAATTACCAGGAGACCATCACCCATTCAAACGGGTACATTCAAACAAGCCGTTAAAATGGTGAATGTTACGCGTATGTTGACGCGTCAAACAGATCGCGGGAATTCCGCAGGAGTAAGATTCGAATATTATGTTGGCAACCTCGTTGGCTTTAGCTTTGATGGGCATGACGCCCACCAAAATTGATATTGTTGTTCGCGACCTCAAGGATGGCGACGCATTAACCGGAATACGGAAGCTTAGGGTAACTGTCAACTCTGATCAGCCCGTAAATCAAGTAGAGTTCTACGTTGGTGACAATCTTCGAAGTAACGACACCAGCACTCCCTATGAGTTTGAGATTGATCCGCTGAACGAAAGCGAAGGCAACCTGAAGCTCACCTTTGCGGCCTATACGGCCCAAGGCGACAACGCTAAGAAGACCTACACCGTTAAGATTGATACGGGCGTATCGAAGGGAGCTGATAAGAACATCGAAGAAGGCTACACCGCAATGGCTAAAAGTCAGTTTGATCAGGCGATATATTCTGGCCGAGTTGCGCTGAAGGCCAAAGCTGGATACAACCCTGCCCGCGTTTTGCTAGCCCGAGCTTTTCTTTCCAAGGGAGTGTTTGATAAGGCGCAGGCGTTTGCGGAGGACGCTCTGGCTTCCGATCCGAATATGGATGAGGCCAATGAAGTCTTATCCGGCATTAGCCTTCGCAAAGCCCTCGAGACGTTCCTCAGCTCGGGGCAAAAGCGTGACGTTGAGCCCATTCGAGCGGCACTTGAGCGCGGCGTTTCCTATCGCCGCAAAGGGTTGATTCGCCAATTCGAAGCAATCGGCGCCCCAACAGATCAGAACTTGATCCAATATGCAAAATTGGCCCTGAGAGCAGGTAGAAACAATGCGGCGATTCAGGCGCTTTCTCCACAGTATCGAAAGGATGCCAAGCAAACCGAAATTGCCAATCTGCTCGCATTTGCCCAGATTCGCGATGCCGATAACGCTGGCGCAACCCTAACCCTGAGCTATCTAGAAAAGGCTCAGGCCATGGATGCTTACTCCTACGGTTTGAAGTCTATCTTGCTGGTCCAAGCGGGCAAAGATGGTGACGCCGATGCGGCGATGTCTGAGGCGATTGGCAACGATCCAGATGCGCTCGGAGTTAAGTTGGCGCAAACTGCGATTGCCCTCAAACGCAATCGAACCGGCGCGCTCAGCAACCTGGTGGCTAGTCTTTCTAAGGATGAAAGCCCGCGGCCAGAAGTCAACTATTATTTGAGCATCCTCCTCAACCAAATGCAATCGTTTGTTGATGCCGATAAGCGATTTATGACAGCAATTTTGGCCGAACCCAGCAGCGTTGATTTGCTGATTGAGCGCGGAAATCAATCCGTTCTGATGATGACTTCCGGCACAACCAAGGATGCGGAGCAATTGAAATACCAAGCCCAAATCGCAGGCGCCTATTTTAACGCCGCGCTCACGTCGCAACCAGACTCGCCTCAGGCCCTGACCGCGATGGTGCTTTACTACACCTCCACCGGAGATTCGGCCAAGGCCCTTTCTTACGCTGATGGTGCCGTGAAAGCTGGCCCCGGATACGCCGCCGCTCACTACGCCGCTTCGATGGTTTACACCGCAAACGCGATCAATAATGAGCGCGAAGTTGCCCGCATGCGAAAAGAAGCCAAGACCACACTTAGCGCCGAAGAGCTCAAGAAGATTGGGATTTACGAAAACCAGGCTCGCGAGTTGACCAAGAAGTCGGCGGAAGCACTCAAGAAATCTATCGCGTTGGACACGTACGGTTTGGACGGACGCCCAGTGCCGTCGCTGAACGAGGCCTTCACGTATTTCGCCCGACACGGACGCATCCCGTACCTCGTCGGGCCGTAGACCTTCAATCTCCCCACACGATAGGCCTGTGGGGAGAACTATTGGGCCCCGGCAGGGGCCATCAGACCTTAGCCGCTGGTCGAAGACCCGGGGACGCTGCGCCATAAACACGCGCACCCCGGAGGGGTGCCAGAATCCTACGTGGCTTCTACCTACCTCGCGCTCAACATACACATCGTGTTTGCAACAAAGGGGCGTGCGCCGATGATCGCCGACGCCTGGCGCAATGATCTGCATGCCTACATCGGAGGCACCATTCGCGGCCTCGGAGCGACTCCAACCATCGTGGGTGGGGTCGCCGATCATGTGCATCTGCTCGTGGGTTTAAGGGGTACCCACGCGGTAGGCGATCTTATTCGCGAAGTCAAGAAAGCTTCGAATGCATGGGCGAAGGAGCGATTCGTCGGATTTGGATGGCAGGAAGGTTACGGTGCGTTTTCGGTGAGCCCGGGCGATTTAGATCGCACGATTGCCTACATCGCCGGTCAAGAAGAGCACCACCGGCGAGTGTCATCCGCCGATGAATTGCGCGCGATCATGGCGGAACATCGAATAGAGTTCGACGAAAGATTCTTCGAGTGAAGGATCTGGCACCCTTCCAGGGTGCGATTAAATAAAATCAACCACCATCCCCGGGTCTTCGACCCGCGGCTGGGGTTTTCGATCCCTTCGGGATCACGTAGCTGGAAAGACTAAGACCCTTCGGCTTTGATACCTGTTCCCACAGAATCTGAACTAACCGTAATGCTCTGCATGGTTTCCTCACAAGTTACGAATATCGTTTGGGATGGCGAAGTAGAATCCCTGACATGTTGGTTGTAACCGCCCTATTGATTAGCCAGGCTAGAAACCCTATTCATATGCGGAGGCCTGTGATAGACATCCGACAAGGGAAGCCAGAGGTTGGGTTGACGTTCAAGGTCACTGGTGGCGATATGAAGACTGATCACTCTTGGGCCAAACTAGAAGGCTACAAACAAGGCACCCTCGTAAAGGAAGTTCTCTTTGGCGATTACGAGCACAGTTTCAGGGAGTTCTGGGGTGATCCGCAGAGGCCGCCTTTCATCGTCGTCAGGGCGCATCCCCGAGCAATCGTTTACGATCTCTTCTTGCCAGGTTGGAAGCCGCATCCGGTGACTTACACTTATCTATGCTACGTTACCAACGAATATGTGATTGGCGGTCGGCACCTTTACAGCATTAGTATGGCCGAGACCAAGAGCGGTCGCATCCTATGGGAACGTGTTTTTCAAGTTGGAGTGACCGAAGCAAGACGAGCGAAAAATGGGGTTTGGACAACCTTAAGTGACGGCAGGAAGTTATTACTCAAGTGGAAGACAGGTGAAACAATCGGAAGGGGTTACGCAAAACCTTGACCTTATCAGCCGGACTCGTAACAACACAGTCAAACCAGATCAGTGGAGTTGGCCTGTAAGCCGGATTCTGTTTTTGTGCGGCGATTTATCTACGCGGCCAACCCGGAGGATCGGCGAGCCGCGTCATCTCCTCCCTATTTGGCCTTGCTTCCAGCGGGGTTTGCCCGCCCGCACGTTACCGTGACGGGCCGTGAGCTCTTACCTCACGATTTCACCCTTACCCTTGCGGGCGGTTTGTTTCTGTGGCACTTTCCATCGGGTCACCCCGTCCCCGATTGCCCAGGGCGCTGCGCTCTATGAAGTCCGGACTTTCCTCCCCGTATGATCAGGGCCGCCACCCGGCCAACTCCGCGTCTATTGTGAATGATTTTGCAAAATTTCTTCTAGGATCATAACATGACGGAACTAACTATTATCTAAACGGCGTCATGAACAATACAGACTCCCGTGCCCATTTATCGAAACGCCACGATTCCCGCTACGGCTGCCACAATCCAGGCGGATATTGAT
>JBEBHJ010000075.1:0-14922 GCA_040081075.1 Fimbriimonadaceae bacterium | reverse complement strand
GGGGAGTACCCTTTGGCTACGCGCCACCAAATTCGGCGACGACATGGATCGCGTTTTGCGACGAAAGGATGGGCGCCTGACCTACATCGCCAGCGATATCGCCTATCACAAAGATAAGTTCAACCGACCCGAGGGTGCGGACAAGCTCATCACGGTTCTGGGTCCGGACCACCACGGCTACATATCACGGCTTCATGCCGTTCTCGCCGCGATCGAGTTCTCCATCCCCAAGCAAAGTGAGGGAGCGGGCCAGGAACTTAGCGAGGTCGAATCAAAGCTTTACGCCTCCGCCGCCGAGCGCGATGCGGCTCGGGCGGCGCTTGAAAAAGCCAAACAAGAACTCGAAGTCGTCATTTTCCAACTCGTGCGATTCGTCAAAGACGGAAAGCCCGCCCCAATGCGAAAGCGGGATGGGAATATCTACGCGATTATTGACCTCATCTCCGAGATCGGGCAGCATGCCAAACCGAGCGCATCCAAAGAAGAGCAGCTCAAAGTCGGCAAAGATGTCGCGCGTTTCTTCTATCTCATGCGCTCGCATGACACGACGTTCGATTTCGACCTCGATCTCGCCCAGAGGCAAAGCGATGAGAACCCGGTTTTCTATGTCCAGTACGCGCACGCCCGAATCTGCTCCGTGCTAAAGAAGGCAGAAGAAGCGGGAATCACAAAGAACACCAATTACGAACTCTTAACACATGATCGCGAGTTGGCTTTGATCCGAAAGATTTGCGATCTGCCCTATGAAGTTCAGCGCGCCGCTGAAGACTATGGAGTTCACCGCCTTACCACCTACGCGATTGAACTCGCCCGATCCTATCACTCGTTCTACGATGTCTGCCGGGTCATCGAACCAGGCGACCCCGAAACTTCTGGTGCAAGATGCGCCCTTTGCCAAGCCACAAAAACCGCATTGCAGGCAACATTTAACCTCCTGGGCATCGAAGCCCCCGAAAAAATGGAGCGCGATCCGGTAGCCTTAGAAGTATGATCGTCGCTCTTTTTGGTTCGACCGGTCAACTTGGCCGGGAAGTTTTGAGGCTGCTCATTGAGAGGGGCCATCAGCCACGCGTCCTCGTTCGCAATATCATGCGGCTAACCGAATCCTTGCCCGAGGAGCAAGTTGTTGAAGGAGATGTCCATCATCCAAAGGACGTAGCCAAAACCATTAGCGGAGCGGACGCGGTTATCTCAACTCTCGGAATGGCCGATATCAGCCAGCCCGCCACCGACTTGTCGGACGGGCTTCGAAACATTGTCGAGGCGATGAAACATGAGAATATGAAGCGGGTGATTGCCGTTGGCGGAGCCAGCGTTTTGCCGCATCCCGATGGTGGCTTGCGTAAGCATCACGATTTGGCCGACTTCTTGGTTCATGTCTCGGCCGAACACCTTCGACAGTGGCAAATTCTGAGCGAAAGTGGCAAAGATTGGACCCTGGTTTGTCCGGTGTTTTTCACCGATGACGTCCCAAACACCCGCTATCGCGTGATGCGCGAGGGCCTTCCGTTGTTGAGCGATTTTGTGTCCGTTCACGATCTCGCTGAATTCATTGTAAAGGAACTGGAAGAGGGCGCGTTTATGCAAGCTCGTGTTGGCATTGTGAGCGACCGTTTGGAACAACTTGCGGTAACAAACAGCCAAAACTAGTAGCAAATTGGCTAGGAATCCTTGAGATGCCGTGTTACAATGCTGGGGGTTACCTATGAAAGTTGTTCGTAGTTTATTGATCTTGGTCGCGCCGCTCGCAGTCTTCACGCATGCCAGCGCCGTTTGGACAATCACAAACCTTCATCCTGCTAGCGCGTTCATTTCCGTAGCGTGGAGCGTGCGGGGTGGCCAACAAGCTGGCGTAATCCGCGATGCTAACACGTTTCAGTCGCAAGCGAGTCTGTGGACGGGAACCGCAGGCTCTTGGGTTAACCTGAATCCGGTTGCCGCCCAAGTATCGGGCGCCGCCGCGACTGATGGCTTCCAACAGGTTGGCGAAGTGAGACTTCTAAGTAGCCCGACGCAAGACCGTGCAAGCCTTTGGACGGGTACGGCCGCTTCGTGGGTAGACCTCACTCCAAGTGGAGCAACCAGATCAATTGCGCGTGCCGTCAGCGGTGGAATCCAAGCAGGATCCGCCGAATTCGCCGGAGTTTTCCGCGCGGGCACCTGGGCGGGTTCGGCGGCTTCTTGGACCGATATTCATCCGATGGCGGCAACCAGTTCTTTTATTCATGGCCTTGATGGCGTTAATCAGATCGGTGAGGCAAACATCGGCGGAAACTATCATGCCAGCATTTGGAGTGGTTCTTCCGCTTCTTGGGTCGACATGCATCCGGGGGCTGCAACTAGCTCCTTTGGCTTCTTCGGCGATTCGGGTCAGCAGGTGGGTTACGCGGTCGTAGGCGGCCAAAATCGCGCTAGCCTTTGGACGGGAACTTCCGGTTCGTGGGTTGATTTAACCCCCGGTGGTTCGACAGATTCTGTCGCGTACGGTGTGTTTAATGGACAGCAAGCTGGCTACGCGAACGTCGGCGGGGTTGACCATGCGGGAATTTGGAGCGGAACCGCAGGCTCGTGGATCGACCTCCATGACACAAACTATCAGAGCACTAGGGCCCACAGCATTTGGAGCAGTGGCGGGTTTACGTACATTGCCGGAATTGGAGTTGACAACACGAACACGACCGTTGCCCTATTGTGGTCGCAGCCCGTTCCTGAGCCAACAACCATCGCGGTATTTGGGCTTGGCCTTGTGGCCCTCCTCAAGCGAAAGCGACGCTAGGCTACCGTTACGCCATCACACAAGTAAACATCCTGAATCGCGTTCAGAATGCCTACGCCCTCGTCCATTGGGCGTTGGAACGCCTTTCTCCCGGATATTAAGCCGCTTCCTCCAGCTCGCTTGTTGATAACTGCGGTTGCCACGGCGTCAGCCAGGTCCGACGCGCCTGAAGCACCGCCTGAGTTGATGAGGCCGATCCTTCCCATATAGCAGTTTGCGACTTGGTATCGACATAAATCAATTGGGTGGTCGGAGCAGAGCTCGGAGTAGATCCGCTTGTCGGTTTTGCCATAGCTTGAACCTTCCATGTTCAACGCCAGATAGCCCCCGTTATTTTCCGGGAGTTTTTGCTTTATGATATCGGCCTCAATCGTCACCCCAAGGTGATTGGCTTGGCCGGTTAAGTCAGCGGATACGTGATAATCTTTTTCCATCTTGAATGCGTTATTTCGCAGGTAACACCACAAAATTGTTGACATTCCCAATTCGTGCGCCATTTGGAAGGCTTCGCTGACTTCTTGAATCTGCCGAGTTGCATTGTCGCTGCCGTAGTAAATCGTGGCTCCGATTCCTACCGCACCCATGTTCCACGCTTGTTGGACGCTTCCAAACATGATCTGATCGGCTTGGTTGGGATAGGTTAAGAGTTCGTTATGATTCACCTTAACGATAAACGGAATTTTGTGTGCGTATTTGCGGCTGCAGGCGGCAAGCACTCCAAATGTTGATGCTACGGCATTGCAGTTGCCTTCGATCGCGAGCTTGATGATGTTTTCGGGGTCAAAGTAGATCGGGTTCTTGGCAAAACTTGCGCCCGCCGCGTGCTCAATGCCCTGATCGACCGGAAGAATGCTCATGTAACCAGTGTTCGCCAGTCGTCCTGTCCCATAGATCGTTTGCAAGCTTCGCATAACCTGGTTGTTACGGTCCGATTGAGCAAAAATGCGATCTACAAAGTCTGCGCCGGGAACATGAATCGCTTCTTTTGCTATCTTAGGAGAGTTGAATCCGAGGAGGTGATCGGATTGTGGACCGAGTAGTTCCGATATTTGGTTAAGTGTTCGCCCGCTTGCCATGCTCTAATTATGGCATTTGAACCCGGTAACAATAGTGGCTTTGAAAGCTTAACTTGGGACCTCGATGTGCCGACAATAAGGAGTTAGCGTCCAACATCGGGCGCATGCTTCACAATGGTAGGCAATATGAGGGTTTTGGTTACGGGAGGCGCCGGGTTTATTGGCAGTCATGTTGTCGAATCCCTGCTTGCTCGGAAGCATGAAGTCGTCACACTTGATAATCTCTCTGCCGGTCGGGCCAACAATATTCCTCCTTCGGTTACCCTTATCCGGATGGACTTGGGGCATCGAGCAGAAGTTCACCAAGCTCTTTTGGAGACAAAACCCGACGCAGTGATTCACTTGGCTGCGCAGAAATCGGTGGCCACATCGGTCAGCGATCCCATCTTTGATGCCCAGGAGAACATCCTCGCATCCCTCAATCTGTTTGAAGCGGCGAAAAACGCGGGGGTCCATAAACTCGTTTTTGCGAGCACGGGCGGCGCCCTCTATGGGGATGATGCACCCTTGCCAACTCCCGAGGAGCACGAAACGCTACCCGAATCGCCGTATGGCGTCGCCAAACTTGCGATTGAACACTACTTACGCTTTTATCGCAAGAACCATGGGATGCAAGTTGTTTCCATGAGAATGGCCAACGTTTACGGCCCTCGCCAGGATCCCCGGGGGGAAGCGGGCGTTGTCGCGATCTTCTGCTCAAAAGCCTTAAAAGGCGAGACCGCGCACATCTATGGAGATGGGCTCCAAACCCGCGATTACACCTTCGTAAAAGATGTTGCCGAGGCTTTCGCCGATGCTCTGGAGCAAGGTGATTCGATGACGGTCAACATCGGTACAGGAAGAGAAACATCGGTTCTAGACCTGGTTGATGCGCTTGAGCTGATTGTCGGGCAAGCAATCAGTCGGGAGCACCACGAAGGTCGCATTGGAGAAATTCGGCGAAGTTGCCTATGTGCAGACTTAGCTCAGGAGAAGCTTGGGTGGACCGCCAACACTGGGCTCCATTCAGGTTTGGCTGAAACGGTACGCTTTTTTCGAGACCAAAAATGACACGAGTATCTGTTGCTATTCCAACAATGGGCCGAGAAACCCTCTCTGCCACCCTCCGATCCCTGGAGCGCCAGACGATGATGCCGTACGAGGTGCTCGTCGTCAATCAGGGCCCCAAAGATGTTGAAGTTCGTGAACAATGGAATCTGCCGATAAAGTGGCTTCATCAAGATGCGCGCGGACTTTCTCGGGCCCGAAATCGGGCATTGGATGAGTTTTCAGGGGATTGGGTGCTCTTTACGGATGACGATCAAGAAGTCAACGCCGAGTGGGTAGAGCAACTTGTTTCGCTTGCGAGCCTGTACCCCGAGGCATCCATTATTGGAGGAGCCGTTTTTCCGCCGACTCGCTATGATTCAGAAGCTCTGTTTGTTAGCGAGATGTACGTTCACGGCGAGGTGCTTATTTGCCGGGAGAACTACCTCCAGCCCGGTATTGCTCCTCATGTTCAAAACGATATCTGGGGCGGCAATTTCGCTTTAAGCCGCGCTTGCATCGAAAAGGTTGGGCGGTACGACGAGGCTTTCGGACGCGGTTCAGGCGTGTTTGAGGTTGGCGAAGACACTGACTATATGATGCGGGTGATCTCATCCGGTTTGACTGGCCTTTTGAGCTGCCGCCTTATCATTTATCACACGTATGGGACCCGTCCTCATGGACCACAAAATACCGATGAGTTGATTGAAATGTGCGCAGCGCTTCACTGGAAAGCCTCGCAAGATGGTTCTCCAATCGAGCGCGAAATTGCCCGCAGAATCCACCCTTACGGGAAAAAGAAGGCGATGGCGTCGCGGCTAACGGGTGGCAAGCTGTTTGGTGACGAAGCTCATCGTCAAGCCATTTTCGATGAAAAAACCGCAATGCTCAATCAGGGTTGGACTTTGAGCGGCGGCTGCCTGAAGCGTAAGGAGCAATAGTATTGGGGCACCGAGTCGACGTCGTCATCCCTTGCCACAATCGGTGTGATCTTACAGAGATCACGATCCGAAATGTACTTTTGGCCGAAGAAATTGACCTAACGGTTTACGCTGTTGACGACGGAAGCTCGGACAAGACGCTGGACCTGTTGAACTCGTTTGACGATCCGCGCTTGCATGTTCACCGATTTGAGAAACCGAGAGGGGCGTGTGCCGCTCGAAACTACGGCTTTAACCAAGGCGAAGCTCCTTTTGTGTGCTTCCTAGACTCCGACGACTTGCTTCATCCGCAAAAGCTGAGTCGACAGGCGAACCTGCTTCAGCAGCAACCGGAAAGGGATTTTGCCGTTTGTCAGATGGGTCACTTCACGGAAAACCCGAATGACTGCGAACTTCTTTGGAATACGTTCGGTGGCGCCGACCCGAAGACGAGGTTTTTGATGCATGACGCCGTTTGGGGGATGCATGCTCCGCTATGGAGGCGAACGGCCCTGGCGCAGGTAGCGGCGAGCCGAACAAAGCCGATGGTTTTGGACGAGACCTTGCCGTTGGCTCAAGATTACGAGTTGCATACTCGCGCGCTTTGCTTGGGTCTGAATCCAGTTTTGACCAGCGAGCTGTTGTGCTTCTGCCGGCGTCATTCGGGTCCCTCAATTGGAGGGGAAAAGTCAGTCAAGCGATACGAGACACTCATGCAAGTATTTCAGTCGCTTAGTCCCCTGTGTTCGGATGCTAAGGGAGCCATGATCGGCAACTATTGGTGGATTGCTATGTTGGCTGCGGTTCAGGGGCAAACGAAGACAATGCGACATGCTTTGTCTTTGGCCGATGGGCCGCCTTTTTCGTTCAAATCGCTCTGCGAGTTGGCCTGTCTCTCGCGGCGACACCGATTCTATGCGCTGGCCCGAGCCGAGTCCCTTAACCACGGCCATGATCCAGACATCCGGGATGCTTGGTACCTAAAACACCGCGTTGAAGATGAACCCGGTTTAAAGAAATTCGCCATGCCTCCTGGCTCGTTTTAGTCGAACAGATCGGCGACTTGTTTCAAATTACCGGCCCTGGAGAAATGGCTGAGCGCGTACTCGCGCGCGGCTGCTCCGATTGCACTCTGCGTTTTCAGATCCACCGACAGGATTGTTTCGCGGAGACTGGCTGAGGTTCGTTCAACTAGCCAGCCGGTGCACCCGTCTTCGATCATCTCGGCCAGTCCGCCAGCGCGACTGGCAACCACGGTGCGAGCGCGGGCCATTGCCTCTATGGCGACCAATCCGAAAGACTCAGTCTCCGAAGGAACCGCAAGGATGCTGATCGAATCATAGAATTCCGCCATATCTGTGACAGTGCCAAGAAATTCGACGCCACTAGGTGCGGACGCTCGGAGGTCATGAGCAAACTGGGGGTCCTCGAAGTCGCTGTCACCCGCCACGCGAAGGCTGACCTCTCCTGACTCCAGTTCCGGTCGAAGGGCCTCGATGAGCAAATCATGGCCCTTGTTCTTGGAAATTCGTCCAGCGATTCCGACGACAAGTCCGGTCGCGGGGGCGGCGACTGTCGGTGCGAGAAACTCGTCGCGCAGCCAATTTGGGATGACCTCTGAAGCAACGCCAGAAAGGGATTCACGAACGGCCCGAGAAGGCGAAACGACCGATCGAGACGCGAATTTTAAGAGGCTGTTTGTAACCAGTCGCTGATTCTGACCTTGATAAATCAGGTGGGCATAGAAAACAAGATTTGAGTGACTCAGGGAGATGCTGGCCGGGAGTAGGCCACGGGCGCCATTTATGAACAGCCTATCGCACCCGTTTGTCTCGAAGATTCTTCGTAGGCTAGCCGCTGATCGGGGCATGGAAAGAGCGAGCTTGGCGATGTCAAGTGGCGACTTTTTGCCCGCACTCAACTTCGGCAAGAAGTAGGGGAAAACGGAAATGCCGAGGCGCTGGATGGCATCGGAGAACGGCCCTGGTTCGGGAAGCGCCCCAACCACCTTGTGCCCTCGGTGCACCAGTTCCTCCAAAACATCAAACGCCACTCGCTGTCCTCCGCCCCACTGGGCAAATTGGTCGATAAAGAGGATGTTGGCCACCGGAGGCACTATACCACTAGGATTTGGTGTCGGGGCACTATTTGCTCTTGGATGACGTTATACTAGAACGCTAACGCGCACGAACCATGGACAAGGGAGCCGCTATACGAGGAGCAAGTTGGGTTGCCCTTTTCACCATCATCAATCGCTTCATCTTGCCGTTTGTCGGCATTTTCATTGCGGGTCGGATCGGCGTTCCAAGTTTTGGCCTGTTTGCTCTCATTGCCGCCCTCTACACCATCATCGAAATGTTTCGCGAGGCCGGATTGGGAACGGCTTATCTTGCCGACAAAGATCGCTCCATAGAGCGTGAACGAACTTATACGTTCTTGGCGGTCGCGAGCGGAGTGGTCTTCGCCTCAAGTCTTTTTTTGTGCCGCAACTTGATTGCAGAGTTCATGAATGCACCCGAAGCAGCAGTCCCCTTGGCGTGGTGTGCGGGGGCTATGTTGGTCGGGAGCGTGGGCACGATCCCTGGCCAGAAAATGCAACTTAACCAACGGTTTCGTGATGCGGGGTTCTACGACATGCTTTGCAACATCATTGGTTATGTCGTTGCCATCGTGTGCTTCCTGGCGGGCCTCAAAATGATGTCGCTCGTATTTCAAATGGTTGTTCGGATCGCATTGTTTACGATCCTCATGCACCGTGCCGAGCCCGTAAAGTATGGTCGTCCAAACGCCAAGGACGCTCTTTCGATTTTGTCGGTCTCGGTTCTCAACATGACCTCGAACATCGCCTTCACGATCTACACGATGGCAGATTACATGCTAATCTCTCGGGTGTTGGGGAAGGAGCAAAACGGCATTTATGCCTCCGG
Organism: Fimbriimonadaceae bacterium; assembly: GCA_040081075.1. Lineage (GTDB taxonomy): Bacteria > Armatimonadota > Fimbriimonadia > Fimbriimonadales > Fimbriimonadaceae > JANJUB01. Next base: position 6,197 of record JBEBHJ010000075.1, on the reverse strand, counting down.
ATACAACCTCGCCAATAAGCCGCTTGACATCATCATGGGACCGCTTCGGCAGACGGCGCTCGTCAAGTTTGCGAAAACGGATAGCCCTATCGAGTTTGGCCGCGTATATTGGCGAATGATTTCGGCAACGCTGCTCATCGTGATGCCCGTCTATGCGCTTATTGCATTTCATTCGGGGGCGATCGTCAGAATTCTTTATCCACCCGACTTCGCCCCGGTCGAAGGCGTTCTCAGCGTCCTGTGCATCTACTTGGGCTGCCGATCGCTCGGGATTATGGCGGGGGCGGCTTTGGTGACGTCGGGTAACGCGCGCTGGAATGCATTTGGTTGGATCCCGGCCTATGCCGTGGTCATCGCGATGTTCGCTTTTCGCTGGGGGCACTTTGACCTGATGTACGTCGTGGCCACGCTTACGATTGGGGCCCTTTGTTGTTACTCGACCTATGTTCTGGTAACGCTTAGGCTGTTCAAGCCCGATGCAGAAATGCGGCAGCGTTTGTTACGTACGATTGGAATTGGGGTAGTTTCCGGCGCTGTGACCGCGGGGTTCGCGTATCTCCCCATGGATAACATTCTCGCCCTCATCGGAGCGTCGGTTGTTGCGGTTGGCTTACACGTGATGATGACGGGTTGGGCATTCCTCAATAACGGGCGTGCCCTCTTTTCGAAGTCGGGCGCTAAGCAATTGATTGAAGCCCTGTAGCAGTAGAATTGGGGTTCAAATGCCAACACCTCGTCCGCTGAGTCAAATCAATGTTACCGATCCATTTTGGGCTGAATGGCAGCGAAAGCTTGTTCTGGTAACGCTCGATCAGCAGCTTGAGCAACTCGAAGTGACGGGGAGATTATCGAACTTTGAGCGTGTTGCTAAGGGTGAAAAAGGGGGATTTGAGGGATATCGGTTTAACGATTCTGACGTGTACAAATGGCTCGAAGCCGCCTCCTACGGCTTACTGATTTTCCCCAAGCACAAGGGGTCACCTCGCTGGCCCGCCGCACTTGATCGGATCATCAAATCTTTGGAAGACGCTCAAATGGAGGATGGATACCTCAACACTTACTTCCAGTTGGGAAACATTGAGCAGCGTTGGAAGAACTTGAATGCCATGCACGAAATGTACTGTGGAGGGCATCTCATTGAGGCTGGAGTTGCGCATTTCGAGTGCACAGGTAAAGAGTCTTTGCTGAATGTTGCGATCAAGTGGGCTGAGCATCTGCGCTCGCAATTTGGCCCGGAGGCAAGGCCTGGAACAGACGGTCACCCTGAGGTGGAACTGGCCCTGCTCAGGCTGAGCAAGCTCATGGCAACCCGGGGTCGCGCTAAAGATGCGGAGATGTACAAGCAAGATGCCCTTTGGCATTTGAGTCAAAGAGGAGCTCGCCCAAGTGTTTATCAAGCTGAACTTGAGGATGCCGAAGTCTATGGGATGGCCAAAGCCGCGGGCGACCTGCTATTAGAAAATGGCCGATACTCGGGTGAATACGCTCAGGATCATCTCAAAATAGAACATCAAACTCAGGTTGTAGGGCACGCCGTTCGAGCGATGTATCTTTACACTGCAGCTACAGAGGTGTTCGACGAAATGCCAGAAGGCACCGAAACCGCAATCGGATTAATCTGGGATAACTTGACTAAGCGGCGAATGTACGTCACCGGCGGAGTTGGACCAGCGGGCAGAAACGAAGGCTTCACGAACGACTTCGACTTGCCCAATCTGGACGCTTACGCTGAAACTTGCGCTTCGATCGGACTGGTTAGGTTCGCCCAGAAACTTGTCGAGCGCTACAGCGACGCCAGTTACGTTGATATTCTGGAAAGGGCACTCTACAATGGTTCACTGAGCGGCATTTCCCTTTCGGGCGATCTTTACAGCTATACGAATCCGCTCGAAAACCGAGGAGCCCACCATCGAGTTCCCTGGTATGGTTGTGCCTGTTGCCCTCCAAACATCGCTCGAACGATAGGCGAAGCGGGCAGATTTGCGGTTTTGGTGGATGCTAACGACATCTACATTAACTTGCCGATTGGGTTGGAAACGGACTCAATCTCCATTGTCTCGAACTATCCCCACTCGGGCGATTTTGAAGTTGCCATCAAGAAAGCTGGGCACTATAGGGTTTCGGTCAGAATTCCGGATTGGTGCGATGATTGCGAGTTCGAGGTCCTCGGGTCTGAGGATGAGGCTGAATTTGATCGGGGCTATGCCGTGATTGAGCGCAACTGGAAACGCGGTGACCAGATTCGTGTGAACCTAGAAATGACCCCCAAGTGGATTGAAGCGCACCCCATGGTCTTAGACAACGTCGGGAAAATTGCTTTGCAATGCGGACCCGTTGTTTACGCCTTTGAGCATGAGGAGAGCTTGCCCCAAAGATTCCGCGTTGACCTCAACGAAGATCCAATTTGGAAGTCAGGTTCTTCGGTGATTGAGGTCAAAGGGTATGTTCGCTCAGAAGATTTTGGCGACGTTCTTTACGATGAACTCGCCGATTCAGGCGAGAAGGATTTCACCGCTAAGTTCATTCCGTTTGCGAATTGCCACAACGCCGGCGGAAAATTCGTGGCCGTGTGGATTCGGATTTAAGCAGACTCGCCTTTTCTGACCAAGATAGTGGCTCCCGCTATGCAGCCGGGTAGACATATGAGGTTTAGAAGGGGAATTAAACTCAAAATCCCACAACAAATCGCAAACTCCCTCGCTTTTGGCAATCGCGAGGAAGCGGCCTTTTGAGACGGGTAGTAGAGTCCGCGCCGAGCGTAGGCACAAGCCGTGAAGTCGTAGAGGCTTAACCAACCCACGGGCCATGCGGTGAGCCATGCTAGCGGCGTGAATCCCAAGATGGCCGAAAGGATGGCCACTCCGATTGTCAGGGGCAGCCTTGCTAGGGAGTCAAGCAAAGATCGGCCAAGCGTTGTCTTGGAGTCTGGGGCTCCACCAAAAACTTGTTGTTCGACTCTCAGGCTGAGCTTGTCCCACAACACCGATGAAAGCATCCCATTGATTCCAAAGAAAATTGGTCCGGCGATAAAGCTCCAGGCGATAAAGAAGGCGATCCTGGCAACCCAAAATGACCACTTGTCGGGCACTCCCATGCGGTGGATGAAGTCTTGCAAAGGACCCGCAAGGGCAAAGTTAGCTGAAACTGCCACGAAGGCGTATATTAGGATTCCCCAAAGCAATGGCCGGATGATGAAGGCGCGTAGATCACGCTGCGTAAGCGTCATTCGGATGCCAGAAACGAGGTATTCCATCTTGACTTAGTTTACGCGGCGAATCTTAGCGAGATGCAAAAGTAGGGATTTGTTCCTAAGTCGAATACAATCTAAGGATGAACCGATGGACGTGGGGATGGATCATCATCGGCATCTTCGCAATTCTCATCGTTTTTTCACGGGCGACTTCGCCAGAGTTGCTGAAGGACAGCGACACAATATTGATCCTGAATGGAATCAAAGCCCGAGGCGAACCCTTATCGTGGTTTGGTAGTGACTGGCCCTTAGGAAATCACTTTTACCGTCCGGTCGTAAGCCTGCTTTTCGAGATGGACTTGGCGCTTTACGGAAAGAATGCGGCGGGGTTTGGCCTGACCAACGCACTTCTCGCCGCGATGTGTGTTTTGAGTTTATTCTGGCTCTTAAGGGAAGTTACTGACAACCTCTGGCTGAGTAGCCTGGGGGCCAGCCTCTTTGGCATGTGGAATTTGTTCGGTAGTTGCTTATTCCTAGTTTGGTTTGGCTATGCCGTTTGCGGAATTTCGATTGTCTCCCTGATGATTCCTGGCCGCCCTAAAGGGGTGGGGGTGTTATCGTTTTGTGCAGGTTTAGGGTTAGTATATGAACTCACTTGCTTTGCCCCGTTTCGTTACGGCATTGTTGAATGGCTACCCGGACGAACGGCCTCATGCGCCACTCTATTTTGTCTTGCCGCTCTCGCCTGTTATGCTCGGTCCTTGAGAATCGCTTCGCCCATGCTTGAGACGGCGCGAGGCCCATTGGACCCTCCAGCCACTAAGGGAACGATCGTTGCCCAAAAAGGCCTGCCCTTACCTTGGTTAGCTTCCGCGGCACTGTTTGAAGTCGTCGCACTGTGTTCCTACGAACAAGCCGTGGTTCTGCCCGGTCTCATGGGTATCGTTGCATTCGCTTTTGTTTGGAAGAAATACCAAGTTGATTGGCGACCACATATCGCGTTTTGGCTCTTGTTGCTGATTTACTTGGTTCTTCGCTACAATGTGATACCGCCGGGCACATCCAGCTACCAGGAGCAGCAATTTCGCAACAGCGGAGGTGTTTTTCTTTCGATTTTCGATTATCTGTTCCCGGCGGCCAGGGAAGTGCTTGTCGTCTGGAGGAGTTTTGAACTTGGCCTTGGCACGGTTATTCTCACCCAGGGTCTAACTATGGTCGTAATCCTTGCCAATGTTTGCTTAGGCTGGGGCTTAGTCAAGTGGTTGAGGAAATTGGTCGATCGCGTTGAGCGCTCACTCCTGGTCGCCGTCGCACTGGGTTTTGTCGCATCGCTTTTCGCGTTTTTGCCCATGGCTTTTCTCAAGCCGTTCGGTTCGCTCAACCACTATCACTATTTCTCATTGGCATTACGAACTCTGTTTGTGGCGGCTCTTCTACAAATCACCGGAGAGTGGCTTATTTGCGCACTGTCGCCCCAAGCGCTTCAAGCGCCGAAACGGCTTGCTCCCGCACCTGGTTCGCTTCCTCGTCGGTGAAGTTTTCGCCGTGTTTTCGCAGCTGAATCGCGACCGCAAGTGAGTGTTTCCCGTCCGGGATTCCGGTGCCGTCATACACGTCAAAAAGCCAGTGATCCTCGAGCGCCTCACCGCAAGCCGACTTAATCGCTTGCTCTAGCGATTGGAACGAGGTCGACTTTTCAACAATGAATGCAATATCGCGCCTAACCGAAGGATTTCGGCTAATGGCGTGATATTGAATATCGGTAATGCTCGCCTGGGCCAAGGAGTCGAGGCACAACTCTGCAAGAACAGTTCCCACCGGCAAACCGATTTCATCAGCAATATTCGGATGGATTTCGCCAATAATCCCAAAATCGCTTATGCGTGCCTGCCGGGTGGGATGGAGGCGAGGATCATCACCGTTCTTGAACACCAATCCGGGAGCGAGGCTTTCAAGCACGCCCTTGAGCGAGAAGAAGTCGGCACAGGGAATCGGGTCCTTCGCCCGGTTAAGGGGGAAAAGCAACCCGTGGCTCAGGAGACCGATCATCCGACGCTCTGTTTCTCCAAACACGCGACCGGTTTCAAACAGATGCAAATCTCGCCCGCCATTGCGCCTGGCAGCATCGGCTAAGCTCGGCAAAGTGGAATTTCGTAAAATGGCATGATCTGGCGAGCCGGGATTTCTCGGTCCGGTCCTTTTCCCCGTGCCGTCAAGCGGGTGCTCGTCTCTAAGCGTGTGGCTAATACATTGAACAAACCCACAAGCCATCACTTTGTGCCGGATATCCTCTATCGCCTGCTCAATTGCCGATTGGCCCCCTCTTGCCGATCCCGGTGGCAGTGCCTCCGGAATCTTATCAAAGCCATGAACTCGACCGATCTCTTCGATAACGTCTTCTTCGGCCACGACGTCCGGGCGCCATGTTGGAGCGGTGACGGTCCCTGCATCAAGATCGAATCCGAGCCGGCTGAGGTAGCCAATCGCTTGGTCATCTGAAAAATCAAGTCCCAGGAGGGTTCGAGCTCGGTCCATCCGCAAACGAATGGTTGCAAGCTTCGGCGGTCGGGGATAGACATCTTCTACTGGTCCCGCACCGATGCCGGTAATCTGCTCGTGCAGCTCGGCAAACCGATGCAAAGCGCGAACAACACCTTCTGGGTCAACCGAACGCTCGAAGCGATAAGAAGCCTCCGTATTCAGCCCCATTTGCTTGCGAGTTCTGCGCACTGACGTATTTAAAAAGTGAGCGGACTCGAGCAAGACTCGCTTGGTTGAATCGGTCACTTCTGTCGCAAGTCCGCCCATCACGCCAGCCACACCAACTGGCCGTTCGGCATCACAAACCATCATCTGATCGTCCCTTAGCTCGTGCTCGTCGCCGTTCAGAGCAGCTTGATGGAGGTCGGCTCCAACGACCCCAACAAGGGCAATGAACTTGCCAAAGGCCCCTTTCCGCCCTCTATTTCTATATTTAACTATTTAATTTCTTACTGTTTTAAATGCA
>JBEBHJ010000022.1:0-49132 GCA_040081075.1 Fimbriimonadaceae bacterium | reverse complement strand
GCCGGTTTGTTCGGCGCGCTCGATGGCTTCGCGATTGATTCCACCTTGGTCCACCAATCGGCTTGATTCATCTTGGATAATGACCTCCTTAGCCTCCAAAACCGTCACCTTGCGGGTCATCGTCTTGGTGCTGTTGAGGTGGGGGAAGGCGTCGAGGCCCATTTCTTCGATGCCTTGATTGGTGAAGACCTGCAAGAAGTTGGTGCCTGCTTCTTCGGTGTTTACTTCGACCAATGTGCGGTCAAACTCTCCCTTTTCGATTCTGCGTCTAAGCTCGTATCGCTTCTTGTCGCGCGCGGCTTGCGTCTTTTCCCAGTCCTCTTCCTCTTCTGTGTTTTCTTCGTCAGGTGGCATGTGGTGCTCAAGCAAATCCACCAATCGTTCGTAAGCTAAAGTCTCCGCAATCGGGCGAACTTCTTCGAACTTCTCACGCTCCACAAGGCGAACGGCGATTCCTGCCAGATCCCGAACCATAGCATCCACGTCGCGCCCAACATAACCCACTTCCGTGAATTTGGTGGCTTCGACCTTGATGAATGGAGCTCGAGCGATTTGAGCCAAGCGGCGGGCAATCTCGGTCTTCCCCACCCCCGTTGGGCCAATCATAAGGATGTTCTTTGGCAAAATGTCATCACGCATGTTCGCCGGAACACGTTGGCGACGGAAGCGATTTCTCAACGCGACCGCAACGGCTTTCTTCGCCTCGCTTTGACCGACGATGTAACGATCAAGCTCAGCGACAATTTGGCGAGGGGTCAAGTCTTCAATGGGAAGGTGCATTGATTCTATTGTGACAGGCTCAGCCCCTAACATAACGGCTCACTCGGGGATTTCAAGGGCAATTGGAAACCATGAGCCAACGCCAATCGTAAAATAGGAACGTGAAGAAGTTTGGTATTGCCCTTGGCGTTTTTGTGGCGGCCTTCGCAGGTGTGATGTTTGCCTTGAGACTTGACCATAAGCTTCAAGAAAGCGATGTGATCTCCCGTCTAGAAGGTGGCAAGTTTGTTGAGGTGACTCCCGCTCAACTTTCACCGGGGGCGCCTTTTGACTTTCGCGCATCAGCCAAGAAGATTCTTCCCTCGGTTGTGAGCGTTACGAAGACCGAAGCCATTACCGACTGGTTTGATCGAGTTTCCCACGTTACAACAGGTACTGGCTCGGGTGTTTTGATCTCAAACGACGGATACGTAGTCACCAACAACCATGTGGTAGCAGGCGCAGAGTCTCTCACGGTGAGACTGGCCGACGGACGCAGTGTCGATGCCAAGTTGGTCGGTACAGACCCCCGATCTGATGTCGCGGTAATCAAGCTCACGTCGGGCACGTATTCGCCCGCTGAACTTGGCGATAGCGCCAAAGTTGAGATTGGACAGTGGGTGATGGCCGTGGGCAATCCGCTGGGTTATGACAACACGCTGAGCGTGGGGGTCGTGAGCAGCTTGAATCGAACCTTGCAAGCGGGCCGAGAAAGCGCCATTTTGAGTGATACGATTCAAACTGACGCGAGCATCAACAGCGGCAACTCTGGAGGCGCCCTAACCAATGATCGCGGGCAGGTAATCGGAATCAACACAGCGATCGCAACCCCCAGTGGCGGTAGCGTTGGAATCGGCTTCGCAATACCTATTAATCGCGTCAAGCGAGTTACCGCTGATTTGATCAAGAGCGGAGCAGTTCCTTACGGCTCAACCGGTTTCGACGTCTATGAGCTCCCGATTAGTGAACCGCGACTGCGTCGTCTGTATGCTCGCCAAGTAACTCAAAAAACGCCCCCGGCAAACGGTTTGGTCATCCTGGATGTTTCGAACCCAAGTTCAGGCATATCGAAATTTGATGTGCTAACGGAGGCCAATGGCCAGAAGATATCGGATCCGATTGACTGGACGAAGCTTCTCCTTGACCTACGCGCGGGCGATAAGGTCAATGTAACGGTTTGGCATGATGGTCAGACGAAGAAGGTCAGCCTGACTCTTGCGTCAGAGCAGTAAGTCTCGGCAACCGGTCACAATCTTCGTGTTTTGAACACGCTAAAGATTCGAGGGGCATGGGCCGGTACAGGCGAGGTTGGCAACACGCGAGAGGGGGTAGAACGCTATTTAGACCAAGTTGCAAAGGCCGGAATCAACGCTCTCTTCATGGGTCTAAAGGAAGGCGACGGTCGTATCTGCTGGCCAAGTGAGCAGTTTGCGGCTTGCGTCAAACCCGAGTATCGCGAGTTCGATCTTCCTGCTGTCCTCCTCGAAGAGTGCCGTATGCGTGGCATCGCCTTACACGCCTGGTTTATCGATTACTACGAAGGTGAACAAGGAGCAGCCTATCAGCAACATCCAGAATGGGCGGCGCTCAATAAATATGGAAGACCGACTTGCGATGAAACGCTGCGGGGAAGGCGATACGAATCGGCCTGGATGTGTCCAGCTCGCCGCCCCGGCTACACCGATCAGTGGCTCGTGCCGATGTACGAGGAGTTTGCGAGCAAATACGAAGTTGCCAGCATTCACCACGACTACATTCGGTATCCCGGAGATCTCGCACCAGATCAATATTGTTTTTGCGACTACTGCCTGGAAGAGCTTCCCAAGTGGGCCGGATTCATCAACGAGGCTTACCCGGACGAACCCTTTTTCCACGAGTTGTATGACCGCCCCTATTTAGAGGCACACTGGGAGCAGAGCCCTCGGGTGCTTCCGGCTTATTGGGACAAGATGGACCGGCTCGCAAAGGCAAACTTCATCCTCGAAGGGTCATTTTTTCAAGCTGGTCGTGCGGACTTGGATTATTTCTTTTATCGCTATCGGATCCACCAGATTACAGAATTTGCGCGCCTTTCTCATGAGGCTGTTCAGCGAGCGAACCCTAAGGTTAAGCTCTCTGGCGCAATCTTCAAAAATCCCATTCACAGTGGCAGGTTTATCGGGCAGGACTGGCGAGAATTCGCTCCCTATATGCCAATCACGATCCCAATGGACTATCGTGATCACTTTCCTGGCACGTTTGAGCAATATCTCGATTTGCTCGCCGAAACTATTGGCCGACAAAAGGTGTGGGCGAAGGGCTTTGAGTCCCTTTGGATCGGCATTGCGGTGAACTTCCTGTACCACGAAGAGGCTCGGGCGAAGGAGAAATTTGGGCCCGAGAAATTGAGAAAGGCGCTTGCTCGAATCGGAGAGACTGGCGTAGAGGGCGCGATCCTATTTTGTACGGGGCAACTAACAGAGTTCGATCTGTGGGATTGCCTGCCGGAAGCTTGGTGTTAGCTTAAGCGACGAACAACACGGCGAAGAAGCTTTTCCATGTCACCAGACGCGTCTTGCCCTCGCTGCAACGTAGCAATCACCCGTTTGCACGCGCGATGAATCTCCGACGGGGGTTTCTCAAGATACCGCGCAAGCGAATCCTCGGGCAGGCCGCAAACCTGACGCATCACGTAGATGGCCGTATCGTGATCGCGCTCCAATCGGTCAACCAGCAACTCCCAAAGTGATTGGTGCATATCCCAAGTGCCGTTGTCTAAGAAGTACGGATTCAAAAGCCCCCACGCTCGCAGGATTTCTTCATCAGTGACCCAGCGGTCTCCATACAGTCGAAGCCTAGTCAATGCTCCGCGCAACGTCAACCCATTGCCGCTGAGTCGATTCGCGAGTACGGCTAAAAGCGGATCACCTAACGTGATTCCCTCGTTTCGCGCCATATGATCTGCCAAAACTCGCTTTTCGGGGGTGCTGGGGCGCGCGATTGTTTCAATGTTCCAACGATGGAAATACGGCAACCACTGGCGCATGTCGCAAGTCAAACTATTGGCCGTAAGACATAGCATAGTTTGGTGTCCAGAGCGAATCCGCCTTTCAATCGCCTTGGCGAGCATTGTCCGATCGCGTTGTCGGCCTGAACAAGCTTGCAAATCATCAAGAAGAAGAGGCTGATGATGATCCGCCATGTGGTTCACACTAAACCCTTCGGAACAGTTCTGAAACACGGGGCGCGCCGTGCGGTCAGCTTTCATAATTAGCGAACTGGTGGCCTTTAAGAGGTGAGTTTTGCCCCAACCGCTGGGTCCAACCAAGATGACAAGCCGAGCTTGATTTGCGCCAAAGAGGATGGCCTTTTCGACTGCTCGTACATTGGATGGGAGCAATGAAAACGTGTTGAATCCGCTGTGGTCGCTCGTAATTTCCGAGGCATTTTGGCGCGCTCCATCATGCACAGCTCGATCTGCATTGCCTGTCATCTCCGCCCCCAAGTCTATATCCCCGCTCCCATTAACGCAAGGGGTGTGGAAAAGCCGAAAGTGTAGGTTTTGAGATTCAAAATTGGCCTAAATGCGCCCAATTATGAATGTTGAACCTGGAGGTTATCCCCATAATAATTTCTTAATTGTGGATAACCTTTTCCCAGTAAGTTTTGAAGTCAAAGTTGGGACTGGTGTCGGGAGTGTGGCACGTGGCACAAGCCGTTTCTCCCAATTTTTGGAAGGGATATGCCTTCGGATCAGCTGAGTGTTTCTGTCCAGCGCCGTGGCAACTTTCACACCCAACGTCTGCAAGTTCAGGTGTCTTCTCCCGATTCATGAAACCGGATAGAGACTCCATTCCTACCACATGGCAGGAGACGCAGTCTGGATCTCGATCGTGCCGGTCGAGTTCGAGGGTTTTCAGGGCATGAGCGTGACCGGTTTGCTTCCACTTTTCGTAAGCACCTGCGTGGCAGGATGCGCATGCTTTGGAACCAACATACTCCGCCGTTTTGCCTCTTGGGATGCGCTCGAAAAGCTTCTCGTCAACAATGCGGTCCAAGTATCGACCATAGGCTCTCCCTGCCGCCTCATCATCTTGAACTTCCGGTCCAAGCTTGATCACACTGTATTTCGAGGCAGTTTTGGCCGTCCCGGTTACTTGGATGAGTTGCTTGGCCTTTTCGCCGGGAGAGACGAGCCAGGTGGAACCTACGCGGCCAGGCTCGGACGCGGCGGCCCCCGTCGACCTAAAGACGATCATGTAAATTTCTGGATAAGTTCGGGCAAGAGTTTCAGCCGTTTTTATCGGACCATCAAGTAACAAGATGCTTCGCTTGTTCAACTCCTTCGCCGTCGCCAACGCGCCTTCTACAGCTGAACTCAGCGGAATGTATTTTTGCGAAGTTTCAGGGCCCGAATCAGAAACACCCACAATCAAAAAGGGACCCGACAACTTGTGTGGCGCGGGCGCACCCTCAAAGCTCGCCGACGTAAACGCTTCACCCGACAGCCGTTGCATGGACTCCACCATTGCGGGGCCAAGTCCGATTTCTGATCGCGTGAGGTTGATGGCCGTGACCGACACCGTACGGAGGCTTTCGGAAAGTATCTCAGCCTTTATCTCGTCCTGACGCGAGGAGCCTGACACCAGTCCCCCGTTTTCAAGAATGATCACGTCCTTTCCTTTGCTCCCTAGCGCACGAATCACCGCGATTTTTCGTTTAATGCCGCCCGACATTGGCTTGGTGCATCCGCATGGAGCAAGATTCCCTTCGGCGCTGCCGGAAATCAAGAAGGTGTAGCGCTCAGGGGCCCGGTGCTTAGGCGCGAATAATCCCCCAAAGAAGAGCAATGCCCCTCCAAGGAGAAGGAGCTTCATCGCACGATCGCCCCGACTTGAACTTCTATTCGAGGTTGAGTCGGATCATCGGTGAAGACCGTAACCATGCCGCTAAACTGGCCGGGATCTTGGCCCCCGGTGAGTTCCACATTGACTCGATATTCCGTGTCATCGCTCACCGGATAGGCTACGGCCTTTAGAAAGGGCGAGTTGGTCTCAATCTTGGTAATTTTGAAGCCCTTGCTTGGGCGGCTCACAAGGAACATGGAGCGATTTGCGGCGCGCTCGATTTCACCGAGGTAGAGCCGCTCGGGTAGAGCGACGATTCCACGCTGAAAGGCGAGGTTGCCTCTGATTGTTTTGAAAATCGGGTGATCGGTGGTCACTACGATGCTCGCCATTGACCGCCCCGGAATAAAAGTTGATTGGAAAAGCATCTTGAGCTTATATCCCTTTCGTGGGTGTGGACCCTGTCCCAGGGCAGGGTCTGCCATTTCTCCCTCCCATGGCTCAATTTCGACTTGTGAAGTAATCCCATCGACACGGGCATCCAGGATTTTGATCTTCGCACCCTCCCCAAACCACAAAAATGCTTCGGCGCTGACGTTCTCGTCACCCATTTGCAAAATTGAGGGTCCTGGTCTTACCAGTTGAAAGAGCGGGTCAATGTTTACGGACACCGGAATATCGATCGATGGAAACTCAGGATCATTGGAATGTACATAGAGCCATTTTTTAAGATGCCCAGCAAATTCAACAGTATTAACCCGCACCTTAACGAGCGCTGTTTCCCCCGCCTCGACAAATGCCGGCGCAAACGGGTCCAAGCAGCCGCAGTCTGGCTCGACAAACAGAGACAGCGGAGACTTACCGTTGTTGGTGACCTGCAAATCAAATGCCTGTGGTTCACCCTGCAACACGGAAGGCAGAGTAACTTCCTTGACTTCCAAGAAGATTTTGGGCTTAGCTGCACTCAGCTTGACCTTCTTCTCGACCGCCTGTTGAAGTGTGACAACTACATCGTTGCACTTTTTGGAAATTAGCAGTTCACGAGCGGTTACGGGAATGAGCCCTGAGGCCGAGAAGTCGGTTCTGAAACTTACTGAGCCGGGACGCAGCGACCGGTCGACTCCTAGGTAAAGCGCTATCGCATGAGCAATTTCGTTTTGAATTTCGTTTGGCATCGCTGGGGATACCGGATTGCCGCGATTGAGCCCAATGACCGTGGTCAATCGTGGTTCAGCGGGGTCAGATGAAAACAGGTTTCCTGCACCGGCCGGGAGGCCCAGCTCACCATTCGGGAGCTGTTTGTCAAAACTGATCTTGAGATGTCCGCCTTTGGGAACCAGAGTCGCTTCCACAGCGGCATTTTGTTGCCACATGATGGAAGCTTTGCGTACGGCTTCCCGCACTGTTGCCTTCATCTCGGTTGGGATTTTCGAGTCATCTAGCTCGATCTTTATCGGGTGTGTTGGCAGTGCCGCAAGCCGCTTCTTAGCCTCGACAAAATCGCCTGTCTGCAGCGATTCCTCAACTGCAATAACGGCCTCTTGAAAGCTCCGGTTTGAACCAGCTGGGACGATCGGCTGGCGAATGGGGGCCTCTTTTTGAACAGAAAGAAGGGCAAGGCTTAGGGCAACAGTGATCATTGATTTTCGATTGGAACTACTCTGTTTGACGGTTGGCTCACCGTCGTGGGTTCACCGAAGGTCCCACATATAAGCCCCGTCATCAAATATGGAGCCGTCCCAGCGAGATTTTGAATCGCAGCCGGCTTCAAGCTTCTTGATGGTGAAGGGCCTCAAGCTACCATCGACTCGTAAGACGTTCGCTTGGCCATTGTGCCAGGGCCAGACGTGACCAATATCACCGCTCGACTTGTCTTCCCAACCCAATTCGGGAGTCCAAATCTCTGTTTCATCCGAACCATTCCGGAAGGAATCGGTTCGCGACGTTCGATAGCGGCAAGGAGGATAAATCAGATAATAGCCGCCTCCTCTTGGTGAGTTGCTCACAACGTCGAAAACACTGTCGGCCATCAGTACGGTGTTTGAAGGATCGCTCACCTGGTTGGCATAGCGCGGCGAGGCCTGCCAACGCCCGTTACGGGATATGACCGGCGCTAGATAAAGCCAGTTGTAGCCAATGTTACTTCGCTTAGATGCCTCGTAGTATCGAGAATAAGGATCGCCCGCCACGGCGGTTGGTTCAAAGGCGCGCTGGTTGTGAATCCGCGTGAAATCTGAGGGGCACTCAAATATCCCAAACTCTCGGATGTAAGGCAGGGTTAGTTGAACCCACGTCGAATCCTGAGTGCTGTCCAAATCGGTCTTGGCCCCATAGTTTACGGGCAACAGCCGATCATCATAATCATTGAGATAGAGAGTTGTTGCCGTGGAAACTTGATGAAAGTTTGAGGCACAAACCACGCGCTTGGAGGACTCTTTGGCGGTCACGAACACAGGCATGAGCAGGGCCGCTAACAAAATTATCGTTGTTAGCACCACCAACATCTCCACCAACGTAAAAGCTCGTTTACTCAAGGCTTGATTCGCATATTATAACGGAGTTTTAGGCTCAGACGCAATAAACATGCAAAAAACTATGTGGCTCGAACTCGAGAGCCTCGTACCAGCTCCGCTTCGATTCCAGGCATTGCAACTGAGTTACACGATTGTTTACAGAGGCAATGCGACCCAGTTCTTGCACGATGTTAGCGCCGATCCGACGCCTCTGAAAATCGGGGTGAACGCACACACTATAAATTCCCCAAACTGACGCGCTCTTGGAGAGCATGGCGGCACCCGCAATTCCACCGCCTCCATCCGATACAAAAAAGAGATCCAAGTCGGCGGCAGCCACGATCGCGCCGGCTATTATTCGACTTGTCTCGGCAGTAGAGGTCGAATAGAACTGGGACACGATGAAGCGCGCTGCGTTCAACCTGGAGGCAGTGGTCCGGGCCTCTTCAACCAGGAAGTCTGCATTGCGGGTTACGCCACCAGGTGGGCGCACCATCGAAGTAAGCGTCATTCGCTCCTCGAAAATGCCAAGTTCCGGCCCGGTCTTGCTTTCATCATTCAAGTAGAGGTTGAAGGCTCGAATATTGGGGATGGCGAATTCGTCGGCATTTTTCCACGCCTCATAGTCTCGAAAAAAGGCGTAATTGCCGATCGGGTGGCCCAGTTTACAACTGACCCGGTGCCCCCAGGGTTCCCAAACCAATTCTGCGCCAGGCAACGGAGCAGCCATGGAGGCATAAGATTGGGCGATGGAATCAGAAATGTCCCTTAAAGAACAATGCTCCATAAAATTCCTGGTGAAATACGGCGAGGCTTAGCCATCACGCCGATAGAAATGTTGGAATGCACCTTCGCCCCAAAAAAGAGAGCCGGTCCACGGGGAGTTATGATCAAACTGGAGAAAAGCGACCCGTGGCGATTCGCCTTCCACAAGTCCAAACCGATGGCAACCTGGAAACCCGAATCGGTATCCACCGTGGCTCCAACCCTGAGTGTTGGGGCGGCAAGGCTGGCAGGGATCTTGAACGTCTCATTTTTGAGCCTCCTCGCAAGAAACTGAGTTACCGTTCGGATGATCCGATGCTGAACAAATATGCCCCCGTAATGTCCGGTATCGAGCCAAACCGATTGACAATCAGGTAGGGCCGCAATCAATTTGCGAGTGTCTTCAGGAGGAATAACGGTGTCATACTTTGCGCCGATGGCAAGGGATGGAGCAGGTTCTCTTCCCTTCAGATACGTGAGGGGCTCGATCGAAATTAGGGCTTCGCGCAATCTCTCTTCGTTGTATCCTTTGCCGCGCAAAATTTCCCGTTGGACTCCCACCCGCGAACTCGACCACAGGATATGAGCCAAATCGGCGCCTCCCAGCATGAAGGCAACCACTTTGAACCTCGTATCAACCGCGTAGGCAAGGGCGGCCACGATCGAGCCGAGACTCGTGCCGGCCAAGCCGATCCTATTTGAGTCTAATTCGGGTTGCCTTTCGATGAAATCCACGGCACGACGAACGTCGAGCACGCTTTGAGTCATCGTTTCTATAAGCTTCGATGGATCGGGTTGAATCGCTAGCTCGCCCGACCTTACTCCCTTAGGCGACCGCTGCAGATGGTAGGGCAAGACAACGATAAGAGTTGCAACGCCTTGTTGGGCCAAGTCGGTGGCCATTGCTCGCTCAACGCGCAGATCACTAGCTCCGAGGTAGTGCAGGACGACCGATACCGGCATTGGCGTCGGCACGTTTTTTGGCAGAAAGAGACTGACCGGGACCGTGTTATTTTCGGCGATGGCTGTTGTCAAAGGCGACGAAAATGAGGCAGAGTATTCGGAAAAATTCTCTTCATCAGAGCTCACTAGTTTTCGCTCGTCGAAGTTGATTGGCGCCGGAATCGTTTTCAAATCCTGACCGAGCGAAATTGCAACTAAAATAAAGGCAATGATCACCGCTGCACTTTTGGCCACGGCTCTAGCAACAACAGGGCCCCAAACCCAAGGGCTCTTGGATTTTGAAACCCATGCGGAGCTGGCCCTTGGTGTAGCTGCGCTTAGCCCGCAGACCGCCCGATTCGATCCTGAGCTGCTGAAGTTGTACGGACCTACCGAGTTCACATCTCCCCTATTTTCTATCATGCATTCCAATCCCTGGCGTGTTCCTTACTTTTCCGAAACGCTGAGGCGCGAAGCTTCTGGAGCTACCGGCAGCCCCGCTGATTTGTTCTCCTTCGCCACGCGGCTCGTTGGATACAATACCCGGCGATCACTGATTGGCAGCCCGATCAAATCTGCCGAAGAGCTCTCGCTAACCTCGAACGGCTTGAATGCTGTTCTCCAAGATTTCAAATCCTCTGGATTAATCAAAGGCGAAATCCCTGCCCTTACGGGAGTTCCGTTTGATGTTCAAAGAGCCGCGACCCTCGTCTTAGCGACGATGAGCCGCAGCGTGAAGTATCGCCGTTTGGCCTTAAAAAGCGTTGGCAATGTCGAAGAGGCCTACTTGTTCTTGGCGACAAACGCACGCGATGAACTCGAGGGTGAAAATCAGGACCGCCTGATTCGGCTCGCTCGAGGCCTTGATCTTGCTTACCTGGGAGCAGCCGCAAACGATATCGCTCTTGCCGCCGCCCAAGCGCAGGAGGCCGTTGCGAAAGTGGCTCCGACGGCCAAATACAACTTTGAAGTTGAAACAACGTGGGGCACGATTCGCCTGAGTGGCGGCGGGGTGACGCAATATCCCGACAAGCCTCTTTTGCTTGCGATTGATACGGGCGGCAAGGACACTTACCTTAATGTCCCGAGCACGAGCACAGCCGCAAACTGGACGAGTGTCGTGATCGATACCGATGGAGATGACTCCTATCTCTCTGATGCATCGCTCGCGACTCAGCCGGTTAGCAAGCTTGAAGGCCGGAAGCTCTCAGGAGCGAAGCCAGGGCCGGGGGGTGCGCTCCTAGGGGTCACCATTCTAGTTGACACGGCTGGCAATGACCTCTACCGCTCTCACCGATGCGGATTGGGGTCGGGCAGATTTGGATTCGGACTTCTCCTGGACCGGGAAGGTAGCGATGTTTACGACAGTTATGCCGACAGTCAGGGATTTGGCGACGAGGGTATCGGCATCTTAAGCGACCAACTGGGAGATGACAAATTCAGTTGCTTTGCGAACAGCCAGGGAGTGGGACTCACGCGTGGCGTTGGCGTTCTGGTCGACGGCATCGGAGACGATTCGTATGTTGCTAACGATACAGTTATTGATTTACCGTCTCCTCAAAGTGACAAACACAATGTGAGTATGAGCCAGGGTGCTGCGACAGGACGGCGCGCCGATTATACTGACGGTCATAGCTTGGCGGGTGGCGTCGGAATTCTCTACGACATCGCGGGTAACGACAGCTACACATGCGGAGTTTTTGGCCAGGGTGTTGGCTATTGGCAAGGCGTGGGTCTCCTTTGGGACGATGGCGGAGTGGATCACTACATCGGTCAGTGGTATGTGCAAGGTGCTGCCGCCCATTTCGCCGTGGGTTACTTGGAAGATGGCAGCGGAAACGACCAGTACGAGGCCCCGATGAACATGGCTCAAGGGGCTGGGCATGATTACAGCATTGGCCTACTGTTTGATCGTGCCGGCGACGATAGCTACAAGGCGCCGAACTTATCCTTGGGTGCCGGAAACGCAAATGGCATTGGCATCTTTGCTGATCTGATCGGCAGTGACACTTACGCGTCAAGTGGACTTACATTGGGCAAGGCATCGGAAGCCCAACTAGGGACTCTTCGCGGGCGAGCGCAATGCCTAGGTCTGTTTATGGATTTAGCCGGAGACGATACCTATCCAAACGGGCTCGGTTGGGTAGGCGATGCCCGCAAATCCGTGAACTGGACTTACAAGGGGCCAACCTCTTTCGAGAGCCAGGTTGGCGTATTTTACGATCGGTAAGCCAAAGGGTATCCTGAGGCTATCCAATGAATAGCTTTAACTCCAAAACGAAGCTGAACCTTGCCGGTCGCGATGTCAACATCTACAGCCTAAAATCCCTGGACCAACAGGGATTTTCTATTTCCAGGCTTCCGTTCAGCCTGCGCATTCTTCTCGAAAACCTCCTGCGGACCGAGGGCCAGGGTTCGGTTTTTAAAGAAGATATTGAAGCACTGGCAAAGTGGGATGCAAAGGCCGAGCCTTCAAAGGAGATCGCTTTTACACCCGCTCGCACGTTGCTCCAAGACTTCACTGGCGTCCCATGCGTAGTTGATCTTGCGGCGATGCGCGATGCAATGGCGGCTTTGGGGGGCGATCCAAAGAAGATTAACCCGCTCGCTCCGGTTGAGTTGGTCATTGATCACTCTGTCCAGGTAGACGCGTACGGCAGCGAAGCAGCCCTAATGATCAACCGCGATCTAGAGTTTGAAAGGAATCAGGAGCGATATGAGTTCCTAAAGTGGGGCCAACAGGCTTTTGATAACTTCAAAGTTGTGCCTCCAAATACTGGCATCGTCCACCAAGTTAACCTCGAGCACCTGGCTCGAGTGGTGTTTGTCAACGACGCAACTGGCGACGCATATCCTGATACGCTCGTGGGGACAGACAGCCACACCACCATGATAAACGGGCTTGGCGTTTTGGGTTGGGGCGTTGGCGGAATCGAAGCCGAAGCAGCTATGCTTGGTCAGCCCGTTTCAATGCTGATCCCTCAAGTGATTGGATTCAAGCTCTCGGGGAGTGTTCGTGAAGGAGTCACTTCAACCGACCTCGTCTTAACCGTAACCGAAATGCTTCGAAAGAAGGGCGTTGTTGGAAAATTCGTAGAATTCTTCGGACCAGGACTCGCCAAACTGCCTCTAGCTGATCGAGCGACGATCGGCAATATGGCTCCGGAGTATGGGGCCACATGTGGGATCTTCCCTGTTGACGCGGAAACCCTTAGATATATGCGAACCAGCGGCCGCTCGGAGGAGCAATGCCTGCTCGTCGAAGCCTACATGCGAGAGCAAGGTTTGTGGCATGACGAAAACTCGCCCCAAGCTGAGTACACCGACACTCTCGAACTCGATCTCTCTACGGTTGAGCCCAGCGTCGCGGGTCCAAAGCGGCCACAAGATCGTGTCCGGCTCAGCGAAGCCCGAACGTCCTTCCGAACCGCGTTTCCCGAAGCCGCCGCGCCGGCGGGCGGACTCTGCGATGGTGCGGTTGTGATCGCTGCAATTACAAGTTGTACGAACACAAGCAATCCGTACGTGATGATGGCCGCAGGATTGGTGGCAAAGAAAGCCCATGAGCTCGGTCTATCGGTCAAGCCATGGGTCAAAACTAGCCTTGCGCCAGGTAGCCGGGTCGTCACAAGCTACCTAGAAAAGAGCGGGCTGAATGTGTATCTAGATCATATGAAGTTCAACACGGTGGGCTATGGATGCACAACGTGCATTGGCAACTCAGGCCCCCTACGCGAAGACGTAAGCAAGGCCATCCTCGATCAGAACCTCACGGTGGTCAGCGTTCTTTCGGGCAACAGGAATTTTGAGGGCCGCATCAGTGCCGAGGTAAAAGCGAACTACTTGATGTCGCCGCCACTTGTCGTTGCTTATGCCATCGCAGGGACGGTTGACATTGACCTCCAAAATGACCCGCTAGGCTTTGATACAAGCGGAGCCCCCATCTACTTGAAAGATATTTGGCCAACGCAAGCCGAGGTTGCCGATGTTGTTGGCGAGTGTATTACCGGCGAGATGTTCCGCGCAAACTACGCAGATGTTTTCAAAGGTGATGAAAAGTGGAACGCGATTGAGGTTGGCGCAGGTGATCGTTACGATTGGGTCCCGAGTTCCACCTATGTGAAAAAGCCTCCCTATTTTGAGGGTATGGAGCGACACGTAAGCGGACAGGTAGATGATCTGACCGGACTTGGAGTTCTGGCGATTTTGGGGGACTCGGTGACCACCGACCACATTTCGCCCGCCGGCTCGATAAAGCTAAACTCGCCCGCCGGTGAATATCTCACGGGTCATATGGTCAAAACCGAACTGTTCAATAGCTATGGATCGCGAAGAGGAAATCATGAGGTCATGGTGCGCGGAACGTTTGCCAATGTTCGTCTGAAGAACCAAATCGCTCCCGGAACCGAAGGTGGCTACGCCAAGTATTGGCCCACAGGAGAGATTCTAACGATATTCGATGCCAGCGAGCGATATCAGAAGAGCAAAAAAGGGCTGATCATTTTGGCGGGCAAGGAATATGGGTCCGGGTCAAGTCGAGACTGGGCGGCGAAGGGACCACACCTCCTTGGCGTAAAGGTTGTGATTGCCCAAAGCTATGAGCGCATCCACCGCTCGAACTTGATTGGCATGGGAATCCTGCCGTTGCAATTCTTGGATGGTGAAAATGCAGCATCACTTGGGCTGGACGGATCCGAGGAATACGCCGTGATGGACCTAAGCTACCACGCTGGGCGCGATTTTCGAGATGGTAAGGACCTGAAGGTTCATGCCGTTGCTGAAAATGGGGACACCAAGGTGTTTGGCGTCAAGGTGAGGATTGATACCCCCAAGGAACTGGAGTATTACCGAAACGGCGGCATTTTGCAATATGTGTTGCGCCAACTCTTAGACTAGATATTGTTGGACAAAGCGGCCCCTTATACAAGTATTGCAAGGGCTTTTCAAACGTCATACTAGTAGCATAAGAAATTTCGTTCGCGCGTTGGGAATGTTCTGGTGGTTGGTTCCATTTGCCCTGGTTGCATACCGTGGCGGCACCTATGTTTGGGCGTGCGTTTTGGAGCTCTCCGGAGGGTCTCATGCGGCAAATATTGATTTACAAACACCGGGCGGAGTCCTCAAAATTCGGGCTGACCACTTTGTCTTCGACATAAAGGAAAACCGGCTCCAATTGGCGGGCGTAACCGTATACGAGCCCGACGGGAAGAAACTAGCTTCCTTCGCCGAAGCGACTTTTGTTGATTTCGTTCCAGGTCAGAAAACAGTTAAAGGGCGCGTGCGTGGATTGCGTGCACGACTCACCCGGCTCTCAAACGGGTCTTGGGGTTTCGAAAAGTATATGACGAGCGAAGCTGGCGAGCCATCGAAAGTTGCTTTTAGCGTTCGTTTAGAGGATTCCGCAGTTCGATTTGAGGACCTGGCCGCACCGGGAAGCAAGCCAAGATGGATTTCCAGTTCGCTGGTTAACTTCGATGGGTTTGGCGACGAGTTCGTCGCTACGGCAACGGCAAGGATTGAAAGGGCGGGAACAACAAAGTTGTCTCTGCACAAGCACAAGGGAAATGGCGGACTTGATATTGAAGGCACCGCAGATATTGACTTGGCTGATCTGAGCCAGTGGCTCAAACGTGCGCCAGAAGGAAAAGATATTGATTGGCTGCGCGACCTTTCGGCAAAGAGCATGCAAGCTCAAGGTCCGTGGGCGTTTTCGCTCACACCCAAAACCTCCGAATTCCATTCCGACGTCCGGCTTTCTATGACGGATGTGGTGTACGGCACCTATCGCGCCCAGTCTGCTTATGCCACCGGGCTCATTACGAGCCAGGGATTTGATGGCAATCTGCAGGCTACCAACCTTGGAACGAATGCCCGTTTTTCGGGGCGAATGAGGTGGGATAAGACTTTTTGGATGTCGGGGGAAGTACGGGCCGACGCCCCTAACCTAACCGCGTTACCCCCATTCGCGCGTAGCTCAGTTCCCAAAGGTTTGACCTTCACCAACGGCGAGTTTGTGGGCTGGATGAACTATGATTCGAAGTTCGCGGTTGAGGGCAAAGTAACCGCTCGCCAGCTCAAATTTCAGAACGAGCAACTCACAGACGGACGCGCTTGGGTCAATGTGAACTCCGATGGAGCCTCAGTTAATCTAGCTGGAGCAACTTTCCGAGGCGGCCCACTCAAAGGCTACTTGCGACTGGCAAATGGAGAGATTTCCGGGTCGATTCAAGCACCCAAGCTAAGCCTGGGCCCCGTCCTGAAAAGTTATGGAGTGCCCAATCTTCAAGGCACGGGCTCCGTCGTTGCCGTGCTTTCGGGAAGGGCAAGTAAGCCGAGAATCGCCTTCCAAGCCGATGGGACCGCCCTATCCACTGCCAATGACGCATTGCTGGATCTGGGGAAATTCACGGTTCGCGGATCGTGGTTTGGAGATTCAGTTTTTGTTGAAAGGGCAGCAGTTGAGGGCACGAACGGTTCGGCATTTGCAAAGGGCAAGGTGAACTTGACCTCCCGCCAGCTCAGCATGGAAGTCTTGGCCAAGGAGTTTCCACTTGCCGCGGTTTCCGATGAGGTGGCGGGAGCGGCTTCTTTCTCGGGCAACATCACCGGCAAGTTTGACAACCCGAAGGCACTGGGAAGGGGCGAGGTTTACGGGCTCAAGATTTCTGGACAGGATTTGCCCGTTGTCATCGCCGACATATCCGTTGAAAATCGCCGGTTGCGCGCCTCAAACCTTGTAGGATTCCGGCGAAGTTCACGCGTTGAGGGCAGTGCTTTTCTCGATTTCAAAACGAACGCAATCGGTGGCGAGATTACGGCGACTGGCATCCAGTTAGGAGAGTGGTTTCCCGATCGAATGGCGGGCACGCTGGACGTAACCAAGGCGACAATCGGAGGCGTGTTGAGCAGTCCAACGCTGACCGCTTCGATTTCGGGCCGCAATTTGGTTGCCCCGGGCGTGAAAATAGATTCTGCTGCGGGCGAAATTCAATACGCCAAGGGCGCGGTTCAGATCACGCAAGGAACGGCGCGAAGCGGCAACGGAGTTGCAAGCGGAGCGGGTCATTACGACATGGGTCGCCAAACTGGTTCATTCGACCTCGTTTTATCTGATTTCCCCTTAGCAAAACTCCTCATCGAATCGGTTCGATCTCTTGAGGTAGATGGTACGGTTTCGGCTAAGGGAACCGTATCGGTAGCAGCTGGTGCGTTTTCGAATCTCGATGCGACGGGCAGGGTGAACGGCCTCAAGGTAGGCACGGAAGCCTTGGGAAGTGGCACATTCTCGCTTACGCATTCGGGCGGAACGTGGGGCGGATCGGCGATGATTGGTCAACTGGATTCATTCGTCGAAGTCGCAAAGCTCGAGGCTTCGCCCGCCAGCGAATCCCTCGCGGCCGATGTCACCGCATTCAACATTCCGATCCCTAAGTTGGTCGCGATCTCTCGCCAGTTTGGGCTGGAAGATGAAGCTTATCAGTATCTTTCGCGACTTCAGGGACGTTTTGACTTCGGCGGGAGCATTGGCGGCAAGTGGACCAATCCAATTATTGAGTCCAAAACGCTGACACTAGATGAGCTCAAACTTGACGGAGTCCCGAGCGGAAAACTCGATGCGAAATTCAGCCGGAACGACTCGATTTGGACAATCGAGAAGCTTTCGTTAGAGGGACCAGGCGACCTAACGGCTACCGGTACGGTTGACGAGAGAGGCAACACCTCCCTTGAAGGCAGCCTCAAAAACGTCGGTTCGGAGTGGCTAAGTCTGCTGATTCCGGGGATTCAGGGTGTTCCAGGGCGATACGATGTTTCCCAAATCGTAGTTACCGGCCCAACAAAGTCTCCGCTCATACAGGCGAGCGTAGGATTCAAAGCATCGGGGACCAACAACCGATCGCTAGACGTGGATATGCGCATTAGCGACGGAATGGTCGAAGCAGATGGCCTGTACCGCGTTGACGGGTTCACGGGCGGCATCACTGCTGAAATTCCCTTTGCTTATCCATTCAAAATCGCCGAGCACGAAGATTTGCTCGCAACCCTTAACTTGCCCGAGCGAAAACTCACCGAGTTTGAAGAATTGTGGAAAGGCCTCGATCCGACTCGGACCAGAGGTGCGGTTTCGGGTGAGCTTCAGGTTAAAGGCCGGCCCGGCAATTTGATATTCTCGGGCTCCGCAAAGCTCAAACCCGATGCGAACGGCGATGTTAGGATTGCTCAAAAAGATGTTGACACCTACCTTACTAACCTGGATGTCTCGGTGCTGTTTGACGGCGAGCACCTTGGCGTTGACGGGACCGGAAGGAGTTCGGCGGGGGGAACGATCAGTGCGATCGGCCTCAAAGTTGGTCTTGTTGATGTTTTTGGAGCTCTCGCTGGCGGCGATCGAGAGAAGTTCTTTGGCAACATTGTTAGCGGAAGCTTGATCGCAGACAAGTTTCAAATAGCCCAAGGGAAAGGAGGCAACGCCAGCACCGGCAGCCTTTCCGGAGACCTCAGACTAAAAGGCACCGTCGGGGAGCCAATAATTAGTGGCGATATCACCTTAGACAGTGGCAATCTAACCCTCCCCCAACTAGAAGAGAAGCCGCCGGGCGACCCTCCTTCGATTGATCCGAAATTCAATATTCGTTTGCGAACGGCGATGCCAATTCGATTGCGTGCGGCGGCCGGCCAATTTGACGTTTCAGGAGAAGGAAACCTTATTGGCAGTCTCATTACCCCTGACCTGACGTCGACTCTCACTGTGCGAAAGGGCTCGATCCGATTGCCGAACGCCCGAATCGCAGTGGACGACGGCGGGATCGTGAAGATTAGCTACAGATCCTCCAGCTCAGGATTGATTGCAGCCCGGGCGGATGTCGACATTGAAGGTCAAACCCAATTGTCTGCGGAGCGGATATCGGGAGGTGTCGAACGCTACGATATTCGGCTCAAAATTCGCGGCAACCTCCTCGAAGAAAAGGGGGTGGTAATCACAGCCGAGAGTGATCCGCCTGACTTGAGTCAAGACCGAATTTTGGCAATGCTGGGACAGGGCGACTTCATTCGCGGTCTCGGTCTCGGTAACAGCTCCATTACGGAGCAGTTTAGGAACGCGCTGATCGGAGTAGCACTGCCCTACTTGGCGGGTTCGCTGACGGATCGTCTCGCCCAGCAGCTTGGCCTCGATTACATCAACGTGGAGTACAACTCCCTTGATAATCTTTCCGTTACCGCCGCTTTGGCCATAGGCAAAAACCTTGTATTAAGCGGCAGACGTCAAATCACCTCCGCCATTCCTGGTGAGGGAGTGCGATATGACATCCGGCTCACATGGCGGCCCACCTTTGGCGGCAGGACGTTGAGAAGGCTCCGATTCAGCATTGGAACCGACCAAGATCGACCCTGGAAGATCGCCGTTGAATACGGCATCAAGTTTTGAAAGCCATAGCTAGTATATTCACTAGTTTAAGAGATTTTTCGTAAAAGTGACTTCTGGCCCTTGACACACAGAGAGAGAGAGAGAGAGAGAATATGCATGGAGGTTCACCAAGAACAACTTAAACAATGCAACTCGATTAGTGATTTGGAGCCTAGCAATTGGGATAGCTGGCATGGCCAGTGCGCAGACATGGACAAAAAATACGCCACCCAGTTATTACACCCCGAACATACCCCACAAAGTTGAAGAGGAGCGACAAACCGGACCGTACACTCATCCGAGCGTGATAAAGTCAAGATCTGGTCACTATGAAGTGACTGGTTCATCGTCATTCGCGCCCCCTTGGAGTGCGCCTTTTTATAATGGCCCTCATACGACAGGGGGCACTCATAGTCATGACTTTAATGAAACCATTCCTAGTGGGGTTTGGGTTTGGTATTGGAACTGGAAAGAAGATAAGGGAATTGAGGAGTGGACTAACGGCACGGTCACACACCAGAGAGCTCAATGGCTTGATCACGATTATGTGGTTACCGTTGAGCAGGATCAAGGAGAAGGCGAGGGAGGCCCAGGTTAGTCATGACCACATTACTGCTGGCCTTTTCTTAGTAAGCCTTCAAGTGAAGTCACCAGAACCCGAGTTGCGGGTTCTGGTGACTCATGCTCAGGCCACGCCAAAGCAACTTGCGTTGCTTGAAGCCCCCTCAGAAAACCTTGCAAAGTTGGCTGCGGAGTTGGAGTTTGATATCCGACAGGACGGGCAGACACTTGAGATCACGGCTTCCAACTTGTACGACTTGAAAATGTTTGAGCCTGTGATTCGAGCGCAACAGGTGCTGTCTGAGCTTGCGAAGAGAAAGAAGTATCAGTTCACGTTGAAGGATTTGTCTAGCGAAGACAAAAAGGCCATGCAGAGGCTCCTGATTCAGGGCGTTGGGGCAATCGGACCAGAAATTTTGGATGACGACACTCCATTGCAGATCGGATTTAGGTGCAGCCTGCTCGTCAAGGGAAACGGGAAGGAAGTTCGACTCAGCTCAGGCAAACGGCTGCTAAGCGATGACGTAGACCGCTCTAAGTTGAAAGAGTATTCAGAAGAGGACAGGAAGCACTTCCGAGAGGAAATCGCGCCGAAACTACGCCCCAAACTTGATGTGAGCCAACTGCTCTTTAGGTTCAACACAATCCAAACCCCTTCTAAGAGGCGAACAGACTTGATTGCGTCTGTAGCCCAACGTTTCTCTAAACTACTGGATAAGCAACAAGAAGCCTACATTAAGGCAGTGAACGCGCTGAAGGACAGTTTGCGCGAACACATCAAGGTTAATGCTGGTGGAAAACTACAGGGGTTGGACGATGATCTGATTTCCGGGATTCGGGCGTCGGCAGGGCACTACAAAGAGACCTTTGGATTTGCATCAGACCAAGAATGGGAGTCGTTCTTAGCCGACGGATTGGTATCCAGTTTTTCTTTTAGCCCTACCATCGCAATAGTTACCAGGAATACGACCTACATCCCTCTCACGAGCGTCGGCCGAGGCGGTTAGCGTCCATCTTGAATGTGAGCATTCGCGTATAATTCGTAGGACTCCAATCGCTAAGTTTCTTGCGGCCTTGCGCATGGTCTAGAGCGTCTGTTTGCTGGGGTCGGGAAAGACGGTGGCGAGAAAATATATCTTTGTGACGGGCGGTGTTGTAAGTTCTATTGGAAAAGGAATTACAACGGCAAGTTTAGGGCGACTGCTCAGAAATCGGGGCTACACGGTGGCTCCAATGAAGCTCGACCCTTACATTAACGTAGATGCTGGAACGATGAATCCGTTTCAGCACGGCGAAGTCTTTGTTACCGACGACGCCGCGGAAACCGACTTGGACCTCGGCCACTATGAGCGATTCATCGATGTTGCTTGCACAAAGAGCAGCTCCGTTACGGCGGGTCGCGTTTATCAATCAGTAATTCAAAAGGAACGGCAGGGAGACTACTTGGGGGCAACGGTCCAAGTCATCCCTCACATCACCAACGAAATCAAGGCCAGCATAATGCGGGTAGCGCAAGAGCAGGAAGCCGATGTTGTGATCGCCGAAATTGGCGGGACCGTCGGTGATATCGAAAGCCTTCCGTTTCTTGAAGCAATACGACAAATGCGCAAGGACGTTGGCCCCGAAAACACTCTTTACGTGCATGTCACATTGATTCCTCAAGTAGGCCCTTGGCACGAAGTGAAGACGAAGCCAACTCAACACAGTGTTTACAAGCTTCGCGAAATCGGAATTTCACCTGACGTTTTGGTTTGCCGAACCGAGGTCCACCTTGATGATGACGTGAAAGAGAAGATCAGCCTTTTCTGTGACGTTCCAAGTCAAGCCGTCATCGAATCTCGAAACGTTGAAACAATTTACGAGGTGCCCCTCGAATACGAACGAGCTGGGCTTGGCGACTATGTCTGCAAGAAGTTAGGGCTCGAATCTCAGTCGGCGGATACATCGGAGTGGGCGGCGCTTGTCAACACGATCAAGAACCCGACTCATCGCGTGAATATTTCAGTTGTGGGCAAGTACACCCAAAACGGAGATGCCTACAAGTCCATTGCTGAATCTCTGATTCATGCGGGCATTCCGAACGACTGCCGAATTGAAATCAACTGGATTGAAAGCGATGCTTTAGAGGGCGGCAAGCCAGCCGCAGAGTTCTTATTGAACACCGATGCCTTAATCGTGGCTCCAGGATTTGGCGAACGAGGGGTGGAGGGCAAAATCGAAGCGATTCGGTATGCCCGCGAGAATGGATTGCCCTTCCTTGGTATCTGCTATGGCCTACAAATGGCTGTCATTGAGTTTGCCCGACACGTGTGCGGTCTCGAAGGCGCAAACTCCGAAGAAGTAACCGAAGGAGCTCCTTTCCCAGTTGTGCACCTCTTGCCAGAACAAAGAGGCATCAAAGATAAGGGGGCAACCATGCGCCTTGGGAGCTATCCTTGCAACTTGGTTAACGACTCCCTTTCGCAAAAACTATACGGTAGCACCCGGGTCACTGAAAGGCACCGCCACCGATATGAAGTGAACAATGACTTTCGCGAGAAGCTCTCGGAGCATGGAATGGTGATCAGCGGAGTGAGCCCCGACTATCGATTAGTTGAAATGATCGAACTTCCGAGCCATGCGTTTTTCGTGGCAACTCAAGCGCACCCAGAGTTCACTTCACGGCCAAACCGACCCCACCCGCTTTTCAAAGGTCTGGTGGCGGCGGCTCTAAACCGAAAGAAAGTTGCGTCCAGCGTAGAAAGTTAGACTTAGCTTAATCGTTGAGCAACGAGAACATTTCTTCGTATTGATGGTACTTCTCCGGGAATCCGGAGATAATCTCCTCGAAGTCGGTTTCAGTTAAGCCCAAACTGGCCAAACACTCGTGTTGGAGCTCATAGCGCAACCCGTCAACGCCTATGCCCATTCCTAGGGTCATCGTCATGTAATCGCCAATGTGAATGCACTCGACGGAATGATCAGGGGTCTCTAGACCCAGCGGATTATGGTGATAGCGCATGGCCAATGCAAGCGAAGCGGGCAAATTCCATTGCTCAGCGAGATAGCCGCCGACATCACAGTGGTCGAAACCCAATATTTTGCGCTCAACCTCATCAAAAGTCAAGTTTTCCTGAATCGCCAGCTTGAGCATGGTTTGAGACCGCGACTCCAACCAAATGGCAAGGGCAACTTTCCCAAGGTCATGAAGAAGTCCGCTGATGAACGTTAGGTCGGGACACGCCAATTTTGAGCGCTGGGCGACCATCTGCGCGCCGACGGCCACGCCTAGACCATGAGCCCACATCTCCTTAGGGCCCAATATATAGCCCTTAATAGGTTTGCTCATCCATGGATAGCTGGCGGCAACCATCGCGAGGTTCCTTACCGTTCGAATCCCTAAAATAACGACGGCGTCTTGGGGACTAGAAATTTGTCGATTAAGTCCATAAAATGCTGAGTTTGCCAATCGCAGTATCCGAGCGGAAAGCCCTTGATCTTGCATGATGTGCTTAGCAATAGATGCGGCTGAGCATGTTGCCGACTCTGATTCCCGCATCACCGCTAAAGCGGCCGCTGGAATGGTTGGCAAGTCTTTGGTTTTGGAAACAATCTCTTCAATCTTCAATGTGTGTGAAACCATAGCTCAACTCCCTATTTAAATCGGTATAAAATGCGCTCAGGCTCACCCGCGCTGCGAATTGTCGCCTTGCCGACCGCTGTGTCTACGGTGAGAGTTCTTCCCTTTGTCCCTCCGGTTTCCTCAGCGAGAACCTCGATTCCATACTCTTCCAACATCTCCTTTACCATGCGAGTGTTGCGCACACCAAACTCCAATTGCGAGTTCACAATGCGACTTTGAAGGACATGTGCTCCTCCAGCAAGAACGGCCTTGAGCCTAGTTCGATCTCCTCCCAGTCGCTCGACCATTTCAATGAGTGCGATGAAGCCCGTATCCGCGAACTTTGCAGGACGATCACTGGCGGATTTGTCGAAGGCCTTCGGTAACATAAAATGGGCCATCGCATTTACCCCCGTCTGTGCATCGCTGACAAACAGCCCGATGCACGAACCCAAGCCAATGCAGATAAATGTTGCGTCGCCCTGGACGGCTTGGATCTCGCCGATTCCCACCAGACTTTGTATCGCGGTCATGATTTAAGCTGCCTCCGCATAATGAACCTTGAAACTACGCTCTAGTCGTTCAGGTGTGGTTAGAACAACGATCTGAACGGTTTCACTATCCAAGGTATTCAGGTGGCTCGTTAACAGAACCGCAGAGTGACGCGTGCTCCCGACCGCCGTTGCCATTGATTCGATCGCGACGGCATGCATATCAAACACGAAGCTTGGCTCGGACGGAGCATCCAAATCAAGCGCGGCCACAACGGGCTTTACAAACGGTGCGACCTTCTCGCTGACTTCTTGCAACCGTTGCTCCCATGGGAGTCTATTAGAAGCGACTTTCTCCGCAACCTCTTCGCTCAAGACGATCGCAAGCAGGTCGCCGCTGTCGCTCAAGGGGAACAGCACCGCGAGCACGGGCCTTTCCTCTTGGTTCGCCCGCTTCGCTAACTGAACCATACGGATCATTTCGCAGCGAGTTTGGCTTGGGAGCAACAGAACTCCTGACGATGCAAAGAAATGCGGGAGGCTGTTCTCAACCGCACGCGAAAGCGTGGACACACATGTTTGTGCCAAGACTGGATTTATTGATAAATCGTTACTCCACATTCCGCCCGAGCTGGTTATTCCATCTCGGTTCGAACTAGATTACAGGTATTTATACTAGAGTGCCCACAAAGTAGCACCTGCGGGCCAGGAGAGTGGTATTCCCTGTGTGACCGCCTCTGATTGGACGACGTCTGGGTTTTTTCCCAAAGCTTGAACCGGAATATCCTTTTCAATAATAAGGGCGGCCATGATGCCGGCGATTTCCCCGATATTCCACTCTACCGGGTGCAATCGGTAACACCCGTTTGTGATGTGAGTGGTTCCAATGTTTTTGCCCGCTGGGATCAAGTTCTGCATCCGAATGGGGATCATCGCCCGTAAAGGGATCTCAAACGGTAGGGTGCTCGTATCAATCATGTTGGCTCCACTCGTACTGGGGTGAAGGTCGATTCGATAGGCGCCAATACCAACACTGTCCGCGAAACCTGGAGCCCGGTCTAATCCCGGGTTAGTATAAGCCGCAACGTGCTGCTCTAAAATCGTAAACTGAGCCTTGATTCGACGTGATTCACGGATGTAGGGGTACTTGGCAAAGCCGTCCGGTGTGCCGGTGATACCGGAGGCGGCATAACATTCTGGGTAGCCCAAGCCCCCATCGTTACGTGGTGCCTCAGTTTGGAGCCAATAGAGGAGGCCCGACGAGAGCATTCTTGCATCCTGTAGACGTTGGGCTGAAATTGGTCCGCTGGCCCCTGGCATCGGATGAGGCTCGTAAGGTTCCACATCAATTATTGATTGTAAGAAGTAGTCATTTTGGGGCCAATTCACGACCGTCACTGGATCTCGCTCAAGGTTTAGGACGGTCGGATTGATGATCTGTCGATACGGGAACAAGGCATACCAATCCTCGCTAAACAAAGGAAGCCGCCTTGGTTCTTGCGTATGAGCATGGAGTACGTCGAAACCGAGCAGCGGACCCGGCCAGAAATCCGGGCGATAAGCTCTCCAAAATTCGTAATCTTCCGGCTTTTGAGGAGGGCTACTGGCTCCGAGCCCCATGGCAAACACCCACGTGAGCCCCTGCACGTTGTTTGGATCGGGGTCTCCTTCAAGTGCGTTCGGTTCACCGGTGTCACGTTGGCTCTCTGCGCCGAGATTGTATTCGGTGCCCGTCAAAAGGAGCAGGTCGCCTAGCTCCGTGGCATCAAGCACCACCTTGAAGCCGATCTCCTCAGTTTGGCCCGTTTCAAGATTGAGGAAGCTTACGGCATTTACGCAATCACCTAAAACTTCGGCAGCCTTCGGCTTTCGCTTTAAGAGTATTTCAAGTTGCCCAGAATGCATATGCGGGGCTGCCATTTCCAAGAGGACGGATAGGGCAACCTCGGGTTCGTGGCACAAGCGGCTCACCCAACCCGTGCCTGGGTTGAAGAATGGATCGGAAAGTGTCTCGGCATTCAAGCCCCCATTCTTCCGATACCAATCCCGGACCCGATTGCGAAATTCTCGATATCGCGCAGTGCAACCAAACTCCTCAATCCATGGATGCTCATCAGGGGGAACGGCTTGCGCGGTTAACTGTCCGCCAATCCAGTCAGTTTCTTCGGTAAGTACGACATTCATGCCTAGGCTACATGCCGAGAGGGCAGCGGCAACTCCCCCAATTCCGCCACCAACAATTAGAACATCACAACTTCGATTCGGCACGCTTCATCCTACAACAAAAAAAGGGGACGCGATTTCTCGCGTCCCTTCCACCTCAAAACGGCACGTTAACTTTAACTGTTCTTTTTCTTTCGGCGACGGGCCATAACCGCGACACCCGAGGCCAGCGCAACCATTGTTGCAGGCTCTGGAACGGGCTTGCAATCGTTGTTATCGTCCTTGATCAGGAATGCGGCTCCTCCGAGCAAGGCCAAGAGTGGCAAAAAGTTTTCGCCTCGAGAGCGCGACATTGATGATGTTACGGTTACGGGCGGCGTGGAGGGAACGGGTTCTAGTCCAGGAATAACAACCGGAGCAGCCATGGCAACAGCCGTAACTTCATCGGATGCTGTAGGAACTTCACCTGTAGCGGTTGCACCAACGACCGGAGCCGTGCCGATTGGAGGAAGATTCCATACCATCGGGTTACCACAAATCTTTAGCAGAATGGGACGACCGCTGCTGTCAGCAAAGCACGCTGTCCCCTTCTTGAGTTGAAGGACTCGGCTTCGTAAAATGTTGTCATGCACGTTGTACACCGTATAGGCTCCTGAATGATCAAGAGAACTCTGGTGTAAAGTCCCGAGGTAGGAGATCACGCTTTCTTTGTTCATTCGGAAGTGGCGAACATATCGGTCAGCAACGATCGGATCCGCTTTTACATGCTTGATTAGGTCTGAGATAGAACTGACAGGACGCCGAATGTAGGCTCCAGTAGGGACAGCCGCCTGAGCCGCCGTCGTTGCGACAAGCAAGCCAGTCAGTAATAAGAATCGTGTATTGAGGTTCATTTCTTTTCCCAGCCACGTTGGGCTGTCCATTCTTGCAACACTTCTTGTGCCAAACCCGAGTCATAGAAATCAAACTGGCAATTTGGCGGGGGAAGGTTCAATTGGTTCACAGTTAGTATATGAGATTGGAGGTCCGCTTGCCACCCGCGAAGTTACTAGTTTTGGTTCAAAAGAGGTTGTTCGGCGGCAAATAACCCGTTCGCTTCACAATCTTTGTGGAAATGTCGAAGCGATATTATATAACTACCCCGATTTACTATGTTAACGCCGCGCCCCACATCGGGAGTTCGCTTACGACCGCCGTGTGTGATTTTGAAAGGCGGTACCGACAAATGCGGGGGGAAGACGTGTGCTTTCTCACCGGGACCGATGAAAATGCCACCAAGGTGCTCGAGGCCGCTCAAGCCGCAGGTCGCGACCCGCAGGAGTTCGTAGACGAGGTCGCCCATAAGTTCGTTGAGACGTGGGACTTCCTTAACATCAAATACGACATCTTCATGCGCACCACCGAAGAGCGCCACCACAAGGTTGTTCAAGAGCTCTTCGCGATTCTGAAAGACAAGGGTTACGTTTACATCGACAAATATGAAGGTTGGTACGACGTCTCGGCGGAGACCTTTGTGCGTGAGTCGGATTTGGTTGACGGCAAGAGCCCTGATGGCAACGAGGTTAGACGCGTAAGCGAGGAGAACTACTTCTTCAAGCTATCGGCTTTTGGAGATCAGCTCTTGGCTCACATCGCGGCGAACCCAACTTTCCTTTTGCCGGAATCCCGGAAAAATGAAGTGGTCAGTTTCATCACTTCAGGACTGCGGGACATGTGCATCACGCGACAAAACATGGGTTGGGGCATTCCCGTGCCTGGCGACGATTCGAAGGTCATCTATGTTTGGTTCGAGGCTCTCATAAACTATCTTGCAGCAACGGGTTGGCCGAACGCCGGTTGGGACGACCTGTGGCCCGCAGACGTTCATTGGATGGGGAAGGAAATCTTTACCCGCTTCCACGCCACCCTTTGGCCCGCCATGTTGATGGGCGCGGGTTTACCGTTGCCAAAAACGATTATCGCCCACGGCTGGTTTACATTTGGGGGCGAGAAGATAAGCAAGTCTAAAGCGGGCGGGCTAGTTACTCCACAGCAACTCTCAGCCCACCTGGTGGAAGTTTCCGGTTGTGCGCCTGAAATCGCCATTGATGCAGTTCGATACAGCTTGGCCGCACTACTTCCCTATGAAGGCGATACGAACTATAGCTTTGAGGAAGTTGAGCGCCGGTACAACTCAGATCTTGCCAACGACTTGGGCAATGCACTCAACCGCAGCCTCACGATGGCTCAAAAGTTTGTTGGCGGCGTGATTCCGGAGGCTGATCCTTCCGCTGATGTGCTGCGCGAAGTCAAGGTCGCAAAGGATGAGTATGAGGCGATGATTGACTCGTTCCGTTGGGATCAAGCCGTTGACCGAGCGATTGCCGTAGTTCGATTTTTAAATAAGTACATTGACACTGCTGCGCCCTGGGCAATGGCAAAGAACAACGACCCAGCCTTGCCGAGCGTTATTCGCGGAATGCTTCTCTGCCTTCGCACTGCAGAAGGTCTCATCCGCCCCATCATGCCGACCGCTGCAGACGCCATTGCGGCACAACTCGGGTTGCCGGGCCTTATCAACTGGACCGAGATTAGCGAAGTATCATCTGTGCCCGCGGGCGGTGCACTCGGGCAACCTCAGCCAATTTTCCCTCGAATCGACCTTAAGAAAACCATGGAACCAAAACAAGAAACCCCAACACCCGCGCCAACTCCAAATCCAACTCCCATCGAAGCAGGTACGACGGAATCCGCCGAGATAACGATCGCCGATTTCGCGAAAGTTGAGTTGCGCGTTGCTCGCGTGCTTGAAGCCGAAGAGATTGAAGGCAGTGATAAGCTCCTTAAGTTGCAACTCATTATCGGTGAGGAGCGCCGCCAGGTTGTAGCGGGAATAAAAGTGAACTACAAGCCCGAGGACCTGGTGGGCCGGCAAGTGGTCATGGTATTCAATCTTAAGCCCGCGAAGTTACGTGGTGTTGAAAGTCAAGGAATGCTTCTCGCCGCCGTAGACGAAAACGGCGGCGCAATCCTCTTGCAACCCGAAAAGGAAGCACCGGAAGGCTCATTGGTTCGCTAAGATCAAACCCCAAACGTAGGAGGCTGAACTCCTCGAGGCGCGGTTCGCATTGCGGCGATATGGGCTTCTACGTCTTTCTCTTTGAGCCCAAAGAAGCTTCCACCTTTGATTCCATATCGCTTTATTTCCGTCAATGCAATGTTCTGCATAACGATGTAGCCGATTACACCACAACACAACGCACTGTTGAGACCCATTAGAACTGAAGCAAGGATCGCGTTCGAATCGGACCAGCCTTTGCCGTACGCAGTCTGCTTGTTCTTTGGCAGAGTCAGAAATAGGATGCTGACAAACATGACCACGATTACTCCGATGGCAATCATGGCAACGTTGTCCGGGGATGCGGTTCGGATCATTACGTTTGAGCCAAGCGCGAACAAAACGTTCAGTCCAAAAATCGGGTTGAGCCCAAAGTAGCCATCAGACAGCGCTTGCAGCTTGTCTGCGGAGCCGTAGGCGGGACTCCCGTCGGCTCCCGGTCGATAATATGCGGCAGATCCAGTTTCGTAGGGGTAAGGGCTAGTCGGCGGAGGAGTATTGGGGTCTTGAGGGGGTACGTTCATCTTGATAAGGAGACGAACAACTCGGACCAAACGAAGCACTTCCCACGTGGACAACACCCTGTACTCGGTTGCGCGAACCAGAGTGTTTCAGAGTTTGGATTATCCACCGCCGCACCAGGAACAAATAGTGCGGCAAGTTCACACATCACGTTAGAGCGTGGTCACCAGGTTGAGCGGCTACCAGCGCGCCCCCTTCGTAAACAGCGGCAAATTATCCGTGCGAAACGGCACCATCGGTAACCCCGATCCGTTCCATAGGGATGCCAACATCGTGTCACTCCAACCGTATCGAACGTTAACCGGATTGCTGACCTGGATCGACTCCAACACAACCGAATCCCCTTCAATCCGCGCCGCCGCATCACAGAAGACCCCATCTTTCCCCGCAACTTGGAATCCTTCGCCTGTGCCCTTGAGCCCAACTGCGTGGCTGAAGGTGACCCGTAGAGACCGGCCCATCGGAAGCAAGGATTTGAAGGTGGGTCCGTAAGCAGAAACGTTCTTGCCGTAATCATTAAAAAGGGCCAAGTTCGCCAAGCGGTCGGCAACTTCGCGTTTCTTGATTGGATGAATGTTGGTGAGATTGTCGACTAAGTCTGTCGTAACTGCCATTCCTGTCTTCTTCAACTTCAGCGCGTACCCTTGGGCATCACGAAGCTCGGGCCCGTAGGGGGGCTGATAGGCGAACGGCGCAATTTGAACGAAGTAGAACGAGAAATCGTTCTCCCATGCGTTGCGCCAATCTTGAATCATGTTGGGGAACGACCGCTGATATTGCTCGGCCCGCGAAACGTTGGACTCGCCCTGATACCATAGCGCACCCTTGATGGCGAATGGCACCACCGGCGCAATCATACCGTTGTAAAGCGTCGAAAAGCCGGCCGATGGCAGGTAGTTCGGTTGAGGGGGCCGATTCGGATTTACGATGGGCAAATAACGCCAATTCGCTAGAGCCAGTTTCTGCCCGCCCACTTCGATGAACTGCTCGCCTCCGAAACCGCCCGCTCCGGCGCCATCGGTTGCACGGACAGCCACTAAGTTCTTCCCGGCTTTTAGAGTAACAGGATAGATGCGTTGGGTATCCCAGCCGTCAGTCTCGCCAACCAGTTTCCCATTGAAATATGTTCGATCATCGTCATCAATCGTCCCGAGCTTTAGCTTTGCCTCCTGTCCATCCAGGTTGGTCGGAACATCAACCTCAGCCCGGAACCAGACCGAACCATCAAAACTTCCGAGCCCGATTGACTCAAAACTTCCCGCTTTGGTTACCGACTTCCAAGTGGCGTCCGGCGAAAACGAAGCTGTTGTCCATTCGGGTTTTTCCGTTGGAACAAATTTCTTGAGTTCGGCTTGATATTCGGCTTGGCGTGTCACGTTCGTGACCGCGTTTTTGCGATACGCGTCCAGCTTCATCCCAAGCTCCGGCATCGCCCGCATGCCCGATTCGCTGGTCCACAGTTCAACCTCCGTGCCTCCCCAACTCGAGTGTATGATGCCAACCGGCACGTTCAGCTTCTGGTTTAACTCGCGAGCAAACATAAAGCCTACGGCCGAGAACATGCCCGCTGATTCGGATGATGAAAGTTGCCACGAAGCATCCATTGTCACTTCCGGTTGAGGCGACATCCTTCGCGGCACTTGATACAACCGAACTTGGGGCAGGTGATTTGCGGATTCAAGCTCCTTCTCCCAATTCACAACGGGTCGCGGCGAAGCGTAGGCCTTGAGCCACATTTCCATGTTCGATTGGCCCGAACAAAGCCACACCTCGCCAACCAAAACATCGTTCAACTGGATTGTTGTTCCGCCAGAAACACTAACCGAGAAAGGCCCACCGGCAGCGGGCGTTTTGAGGTTTGTCTTCCAAACTCCCTTTGAATCAGCTGTCGCCGTCGCTTTTGATCCCCACGAAGCGTCTATGGTCACTCTTTGACCAGGAGACGCCCAACCCCAAACCGGGCAATTTGTTTGGCGTTGAAACACCATGTGATCGGTGAAGAGAGAGGCAAGTTTGAGGTCAGCCGGAAGGGCCGTCAGCAAGAAAGTGAGCATCGCATATCATTTTGCCTCATCTACGCCCGGCAAGGGAAAATCCTTGTTGGGGACATGCTCTTTCCTAAAGACCTTTTCCGCTCTAGCCACCAGTTCAGCGTGGGCCTGGGCTACGTTGTTGCTCTCCCCAGGATCAGCTTCCAAATCATAAATTTCAACCTTCCTATTGCCGGCCTTCAGGTTCGGAATAATCGCCTTCCACTTATCGTCAAGAATCGCCGCCCAATAGGCCTGACCCTCGGGAAACTCGAAGTACAACTGCTTGCGTCGAACGGTTCCCCCCCCGAGAAGCATACCGCTTAGGTCCAAGCCATCTTGGCGGTTAGCATGATAGCCCGCAATCGCGCCAAAGGTTGAAATCAGATCGCACGCATAGGCCACTTGGGAAGAAGTTTGCCCGCCCCGCACCTTTTCGGGCCAACGGGCGATGAACGGCAAACGAATTCCGCCTTCATAGCAAGAGCTCTTGAAGCCTCTCAGTTCACCCAGAGACTTGAAAAATTTCGCATCCACCTGGGGGAGAAAGGTGGTGCCATTGTCGCTTGTGAAAACCACCAAAGTGTTCTTTTCTTCACCTTTCTTGGCTAGTGCGGTCATGATGGAGCCAACTTCTTTATCAATGTGTGCCACCATGGCCGCGTAGGTTGCTCGAGGACTCCTGCAGGCCGCATAGCTCCCGCCTCCATATGGCTTTTCTTCAAAACTGAACTTGGCAACCTCATCAGGCGGAGCCTGCAAGGATACGTGAGGCAAAAGCGTCGAGTAATAGAGGAAGAACGGCGACTTCTGCTTCGCAATCCATGCGGTCGCCTTGTCCAGGCATTCTTCAGGAGCGTATTGCTTACCGATGAACGTGCCGTAGTCAATGGGGTCGGTTGGTTTCTTGTGTACATCGAAATACGGATTCCCGGGAAGTTGATACACGTCGGCGTTTTCCCAAAGCACGGATGGAAAGAGGTTGTGAGCGCGGCGCTGGCACAGGTAGCCAAAGAAGTAATCAAATCCTTGGTTGTTTGGGTGGCCTTCTGACATCGGCGCACCCAGCCCCCACTTTCCGATGCACGCCGTCGAGTATCCCGCTTGCTTCATGCCCTCGGCGATCGTGAATTCCTTGGCCGGAAGCGACATCTGCCCTTCCCCATCGTTCAGCCCCCAGCCACCTACCTCCTTATTGCCTCGAATTGGGGAGTGGCCGGTGTGCTTCCCCGTCATAAGCGAAGCCCGCGAAGGAGCGCAAACCGGGCTCGCCGTGTAATAGCGCGTGAACTTAATGCCCTCGGCAGCAAGGCGATCAATGTTCGGAGTGGGGATGATTTCCTGACCGTAGCACCCCACTTCGCGATAGCCCAGATCGTCGCAATAAATCAACACGATGTTGGGCTTTTTAACAACCATCCCAAGCAAAACCGCAGAGAGCATGGGCTATTTTGGCAGACAATCTACGTAGGCACTGTAAGTCTGCTTTGCCGCCTCAGCCCAGGTGAACTTCTTCAAAGCGGCTTCGACGGGCTCGCCTGGCGCGGTTGATTCGAGGGCCTGCCGGATTGCACGAGCAATATCCTTAGGATCATAGGGGTCGCAAGGAAAGACCGAGGTTCCGACCAAGTCCTTGAAATAGAAACTTACGGGACAATACGCTTCCTGCGCCACAACGACTCGGCAACCGCACGCTAAGCCTTCAAGTGAGCTCAAACCTGGCGACTCTCGAAACGAAGCTAGCACGTGAACCTTATGGCTTTGGTAAAGCCCAACAAGCTTGGCTTGATCTTGGTCCTCCGCTATCACTGTGGTTCGGTCGGCGGGCGATTCTCTTTGAACGGCTTCCAAATAGCCCCTATCCACACATCCACCGACCATCGTTAGGTTCGCTTCGGGAATCAACTGCATCGCGCGAGCAACCCCCAGTTGATTCTTCACCGGAAGGAATCGGGCGGCGACCAGACAGCCCTCCCTTGTTTCGCCAGGAAGGGAGTGAAATTGGCCCGGATCAATCGCGTTCACCACCGAAACCGAGCGACCTAGCTTGCAACCCACGTATTGCTCCATCAGGCTCAGTTCCTCATCGCTATTTGGCAATAGGCAAGCCGCGTCGAGGAGCAGGTTCCGCATATCTCGTTTTCGGGAGGGTGAGTAGTATCGGGGCCGTCCGCTTAGGCGGGCGGCGAGCCCCATGGCAACGTCAAAACCTGGTTTCAATGAAGCCCTTGGTGTCCATCCCCGCGACTGCATGAACTCGACGAACATGGCGTGGCTTAAATCCCAGTGAATCGTGCTCACCAGATAAGGCTTCCCCGCCGTCTTGGCAGCCTGGGCATATTCGAGCGAATTCTCAAGGGTTTGCGTATTAAAGATATGAACCAGATCGCAAGCCGCAATGGCAGGATCAGTTGGGCTTTCGGCAAAGTGAATCTCGCAATCAAAGGCCCTAATGATCGCTTCGGCCGTCCGCTCCATCTGAACGCTATCGCCCCCCGGCCGAAACCGCCAGTCCGACCGATTCGCATAAACGACCTTCATCTTTGGCGATTATGACAGCCGAGCAACGTCCCGATAATATGAACGATGCGATTTCTGGTGTTTGAAGAAAATGTCCCAAAACTCGCGTCAACTGGCGGACATGTTGCCACCCTCGCGATGCTCGATCATCTCTCAACGATGGGAGAAGTTCATCTCGTAAACCTCGTTTCAGACCCCTCCCTGAGTGACACGGAAAAATTGATGACTGGAACCGAAGTCACGGTTGTTGATATATCCCATTCGGTAGCAGGTAACCTCGTTACGAAGATCAAGAGGGTCATTTTAAGCGACCCAAAGATGGTCCAAGAGGTTGATTGGGCGCGTCTCCTCAAGTCAATAGCAAAAGAAATCGCCTTGGCAGATCGTGTCATTCTCGGCTGGGCACGATTCCTCAAACTGCTCGATTTCGCAGAGTTTCCAATCGCAAAGAGCTATTACGTTGCAGACAACGTGGAATATCAGCTAGCCCTGTCAATGGCATCAAACTACAAGTCCGTATGGCTTTGCCAAAGGGACTCCCAAAGGATCAAGTCGTTCGAGGCGCGGGGTGTAGCAAAAGTACATCGAGCCTCCGCGTTTACGCCACGCGATTGCCTAGAACTTTCCAGGATATCCGGTCGGGAAGTGGATCTGGTCCCCCCGGTCTTAGCACCGCTTGACCGGCCAAAACAGATTCGTGAGCCCTTCGCATTATATGCGACCAATTTGAGCCACCCGCCAAATCTTGATGCGATCGATTGGCTACTTAACGAGGTTTGGCCCCAAATGCCGCCTCAATCAAAACTTGTTGTAACGGGCGCAGGAGATTTCGAAGCCTATCGGGTCAGTCATCCGAACGTGAATTTCGCTGGATTTGTAAGCCGCGAAGAACTGAACGATCTATACGACCGATGCAGTGTTGTCTTAAATCCAACTCGAACTGGATCTGGAATCCAGATCAAAATGCTCGAAGCCCTGGCATTTGATTGCCCTGTCGTAACCACAACCTTCTCCAATCCTTTTGGAGACCGGCTCCCCCATTCGGATGATCCACGGGAATTCGCACGCCTCGTGACCGAGCAGTTGGAGGGTACGCACAACCAACGCTTGAACTACCTTGAGTTCTCGAACGAGTCAACCCAGAAGCTAGCGAGTTTCCTGGAACTGGTTTGACCAATCCTGACACTTCCGTCAACTTTCTGTCACAATCTACGTAGAAAGGAACGATCGTTCGATGCCGGTGCTGCCGGGTGGGTTCGATCGAGACATCTATGAGCCAAGTTAAAGATGAAACCGCGGTCGAGTCCGCGCCGGAAGTTGATGAGTCCACTGCCATTCTCGAAGAATGGGCCAATCGCGATTACAAATGGGGATTCGTCTCCGATGTTGAGGCCGACCAGTTTGAACCGGGCCTGAACGAAGACGTGATCCGAGCCCTCAGCGCCAAAAAAGGCGATCCCGCCTGGCTCCTCGAGTGGCGGCTCAAAGCTTATCGCCACTTCCTCACCATGACCGAGCCGAAATGGCCCAACGTGCATTACCAGCCCGTCGACCCCCAAAGCATCAGCTACTACTCGGCTCCCAAGAACAAGCCGGTTCTAGATTCGCTGGAAGACGCCGACCCTGAAATCCTGCGCACTTTCCAAAAACTCGGCATACCCATCGAAGAGCAAAAGGTTTTACTGAATGTAAAGGGTGCCGCCGCATCGCCCGCCGATGCCAATGCGCCTTTAAGTGGGGTTGCCGTTGATGCGGTTTTCGATTCTGTCTCCGTCGCCACCACGTTCAAAGCCAAACTCGCCGAAATAGGCGTCATCTTTTGCTCCATGAGCGAAGCCGTTCGCGAGCACCCCGAGCTCGTTCAG
Source organism: Fimbriimonadaceae bacterium (assembly GCA_040081075.1). Classification (GTDB taxonomy): domain Bacteria; phylum Armatimonadota; class Fimbriimonadia; order Fimbriimonadales; family Fimbriimonadaceae; genus JANJUB01. Next base: position 13,074 of record JBEBHJ010000022.1, on the reverse strand, counting down.
AAGTATCTCGGCTCGGTGGTTCCCTACAGCGACAACTATTACGCCACCCTCAATTCCGCTGTTTTCAGCGACGGCAGCTTCGTTTACATCCCCAAAGGGTGCCGCTGCCCGATGGAACTCTCGACCTATTTCCGCATCAACGCCGCCAACACTGGCCAGTTCGAGCGAACCCTAATCGTCTGCGAAGAAGGCGGCTATGTGAGTTATCTCGAAGGCTGTACCGCTCCGATGCGCGATGAGAATCAGCTTCACGCCGCCGTGGTTGAGCTTGTTTGTGTCGGCGATGATGCCACCATCAAGTACAGCACCGTCCAAAACTGGTACCCCGGCGACCCTAAGACCGGCGTAGGCGGCATTTTCAACTTCGTCACCAAGCGCGGCATCTGCAACGGCAAACGCTCCAAAATCACCTGGACCCAAGTGGAAACCGGCTCCGCAATCACCTGGAAATACCCCAGCGTCATCCTTAAAGGCGACGACTCCATCGGCGAGTTCTACTCGGTCGCTCTCACCGCCGGAAAGCAGCAAGCCGACACCGGCACCAAAATGATCCACATCGGCAAGCGCACCAAATCCACCATCGTTGCCAAGGGAATTTCAGCTGGGAACGGGCAAAACACCTATCGAGGCTTAGTTAAAGTAAATGCTGGAGCCGACAACGCCCGCAACTACAGCCAATGCGACTCCATGCTCATGGGCGACCGCTGCGGAGCCCACACCTTCCCCTACATTGAAGTAAAGAATCCAACGGCAACGGTAGAACACGAAGCCTCCACCTCAAAAATCGGCGAAGACCAAATCTTCTACTGCAACCAGCGCGGAATCCCGACGGAGGATGCCGTAAACATGATTGTTTCGGGGTTCTGTAAGGATGTTTTTAGGGAACTGCCGATGGAGTTCGCAGTTGAGGCACAGAAGTTGTTGGGTGTGAGTTTGGAAGGGAGTGTTGGGTAAGAAACTGCCCGGCCGGAAACCTGACATCGCTTCACTCCCTTTGCGTTCGGAACCTCAACTTCCGGGCTTACTACTTTTTGATGTTCACACAACAGGGTACACGGTTTTAGCGATTCCACCTAACCCCGGACCAGACCCGTTTTTAGGGAATGATCCGAAGGGTTGTTTTGTGCTCTACCCCTTTGAACTTGGCCCACAACGTCACCGTCCGCTCAATGCGGGTTGGCCTCGTGGTAATGGGAACGTCAACGTAAGACCGCCCCGATGTGACGACGGCTTGATTCGGACCTGTTCCAAACGCTGAGTTAGATCGCAGCGAGATTGGTAAGCCGCCCCCGCTAGCGGTGCCGTTAACCGAAAGCCGTAACGACGCTTGGGTGCCGCCCTTGACTTCGTTCGCAACCCAGGAGGAGGAGATTTGAACCGGCACGGTTTGAAAGGTGGTAGACCAAAATTGGTTTCCGCGTCTGATCTCAATGGTGCAAGGGAATGACCACCGGGCTTCCTTAATGTTGATTCGAAACGACTGTTGCCGCCCGTCCATCGTCGCTGGAACATCAACTAGCGGAGTGCTGGATTTCAAGGTGTAGAGTTCGCCACTGCGAACATAAGCCAGCGAGCTGATCTGCCCGAACGCAGTTTGTCCCGCCCAACGGCTGACTACCCGCAGCCCAAGATCAAAGGGGTCGCGTCGAATCGGTATCGAACCGGTTACGCCGTTAAAGCGGTAGTAGAGGTTGCCCTCATGAACCCGGTTGATCGCCGGGACCCGGTAGTTGAAATACAGCGTCGACTGGCCCGGCTGAACCCACGTGTGCCGAGGTGGATTGATGAACGGAACATCAGCCCACATTTCGAGCATTTCAGTTCCACTGGAAAGTTCGCCATTCAGGTTTACCGTAAGCTGAATATCGGTATCGGCAAAGGGCTCGTAGAAGAACTCGATACTCTGGACCGCCAAGCGGACGTTGACCGATACCCGGGCCAGGTTGCTACGACCATTAGCATTGCGAAGACGGTACGTCAAGACATCAGTTCCAGTGAAGCTCGAAGCCGGTTGGTATTGAATCTGCAAACCATCTGGGCTTGCCATCGCCAAGCCGTGGCTTGGCTGACGAACAATCTCAATTTTGGAGCCGGCAACGGTCTGATCATTGGCTCCAACTTCCAAGTTCGAGTTCACGTTGGGACCGATCGACAGGTTCAGGTCATCACGAGCAATGAGGTCTTGAGATCTAGCGGCGGCGGCAACTAAGAAGAGCGAGACAACGAGCAATGAAACTCTCATACTTGAATTTTCGGCAAGTTCTAGGATCTTCATGATGTCATTCGACTTAAACCAGTAAGCGGCGCCCTAGAGTAGTATCGATTTATGTCAGGTCACTTCAAAAGGGCGCTAAAACTTCTCTCCACGATTGGGAGCGGAACGATTTGTTCCTACGCGATCCCTAGAAGTCCGCATCGTAGGCGGAGTAGATTCAAGGACCGAACGACAGACGGCCGAGTTAGGGCACCTTGTTGATTCGGCTGGATCCCTAGATGACTCCGCACCAGATGAGGCGACTGGGTCTTTCGTTGTCAAGTGCGAAAGCGGACGAAATGCTCGAATGACTGAAGGCCCAACTTCCAACAATTTCTAGTTCCTGGCCGATGAGGATCGGACCAACATTCGTTGGGCACGATTTCAACCCTGAGGCTAGTAAAATCTGCGACAATGGACCTCCGTTCCGCCCCAGCATTACCACGCCAGCCTCGCCATGCTCGTCGACTGCGTCGAGCAGTGCCCCGATGATCTATGGGCATCCCCAAACCCGCGTTGCGACGATGGCGACCGCATCATTTTCCGCGCCTTCTGGCGCATCGCCTTCCACACTACCTTCTTCACCCACCTCTATCTGGGGCAAAACGAAGCTGCCTTCCAACCTGCGCCAGCCCACCTTGCCGTACGACAACGCGACGATCTTGACGCCATGTGGCAAGCACCTTGGGACATCGAGCCCTATGAGCTCCCCGAGTTCGCTGGACCCAGCTCAAAGCAGGATATCTTAGACTATATCGCCTTCATAAAGACCCTCATAGATACAACCGTTGACTCGCTCGACCTTGAATCTAATGAATCCGGGTTCTCGTGGTACAAGAACATTAGCAAGCTATCGCATCAGCTTCTAAACTTGCGCCACATTCAAGGGCATGTTGGTCAGCTATCAGAGCTGCTTTTCGCGCGCAATATTGATACGGGTTGGGTGAGCCAGGGACAACGGTAAACTCGCGACGTGCCCAATATTAACCCTATGCTCTGGTTCGAAAACCAAGCCGAAGATGCCTCTAAGTTCTATCTGTCAATCTTTCCCAACTCTAAAATCACGAACACTGTTTACTACGACAAAGCCGTCGCCGAAGCGGCAGGGATGCCGGAGGGAATGGTACTGATCGTCGATTTCGAACTTGATGGCAAACAATTTACTGCTCTAAACGGGGGACCGCAGTTCAAGTTTAGCGAAGCGATCTCATTTGTGATTCATGTAGCGGACCAGGGGGAACTGGACCACTACTGGAATGCTCTGACCGCCGATGGCGGCGAAGAAAGCTATTGCGGTTGGCTAAAAGATAAGTTTGGTTTATCCTGGCAGGTGGTGCCCTCACGGCTTGGTGAGTTAATGGCGGCCGGAGGCGGGGCGGCAAGCCAAGCGCTCATGGGAATGAGAAAAATCGTCATCGCCGACCTCGAAGCAGTCGCACCCTAGGTGTAACGATCAAACTGCCTGCAACCTAGGTTGGCCAATTCTGAGTAATAATCTAACAGCAATGAAATCTTCGCCTTCGCAGTTGGCCGCCGTAACCGCCGCTCTCGCTGCCTTCCTTGCCGGTTGTAGCCAACGCCGGGATTGTGTTGATCAGTATGGAAATATCCTGCCTGATTCCAGTTGCAAAGGTCGAACCGGTACCGCTGGTTACCCGCATTGGATTTATGGCGGGTCTCGATCGGGCGGCAGAGTCATTGGCGGCTCCACCACTCCCCGATCGTCCAGTTCGGGTGGTTTTGGCAGCGGAACTTCGTCAAGTTCCTGATGCGGCGCATCCCCATTTCCCCAAGGCCAGATTGGCAACAAGAGGTCGAAAAGTGGGGCATGGTCTACCATACTCACCACGATCAACCCTATTGGTTTGAATCCGCATATTACGAGTTGGATGCAGATGACGTTGAACGGCTCGAAGAAGGCACCGCGGAGCTCCACGAAATGTGCCTCAAAGCTGTGGATCGTGTGATTAGCACGAAGGATTTTGAGCGATTCAAGATTCCGGAAAAAGCCTGGTACTCCGTCGCAAAGTCGTGGACCGATCACGACCCTCACCTCTATGGCCGATTTGATTTAGCTTACGACGGCACAAACCCGCCCAAGATGCTCGAATACAACGCCGATACTCCGACCGCGCTTTTGGAGGCTGCCGTTATTCAGTGGCAGTGGAGCCAAGCCGTCTATCCGGGTTCCGATCAGTTCAATTCCATTTGGGAGCACTTGGTCGAGCGGTGGCGGCTGTTGCGAGAATCGGGTGCGCTCCCCGAAACGATCTACTTTGCCCACGAGGAAGCGTTGGAAGACTTGATGACGGTTTCCCTGATGCGGGATTCGGCGCTGGAAGCTGGATTGGATACGTGGGGAATTCATATGCAGGAGATTCGGTGGAACGCGACCGATCGCCGCTTCGTTGATGCGGACGAATACCCGATTGACGCTTTCTTTAAGCTCTACCCTTGGGAGTGGCTCATCAGCGATGAGTTCGGGAATCACGCGTTGCTCACGATGGACGCCCATCAGTGGATTGAACCTTGTTGGAAAATGGTTCTCTCCAACAAGGCGATCCTTACCGTGCTATGGGAAATGTTTCCCAATAATCCTAACCTCCTGCCGGCGTATTCAAATTCATCTCGCGGGATGGCTAACTACGTTCGCAAACCCTTACTTTCCCGTGAAGGCGCCAACATCCTCATTGTGGAAGGAGCTGAAACCATCGAGGAAACATCCGGGCAATACGGCGAAGAGGGCTTCATTTATCAGCAGTTAGCGCCTCTTCCCGAATTTGATGGGTTCCGACCGGTTATCGGGTCATGGGTGGTCGGCGATGAGCCGTGCGGCATTGGTATTCGAGAATCACGCGGGTTGATCACTACCGACCTTGCTCAATTCGTGCCGCACGTGATTACCAGCGAGTAATCTACGTTGGTGCCTCTTCATGGTTTGACGTTTTTCATGAGCACTATGCGCTTAGCCGATCCCCAAATTCGGCAACATGTAGACCCAGCGATGGTGGTCCGCGCTCCCGGAGTGGGAAGTGACAGCGAGGCCGGAATAGGCGCCCTGATTCCCTGGGCAGATAAGTTGTGGGCCGTTGGCTATGTTGCGCACATTCGTGGAGAGGGCCTGGGCCTTTATGAAGTGAACGCCAAAATGGAGTTCAAGCGACGCACCGAGAGTGTGACCGGCACATACGCCAATCGCTATATCCATTGGCCGTCAAAGCAAGCATTTATCGGTCCCTACGCGATTTCCGAAACCGGAGAGGTTCGAACGATTACGGCCTTAGTTAAGCACCGACTGACCGCAACCGCGAGCCACCTAGCCGACCCGAAAAAAGTGCTCTTCCTCACAATGGAGGGATTGCTCTTTGAAGTTGATTCAAAAAACCTTGAGGCAAAACAACTGTTTGATCTAACCAAGGAGCTGGATTGGACCAAGGGCGCTTACCTACACTTCAAGGGAATGCACACCGGCCAGGGTCGGGTCATCGTCGCAAACAACACGTACGAGGAACCCGAGCACCTCGGTGAACGGGCAGCGGGCAGATTGGCTGAATGGGATGGCAAAGGAACGTGGACGATCCTTGAAAGGAATCCCTTCATTGAGGTTTCTGGAAACCAGCGGGCGGTCGCAAACGACTACTTTGGCGCCCCAATATACGCTGTCGGTTGGGATCGAGCCAGCGTCATTTTGAGGGTTTTGAAAAGTGGGAAGTGGATGCGCTACCGTCTTCCGTTCGGAAGTCAATCTTGGTCGCACACCTGGAATACGGAATGGATGCGAATCCGATTTGCACAAACCGAGCGCCACCTTATGGATGCATTCGGGTTGTTTTATGACCTTCCGAATCTTGTGTTTGGTAGACAGTTCTTTGGCATTACGCCGATCGCGCGCCACTTACGCGTCGTGCCCGACTTCGTTTGTTTTAACGGATATTTCGTGATGGCCGGTGACCAAACAGATCACACCGTAGGCCAACCTCAGTCGGGCCTCTGGTGGGGAAACATTGATGACCTGTGGTCATTTGGAAAGCCCGCCGGTTGGGGATCGGTTTGGTATAAAAGCAACGTTCAAAGAGATCAGGTTTCCGATCCATATCTTATGACCGGATTTGACCAGAAGTCGGTTACGTTGACGTCCCCGAGTGAAAGGCAAGTCGACGTTGACATAGAAGTGGACGTGCTCGGCGACGGCGAATATCGTCGGATAACCACGCTCAGCACCAAAACCGGCTTTTGCACATACTCATTCCCCCCTGGCTTCGCGGCCCACTGGGTTAGAGCACGATCAAAGACATCTATTGGATCCATCAGCATAAGTTTCGGCTACCAATAGTGCAACCTGCTTCTTCGCTCAATCGTAAAGTTCAAGGTCATGCATTTTCTCGCTTTTGCAGGCAGGGTTATCCAGCAGATCATCAGTCATAAGCTCGAAAGACATGAGATAGGAGACCCTTGGCGCGAGGTTGGACGGAACATTCAATATCAGACTCTCGGCAATGCCAGTCGACACTCGTTTGACTGGTACTTCGAGGGGCAGAGCAAAGTGAATGTGACCAACATCGCTCAGGTTCAAAACTGGTTACTCTCTTGTACATATAAGCCCGACCTGGAATTGTTCAATGAGGCCGACTTTTGGCAGCATCCAATCACATTTGAGAACCTACGCAAAGGAGATTGCGATGATCATGCGATTTGGGCTTGGCGCAAGCTCGTTGAAATCGGAGTTCAAGCACATCTCTATATTGGCAAACTCGCAAGTTCTGAGCCGCTGTATGCCGGTTGGGACATTCCCCAGGCGCATTTGGGACACGCTTGGGTGATAATTGATGAGCCGAGTCATCAAGTGCTGTTCGAGGCAACTGCGAAAAAGCGCAATGCCATGCTAAAGCCACTTGGCGAGGTGAAAGAACACTATGTTCCCTATTTCTCCGTCGCACCAACTCACGCAATTACGGCTTACGCCGGTTGGTTTCTTGGGTGCCTCGATAACGCGAAATTTCAACCCTAAGAGGACTGAAGGTATAAGATGCAAGATAGCTCGATGCGGTATTACGTGATAGTAGCAGATGGGAACCGGTATGGGCCAGCCGACGAAGCACAACTCCGGGCGTGGGTGAATCAGGGTCGCATTTTTGAAAACACGTTGCTCCAAGAAGAGAACGGAACCGCGAAGTTCCCAGCCGGAACTGTACTTGGGTTTTTTGATGCCTCCACTCCACCTCCCCAATCCGTTGCTCCAACTTACTATCGCGCGAACAACGAACCGCCGCTAGAAACCACGCCGACAATCATCAAGGCCGTTTTGGTGATGTGCTTCTGCTGCCAACCGTTGGGGATAGTCGCTCTCGTGTTCAGCATTCTCGCCGCCACCGCGGCAAGCAGTAACCGAACCCAAGCAGCAAACAACCTCAAAACCGCCGACACGATCGCAAACTGGGCAATCGGCATCGGACTGACCATTGGCTTCCTATATGCCCTATTCGTGGGCTTGGCGGTCATCGGCGGAGGTCGCTAACTGGCCAGCTTAACCGCCCTAATGGCAAATAATACGACCCTAAATGTTGATGCCATTGTGAATGCTGCAAACACTTCTTTGCAAGGTGGAAGTGGAGTAGATGGCGCGATTCATCGGGCGGCAGGGCCTGACCTGTTGCACGAGTGCCGGTTGCTTGGCGGTTGCAAAGTTGGCCAGGCCAAACTCACCAAAGGTCATAACCTCTCCGCTCGATTTATCATTCATACGGTGGGACCTGTCTGGCGCGGGGGCGAAAACGGAGAAAGCGCTCTTCTTGCAAGTTGCTACGATCAATCCCTGAAACTTGGCATCGAAGCAAACATCAAGTCGATAGCCTTTCCTTGCATTAGCACAGGCATATACGGGTATCCGATTGAGCTCGCGGCCAGTGTGGCGATTTCAACAACTCGTTCCTTTCTTGCCACTCAAAACACTATTGACCAAGTTGTATTCTGTTGCTTTTCTGAGTTGGACTTGCAGGTTTATCAGCGCCTGCTACGCGATAATGACAAAATTTGAACGGCAGACCCGTTCCGAAGCAAGAAACGCAGCTACAACCGGGGATCAACCGGTTCGCTTTCGAGTGCCAAGACTCCGAACACACATTCGTGAACCCGCCGGAGCGGCTCATTGCGCGCAAACCGCTCCAACGCTTCAATTCCGAGTGCGAACTCCCGGCTTGCCAGAGACCGTTTTCGATTGAGGCCACGCTTGCGCAAGTTTGCAAGGTTAGCTGGTTCGAGATACTCAGGCCCATAAATGATGCGCAGATACTCGGGGCCACGACACTTAACGGCGGGCTGCAAGGTCCTATGTCCATCGGTGACAATGAAATCAAAAGGCTTCACGACCATCCCTTCTCCGCCTCTTGAAACCAGGTCCTCCCACCATTTGCAAACCGCCTCACATTCTTCCTCCGACTCCAGATTCACGACCTGAAAAGGAGTTTTCACGAGAATCGCCGGGTCTTGTTCGCAAATCCGGGCCAAAGTCGCCATATGCCATTCGTTGGACTTGTCAATGTGAACGTTGCCCTCGCTGGAGAGCAGATGAAAAGGGGCGAGCTTGTAATCTTCGATTGAGTTGACAGTCCAGCAATAACGGCGGTACGCATCTCGGAATCTTGATGCAGAAGCGGCCCGATTGTGCGCCTTCTCCTGAAACGCCTCGGCTCCTTCCACTCCTCGTGCAGCGAGTAGCGTTGTCACCTCCGTCCAAATCCTTGCGCTGGCTTCGGCGGCTGCTCCCACTGGGGCATACTGCTCGCGAAGCAAGCCGACCGCCTTTGCAGACCAAGGCATGAGTTCGAGATCAAGCAAAATCCAATCGGACTCCAACTCATTGAAAACTCCACTCGACTGAGTCGCCTTGACGAGTCGCTCCAAGAGGGTACGCTCAATCGAGAGATCATCAAAGAATCGCCGACCTGTTCGACTCGTGATGATGCCAAGATCGCCAGAGTCAACCCCGAACCGCCTCAGCGCTACCTCGGGAGACTTGCAAACAACAGCGACGGCCCGTGAACCCATGTGCTTTTCTTCGCAAACGACTTTGGAGACACCCGCCGAACGGTAATAATCGAGAGCCTCACTGGGATACTCCAGATATCCATCCCGTTCGGATGTTCCGCAGGGCGACATGGTTGGGGGAAGATAAACCAACCAGCGAGGGTCGGCGGCGAATCGTGACATCACCTCTAGGGCGGCAACTGCGTTTTCTTCCCTAATGGTAATGCGATTGGCGAGCCGTGTTTCAACCGACATTCGCCCCACAACATCCTGAAGGTCAAGAACGTCATCGGCGGCTTGTTGGCTAGAAACACTATCCTCGTTATGTCCGATCGGACGGATGGGTTCGCAGTAGGTCTCATGAGCGCTTACGCTGACGAGTTCGCGCTCGGGATAACGGAGCCCCGTCAACGAACCGCCAAAGCAGCATCCGGTATCAATGTCAATCGTGTTGTTCAGCCACTCGGGCCTTGGCACGGGAGTGTGGCCAAATACGACCAGTGCCTTACCCCGATAGTTTCTTGCCCACTCGTAGCGAACGGGCAATCCGAACTCGTCAATTTCACCCGTGGTTTCACCGTAAAGGGCAAACTCACGCACTGCTCCAGAACCACGGCCTTGCATTTCCTGAGGTAGCCCGGCATGTGCAACGCACAACTTGTTGTTGTCAAGTACCGCATGGCTAACTAGCTTTTCAAGGAAGCTTTGCACTGCAGCTCGAAACTCCTCTGATTCTGCGGCCAATTGCTCCAGTGTTTCGGCGAGTCCGTGGTTCAGCGTGACCTTCTTCCCAGCTAAGGCTCGCATCAGCTTAATGTCATGATTTCCTGGCACACAGAGCGCGCTGCCTTCCCCAACCGCCTTCATAACTAGCTTCAATACACCAACTGAATCTGGACCCCGATCAACTAAATCGCCGACAAAGATAAGCTTTCTGCCGTCTGGATGCGTGAGAGGGTCGAGCTTCCATCCGAGCTTGACGAGCAACTCGTTGAGTTCAGTCATGCACCCGTGCACGTCACCAATGATGTCAAATGGTCCGTGTTCATCTGGCTTGCGGCTCCAAATCGGTTCGCGAACAATTTCTATGTCGTTTGCATCTTCGGGCTTAACGTAATAAACCTTATGATAGCGCTCAGCTTTGAGCTGGCCGAACGTGCGTCGCAAGTCCGCACGCTGATTTCGAATCACATGAGGGCCAAATTGCCGGTTCGGCCTCACCTCGTTTCGCTCGCGGCAAAGGGCTTCTGGAGTGTCAAGAATGATCGCCACCCGTAGCGCATGCCACTTGTTCGCTATGGCCAGAAGAGGAGCCCGTGATTCCTTTTGAACATTAGTTGCGTCAACAACGGTCAGGCGTCCCAATTCCAAACGCTTGCCCAGCATAAAGTGCAGTGCATCGAACGCGTGTTGCGAAACATCTAAGCTGTCTTCATCATCGCAAACATACCCGCGGAACGTATCGCTGCTCAAAACCTCACTTGGAAGGAAGTTGCGGCAAAACGTTGACTTGCCCGAGCCACTCGTGCCAATAACCACCACCATTGAAAACTCAGGAACCGCAATTCTCATTTCGAGAACACCGCCAATTGACTGGGTGACCCGTAAGTTTCGTGCGGCGTCCCAATTCCTTCGATCCTCACTTGATATCCAAAGGTCTCAGCGACCCTTGTCGCCCAGACTTCGAACTCTGAGCGAGTCCATTCAAATCGGTGATCGGTATGGCGCAGCTCCTCGATTTCGTAGACCGGGTTGTATTCGCGATTCGGTGTTGTGAGTAGCACGGCCTTTGGCGATGCGTACTGAAAAACAACTTTTTCGAATGCGGCCAAACGTGGAGGGTCGAGGTGCTCAACGACCTCGACGATCGTGCATGCGTCGAAACCATGCAACCTGTCATCTCGATACATGAGGCTCCCATGAATAAGTTGTAAGCGGTCGCGCATTCTAGGGCTCGCATCTTCGAGGTGCAATTTGCGCGTCGCTTTCTCAATCTCGTAGTAAGAAACATCCATTCCCACGATCCGGTCAAGGCCCTTTACCTTGATGAGTTGCCTTAGCAGCTTGCCGTCACCGCAACCCAGGTCGATCACGGATTTCGGCTTTAGTTCGCGAACAATTTCAACGATTCGGTCATGGCGCTGGCGATGCAATGAAACCCTCTTTTCCACTTCAAGCTCCTCGGGAGCGGTAAAGGTTTCATCAACTTCTTCGGCCTCGTGAACCAAAGTCTCCTCTGCGTTGGCAAGTTGCTCAAGCGCTTGCCTCATAAGGGAAGGCTTGCGGCCCAGCGAGGCGCGAACGATCCACTCTCTTTCAGGGTGATCCGAGAGCCAACCCTCACCTTTCGAGACCAGCTTCTGAACTTCGGAACCATCCATGTAATAGTGCTTCTTCGCGTCGAGTACGGGCAGGAGCAGATAGAGGTGCCGAAGCGCATCGCGCAACAACAACGTTCCCTTAAGGGTCACGTCGTAGTAAGGGCTCTCTCCCCAATCTGGAAAGTCTCGATCAAGGGGCAGACGAGTTGCCTCCACGAGGTAGCCAAGCGGTTCAAACAACCGTCGAAGTCGGTCCTCTCCCGCACGGCAAGGCAAAACCGGCACGCGAATTTCCAGAGGCATGGAAGTTTCGGCAAGTTCTTGACGATCTTTACTCCGGCCCTGCATCGCCGTGCTAAAAGCCTCAACGAGCGCTACGCTCAGAAAGGAACTGGCCACGTAAGGGCGATCATTGACATATTGGCCCATGGAGCCCTGCGCATCATTCTTTCCCCGAACTAACCGCACGGGGTCAAGTTCGAGCAAGATCGCGGCAGTTGTGCGGTCTTCGGTTGCCTCGGGGAACACAACACTTACACGCCCAAATGTCACTTCGGCAGAATAGTTCCGAATCGGATTCTTGTGGAGCAAGTACCCGAGGTCAGTTGCAGGTTTATGGGTCGTAGAAATCAGAAGCAAGGAATCAAATGGTACCAGTCGCGCGGACCGCTCAATAGGACCCTTTTGGGAAAACCATCCCCGGCGGTCGAACCTCGTTGCCCGTGACCTTTCTGAGCGAATCTCCTAACTCGGCCCGACCCACGCGAATCATTCGCATGAGTTTGTCCACAATTTCAGGATGCGCCTCGGCTACGTTGTGGTCCTCGCTTGGGTCATCCTTGAGGTTATAGAGCGATAGTTCGATCCGCTCGGTTACCTCTCCCGCGGGCTTGCCATCAACTCCTGCTGGCGGGGTTTGGTGGCGATGGGAGTGGGCTACGTGCAACTTCCAATCGCCACTTCGAACAGCCTGAAGTTCACTTGGCCAAAAGTAGTAAAACCACTTCCACGGTGACTTGGCATTAGCGTCGATAAGTAGTGGGGCAATATCATGGCCATCAATTTTGCTCTTTGGCAGTCCCGACCTTGCCATCGCTGCAAACGTCGGCAAAACGTCCATCGTTGAAGCCATTTCTTTATTCACCCGGTTGGCTAGCACCTTCCCGGGTTGCCAAAATATTCCTGGCACCCGAAAACCTGCCTCAAACGTTGTGCCCTTGCCCTCTCTCAACCCACCAGGCGAGCCAGCATGATTCCCATAAGGGCGCCATGGGCCATTGTCAGACGAAAACACTACAAGGGTGTTTTTGGTTAGACCGTTCGCCTTGATCGTTTTCAAGACTTCGCCAACCGACCAGTCGATTTCCTGGATCGTGTCTCCGTATAGACCCGCTCTGCTTGCGCCAAGGAAACGCGGGCTGGCGGCGATCGGAACGTGGGGCATCGAATGGGCTAGATAGAGGAAAAAGGGTCGCG
>JBEBHJ010000021.1:0-49329 GCA_040081075.1 Fimbriimonadaceae bacterium | reverse complement strand
GTGTTATGGTCCTCTGGGGATTCAACTTCGTGGCCCTCAAGCTGCTGATGCAGGACGGGCGAATAACAGCAGGGACAGCGGCCCTGGGGCGATGGGTCTTAATGACGGCTTTTCTCTTCGCATACTGTCGTTGGAAGGGAATTTCGTTAAAAATGCCCTCCGGCGATCATTGGCGAGTCCACCTACAAGGTTTTCTCTCCATGGGCGTTTACATGGTCCTTTTCACCCTGGGAATGAGCTATGCGGCCCCAGCCGAGGGCGCAATCATCCTTGGTTGCTCCCCAGTTTTCACGCTCCTGCTGGCGGTAGCCTTCAAGCAGGAGCGCTTTCGCCTCGCTATCCTGCTTGGAACTCTGCTCGCCTTCTCGGGGGTCGGTCTTGTGGTTCTTACCTCTCCAGATTCAAAAGTGGGCTCAGATGAGCTCAAAGGAGACGCTCTTCTCTTCATTTCAGCGTTTGTCTGGGCGCTCGGAACGGTCATCAGCCGACCACTGGTCTCCAAAATGAATCCCATCGCAATGACCACCTTAGCCATGCCAGCAGCACTCTTGGCCCTGTTGCCGTTCGGTATCACTGGGCTCAGCCAAACTCATTGGAGCCAAGTTAGCATGGTCGAATGGAGCATGTTGCTGTACTTTGCCCTTTTTGCCGGTGCAATCGGATTTATGGGCTTCTACACGGGCGTACGCAAAGTTGGGGCGGCAGGGGCAATGCTTTACCAGTATTTCGTTGCTCCTTTGGCAGCCATCAGCAGCCTTGTCTTTTTGCACAAGGGGCTCGTAGTGTGGCAACTGTTTGGGCTAGCCGTAGTTATTGTGGGTGTTTGGCTTGCTAATCAGGCTCGGCTTCAGCACGCGCGCGCAACTGAAGCGTGACCGAAACCACTATCGCTGCCACCAGCAAGCCATTCGCCGCTCCCCCGATCACATCAGTTGGCCAGTGAACACCACGATAGATTCGGCTGAGACCCACCAGCGATGCCCAGCTAACCACAAGAGCCTTCCACTTCCAATGCAACTGGGGGTTGAGCCAAAGGAAGGCGGCGGCAAGCCCAAACGCACCAGCCGTGTGACCGCTAGGAAAGCTCTTATAGAAGATCGTTTCTTGGGGAATTGACCAATCAAGCTGACTCGGGCGATCGCGTTCAAAAATTCGCTTTAAGCCATTATTCGAAAGGCCAGAAAAAATTCCCGACCAAGCTACGGGCCATAACCAATCCCAACGGCCGGAAGGCAAACGCCGAAAATCCAGACCAACCAGGCCCAGAATGAGGGCTTGAACCCAACCAAGGCCCGTCGAACTAACCACCCAAAATAGGGGGTCTAGCCAAGACCGATGAAGTTCGACGTTGAAAAAGCGAAACAGCGTAAGATCAAACTCACGCAGGGCATTCATGGGGCGGCTTCGGTGGCGGGACTACATGCGCCGCACGACTTGGGCTCGCCCGTGCACTCCGCCGCGGCGGCTGGCTTTGCTGAATCATTGACGTAAAACCCGGACCCCTTGAACATCACGGCTGTCGGTTGGATGATTCGTCGCAACGCTCCCTTGGCTCCACATTCACAATCTGTAAGGGGATCATCGACAATTCGCTGCTCGACTTCAATCGTCTTCTCACACTTCCTGCACTCATAGACGTAGATGGGCATGACTAGACCGTATTGTGACAGAATTTAGGGCAACGCGAGACGACTCGACAACCAAAGTCTCGCCGCGCTCAAGATGTTTGGACAAACCTTTGCCGTTCCCGATTTAGGAAAGATCGGCATCCTTGTAATTCTTGAAGCGCTCCTCTCTGCAGACAATGCCCTGATTTTGGCCATCATGGTTCGGCATTTGCCGAAGGAGCAGCAGAAGAAGGCCCTTTTCTACGGTTTGGCCGGGGCGTTCATTTTCCGGCTCGGCGCAATCCTGCTTGCTTCCAGTATCGCATCATTCTGGTGGTTGCAGGGAGTCGGAGCCCTTTATCTGTTTTATCTGCCCATAAAGCACTTTGTTTCCATGAGCGGTAACTCCGAGCATAAAGGCGCTGCCGGGGCAAGCTTTTGGATGACTGTTCTCTATGCAGATTTAGCTGACCTTGCTTTCGCCATTGATTCGGTTCTGGTCGCGGTCGCGATTGAGCCGCACCCCGACAAGATCTGGGTTGTTTACGCCGGTGCCGTGCTCGGAATCGTCCTGCTGCGTTGGGCGGCGGGCTTCTTCCTGACGTTGCTTGAAAAGTATCCCGCCCTCGATCATTTAGCCTACGTTCTCGTGGGCTGGGCGGGGGTGAAACTCCTTTTTCTCACGGGTCACACGTTCGAGGCCTACTACAACAAAACTCACCCCGTAGCTTTCCCTTATCACTTCCCCGAGCTTTCCCCTTGGGTTTTTTGGATCGGCCTTGCTCTGATCGTTGTTGTCGGTAGTATATTTGCTTTCCGACAACCTCCAAACTTGGAGGACCACACACGCGAAGACGCCGCTGGCCAAATCGATTCGGCCATTGAAGATCTAACTGAAGACGCGTTCGATGATATCACGGATCAACTTGAGGAGCCAGATTCCACAAACTTGAAAGAAACGTAGAAAAAATCACTATTGATTTGCCGATAATAGTGTCAGGGGCTAGGTAGCCCTCTTGAGTGCACTATGAATTGGATTGCTGCGTTAGGCATTGGAGGAATATTAGGCTGGGGTCTTGAGTTTCTCATTGACCGCTTTTATTGGCGAGCCCAGGGACCGAAAGCCGGCCAGGGAGATAACCCCTTCAAGGCCGATATGGCGGCATTGAGAACCCGTTTCGATGATGTTCAGGCTAAGTTGGAAGCAACCCGCTCGGAGAACGACAACCTTCTGTGTGAAGTTGCCGCGTTGCGAACCGGTGATGTGTCGCATGTAGTCCAAGAGTTGTCGCAAGCAAAGGCGAAGATCGCGCAGTTAGAACAAGAAGGGCGGGCAGACCCTCAGGTCATTCAGGAGTTGGTCGAAGCAAGAGCCAAAATCGCCAGCCTATCAACGCTAAGCATAGCCGACAGCAGTGACCTTGCCGAAAAGTTAAAGGCTGCCGAAGCCGAGCTTGATGCTTACCGATCGGTGGAAGAAATCACGAAGATCGAAATGGCCGACCTGCGGCGACGAGCCTCAGCAATGCCAGTGCCAGTCCCAATGCCCGCGGCCGACCTCACTCAGCTTAAGGACGATCTATTAGCGAAGGAAGTGCGCATCGGAGAGCTCCAGGCTCAGCTTGCATCGATTGCTGACAGCACTCAACTTGTAGAGTCAAAAGACACGCAGATTCGGACGCTTACGAGTCAACTTGAGTCATCGCGAGAGATGATCCGCCGTTTGGAAGACCGACTGTTCTCGGAGAAGTCGGAGACAAATGTGGATGATGGAATGCTGCAACGCCGGGCCGAGGTTGCGGAAGCCCGCGTGCATGAGCTGCAGGCTGAGATCAATAATCTCCGTAGCGACCTTGAAAACACAAAATTCAACTTGGATACCCGCGAAAGGCAAATCGCCTCCGCCACCGTTATGGCTGACCTAGAGCACCTTCAGGGACTGGCTGACAGCGCGGAACAATCAAAGCGAGAGCTGCAAGCGCAACTCGATGAGGCTAGACGGCTACTTGCGGAAACCCAAGCTAAAGGCGACTCAGACGAGGTTCCAGCTCTCCAAGCCCAACTTGCTGACACGAACGAGCGACTAAAGGGCGCGCTTATTGCGGCCGATCGAGCCGCTTCCCAAGCCAGGCAGATTGCCGACCTGGAAGAGCAACTCAACGTCGCTCGAAGTGCCTACACCAGCTTAAATGCAGAGTTAAACGAGTTTAAGGAAAAAGACAGTAAGAAGAGCGCGCTAAAACAAGATATTGAAGACTTGACAAGCAAGCTTCAAGAACGAGAGGCACTGATTGCAGAACTGCGGGCAGCGGCCGACTCCACCCAACCTTTGCAGCAATCTTTGGACGAAGCTCGTTCCGAGAACGCACACCAAAGCGACCTCATCGAAAATCTCCGTCGGCAACTTGCCGAAACTGATGATCAGGCTACTTTGCTTCAACACTCGTCGACGCGAATCGCTGAACTGGAGGCAAAACTCGCAACGGTGAGCAAAGAACTGGGCGAGCTAAATCAGCTGCGAGCCAGCCTTGAGCATCACCGAACGGCGTTAGCTCGAGTCATTGGTGAAGTGAACTCCCTCAATCAAGGCTTTGCTCCTGTTTCTGAGCCGAGCCACTCTAAGCCAGATCTGGTAACACCGATGCCTCTGCCTGTACATGCGCCAGAACCAGCGGCTGCTGTGCCCGAGCGAGATCCGCTGGAGCAAATCAACGGTATTGGCTTCGTCTACGAACGCAAGCTTTGGGACGCCGGGATACTCACCTTTGCGGACTTGGCAAACGCGACCCCCGAAGAGGTTCGAAAGGCGATCATGCCAGAACCTTGGCAACACATTGAACCGGCTGAGTGGATTGCAGAAGCCGCCCAGCGTGCAGCAGGAGCCTAACGTGGTTAGAACCGAAGAAGAAATTCAAAAACACAACGCTTTGGAGTTCGTCACCCTGGGCGTTTGGGTGTTGATTGCCATTTATGGCTTTGTATCGAATGGGGCACCGGACACGTATAAGCCTACCGAAACGAAGAATATCTTCATCGAAACTCCAAAAAGCACGTTTATTGATGTTGACCCGGTCAAGTTCGCTGGAACCTCGCCGGGAGTGAGAATTGACATGATTGACGATGGTGCGTTGATTGGCAGCGCTCCTGTTAGCAAGGGACGCTGGGAGATAACAAAACCACTCAAAGACGTCAAGAACCGATACATCACATTTCGTGCACTGGACGAGAACGATAAGGTTATCACAACTGAAGGTCCCAAGCAGTATGAGGCAACCGTGATCATCCACAAGGCGCCTGGTGCTTCGCAGAAAACTCCACCAAAAGTAGAAAAGCCGGAAGGCAACGCTTCCCTGTTGCCGGGTAAGAGCACGGTTTTGGGTCGCGCCGAACCTGGTGAGAAAGTGAAAATCTATGCTAATAAGGTGTTGCTCGCGACAACAAATGCCGATCAAAGAGGCAAGTGGCAGGCTACGATCAGCTTCGATGTTGGCCCAAAACGGCTTTCGGCAGTAACGCAAGACAATGGAAAAGACACGGTCGAATTTGTGGTCCGCTAGAGGATCACTGTTGAACTTACCGACAATTTAATGACAAACCACGGGAACAACTTGATATGACATATAAGAAACTTGGCGAGATGCTAGTACAAGGCGGCTTGATAACGAGCCTGCAACTATCCATTGCCCTGGCCGCACAGCAAACATCGAACCGGCGGCTCGGAGAAATCGTAGTTGAGCGTGGTTTTTGCACCGAGGAACAGATTTCCTTGTGCCTGGCCGAACAGTTTGGCTACGAAGTGGCCGATTTGTCGACCCTAACAATCAATCCAGACGCGATTACACTACTCAAGGCGGAGTTT
The DNA here is from genome assembly GCA_040081075.1 of Fimbriimonadaceae bacterium. Taxonomy (GTDB): domain Bacteria; phylum Armatimonadota; class Fimbriimonadia; order Fimbriimonadales; family Fimbriimonadaceae; genus JANJUB01. The sequence continues at coordinate 43,863 of JBEBHJ010000021.1, read as the reverse complement.
GCCCTTGAACAAGGTGTACTTCCGATTGACGTCCAGGGTGATGACGCAACTTTTGTGATTTATGATCCCGTTAACGTGGACGTTACCGATCAGGTGGCGATGATCACCAAGAAGCGCTCGAAATATCTGATTAGCGCCAGAACTGCTTTGGTCAACAAGATCCGCGAAACCTACAGCCTAAACGAGGGCGTTACGACCGCGGAGTCGCAAGCTGAAGTTCCAGCTCGATACGGCCCAGCTCGGCCTCTCAAAGAGATCAGCGGAGTCCAAATCTATGAATCTACCGATCACCAACTGGGTCGCATGGTAACCCTATTCGCGACTTCAAATGTTAATGGGGATCCGGAATTCGTCAACAGAATTCAATCTGCGGCGCGTACTTCGACTCCAAGCGTCGCCAGTGTCCACGACTTGTTCGAGTTTGATGGCCAGCATTGGGTCGTTCTAGAGAAAATCGAGGGTGAAACGCTATCCCATGTCCTCAAGACCCGTGGTGCACGCACTCTGCCCCAGGCAACCGCGCTCGTTGCTCAGATTGCTGAAGGTATTGACGCCCTGCATCAACGGGGTGGATATGTTGGCCTGATCTGCCCAGAAAACATCGTGATTTCCGGCAGTGGAGCGAAGCTTGTGCCTCTCATGGCACCTAGCCATTCCTACACAAGCCCAGAGGGCACATCTGCAACGCCAGCTTCAGACATCTTTGCTCTCGGAACGCTGCTTTGGGAATGCCTCACCGGACAACGGCCTCATCAGTCCGGAACATGGGAGTTGCCAACCTCGAACGCAAGTCTGCCGTTAGCGATGGTTGAGGTTCTCAACCGGGCATTGGCCCAAGATCCTCAGGAGCGATTCGCTTCGGCGTTACTCCTCTCAAGCGCGATGAAGTCATATAACTGGTCCGTCATCTCAACCCCAAGAGCAGATATGGCGACTCCAACAACAAAGGACAGAGAGCAGCTTCTCTCAATCATGACTTCAGGACAAAGCGCTCAGCCAAAACCTGGATTCTGGCAACGACTATTTAGAAAGGTTGCAGCATAAAACAATGAGAACGATTGCAGTTACAAGTGGTAAGGGCGGGGTTGGCAAGACAAATCTATCTTGCAACCTGGGAATCCAATTTTCGAAAAGGGGCCGAAGGGTTGTTCTCTTCGACGCCGACTTAGGATTGGCAAATCTTGACGTCGTGTTGGGCGCGACCGCGGACTTCACGTTGCAACATGTGCTCTCGGGTGAAAAGACGCTGTCGCAGGTCGTCCAAGACGGCCCAGCCGGTGTTAGGTTCATTGCTGGTGGATCAGGAGTCGAAGCTATGGTTAACCTAAATGGCCCTCAGCTTGACCGATTTCTTACCGAATTGGCTGAGCTGGAGCGAACAACCGACATTCTGATCTTTGACACGGGTGCTGGAATAGATGGTACTGTGCTGACCTTCCTGCAAGCGGCTGATGAGTGCTTGCTAGTAGCTACGCCTGACCCCGCTTCCATTACCGACGCTTATGCAACAGCGAAAGCCCTTTGGGCTCGCCGTCCGGATGCAACGATCCGGGTGATCCTGAATATGGTCACAGATGATGCACAAGCCAAGGCAGTTTTCGCCAAGCTCCGCTCGATCTGTGAGCAGTTCCTCGGCAAGTCGCTGATGTATGCCGGACACGTGCGTCAGGACAATCGGGCGCTTGAGTATATTCGCCGTCGCCAACCCTATTCGATTGGCGATCCGAAGTTGCCGCCATCACAAGACGTGGCTGCGATCGCTGCGAGTTTGCTTGGTCAAGATCATGATAAAGTGGAACTATCACTCGGTGAAAAGTTGCGTTACATGTTCGGGCTGAACTTAAAGAAGTCGGCATAGAGCAAAATAAGCGGTAATGCAACCGCGAATCACTTTTCATGGCGCCGCTGAGACGGTGACGGGCTCTCGGCATCTCATTGAGCATAACGGCAAGCGTATCCTCGTTGATTGCGGCCTTTTTCAGGGATCGTCCGAACTCTCAGCTCGCAACTATCAACCCTTCCCCGTCGATCCGCATTCAATCGATGCCATTGTCCTTACGCATGGTCACACCGATCACATTGGTTACCTTCCCTGCCTCGTTAAGCAAGGTTACGCGGGGCCAATCTACGCCACGTCGGCCACGATTGGGATATGCAAGATTAGTTTGCCAGACTCTGGTCGGATCCAGGAAGAAGAGGCTCGTCACCGAGCGAAGCACGGGGATGACCGACCCGCCCTATACACGGAGCAGGACGCATATGCAGCGCTGAAACTCATGAAGCGCTGGACTTACGATGAAATGCACGAGTTACCGGGCGGCATGAAAGTGCGTTACTCCCCTGCCGGTCATATCATTGGCTCGGCATTTGCGGAATTCTTCTTTGATAATGGCGAGCGCATCAACATGTCGGGAGATTTGGGCCGGTACAACACCCCTATAATCAAAGATCCTACTCCCTGCGACTTTGCCGAATACTTGACGATTGAAAGCACTTATGGTGATCGGCTCCACCCGACAGAGGATACCGGAGCCCACCTTGGCGAAATCCTCCAAGAAGCGTATCGGAATAGCAGCGTGGTTCTCGTGCCCAGTTTCGCGATCGGGCGAACCCAGGAACTGCTTTACAATATTCATCAACTTCAAGATGCAGGAACCTGCCCCCGAGTGCCGATATTCATTGACAGCCCCATGGCCGTGAGCACAACCGACCTCTACCGCGCTGCATACGAAGAGCATGACGATGAGATGCAGCGCGAGCACAATATCGGTCATGCTCCGCTGGAACCAGAGAACGTCACGTTTGTACGTGATCGAGAGCTCTCGAAAGAGCTGAACTCTCGGCGGGGTCCGATGATGATTATTGCGGGGAGCGGAATGTGTAACGGCGGCCGAATCTTGCATCACTTAATGCATCGCCTCGATGACCCTTCGACGGTTGTGTTATTCACTGGCTATCAGGCCCAAGGAACGATGGGGCGACGATTACTTGAGGGTGCCGACATGGTGCGGATGTTTGGGCGGGAGATTAATGTTCAGGCACGGGTCGAGAAGCTCAACGCCCTCTCCGCCCACGCCGATCAAGGTGAGATGATGCGGTGGTTAAGCGGCTTTAAGTCGCCGCCCAAGAAAACCTTCATTGTGCACGGCGAACCGCCCGCCCAAGCCGCTCTTCAAGCCAAGATCAAAGCAGATTTGGGGTGGGATACGATCATTCCGAAATGGGGCGAGTCCTTTGAATTGAGTTAGGCGCAAGGCCTCACCTTCGATAATCGGGCGTGAGTTTGCGCAGAGCTGCGATGAGGACCGCAAGTTCGGCGGCAAATGCCAAAGTTGGGGCGATGGCGCTGAGGAGAATGCCAGATGCTTGGAGCTTCAGCCCTACTAAGAGCGTGACCGCCATAACTGCAAGTCCGACTCCCATGGCCGTCATCCGTGGTTTGGTAAAGTGGCCAGCCGTAAGCACACCCCGAACATAAGCCTGCGCACCATTGATGGCGGGTAGGAGCGATGAGCCGAGGAACGCCCAATGGGCAGCCCGGGCAACTCCCTCTTCTTGCCCCAGAACCGTTCGGAAGAACTGATAATCAATTCCAGTTAGTCCCCAGAACAGCATCAAGCCCGTCATAGACAGTGAGACCAACGCTGAGAAGCGATGCAGAAGCGGGCGAGCGCTCACCCGATCATACAGGGTGATGATGACCTCCGGCAAGGCAAAGACCACGGCGCGATGAAGCCACATAAACGAGAGCGCAACTTGATAGGCTGCGTGTGAAATCTTGTGATCGGCACTGGCAGCGAGGGATTGCGTAACGAGGAAGTTCGAGCCCAAAACCATTGCCGTTGTCACGGTTAGGGGAGTGTGGAAAGAGACAAGTTTCTTGGGTGCGAGCGGTTCATCGCCACCCTCCAAGTTCTCAATGGCTTCGGCGGCGGCGAAGTGCACAAACAGCGACTCGGTAAACACAGAACTCGCCAGGGCAATTGCCGAGATCATGACGCCCGTCAACTGCGTTGTTTGGGCCAATCCAAAGCTTACGACGAGAAGAGTTCCAACGCGAACCCCGGTTCCAAACCCAATCATTCGGGTTCGGCCCGAACGAATGAGGATTCCCTGTTTAAATCTTCGCCACCCAATCGCCGCACTCCAAGGCAGCATCACCATCAACGGGACATGCAGCGCGTCACGAACGGCGGGATCGTAGTGGGCTGTAATCAGGCCGTAAAGCGGTGTGAAAACAACCAACGCATGCACGATCGTGCAAAGACCCATGAGTTGAAGCGAGAACTTTGAGAGCGAGGCGAACGTGACTCGTCCCTTGCAAAGGGTAGTTGAGGTGGAAAGCAGATCAATAACCGGGCTTTCAATGATCAACGAGATTGCGAGAAGTGCATTGAACGCCGCCAACCAGACTTCTTTTTGCTCGGCATTTCCAACCGTGCCAATCATCTTCACGATAATCGGCCCTTCCAGCCCCATGAACAGCCAGGAAATGGCCAGGGGGTAGTACAAAGCCCATATCCGGCGGGTGGTTATGGGCTCGTCATGCAAGTAAAGATGGTACCAGCCTACTGACCAAGGAGGCGATTCAGAAGGTCCGCCAGACGATAGCCGGCAATGGTGATCCGGCGGCTTGAGACATATTGTGCGGTCTTCAGATAGGCGTCACTTGGTTTCTTGGTGGTTGGCAAGTCATAAGCGATTCCGCGTGCGAGTTTAAAGCTTTCCTCTGCCCAGTCCACCGGTTTTTGATTGTTGATGGCGAGGAAGGAGGAACGCGGGTTCTCGTTGATAAGCTGAGTAGCTAACGTTCCAATATTGTTCGATGCGACCAGCGGGCGATCGGTCTTGCCATACAGTCCGCCCCCGATATCCCAGAGAAAGTGCAGGTTCTTCACGGTAAAACCGGCGAGCTCGAAGGGTTCAAACGTGAAATCATTGCCCCCTCGATCGCCATCGGGGTGCGCCTCATTGTCACAAGCCACTGAGTGCATTGGTTGATGAACATCCCCTACGAAGTGTAAGAGAAAGCGAAGGGCGTCAGCCTTCCGCGCGTTATCCAGGAAAGGATCATTGATCTCTTTGCTGAACTTTTCGATCGCCCAAATCACGTTCTGTTCAAGAGCCTTGTTAGTTACCGGCTGATCGTCGTTCCGGAAGTGAATGTTAATGTAATGCCACGGTCCGTTCTCGGCTGTTTTAAAATCATCAGCCCAACATGATGCGGTGACGAAGTCGTTGGTCTTTTCACTCCCTCCGATCGCGATCAAAGTTTCGATGCGGTGTTTGGCTAGCTCGTTGAGTTCCCTTCTAGCTATTTCGGTTACGACCATGTGTCCCGTATCAATCCATGCGAAAGCTGGCGTAACCAAGGTGGCAAAAATAATCAAAATGGAAATTGGGCGGAACATCTTATAGGAATACCAGGTTAATGCGGCAGCGTGTTTGCCTCTGCGTGATGTTTGCATTAAGTTCGCACTATTCATAACGCATTTCAACATGCATTCCGGTCGAGGAAGTTTCGCGAAACCCTAGGCGAGAGTAGAGCCGACGAGCGGGGTTCTCGGCGAATACAGAGAGCGTTACCGGAACCCCCAATGCCGTTATGGTCCTAAAGAGTTCTGACCCATGCCCTTGATTTCGGGCACCCTCAGCAATCGTGAGATCAATCAGATGGATTTCGGGGCCGAGAAGCGCCATAAGAGCCCCGACTTCCAACTTTACGAATATCCGAGCGTCGGGAAAAGAACAAGCGTAGCCCTGCGTTCTTGCGTTGAATTGCTGGGCAACAAGGGTTTCACGCTGCAACTCGCTTAAGGAAAGCGGTTCGAGTTCTTTGGATTTAAGCTCCCGAAACAAATCAAAAAGGAAACTGTCATGCGCAGACTCGGCGTTTATCCATCCAATTGATGCTAGGGCTTGTTCAAATGCGCTCAACGGTAACGATCAAGTGTTGCAGTGAAGTGGGATTACCACCTGCGCCCAACAACTTGCCTGCTTCTGCTCTAAACAGCTTCCAGTTGACCCGTCCTGCCGCCAAAGCATAATTTCCTTCCCGTAGTTTGGTTTTGCCGCTTGAGCTAAGAATAACCTTGCTGCTCACCTCTCCCTGGCTAAGAATCAACGTTATTCCGTCACGTCCAACCGGCATTTCGAATCGGCAACGTCCGCCACCCGCCGTCCACGCTTGAAATGGATACTTTCCAAAAACTGCGGTTAAGCCAGTGAGCTTTCCTGCGCCTCTCGACTCGATCGTAATCTGAACGCGCTCAAGAGGGACTTTGCTTGCGGTAAGCCATTCGCCTGGAATCAGATTGTCGCCTTCAATCATCGCGACTGAGGCCACGGCCTCAACAGGTGCCAGGGCGGCTAACCCGCTTGAGGCGACAGCGCTTGCTCCAATCGCGGTCGTGGCACCTCGAAGAAAAGTTCGGCGGTCTAGGTTTGGATTAAGTGAATTGTTCATTTCAGTTTCTCGGTGGGAAAATTCCCTCTAGGGCTATAACACAAAGGACAGCTTGGTACGGCATGCGGTTCTCATGAGGTTGATTCCCGCCCGAGGTTTCCAACATCCCTGTCGCTGCCACACCGGAAGCAGTGGTCGCATAGAGCCGATCAGCCCTAGAGCCGCCCACGTACGAGGATTGAACGCCCTGCGTAGGATTGGTCAGGGTTCCTGCCGACCCTGCCCTCATGGTGTGGGTATGAGTTGGAAGGTTCGATGATGTAAGCGTGACCGACTCAACTCCGAGGGATTCACCAATGAACAGATTCCCCATTCCCACCATTGTGCGGCCTCGCAAATCTGGTAGCGCAAAGGTGTTCTGTCCATCGCCGCCGTAGGTCGTACCGATCAACGCAAACAACGCATCAAACTGCGCGATTGGCAACAACTGTCCATCACATCTTGCCCAGCCGACAGGATTGAAATTGAAACCAACGACTCTTATTTCTCCAATAAAGGGGGTTGCCATGTTTTTAGTTCCTTGACGGGAATATCCCGACCAGAGCGATGCTATAGTTGATACAAAGCGTAGGTTGACGATTCTCGTGTGGTTGACTGCCGCCGGCACCGCTGATTACGGTGGGGTTCAGGTCTGCATCGGGCGCGCCATAGACACTCGTGCTGGCAGTAGCTGGTACCGCCCCAGCCGGGCTGTTTGTCGATGCACTTGATGCCGTTTTAACGCCGTGAGAGTGCGCCGGCATCTGACCGACGCTAAGGGTTTGCGTGTTACTTCCGCCCGCCTCTCCTAAGAAGTGCGGTGCTAATCCCGGCCCGGTCCCTTCACCCCTCGCTGTGCGATCATTGAGATTGGGTAGGGCAAAATTCGTTGTCCCGTTCCCACCGTACGTCGTCCCAAGCAGCGAGAAAAGCGCCTGATTCTGGTTAATGGGGAGGAGCTGGCCGCTACAAAGAGCCCACCCTCTTGGGGGAAAGTTGAATGAGAAGGGTCTGATTTCTCCGATGAATGGTTCTGACATAATTTGCTCCTAGTTGCGAGGGGGGAAAACGCCTTCGAGGGCGATTACATAGTTTAAGGTGAGGTAGGGCTGCTCATTGCTGTGGGGTTGGCTGCCGCCCACGGTCGCAATCGTGGCCGAGGGCATATTGCCGGTTGTAACGGTCCCATAGGTGTTGCCAACGGTCCCCGCCGTTTGAGCTGCAAACGCGCCGGGAGCAGTAGCCTGAGTGGGCGGATTGCCATTCACCTGAACTAAGTGGTTGTGAGCAGGAATTTGAGATTGGGTCAGGGTGACGCTTTCTACTCCAGCCCTTTCACCTTGATCATAGTTGGACAAACCGGGGCCCTGACCAGGGTGAACCACAATTCTTCCCCTTAGGTCCGGTAGACCGAATGTGCTAACTCCATTGCCGCCATACGTGGTGCCGAGCAACGAAAAGAGAGCCGTATTCTGCGCGATGGGCAACAGTTGCCCTGCACAAAAGGCCCAACCTCTTGGGGCAAAGTTATAGGGAACCAATTTGAGTTCTCCGATATAGGGATCAGCCATAGTTTTTTCTCTTTAGTTAAATATTGCTTCGTATGCCCTCGTCTGAGCATCAGCGCTTATGGGGACAATGAAAATGGTGAGCGTATCCGTGCTGGCATTCTTGAAATAGAACGTTCCCTGATCGAGAGGGACTGTGACCGGTCCCTCAAAAATCAAACGAAAGGGACGCGCTTCTGTGGGGGTAGCTTCTACAAGTTTGAAGCTCGTAAATGGCTCGCCTGCCTCGTCAAGAGCAACATCGAAGACTTGACCTATGAAAGGTTGAAAATCTTTACCTACCGCCCCACGCAAATCCAAGTGTTCATCACCCTGCTCCATTGTAGCATCACAATGCTCAAGACCCGTTACCAGGTTTTGTAGGAATCTTCGTGTCTCCCCACGCCTCAATGTAACCTTGTTCTAACCTGATCCCTTTAATGCTGATGGCATCCAGAAGACCAAGATCCTTGTCGAGGTGGACAACAGGATTCAGTTTAGAAAGGAGAACCCGGGCACTTGCAGCCTCGGCCGCACGGTCATCGAAGAAAACGCGAGCATTCGCGAGTTCCAGCGTCTTTCCATCGGGCGATGAGAGGGTAGAAATAATCAGAAACTTTGTGGAAAGCAATGCAAACTCACCGTAGCCCTCAACAAACGCTTTTCCATTTGACACCGTTACCGTAACCGACTTGATTTCCTTGTACTTTGAGAGGATAAATTTTGCGAGGTCGTCAGATTTGATTCTCACGGTGCCCAGTCCAATGCCGCTGCGACTGAGTCGGATTTGCCGTTTCGATAGTGCCAATCCGTAATCATATCGGCAATCAGGAATTGCGGCTTTTAGTGATTCTACATGCAAGTTCTTCAAGTCGAAGTTGAAGAGCTCAATTCGCAAATTTCTAACAATTCCACGCTTCGACCGGTCTGGTTCTGTAAAAAGCGGAAGGGCTTGGGTTGAGAACTCCTTGGCGGTAATAAGGACTTCCTTGATGTCGCCGCCCACGCCACCGAACAAACCATTGAGGTGGGTTTCCACGTTTACTGCCTTGCGTTCCCCTTGAAGTTTCGATAGGATGTCGTTTGCAGCGGCATGTTCAAAGGAGCGAACCTCTAGCTTTCCCGCCCCAAGGAAAACCCCAAAAGCAGCGAGAAAAAAACCTAACATGTGACAAAAAAGACGCAATCGCGAAGCCTTAAGACGTATTATAATTAGGCCCCACCCTTTAATGCCTTTGGCGGTTTCCTTATGATGTCCGAGAGTCTTGCTCCTTCTTCCCTTTCTGATGCTGTTTTTAACTCGTACGACTTGCTGCGCTCAGGATGCGGACGATATGAGCTTCATAATTCTGCTCTTTTCGAACTAAAAGGAGAAGACAAGAAGGCGTGGGTGCAGGGTCAAGTTACCAATGATCTCCGCGGATACGTTGCGGGGGGATCGCTTTCGTTCTGCTTCTGCAACCCTGTGGGCCAGATCGTCTCCACAGGCGAACTTTGGATACTCGAAGATCGGTTTTTGATTCGCGTTCCCAAAGGAGCTCAAGCGGCGGTTCAAAAACGATTTGACCAAACGATCATCATGGAGGACGTCACCGTTGCCGACCTCACAACCGAGTATCGGTTGGTCTCAATCCAGGGCCCATTGGCCACCCAAGAACTGAGGGAGTTCGTTGACCTTCCGAACTTGGACGCCGGAATCGTCACCTTCAAAGGGTTAGAAGTCATCTGCTTACGCTCGAATCGAACGGGGCTGGGCGGTTGGGATTTGCTGCTACCCCGCACTGCATCTGCTGAGGCCGAAGCAATTGAATCTCATTTTGAGCCGATCGAAGAAGAGGCCGTAAACATCGCTCGCCTCGAGTTTGGTCATCCCCGATTTGGGGTTGACATCACCGAAAAAACTCTTCCACCCGAGCTGGGAGCGGCCTTCACTGCGCGTAATGTGAGCTACAAAAAGGGATGTTATACGGGGCAGGAAGTGCTAATGAGGATCTACTCTCGCGGGCACACCAATAAGACCTGGATGGGATTTGTTTCTGACCGTCCAATTCCGTTGGGCGCGACCGTTATTCATATGGGGCGCAACGAGGTTGGAACGATATCGTCTGCGGCTGATTCACCAACCTTTGGTTACATTGCGGCCGGAATGGTGAGAAACGAAGCCGCATTTGATGGTGAGTTAGTTCACATTCAAGCGAACGGCGATAAGTTCGACGCCGAAGCTCGTCACATGCCGCTCTGGCGTCAGGAATAAGTCGCGAACCGAGGCTGATACCTTCGATGCACGTATCGAAAGGTTTGGGTGCGGCCGGCGCTCCATAGTTGGGAGCATTTTTAGCGTCGCGTCTTGCCTTTTGATCGGTACCGGGATATCCCACGGCGACTCGCCGAGCTTCGCGCCACGTGCGTTCTGATTGACGATCCGAATGAACAGCCTTCGAATCGTGCCGTTAACCAGTTCTTCAGGATCAACGAGCATGAGTCGGTCACCCCATGCGATTGGCACCGCCTGTACCTCGCTAACGCGCCACTTTTCATTAGACTTGTAAGGGGTGAACATTTGAATGACTCCCTCCTGGAATCGCCAGAATCCGACCCAAGATTTGCCACCCGGATGATCAAAACGATTCGAAATTTCTAGTTTTCCGTTTTCACGCAACCGGTAGTCGGAAACTTCAAAACCCGTTGCAAACGAGTAATAGCCCGCCGCTTCCACCATTTTTGTGGGTAGTTTTGCCGATCCGACCGACAGAGCAATCACCGTAAAAAGCATGAGCATATGACGCCAGCATGCTCGGATAAGGTTACGGTCGCGTCCCGATTGAACCTGAACATTGGCGTCATCGCATGGAACCGGCTCGGGCCAAGCTACAGCCGGTAAAATCTAGGTTCAATGCCTCAGAAGACGGTTCCTGCACCCTCCCTAATTTTTGAAAAGTCCCGACCTGGTCGAATCGGGTGCAACGTACCCATGGCAGATACCCCTGAAGTTGATCTCACGGAAGTGCTTGGCGAAACCCGAAGTGAGTTACACCTTCCCGAAATTGGAGAGTTGGACATGCTCCGCCACTTCACCAATCTGAGCCATATCAACTATGGCATTGAAACTGGATTTTATCCTCTGGGCTCGTGCACCATGAAGTACAACCCGAAGATCAACGAGAAGACAGCTTCAATTCCCGGTTTTGCGAATACGCACCCCATGCAACCAGCTTCTTCGGTTCCGGGAAATCTAGAAATCCTCTACCGAGTCCAAGAGATTCTTAAGGAAGTCACCGGATTTGACCATATCTGCCTACAACCCTTAGCGGGTGCCCATGGCGAGATGACATGCCTGATGCTGATCAAGGCGTACCATGAGTCTCGGGGCGAAGGAGCCACGCGAAAGGTTGTCCTGGTTCCAGACTCGGCTCACGGAACCAACCCCGCGTCGGCCGCTCGGTGCGGTTACTCGGTGCGCTCAATCCCAACTGATAAAGATGGAAATACTGATTTGGCGGCTCTGACCGGCGCGCTCGACGATTCCGTGGCTGCGATTATGCTCACTAATCCTTCAACGCTGGGACTCTTTGAGCCAAACATCGTCAAAATCTGCGAAATGGTTCACGCTGCAGGTGGACAAGTGTTCTGCGATGGTGCGAACATGAATGCCATGGTAGGCACGACCCGACCCGGCGATCATGGGTTTGATTGCATGCACCTGAACCTGCATAAGACCTTCAGCACACCTCACGGGGGCGGTGGTCCTGGATGTGGTGCGATCGGCCTCGGTGAGCACTTGGAAAAGTTCTTACCCAAACCCGTTGTGCGAAAGGTGGGGGATGTAGTCATTCTCGATGAAGATCGGCCCGATTCAATCGGTCGAGTCTCTGCCTATTTCGGGCAGTTTCTGATGGAAGTGCGGGCGTATACCTATCTCAGCGCTTTCGGTCGAGAACACATGAGCACGATTTCGCGATATGCAGTTCTGAATGCCAATTACATACGTGCGCGGCTCAAAGATGTTTTGCCCCCCGCCCATGATCGGCCCTGCATGCACGAATGCATTCTAACGGCTGAAAAGTACAAAAAGGAGCACGGGGTGCGAGCCCTTGATATCTCAAAGCGGCTCATCGATTATGGCTTCCATCCGCCGACGAACTACTTCCCTCTCATCGTGCCTGAGTGTTTCATGATCGAGCCTACCGAGACAGAATCGAAAGAAACCTTGGACGATTTCTGCGATGCCGTCATCGCAATTTGCAAGGAAGCCGTCGAGAATCCTGACCTTCTTCACAACGCCCCTACAACCCAGATTGTCGGACGTTTGGATGAAACGAAGGCCGTCAAGGAACTGAACGTGCGCTGGCGTCCTGGTGGAGATGTCAAGCTGTCGGCCGGAGATCGAGCCGTTGGCGCGGGCTGCAACGATCCCGTGCCGGTTAGTTAGGAGTCTGCCTTAGGTACAAGCAAAGGGCTCGCAATACCTTTCCACGGTGGCTGATCGCATGCTTTTGATCGCTTGTGAGGTCCGCCATTGTGCAGTTTAGCTGTGGCAAAAAGAAGATCGGATCGTATCCGAAACCTCCATTTCCGCTTGGCTCCTTAGCAATAACTCCCTCGCAAGTGGCTTCTATAGTTAAGACGTACACATCGCCGTGTCGATTTACATGGGCGTCCACACCAGTTAGGCTAGGTGTCGGTAAAGGCTTGTGGCTCGCCAGGGCGATGCAGCACCGAAAGCGTGCCTTTCGATCCGTACAACCCTGCAAACGGTGCAAGATTATGCTCATCTTGTCGGAAAAGGGCGTTAGCTCTCCCGCGAATCGCTTGGAGTAAAGCCCGGGCTCGCCACCCAAAGCGTCGATCTCCAGACCAGCATCATCGGCCAGGCAGGGCATCCCCGTGTCTTCAGCAGCCGATAGCGCCTTGATAGTCGCATTTTCTTGGTAAGTCGTGCCAGTCTCCTCAGGTTCGCCCGCGTTCGGGAAGTCTTGTAGCGTGAGTATGCGAGTCTCCGTCAATGCAGAAGCCAGGATTGCCACCATCTCGCCCCCCTTCTTTATGTTGTGGGTTGCGATGACGAGTTTGTCTACTTGCATAACGCCACTGCCAATGCCAAGGAAACTCCTGCCAAGAATATCCACTGCAGGAAACCAGCGATCACAGGATTCCACCCAGCCTTGAATATCTGCCGAAAATCAGATTTCAAGCCCACTCCAGCCATTCCGACGCATAGAACGGCAAGGTCAATATCCTGCAGCACCTTTCCCAACTCTTTGCTAATGATGCCGGTTGAGTTTATGCACGCGATAACTACAAATGCGACTAAAAACCACTGAACCAACGGCACTTTCGCTTCCCCCGAACTTCCGCGCTTTGAGCGCAAGTACCATCCCAATCCGAAAACGACCGGCGCAAGCAAACAGATCCGAGCCAGTTTTGCAACGGTGGAAGTTTCCGTAGCCCCAAAAGCCTCACCTGCCGCCACTACTTGAGCCATCTCGTGCAAACTTGCCCCATTCCAGACTCCATATACGAATTTCGACAGCCCAAGAGCCCGCCCGATCAGAGGGTAAATCAAGATTCCCAGGGTCCCCAAGAATGTGATCACGCCCAATGAAACGGCAGTGTCTTCTTTCTCAGCGTTTACGACGCTGTCGGCGGCAACGATTGCTGATGCGCCACAAATGCCTGTGCCGACACCCAAGAGCAGGCTCAGCTTCTCATTCAGTCCTACTTTCCGCGCCACCCACCAACCAAAAAAGAGGGCTGCCGTTGTCGATATCGCAACCACGAGCAAGGCTGGCCCGCCAATTTCGCCGAGCTTCTGTATGCTTAGCTTGAAACCTAACCCCGCCACGCCCCAACGTAACAACGGTTTTTGGCATAGCGCGATTCCTGGATCCAAGGTCTTTGGCAACGTGGTCAACGAGGCGATGACCATCCCCAAGACAATTACAATCAACAAGGGGCTCACGAAGCCTTGGAAGAATTTAGAGCCAAATGAAGCCAACCCCAAACCAAGGCAAAGCAAAAACCCGGGAACAATGGCTCGCATTAGTCTTGGGTGTAACAAAGATCTCGGTAAACGCGCTTGTAGTTTTCGCCAGACTTTTCAAAAATGTGGCACCACTCAAGTTCGCCCGCATACACGTGAATCGTGGACGACGGGGTTGACTCAGCGTTCGCAATGGTGTGGTACTCGAAAGGAGGGATGAGGGCCCCCGCATCTCCAATTCCAGCCGTGATTTCTTGCTCTTGCTTGAAATCAAAGCTGTCCCCTTCGCAGTTTTGCAGATCATAGCTCACTACTTTTATGCGGCCCCGATAGACACACTCCACGCACCAGCAACCCGCGTGATCGTGGATTGGAGTGCCCTGCCCCGGTCCCCAAACCATGATGACGACGCTATAGCGACCATCTGGGTCCTTATGCAAAAGGCGTCGTGCGTATTTTGTTTCACAGGGTTTCAAGAAAGACTCGGGAACGAAATCCTCCTGACATCCAACGATGTCGTGAAGGATATCTTTGATGCGATGACACCTCGAACACTCATCTTCAATTTGAACCGCTTCGTCAAGAAGCGCGATCATTTCTTTGCAACGCGTCGAGGTTTGGGCCGACATACCTAGATTCTAGCAGAGCCGCGGTCATTTCTGCGGTAGAATTGATGACTTCAAGCGGACGTAGCTCAACGGATAGAGCATCAGTCTTCGGAACTGAGGGTTGGGGGTTCGAATCCCTTCGTCCGCGCCATTTTATTTGAAACTCTTTAGACGTAAAGAGTTCAGCACCACCGTCACACTGCTCAATGCCATCGCTCCGGCAGCGAACATGGGGTTTAGAAATCCGAGCACCGCCAACGGAATCATCACCACGTTGTATCCGAAGGCCCAAACCAAGTTCCACTTAATCGTTGAAACGGTTGCTCGGCTGAGCCTAATGGCAGTTGGGATGCCAAGCGGGTTAGATCTTAGTAGCGTGATCTGAGCGGATTCCATTGCGATCGCAGTCCCGCTCCCCATAGCAATACTGAGATCTGCTTTGGCCAAAGCTGGAGCGTCGTTGATCCCATCGCCGACCATTCCGACAGGACCAACCAGTTGTAGCTTGGTCACAAGTTCGGCCTTTCCTGCCGGCAATATTCTAGAGTGAACCTCTCTTATGCCAAGTTCCTTGGCAACCGCTTCCACCGTTTCGGATTGATCACCAGAAGCCAGAACAGGTTTGACACCGAGTTCAGTGAGTCTGGAGACTGCTTGTTGCGCATCGGGGTGAACTGTATCGGCAATTTTGATCCGACCGATCGTGTTTCCGTTGAGCCGACAGATAACTCCAAAATCGTCCGGACCGATTTCCACGAGGCCGTCCGCACTGGTTGCCTTGAGCCCTTGTCCCGGAATCGCCTGATAGGTTTCCGGTGGGACAATGGCAATGTTTTGTGAACGGGCGAGCTCAACGATGGCCTTGCCAAAAGGATGCTCTGACGGCAGCTCCGCTGATGAAATTATGCGTAGGAACTCGCCATGGTCAAGGTCAGTTTCCATTTCCACAACCTGGGGCCTTCCGACGGTTAAGGTTCCGGTCTTGTCTAAAACGACGACTTTCACATGAGCAGCGCGTTCAAGTGATTCGGCGTCTTTGATGAGGATGCCCTGTTTGGCGCCCGCACCAATTCCCACGATGATAGCGGTTGGGGTTGCAAGCCCCAAAGCGCATGGGCAAGAGATTACAAGAACGGCAATCGCCCGCATAAACGATATCTCGAGCGTGCTTCCTGTGAGCCAAACTGCGATCCCTGTAACCGTTGCAAGACCAATTACAACAGGCACAAAAATCGAAGAGATCTTGTCCGTCAGCCTTTGAATCGGAGCCTTCGAGCCCTGAGCCTTGTCGACCAACTCAATAATGGAAGCCAGCATCGTATCCTGGCCGATGCGATTGGCTCGGTACAGGAGGGTTCCATTCTGGTTAACGGTTCCCGCCGTCACGTAAGACCCGATTGTCTTCTGCCTCGGTACGGGCTCCCCGGTTAGCATCGCCTCGTCCACGTAAGAGGATCCTTCTGCCACTACTCCGTCAACAGCGATCTGCCCTCCCGGTCGCACCCGAAGCAAATCTCCGATTTGAATTTCATTTATCGCAAGTTCAACATCGCCTTCTGTGGCCACCTTTGTTGCCCTGGGCGGTTGCAAAGCAAAGAGCTTGTTCACAGCATCCGACATTGCGCCTTTGGCATTTCGTTCCAGGTGCCTTCCCGTCATCACCAAGGTTACAATCACAGCCCCAGTTTCAAAGTACAAGTGCTCGGAAAGCGCGTGTGGATTTTCGCGGAAAAGTACAAGGGCAACCGCCGAATAAACCCACGCGGATGCAGAACCAATTGCAATTAAAAGGTCCATGTTTGCAACACGGTTCGCGAGAGCTTGACTGGCGTTTCTGAAAAACGAGCGGCCCAGCCCAAAAACGACAAAGGCGGTCAGGACTCCGATGAGAAGGTTCACGCCGAGGCTGCGGTGCATCCAACCCATGCTTATCACGACAATCGGAACGGTGAGGGCGACAGACGCCAAAAGCTCTGTGGCAGAGTCATCGCGAGGGGTCGGTGCCAGAGTTGGCAACGAGGCCCGATATCCGGCCCCTTCCACGGCTGCAATGAGATCGGCTACGTCCGCAGTTCCTTCCACTCTAGCGGTGTTGTTGGCCAAGTTCACACTTGCACCCTCGACACCTGCAACCTGCTTCAGCGCGCTCTCGACATAGTTGACGCACGCTGAGCACGTCATCCCTTCAACTCTTAATACCTGCCCCCGTATCATCGGACCAACCGGCTCAACACTTCTTCCATTTCCTCTAGCAGCTCGGTTTGCGACATACCCTTTGCCTGTTCATGACCCTCGCCTTCAACGATGCAATGTCGAATGTGGTTAGAAGCAACCATCGCCGCGATCTGGTCCAAAGCGGAGCGGGCTGCGTTCAGTTGGTTCAAAATATCGCAACAGTACGCACCCTCATCAACGAGCCGCCTAACGCCACGAATTTGACCTTCGGCTCGTGAAAGTCGTCTCTGAATGGCTCCTGTTTTCGTGCTCACTCTATCAATATACCCCAATGGGTATATTGATAGAGTCCACGACAAACCGACTATTATCGGCAACCCGAAGCAAAAACCTCATATTTGCGTGGAACAGTTCGGGCTTTTTCTCGTCTATAATCTTGGTACCCCCAAGGAGGGAGTTATGACCACTGGAACACCAGAAGGGTTGCATCTCACTGAGGAGGAAGCATTTGGTCTGCTGGCGATGTGTCTCACTAGCCCGCATGGTCTGGATGCGACGTCGGAAACGGCGCTGAGAAAACTCGCGGAATACGCACTATCTATTAGCAATTATAAAGAGGATGATCGAACGATCAATCTCGCTAAATACACCGCGGGCTCAGCGTGAGAACGCAAGCCTAGGGCGGCGGAATTTTTTCCGTCGCCTTTTTTTATTCATACGGCGTTCAGAAATTGGTGATACTCTCTTGCACATGAAGAGGCTGGAGCGAAAAGTTCTTATCCGACGAGATGTGACGACCATTTGGCCCTTGCTTTCTGATACGGACAAACTGAATCGCGAAATGGGTCTCCCCGCAATCAAGTTTACGATTCTCCCGCAAGCTGAAGGCGGCAGTATCCGCCGAGGTCAAGTTGCGATCGCGGGTCTTACCGTTTCGTATACGGAGGAGCCTTTCGAGTGGGAGCGGCATCACTACTACAAGGTTAAGCGCACGTTCGATAACGGCCCATTACTATGGGTTGAGGGTGGTATCTCCCTTGAATCCATTGACGGATTTACGCAGGCAACCGTATTTAGCGAAGCTGAAGCCAAACCGGGAATGCAATGGGTTGCCAATGCCTTTCTTGCCGACGCGGTTTCGAAAGCTGAGACAGTATGTCAGAGCCTTAATCAAAATCAGGTGATTCCCTTTGAGAAGCAGAGAAAATCAAACCCGGCTAATCGAAACGAAGGAGTTCGGTGCGCTACCCTCATGTGCGGTTTTGGAGCTAAAAGAGCAACGGTCGATACTCTGCTCGGGTGGATAGAACAAGAGGCGCCGGCTAATCTGACCGCAATTCGTCCCTTCGCTGTTGCAAACGAGCTTGCCGTTGACTCCAGAGAGATGGCGATTACGATGCTCTGCGGAGTTCGGGCCGGCTTACTTGATCTTCGCTGGCGGGTTCTGTGCCCCAACTGCAGAGGAAACCGCCAACTTGTTGGAAGCCTGAGCGACCTAGAAGCCACCTATCACTGTGAGAGCTGCCGAATCCAATTTGACTCGCATTACGACAAAAACGTAGAGCTGATATTCAGGCCGTCGGCTAGCTACAGGGTAGTCGATCAAAACGAATACTGCATCGCCGGTCCGATGACAACGCAACACGTGGTTTCGCAGTGGCGCCTCGCCCCTGGGGAATCTCGGCAAGTCTGTTTGCAGGAATGCCAGCAACCGGTTATCAAGAGCCTCCAGGTTCACGCAGAGCCCGTCGCGCTATCTTCTTTCTCTGAGCTGCGGGTTAGAATTAGTGCCGACTCAATCTCAGTTTCTGAAGCTAGCAATGGCTCTATCACGCTTGAGAATACAGCTTCCCACCCGGTCACGTTGCAACTTGAAGACTCCGCCTGGAAAGCGGATATTCTCTCAGCCCATGAAGCATCGCTCCTGCCAGAAATGCGGCAATGGTTCAGCTCGGAAATACTGAGCCCGAATCGTGAAATGCAAGTTAGCCGGGTAGCCATTCTGTTCAGCGACTTGTGCGATTCCACAAAGATGTACGAAGAGATTGGGGACGCGCCTTCTTTTGGGCGTGTGCAAGCCCATTTTGAGCTCATGAAGCAAATCGTCGCGACCCAACATGGCGTCATTGTGAAGACGATAGGCGATGCCGTGATGGCGGCCTTCCCTACCGCCCTGGAAGCAACGGAGGCATCAATGCGTATTCTCAAGCAAGTTCCGCAGTCTGGTTTGGCGGTTAAGCTTGGCCTCCATGAGGGTCCGGCCCTGGTTATGACCTGCAACGGTATCAGTGACTACTTTGGGGCGACGGTAAATCGTGCCGCGAAGCTTCAAAAAGGGGCGGGACCGAACGAGGCGTGGCTTTCTGAGAGAGCATTTCTCAGCCAGCCCGGGTTGAGCGGAGAATCCGTCACATTCGGCAACGGCATTGCCTATCGTCTCCGCCTGGAAGAACTGTAAGCAAACGCCGGAGGGCAGAATGATGTGAAATTCCCGCCTGCCCCAAAACTTCAACTCAAGTGGGCCAACATTCGCGGCCATTCCCTTATATTCTTCGTACAATGCATCAAGGTTCGAGGTTCCAATGCTGAAACTGGAGTTTTCAATCCACTCCATGTTATCGCTTACGACGAGATTGAAAGCGATGCTATCCCGGCGAATTCCGGCCATGTTCTCACCTTGCCAAACCACAGTGAAACCCATTTGTTGGGTGTAGAAAGCAAGAGCTTCGGCGAGGCTTCCGCCCGTTGGGACCAGGGGAGTGATAGAGTTAAGGATTGCCACGTAGCTCGTATCGTACCTGCCAACGACCGCGGCGACGCATGGGTTACGGTTTCAACATTGCCCCAAGGCGGTATCCTTAAACCCTATGGCAAGCGCGATTTCAATGACCCCTTCCGGCCTTAACGTGCCGAACGATCCCATTATTCCCTTCATCGAGGGGGATGGCACGGGAGCGGATATCTGGGCTTCCAGCGTTCGCGTTTTGGATGCTGCGGTAGCCAAAGCCTACGGGGGCGAGCGAAAGATTGAGTGGAAGGAGGTTCTGGCTGGTGAAAAGGCCTTCAACCAAACCGGGAACTGGCTTCCCGATGAGACTCTTGATGCTTTCAACCAGTATCTGGTGGGCATTAAGGGTCCGCTTACTACTCCCGTTGGCGGAGGCATTCGGTCTCTCAACGTCGCCTTGCGCCAAATTCTTGATCTATACGTTTGCCTGAGGCCGGTTCGTTGGTTTACGGGAGTTCCATCTCCGGTTAAAGACCCGGGGGCAGTTGATATGGTGATCTTTCGTGAGAACACAGAAGACATTTACGCGGGAATCGAGTTCGAGGGCGGTTCGGCAGAGTCGGAGAAGGTTCTTAACTTCTTTGCCGAGAACTTTCCCAAAGAATTCAGCAAAATTCGATTTGGAACGGTTGAGAAGTCGGTTGAATGGAACGCGAAGCTTGAAGCTATAGGCATGCCTCCACGCGACATCACAAAGTGGTCATGCGGCGGCCTCAACGTCGGCGTCGGCCTTAAGCCGGTGAGCTATTTTGGCACCGAACGCCTTGTTTACTCCGCCATTGATTACGCGATCGCCACGGGTCAAAAGAGCGTCACTTTGGTTCATAAGGGCAATATTATGAAGTTCACCGAGGGAGGATTCCGCGATTGGGGATACGATGTGGCGAAGAAGTTCTTTGGCGCGGTCGAGCTTGACGGCGGCCCTTGGTGCGTCATTCCCGAAGGCAAACCCGGCGCGGGAATCATCATCAAGGACGCGATTGCCGATGCTTTCTTGCAGCAGATTCTGCTTAGGCCGAAGGAATACGATGTGGTCGCCACACTCAACCTAAACGGCGATTACATCAGCGATGCTCTTGCCGCCCAAGTTGGTGGAATAGGAATTGCTCCGGGTGGCAACTTGAATTATATCTCGGGCCACGCTATTTTTGAAGCTACCCACGGCACCGCTCCCAAGTACGCCGGGCTCGATAAGGTCAACCCCTGCAGCGTGATTCTCAGCGGCGAAATGATGTTCCGCTATATGAAATGGAACGAAGCTGCCGACCTGATTATCAAGGGCGTTGAAGGCGCCATCAGCTCAAAGCGCGTCACTTACGACTTCGCTCGCCTGATGGAAGGCGCAACCGAAATCAAATGCAGCGAATTCGGGGATAACATCATCGCGAATATGTAAGAGCCAACCGCGCTCCCCAGGTGGGCTCAAGGAGAAACTTTTTGAGCCCAAGACCATTGTTTTTGACCCCAAGCGAAAGATTCTTGGGGTCAAGCCAATTGTTTTTGAGGCCAAACCATGGGGTCCTGATCTCGCGGGAAACATTCTTGGGGTCAAGCGAAACGTTTTTGACCCCAAAAACTTTCTCCAACACCCCAAATGGAAACGTAAATTCCGGTGAGTTTGGCCGTTTTAGGTTCAAAATGCGGCAGACAGAGCAGCGGCGCTTCGACTCGCGGCGTAAGAATTCCTCGCTTGAGGAGGCGGGAGGAGGCACCGGATTTGGTGCCTCCTTTTGCGTTCCGCCCTTAGGCATTTAGGGTAGAACATCACGCATGCCGAAACCAACCAGACGCGAGTTTTTGTCCGGAGCGGCCGCCGCCGCCGCATCATTGCCCGCGCTCGCTTCAACCGCCCAAGACGACCTCAGTAAGTTCACAAGGAACCTGGCTAAGCCTTTGAGTGAGGAGGCGAAGGCTAAGCTGAAAGCTAACCTTGAATACACCGCCGCTACCCTTAAGGCGCGGGAAGAGTTCAAGCTGCCCGAAAATAGCGAGCCAGCCACGGTTTATCGGGTCAGCCCGGCGGGGGGAAAATGAGCTTCAACCCCTTCTCTAGCATCAAGGAAACAGCCGCCGCCTTGCGCCGCAAGAAAATCAGCAGCACCGAGCTCACGCAAAACTATGTCGGTCGGCTATTGAGCCTGGGTCGAGCACATAATGCCGTGGCCCAAATGTGTACCGAAGAAGCCTTGGCTAGCGCTGCCTTAGCCGACAAAGAGATGAACTCGGCTAAGAGTTTGCTCCACGGCATTCCTTATGGGGCTAAAGATTTACTTTCGGCCAAGGGCTATCCAACTCGCTGGGGCTCGCCGGGCCATGAAATGCAGCAGTTCCCGTACGATGCGACGCCTATCGCCAAACTCAGGGGACACGGCGCGATATTGGTGGCCAAGTTGGCCATGATCGAGCTGGCCGGTGGCGGTAACTATAACGTGCCCTGGGCCAGCGCGACGGGAGCGTGCGCTTCGGCCTTTGACAAGAATCGATGGGCCGGTGGCTCGAGTAGCGGTTCAGGAGCGGCAACAGCACTGGGGTGCGTCGGTTTCAGCCTTGGAAGTGAAACGAGCGGGTCTATCACATGCCCGTCAGCGTTTAATGGCCTAACCGGGTTCCGCCCGACCTACGGTCGAGTGAGCCGATACGGCGCGATGGCTCTGTGCTGGACCCTTGACAAGATCGGTCCAATGTGCCGTAGCGCGGAAGATTGCGGAATCGTGTTGGAAGCTATTGCTGGCTACGATGAAAAGGACCCATCGACGTTCAAAGATAAACTAAATTTGAAGCGGCGTAACCCAAAACTGAGGATTGGGCTCTTGAAAGACGAGTTTAAAGATAGTAAGGCTGAAGTCTGCAAGAAGGCTTATGCGGACGCTATCGCCGTCTTCAAGAAACTCGGACACGAAGTTGTCGAAGTTTCCTATCCAAAAATGCCTTACGATGCTGCCGTTGGGATTATTGTGGATGCTGAAGGCGCAAGCGCTCACGAGCACTTCATCAAAGGGCCGGATTTTGACAAACTCGCGGATATACACCAGGTCGCCGGATTTGCAGCGGCTATGGAAACAAGAGCCGTTGACTATTTGTGGGCGCTGCGGTTCCGCACCGAAGCCCTGAAGGCTAATGAGATTTGGGATAAATGCGATGTGATTTTCACTCCCACCTTCTATCATCCCGGACCGCCGATTGACAAACTGTTTTCGGAGACGTGGGTAGACATGGGCGGCGACGGCGGCCCGTCAAATCTTCTCGGCTGGCCCGCGATGGCGTTCCCCATTGGGTTCGAAGATGGTTCGCCGTTGGGGGGCCAGTTTATCGCCCCTGCGATGCGTGAGGATCGCTGCTACCAAATGACGATTGCTTTCCAGCGAGAAACCGATTGGCATCTAAAGCGGCCAGTCTAGCTACTCGTTCGCCCATTTGTTGATCAGCCACCATGACCCTTGATCGTGGGGCATAAATTTGGGATGAGTTAAGATTTCGAAAGCAGGCAAGTAGCCGAGTTGACCGTCGCCATACTCTTTGATGCGCAGAATAACTGTCTCAACGTGCTTTCGAGCAGCCCGGCATCGCTCAATATCAGCCATGGAGCCTCCTGCGTTCAACAATGTCGCACGAGCGACCTTTTCTAGATCATCAAAGATCTGGCGACACGGGCTCAGAGTTGCCGCCGCCACGCCTGGGAGTTCGTTTGCATAGGCTTGCCGGGCTTGTTCGGCAAGGCGAACGAACTCGATGGCCTTGTACACAAATACGGCGACTCCACGGCAACTAACATCTGGCGCCACGGCGATAGCGTGATCCGCGATTTTTAGCGCCTCATCCCCGATTGGCCCAAACAGCTCGCTCGCGTGGTGCATCCACGCTAAGAACGGATTTGAATACAACAACAGGCGACATTTGAGGCCGCTGCGGATCCTACTGACCGCAAAAGGACCGCCGAGCTTTTCCAGCTCAATTCCCATTAGCCTATCCCAATCGCTTAGCGGCTTGGGCTCAACTCCACATAGTTGACGCCCAGCGTTTTTGATTGCTGGGGTAAGGGTCAAGTAGTTGCCCATCAGCGCGCACTCCCATGTTGTAAGACATACACCCAATTTTCCATCTTGGGCAATGGCTTCCTCCAGATTCGCTTGGCTTCGATCTACGTGCATCCAGGCGGCATTATAGGTATGCAAGGTCGGGCAGCAAACGACCTCAAATCCGGCCGCCAGCAACCGAGGCGTGGTCTCTTTGAAACCGTCGAAGTATTGCCAATCGAACAATAGGGTTTCTTTTGGGATCACTTCCAACAGTTCTGGGTGCTCTAGAACCATATCTGCCCAAATCGCGGGTCGCCGGCCTGCATCAATAACAGCTTGAATCAGGGGTAGGAAGTGATTGGCGAAGAGTTCGGCTTTGCTTTTCCCCGAGCACGAGGGACATTGAGCCAATTGCGCCGTTTCGTCGCCTCCAATGTGAACAATGTGTGAATCGAAACAGTTAAGGGTGTCTTGCAAAATCCCCCGCGCAAACTCTCTGAATCCCGGATTTGAAGGGCAAGCCTGGAGCCCCTTGAATCTCTCCTCTGCAAACGACTTCCCTTCTTCAGTATAAATGAAGCCCTCGCAATGTCCAAGCAGATTGATGAACGGGATAATTTGCAGGCTGGGAAACTGATTTTGCAACCGGGCCACTACTTCAGGCTGCAGTGATTCTCGGCCGTGGGCCCAAGGGGCTGACGGATAAGCAAATCGATGCTCCATATAGAGCCCAATGCCGTCGTACCCGGAGTCTTGGGTTAGGTGGCACAGTCGGTGTAGGAACTCTTCGGTTGGGCACTGTTCACGGGCAAGATCATAAGACCAAAGCTTCAACATTGGCATCCTCCTTTTGAACGGCAGCAATTCGTGATGGAACCAGAGATGACACGCCCGGCTCGGACATCGTCACTCCAAGCCAAACCGGAGCTGATTCGATGGTGGCTGGATTGTGCGTGATCACGATAAATTGGCTGAGTTTCGAGAAATCGTGAAGCATTGACACAAATCGTTCAACGTTGCGGCCATCAAGCGGAGCATCGACCTCGTCCAGAACAACCAACGGCGATGGCTTGACTTTTAGAAGTGCGAAGAGGAAGGCTGTCGCACAAAGACTGCGCTCGCCTCCTGAGAGAAGCTCTAGGCGTTGTTTCTTTTTGCCTGGCAGTTGCACGTCAATATCAATCCCTGAATCAAGAAGGTTTTCGGTGTTGGCTAAACGCAGCGCGCCTTCGCCGCCACCAAAGAGCTGCTGAAAGAGAGCGGCAAACGCCTCTTGAACCGCTTCAAAAGTGGTGATGAACTTCTCTCTTGTGAGCTTATCGAGCTCTCTTATGCTGGCGTTCACCTGTTCGATGCTGGCCAAGATATCCTCACGTTGCGTCGTCAGTTCGTCATACCGGGTGGTGAGCCGCTCGTAAGCTTCAATGGCACCGAGATTGACCTCGCCCATTGAGCGCAATTCTCTTCTTAGCCTGCCAACCATCGTCGCGGCATCAGATAGAACTTCGACCCCCGGAGCGAGAGCAAGGGCATCCTCTTCCGAAATGCTGTATTCCTCGAGCAAGCGTTGGACGGAGTTGGCTTTCCTCGCCTCGGCCCGAGCGCGACCAAGTTCGGCCTGATGGGATTCCTCTAGACTCTTGTTCGCGTTTTGCCGGGCGAGCCGCGCTTTGTCCAGGAGCTCTCCTTGGCTCTCTTGGAGTTGTGTCCTTTTCTCGCCAGCTCGCTCCACGCCCACGGCGGCTTCGTCACGATCAACTTCGGCATCGGCGAGATGCTTTTGAGCCGACTCTAGTTCTCTAAGGACTTTGTCGCGCTCGGGCTGCAGATTGGCGATTCGCTTGGCCCGCATTACTTCGTGTTCTACGGCGGCGGCTAGGCGTTTTTGAGCCAAGATCATGCGAAGCTGAGCTTGAGAGAGACGAGTTTCAGATTCTCTAAGGCGCTCTTTTGCAGAATCAGAGTCAGCCGATCGGGCAGCCAATACTTTCAGCAATTCGTCGCGTTTTGCTTCGATTTGGGGGATGTTAACTTCGGCGATCTGGCCCAATAGATCAGGTTGAAGGGCCTGAAGTTCTTGCTCTAGCTTCTGTTTTGCCCTCTCAGTGCCTTGCACCTCATCCGCGACTTGATTGCGCCACTTTCGCGACTCCGTGAGCTCTGATTCTAACTCCCGATGCCCGTCGGCCCACTTACTAAGTTCCTCTTCCAGCTTCTCGCGATGAAGTTTTCGCTTTTCGTCAGCCGCATCAAATGTTGCGAGCCTCTTCTGGATGCCGTGGCCCTCGCGTTCCAGTTCTTTGAGATCCGCGCGTCTTTGAACTACGCCATACGGCTGCTTCGAACCCTGGCCGCCGGTTACCGCTCCACCGCTCGTGATGAGTTCGCCTTCCACAGTTACTAAGCGATGCCATCCCTGAGTCTTCGCCAGCTTTAGCGCGGTATCAAGGGATTCTATGATAAGCACGCGGCCCAGCAATGAATCCAAAACGGGTCGATAGCGATTGTCGCACTCGATGAGCTCACTTGCGCGCCCAATCACTCCCCTCTCGCCTTCAACTCGACGAAATTCGTTGTTAGGTTCTTGTGGGCGCATGAGAGGGATAGGCTGAAATGTGGCTCTACCCAACCTATTCTCTCGCAACAAACTGATGGCGGTTTTCGCATCGGACTCTTGGGGCACGATCAAGTCATTGATTGCTCCTCCCAGTGCGGTTTCTATTGCCAGGGCTAAATCAGATTCGACCGAGATCACTTCGCCTACGGGCCAGTAGTTATTGGGAAGGAGACCAGCCTTCGCCATTTCAAGGACCGCCTTCGCACCTTGATTGAGTCCCTCGTGCTCAGCGATCGTTGCCTCAAGCCCTTGCCGCCGGCCTTCAAGGGATCCGAGCCTAACCAGGAGCTCTCGGCGCTCAGCTTCTTCGGCGGTCTCAGCTTTTCTTAGCGCTTCGATGTCTGATAAAAACTTGTGCCTTTGCGCCTCAGATTCCTTGACAGAGGCTTCCTTCGCAGACAGATCGGCCTCTACCTCAGCCAGGCCCTTCACGAGGTCTGGCAGACTCTCGACAATCCCCTTGAGCTCGCGCCGAATGGACTTTTGACGTTCAGCGCGGTGGGCAGACTCAGCTTCCAACTTTAGGCGCTGGGTGTGCTGATCGCGCGCCTTAGTGAGCTGTGCATCCAGTTCGGCCAGCTCCTTTCGAAGCTTCTCGGCTTGCTCCCCTGCACCCGAAAGCAATGTTCTCAACTCGTCAAGCGCTTTCTCCTCCTCCCTGAACTCTGCGGATGTAGATTCGATTTCCCGTTGAGCTTCAGTGAGGCGCTCGCTGCCTTGACCACCCTCGTGATCTAAGTTCTTCTCGAGATCATCCAGATTGGCGAGCTTTTGCTCACATAGCTTGATCGCTCCATCGGCCCGCTCAACCTTCATCAGAGCCTCACTGAGTTTGGCGCGAAGTTCATCCAACGAAGCGTCAAGTCGTCGAACTTCCAATGCTGTTTCCCCGGCTTGACGATCAAGGCTTTCGGCCAGGAGATTTTCCGTATCAGCGAGCCGTTGGGAGTTACTCACCTTTGCCTCAAGCGCCGTGACTTCGTGGCTAGCTTTTGCAATTTCTACAACTAAGAGGTTGGACTCAACCTCGCGAAGGGACTGCATGATCGAGCGGTAGCGACGGGCGACTTCGGCTTCTTCCTTCAATGGCTCCCGCTGAGTTTCGATTTCGGCAACAATGTCAGCCACCCGTTCGAGGTGATTTTGAGCTTGAATTAGGCGCCGAGCAGAATCCTGCTTGCGCCCCCGATACCGCTGAACCCCGGCGGCCTCGTCAATCCAGGACCGTCGGTCCTCCGCGCTCGCAGCCAGCGCTGAGTCAATCTCTTTTTGGCCAACGATTGAATATCCAGCACGACCCAAGCCTGAGTCCGTTAACAAATCCAGAACGTCACGCAAACGACAGCTTTGCCGATTTATCGAGTATTCACTTTCACCCGCTCTCGTTAAGCGACGGGAGATTGCCACTTCGGCGGACTCAATCGGTAGGGCTCCGTCCTCATTGTCAAAGAGGAGCGTTACTTCGGCAAACCCGACCGGTTTGCGCTTTGAACTTCCACTAAAAATCACGTCTTGAGAAGTTTGGGCCCGCAATTGGCGGGAATTACCTTCGCCCAGTCCCCAGAGAATGGCGTCGACCAAATTCGATTTTCCACAACCATTCGGACCAACAACCGCAATCACCCCACCGGAAACATCAAATTCGGTGCGGTCGGCGAACGTTTTGAAGCCAAAGATTCGGACTCGTTTGAGGCGCATTTAGAGCTAATCTATTATGTCGCGGGGACGGTTCTCTGCGTAGGATGCGGAGTTTCGATTCCGGTGCCCGCAAAGTCGCTCAAGGTCAAGATCGCGCCCGAAATTTATTCTTCAACCAAGATTCCATAGCCTCATTATCTTTCCCCAGCCCAGGAAGCGGAACGGAGGCCTGATTCTCCCGAACAATTGAGCCGTATTTACCGAACGTGATGTACTTAACCTCACTAACCTTGACCACACTTTCACCATTCGGCGATCTAACATAGATGATCCGTTCGAATCCGGCAAAGTAGAACCCTTTCGCTATGTCTTCACGCAGCCGAAAGTGTAGATAAACGTTTAGCAAGGCCAGAACTACAATAAACCCAAGAGGCGAGGCCCCTATGAGTTTGAACCAGAAAGCGATCACCAGCGCGTTCGCCACAACGAACAAGATAACAACCTGTATGTAGAGTGCGTGCCCCTGCACGTGGCAAAAGACTTCGGCTTCATCGGGGTCAAACTCTTCGCCAGCGCACGAAATCTTACTCATCGCCCACTACCCCAACCCAATCATAAGGACAGTTGCGGCATTTGTTGCCACAACACCCACCACGACTCAGTAAGAACTCGCGGGTTAGTGCCCCTGTCGCATCGAAGATTGCTTCAGGTTCAGGTTGATCGGGCTCGTCGGTATCGTAGGAAGATTTCATTTTCCGCTCGAATACATGATGTTAGGTCAAACCTCATTATGTCGGCACGGCTTAAAGGTTCACCGCCCGCGTAGGTAGGCGTCATTTGACCAAGTTTTACTTTTGGAGCCAAAGTCAAGAACAGCTCGTCAACCAGGTCCGCGGCGAGGAAGAGCGCATTGATTTCGCTTCCCCCTTCGATCACAAGTCTCGTCACACCATGTTCGCGGCGAAGTGCAAAGAGTAGCCCGCGCGGATCATCCGAAAGGTGTTGAACTCCATCCGGCAGATCCAACTGAGACGCAGTTGCCACAAATGCTCGTTCCGGCGCATCAGAGAAGAATCGCCGAAGCTTTCCCTCATGGAAGAAGATTTTGCCTGATCGGGTCATCACAATTCGCTTTAGATGGGGTGCGTAGTGCAAACCGGGGGTCGCTCGGAGCGAACCGGCTCCAATGAGGACGGCATCGGCGGCAGCCTCAATGTTCCGCATCGCCGCATGATCCGTTTTGCTTCCCAGATCAGGCACTGGTTCATCCCTTTCGCCGGTCACAATCTTCCCATCAATCGTGGTCACCATGTTCACAAACACATAGGGCCGATCAGCGGGCGGATCGGGAAACTCAAGGTTGGCGTAAGGAACTTCCATCAACGCGGTTGACCGCTGAGCTCCCTTGCAATAGCCTCTCTCAACACAGAAATCGGCTGTTCGGCATACCTTTCCCCACCGATCCAATAGGTCGGAACATTGTAGACCCCGCTTGCATACGCCTCGTCATCGTAGGGGACAATCTTATCGTTGAACTGCTTCGTCTCGATGGCCAATCGAAGGCCGGCTAGATCGGAAACGCAAGCCTTTGCAAGCTCGATCAACGTGTCAATTTCATTCACGTTTAGGCTTTGCTCCCAGTAACCGCGATAAATTGCCTCAATCAGAGGTTCATGAACACCTTCAAGTTTCGCGAACTCAACTGCTTCATGGCAATTGTGAGTACGCATTCGTTTGGCCCTTTCGGCAGTTGGCTTGGGGATTCCCTGTGCGGCATAAGCCAAATCCATCCTAGTTGGTGTTTTCGGTCGATCTGTTTTGGCTTCGGGCCTCGGGGCTGACTCATCCCAAGGCAGGGCTTCGGGCATCAACTCGTAAGCGCGCCACTCAAACTCAACACCGAACTCCGCCTTCAACTGTTTTGTTTGGAACAAGGCGACCCAACACCACGGGCAGTTAAAGTCGTGTGCAACCGGAATAATCACCTCGCTGCCTCTAAAACAATCTCGTAAGCCAGCCGCGCCGTATCCACCAAATCCTTGCGCGAAATGAACTCGTCGTGGGTGTGAATCTTGTCCATCCCAGTTGCGAGCACAATGCTGGGCACACCATGGAGATTGTAAAAATTGGCGTCTGACCCTCCGAGCGTGGTTCTGAGCACAGGGTCGAACCCGAGATTTCTTGCAGCTGCCTGCGCCACGCGAATCACTTCGGCGTCGTGCGAAATGTCGTACGCCCCATAGTGACGGGCATGCTCAATCTTAACCTCAGCTCCCCAGTTTCGAGCCGCGTCCTCAAAACGAGTGATCATGTGATCGATTTGTGCATCAAGCTCGGCCTGAGACGTAGAGCGAGCTTCCCCCCGTATCTTTAGGTTCGCGCAAACAACATTCACCGCCGATCCACCTTGAATCAGCCCTAGATTAGCCGTTGTTTCTGGGCCAATCCGACCCAGTTTCATACCATGAACCGCTTCTGCCATCACTTGAATTGCGCTAACGCCCTTTTCCGGGTCCTTGCCCGAGTGCGCCGGCTTGCCTATGATCTCGATTTCCAACTTATCGTGAAACGCTGTGCGCGTCACAAACGTGCCAACGGGCGGGCCGGTATCGAGTACGTAACCATAATCAAGTCCCAACGATTGGATGTCCAACGCTTCGGCACCTTTGAGACCAATCTCTTCGGCCACGCTAAACAGCAAGCAAACATCACCATGAACCGGCTTGTTCTCGATCAAACATTGAACGACTTCGATTGCGGGCGCCATTCCGCCCTTGTCGTCGGCACCAAGGATTGTGTCCGAACTGCTATAGAACACCCCGTCTCGTTCTTCGATCACCAGTCCGGCGGTTGGTTCAACTGTGTCGAAGTGAGCGCTCAAGTAAATCTTGGGCGCGTCCGGTTTGGTTCCCCGGAGCCAAGCAATCACGTTATTTGCATTTCCGCCGATCTTTTCACCAGCCTGATCTTCGCTGACTTCCAACCCCATATTGGTGAGGTGAGCTTTAACGTAATTTACGCAATCCGCTTCTTGCAGCGCGGGAGCATTGATGAGACAGAGAGACTTAAACAATTCAACCAAACGGGTTTCATTTATCATCGTTCTGAGCAGAATACCGCGTGCACTCGGCGTAACATCCGGGCTGCCGATTCGTATATCTCTGTATGGTTTCCGTTCTCGTGAGTCTTCTTGCTGCTCCTGTTCAAGCGCCACTAACTACCGCGCAGGTTAACAAGAAACTCAACGTACCGATCTTCCTCGCCATGAACAACTTGGGGCGACCGATGATGGCGGCTCAGGAGGGACGTCCGGTCGTTCTCGTGTTCTTCCGAAAGAGCGATTGCGATGCTGCCATTAAGGGAGCGGCAGACAGTGCGGCGAAGTCGGCCCGAGCCGCAGTCGGCACTCTCTCTGATATTCAGGCTATTCGCGGTGCAACGCCATTTTATGTGCCAATCGCATCCGAGCAGGAAAAGGCCCTGGAAGTCGGAAAACTAAAAGCGCTCGTAACCACAGCCGTTTTCTACGTAGCAACCAAGTCGGGATCGCAAGTTACGGTTCAAGTGGATGGCAAGACCGTCGCTCCGTTTTGCTTCGACTGGGATGATGCCGAGAAAATCCGTCAGGATGCAGTCGAATCTAAGAAAGTAACTGAGCCAGTGATCAAAATGACGACCCTCTCGCAGTTGATTGAAATGCTCAGGACCAAACCCGCCGCTGAAGCCGAGCGAATCACCCTAGTTGAACATCGTTCCGCACGCCAGGACGTTAAAGATATGACCGGTGGCGGCTAAGCTTTACTGGTCCCCGGATTGAGATCGGTTCCGAATGTATACATAACCGCCTAAGATCATTGCACCACCGAGGAATAACAGTATCGCCGCCCTGATGGCTGCATCCAAGTTGCTCAGATCAAACAACAGCACTTTGCCGATCGTGAGAGCGAAGACACCGAAACTCACGAAGCGAAGTGACTGAGATCGATAACGAAACCCGATCGCCATGATCAGGCTTGCAAACACGATCCAAGTTGCACTGATGGCGGGAAGGTTTTTCATCCCGGCAAACGACGTAAGAGCGAGTTGGCCCAGGCGCGACCAAACCACAAACAGAATGAGAGCGGTGGAAACTTCAGTGCTACTGGAGCGTCGATCAAACTGCTTCGTGGCTCGCGCCGTGAGCAAAATTGCAGACAACGTGGCGACCAAAAGTAGGCACTGCATTTGCGGTCCTTCGCCCGCCCGCGTCCCCGGCAAAGACGGCTCATCAAGGTACATGGACGTAGCGGCAGCGGAGAGACTGGCTAGCCAAGCAACTACGGTGGTGCCCGTCCATCCAGTTCGCTGCGAAACCACGGCGCAGGCATGACCACATATCACCAACCCAAATGCGATAGCAGTGGGCACCAACAAACCGTCATCTCCGGCGAGCCAAACGACAACTAGCCGGGTTAAAAGGACCGTTGCAAGGAGAGCAATGGACCCGATTTGAGCTTGGAGTTCGGGGAGCTGGAACCGTTTGGCCTGGAGAACCAAGCCAACCCCCATTGCTAAGCAAATGGCCCAAATGAGAGTCTCGGTCCCGTGGGGATAAACGAATCCGGCTCGAGCGGCGGCAAGGGCGCACACCAAGCTGGCATAACCTAAACCAATCGCGGACATCCAACCTGTTTTCCTGGTCAAAACAATCAGATAGCAGGTAATCATGGAAAAACCTACAAATAGAGCTCGCGAGTCGCTGCCACCCCATGCTGGCGCAATCCATAGGTCGCTGAGCCGCAGGACCAATGGAATACCAATGCCGCTGGCAACTAGCGTCGCCGCCTGATTGTCATGACCGAGTTTCACGTTCGACCACGAGTTGATGCCCGCCACCACAAGCGCAAACACGAGGAACGGTGACTCCCACTCTGTAAGAAAGCTCTGTGAGGACCACGGCGAGAGATAGGCGACGATTCCTAGTCCAAAGACAATCCAAGACAGCCAGTTCGCGGGAACTGACTTGTAGCGAACGGTCCCGAATGCCAATGCCGAAGACACGGCTAGAAACGTGAAGGCTTCGGGAGTTCGATCCAACCCTATCGGTGCGAGAATTGCGGCGATTCCAAGGGCTGTGTAATACAGCGTCCGCGATACATGGGATCCAATACGATATCCCATCAAACAGAGCAGGGCTGAAAGTAGCAACACCTGGTGGCTTCCGTGGGCAGGATTGGTTCCCCCTTGACCACCAAATGCCGACTCGTGATCCAGCAACATCCCACCGATCGCCGTTACAGATGCCATGAATGAGATTAGGCTTGCCGAAGCATCCTTAGAGGACGCTTGGTGGGTCTTCGCGTAAGCGAAACAACTTAGCAAACCAGAACCGTACATGGCGACCAATCGGAGAATCCACGCTTCAGAACTAAAGAAAACCGGCGTCAAAGCCATCCCAGAAAGGACCCACATTACAATCGCGAGTCCATTCCATCGATTTCGAATGATGACGAATGCGGTGGGAACAAGCACAAGGAAATGCAAGACTCCAATCAGCGAAGTTTGCCCGCGATCAGACGGCATAACCGAGCCAATGAGTCCCCCAATCAGCCCGATAATGAGGAAAGACTTCGAAGATTGCCAGGACGAGTAGACCAAGTTGACCAGGCTCCATATTAGAAATAGGAAGACCAGGGTATCTCCTTCGTAAAAGTGTTTGAAACTATGCCCTCCGGCAAAGCTGAAATACAATCCGCATGACCCAATTCCGGTCAGAATCTGGCCAAAGTCTTCCCTCTCCTCTCTCTTCCATTGTCCGACCGCAATGAGCGAAACACATAAGGCGATTTCCCCGGCGAACTGAATGCTCGGCGTTATCCACCCCTTAGAAATTGCCATCGCCACCAAGAAAAGCAGGCCGAGGAGGAAAATGATGGTTCCGCCCCGCAACAGCCCGGTTAACCCGATCTGGTATTCCATTTCGTCAACTTGACGTGAATCTTGAACCGGCTGAACAGGTGCCGATCCCGGAATCGGCGGAGCCTCCGCGAATGGTCGCTCTGGAACGACCTCGAGCCAACTCTTTCCAACGGCGCGATCACTCACACGAGTGGGCTCGGGCAAAATGAACGGCGGAGGACCAGAGGCAACAGGTAACTCGGCCTCACTCTTCCCCTGCTCTAGCCGAGCGATTCGATTCGAAAGGTCATCCAGCCTCCCCTCGATCCTTCGAAGTGTTTCTTCCAGGTTATTTTGGGCGTTTTGATCCACGTGGGCTTCTCAACTTCTTCAGTTTACGGCAAAAGAGCGGACGGCATTGCACAGCGTTGAGCACCGGGCCACTTAAAACGCGGGTTGCACGATGCTATCGGGTTCGATAGCTCAAACCATCCCAACACGCCGCACGAGTAAAGGTGTCAAATTGAGGAAGTAGAACTGACCCGAGGGGGCGAACCACGTACTCTCCCCAGAATATCCTACGCGGAATCGGTCCCCTCTTTCGGTGCTCATTAGCCTCCGGGCCATGTGACTAGTTGCGGGTCACATCTAATATAACGGGAGTTAGGCAGGATATCTAACATCACATCGAAATTGCGATGCATAATCTCGAAGGATGGAACCTTTGGATGAGTCGGCGCAGCAAAGTGGCTCGCCATTTGTAGAAGATTCCACCCTTGACTTTGCGCAGCTTGCCGAGCAGACTCGGCCGATACTGCAGGGGTATCTGGTTTCTCGAGGTGTGAGTGCAGAGGATGCGAGGGACTACATTCAATCGGCCTATACGAAAATTTGGGAGCATCGGGACCAGTTGCGGTTTGCCTCAACTCCAGAGTGGTTCAGCTACGCAAAGCGAGTTGCAGATAGGTTGCTCATTGATAGCCATCGAAAACTAAAGGGAGTGGCTCTCGTCACCTTGCCGGATGAACAAGTGACAGCTGGTGCAAATGACAATTTCATCGAAGCCATTAACACTGCAATCGAGACTCGGACCATCACCACAGCAGCCGACTCGCTTTGGCTTGGCGAACCGCCAAATGGGCAAGCAATCCGGCTGGTCCTGGCAAAGATGCTCTGGATTGATAACACTCCCACAGGAGATGTCCTTGTCGTCGCCAGGAAGCTACACAATGCTCCCAACACCACCGAGACGCTTCACGAGATGGTGCGCCATCCTGCCGTGATACGCTCTCTGGCGTTTGAGATTCTCGCACCGGAGCCAAGCGTGCTGGCGGCCAGGCTGTGCGGGTGCTCAACCGAGCGCATTCGCCAAGTCATTGCCAGTCCCGCCCCAATAGCGGAGCTTTCGATCGCCGAAGTCCAGATTATCCTGTCGAAAGCATACTGGTTTGAGCATAATGCCGCGACAGTTGCCAAAGCTTCCGAATTACTTAGCGAAGAGAAAATTCTTGCCGCAATTGATAGAATTGGTACGCGACTTCCGTTCATAGAGGAGGTGTGCAATTTGATTGACAGAATCGGAGATCATGACGTCTTACAGACGGCGTTCTCGACTCCGGGACTGTGGAAGAGGGTTGTCTTTCACTACTCAATTTGCGGAATGCCCCACGGCGATATTCATAAGTGGATCGGACCAGTTGCGTCAAGCGTTGGATTCAAACTCGAGCCGATGACAATACATGCGTGGGTCAGCAACCGGCGACTTATTAAGGAATTGACCGTCTATTTGAATCGGGAGCGAGAGGAGTACATTTATGGATGATTTCAAGCTCAGCCCCGATCAAGTTGCTTTCCTGAGTGCGATAGAGTCACGTTATCCCGAGGCGCCGGGCACTTTGACTGGCGCTGAACTTACGGAACTCCTTGCCAATAAGTTGCCAGATTCGATACGAAACGCGAACCTTCAAGCGCTGAATCAGAGTAGCGATAATCGCAAACACCTTGTAAAGCTTGCCCTGGCCGACCGCGAACGGATTGAATCGAGAAGGTATTCCATTCCATTGGAACCTTCCATAGTTGGCCGCACCGAAGAGCAAAAAGAGATTATTGCCATGCTTGGGAATCGCACGCGGCTCGTCAATATTGTTGGAACGGGCGGCATCGGCAAATCGAGATTAGCCCGAGCGGTGGGAGAGAAACTCACCAAGAAGGGCTTGGGCACGTTCTATTTCACTGATCAAACGTGCCAATCGGTAAGCGACCTAAAGGTCGCGATGGCGCTTGCCTTGGGTTCACCCGTTTTAGATTCGGATTGTCCAGTCGAGGCAACAATGCACGCGTTGCTTATCGTCGACGGTGTTCCCGGGACCGCAGGGTTCGCCGAGTTTTTCGAGGACCTAATCAACAGCACCCTAAACGTCATCGTCTTGTGTACATCTAGGGTGCCAATCTCCCCGCACTTGGGCACGATTTATCAACTCGGCTCGCTCAAACATGAGGGAGCTCCTGGGAAGGCATCTGAAGCCGTTAGCTTGCTTCTAAGGCGAGCTCGCGCCACGCGGCAGCACACCGCCGACCTTAGCGCCGAGCGACTTGGGCTCGTCGCCAAGCGACTCAGCGGCATTCCGCTGGCACTTGGACTAGCGGCGGGTTGCTTAGCGCGGCAATCATTTGAAGATTTTGAGGTTCGATTTGAAAACGCAGGTCGCTCTGCGTTTGTGCAAAGTGAACGATCCACAACCGCAACACCCCTAAGACAAATCCTAATGCATTCCTTCTCAACTTTGTCACCTCACGAGCGCCACGTTTTAAGGTGCATCTCCGTGCTATCTGGCCAGTTCTCGCTTGACGATGCCCTCTTTGTGGGCTCGCCGGCTAAGGCAACGCCGGATGACTTGGAACATCTCGTGGGCTGCGGCTTCGTTGAATCGGCCGACGTGGACAACCAAGCGTTCCGAATTCACGATGCGATTCTAGAGTTCCTCATGCAATCAGAACCTTCGATTGAGGAGATAGCCGTGCACACCGAGGCGCAGTCTGCTCATCTCAACCTCTTTGCCAACCGAGCTCAGGAACTTGGAACGGTTGTCGCCGAGGGCAAATGGGAAAGTGGGCTTGGCGCCATTTTTGAAAAGTCGAATGACTTTCGCAAGGCAACCAAGTACGCCCAAGATCAAGAAGAGGCGACTCATATCGCCCAGCTTGCCGATGGACTCGCCAGAACCTACTTTGAAGCTGGGTTCCTCTCCGACTTCGAGATGCTCACCAATGCGGCTTGCGAATCGGCCCGTAAGTCTGGAGACTTTGCCCTACTTTCCCGCATGCTTGGCCTACAAGGCGCGTTAGCATCCCGACGCTCAGAGTCCGAAGTCTGCGAGCGACTGTGGCAAGAGCGGCTCGAGATTGCCCGAAGCACCGGCGATGTGCACACGGCTAGCGATGCGCTGACCGACCTTGCCTGGCACGCCTATGAGCAAAAGGCGGAAGGAATGGGCCTTCAATACCTTGATGAGGCCGAATCCCTTGCCAGGAATGCAGGCATTCCCGAATTGGTGGCGACAGCACAGGTAATTCGGGCAAGGATTGCGAACTCAAGCGGCCAGGCAAGCGTCGCGAGAACGAATCTAATCTTGTGTGAGGAATCGCTTAAGTCGTGCTCAGATCGCGACCTGCTGGTTTTTGTCTACCAGGGTCTGTCCATCGCATACGAGGAACTGAGTGAATTTGAAAAGGCGCAACACTTCCGCCTAAAACTGCTCACGGAAGCAGTTAACGGGCACCGGGTGATTCTGATCGGTTGGACATTGCGCCGGTTGGCCCCAAGATTCGAGCAATCGGGGAACCTAGATTTGGCCGCTCAAGGGCTCGTCGCCGCCTCAAAGGTTCATGCCGAATACGACACGCAGCACCGGGAGTTGGCGACCCTTGAGCTACAAGACTTTGAAAATCGTTACGGCCGCAGTCTGGGTACAGAACTTGCGGCCGCTAGAACGTCGTCGTGGCAATCCCTAGTTCAGACTATCCTGGACAGGGCATTCCACCAATAGTCTCGCAGTAGAGCTTTATGATGATGGTGTCGAGTTGACACACCAGGTTTCCGTCTGCAACCGTGCCTGCGAGAATGGATCCTTGCGTTCCGTTGCATGCGACCAAAATTGGACATGTTGGGGGGCAAAGACCAGCAGATAAGTTCTCAAAGTGCATCTTTACTTCTTGCGATGCTCCACCACCGAAGGTTCCTCTTGGGATCAAGGTGATGGCACTCATGTCAATTGGTGTCATCGAACCATCTTCGTTAACCGCCTTGGCCGAGCGGGGCAAGGGGCCGCTTGTATTCATGACCCAATCCAGGAATCCCTGCTCATCATTGGCGGTCGCCGACATTAACGTAGCAAGAAAGGCACTATCAGAACCAAGTTCTACGTGGATAAAGATCTTGCGTTCGTCTTCGATAACAAACAACTCAATTTCCGTTGTGCTGCGAATCTTCAGAAGGGCTGCGTCTAGGGAGGCCCAGAAGCCTGACCCGGTAGACAAGCCGAGTCCTTCATTGAATCGTTCTGCCGCACCTTCGTGCCCAGTTACAATGATCATTGAGGTGCCGGAGATTCCGGTAAACAGCATTTCACCGTCGCCCTGACCCGGGCGGGTGGCGAACTGCACAAAATACGTCTTTGTCGCAGATCGGGCGCTATTGCCAATATTGGTCGTAACCCATGATCCAGGGTCGGTAAAGAGAGTCGTCAAATCGGCGGGAGAGGCACTATAAAGCCAAAGGGTTTCATCTCCGGCCATGGTAATGAGTCGTGGATTTTTCTTCATATCGTTCAGGCCCAAAAAAGGGATCCTCCTAGTATAAACGTTCAACCGCGGCCGATTCTAACACGCCGATATAGATTGCCCACCCCACCGCTGCCGGGTTGGATCACTTCGGCATGGCCTTCGTTTCCGGTCGTCTACGCCGCTACCAATAGGTTCTGAGCGCCAAACAAGATTACAATGGGTTCGCAACCGGGCGAGGTTTTGTTGCGACGATGGGAGCGGATCATATATTGGGCGGCAACGGACCCCGCCGGAAGGCCGGGATCGGTGAACGACTTGCCCGCAATCGAACCGAGCTGGGTCCAAGATTGGCTTTCCAGTTTGCGCCACACCGAAAAGAATTGGCCCTGCTTAAGCGTTCCTTTCCACTTCAAAAGCACCGATCCATCGTTTTGCAAGTGAGCGGAAAGGTTGGTCACGTCGACCGGAGGACCGGCGGGCGTTCGCGTCTTTGCGGGAGGGATAAGTGCTCGACCATAAATGACATGGGGTTCCGGCGAAGCCTCGGCCTTGGCTTTGATGGTAGCCAGGCACGAAGCTGACACGCGCTGAAACTTCGCCCAAGCAGAATCGGCCAATGCCGTCTTCCCTCTTGCCTCATTGCGGGCCTGATTGGCGGCGGTTACGGCTGCCTCAAACTCCGCCAAAGCGGCGGCATATTCCGCGGACTGTTGAGCCGATAACCCGATCGGCATCGGATCGGAAAAAGATTCGAGGTGAACATGCCCCCAGAGCAACGCACCAACCTTGGTTTGAGGAACGATCGGCATAACTGTTTATAATGTTCGGCAAGATAGCCTTCTTCCTTAGTGTCTGTTCGATACCGAGCGGGCCTTTTGTTGTTTGGAAGGGCAAAATAGCGATATTGGGTGAGTTTTTATCGCTATTTTCACAACGATGTTAGGTCTTTTCCCACCGCAGATCGTTAATGTGCCGCCTTTTTGCGAACCTGCTCCGAACCGGTGCTAACCTCCGACTTCTAACAAGGGCCAACGAGCGCTCCCGCGGGCAGAGTCGACGGGCGCCATTCCAACGCGGGATCCGGGTTGTCGGCGACCTTGCCGATCAGATCGAACTTGGAGCAGGGTGAGACGGTTCACAAGTGCGGGTGGTTATCTATAACAACGATCTCCACTTCGGGCCGCAAGACAAGCACGCTCCGAAGACACGCTGATATCGTGGTCTCGGAATTGAACGTGACAATGACAACCGAAGCAACCATACAGATTAGAGCGCAGCTTAAGGAGCAACGTTCGTCCGTCTGCTCAAGTTTGAGACTTTAAGGTCATAGTCAAAGCAGGCACCCATCGTAGATTTGGGTGGTGGTTTGGCCCAGCGGATTCGTGATGACGGTGATGTTATCGCCGTTATCGTAGGCATAGGTCGTCTTAGCTCCAGCGGATCGGTTTTAGAAGCTGGTGCGAAGGTTGAAAACCGCGTTTGTCTTATCATAAACAATTTCGATCCGCGAGTCCCCTTGCTGATACTCCCATCGTCTCGCGGCCCTTCCATCCGAGACCATCTTCAAATAGCTCTGAAACAGGTCCTTTCGGCCCATGAGGCTGCTGCCAGTTGCTGACATCCTAAACCTTATGGTTTTCTCAAAATTCATTGGAAAAGTAGAAGTGCTTTCGCAACTTATCAGTTCAACCTCCTCTGGATGCACAAGTAGCTCTCGAATCTCATTAAGAGCTGTCTCGTTGAGCCGTAGTTGAGCCAATTTCTTCTCGGCTGCGACCTCACCGTTGTACCGGACAACGGCGATAGACACAAGCAAGAGGAAAAGTGCGATGGCACCACCCATAGCCGTACGAAACATGACCCTGCTTCTCATATGGACTTAGAAAACTCCATACTTTTTGCAGTTATCGCGGCAATTGAAAGGTGGCGTTGCTCCATCAATGTCCGCCTTTAAGGCAGCTCCGCGTCCTCGCGCCATACACCGGCCCTGCCTGTATGGCGCTCTTGTAGTTAGGTTCAAATCGCCTCCATCATCCCATGTTTACTAGGTGCCGGAAAGTTGGTCAGGTGCCCTTTTTGGCATCAAGCCTTGCGATCATTGAGATAGTCCTCCCACTCCCAGCCATCCAGACGTTTCGGCAATCTAAACCAAAAGCCGCCGCTGAACGTGTTGTCAGCCTCGCGTCTCCATGCCTCTGACTCTACGGTAGACTCGAGAAACCTAGTATCCAACAAACTCAATTCTTCCCTCTGTTCGGGAGAAAGGCGATCAAGGCAGGCTTCAATCAGTCCCCTCACCCACTCGTCGTGTTCGAGGTCGTACGTGGACCATACCCACACTCCCTCCACGCTACGAACCAAGTCGCGGTAGGCGGAGATGAGATCGATTAGTTCGTACTCAGCATCTGTTTTCCTTTTCATACCACTACCCGATGCGAGTTTACTCCCGTTGATTCCAATCTGCGCCACACGGCCAAGGGGCGTCGTATGGCACGAGGTGCGCGGAGCTCATTGAAAAGCATACGTCGCGAAGCGCCTGAGTTCACTCAATTTCGCGGGCAACGACTCGGCGCCTCCTGATAAATACATACATTGCGCAGGCCGCAATGCCAACCGTGAGACCTATCATCGGTGAAATGAGAAGCGCTACATGCAGAGCCCCGATCCCTCGCCCTTCTTTCGGAAGCACCGTTAGCCCTCCCATTGCTCCGAGTAGCGCCCCCCCACCGTTGCACCAAAAGACTGCACTCGACCGGCGGTAGCATGGAAGCGAGAAAATATATGATATTGGGGTGCCTACCCCCAAGAGGCATATCATCCCACGAATCAGCTGATTCGTCGTTCCATAATCGTAATTCAAAGTTAGCGATATGGTCGCGCTGTCTAGGCACCACACAAAAGCTAGGCTTGCAACGAAAATAAGGGCAACGACCTGCGGCCACCGACTAATGACCATTTCTGCCTCCCCTGGCCCCTCGGCCTCCACTCGGGGCTTTGGGTGAGCTCCGCGCACCTCGCGCCATACGATCTCCTGCTGATGGCTTGCTCTTGCCAATCAGATCACGTGTGGCGCTATAGTAATACTGTCTTCGATTCCTCATCATCGAATCCTTTGTCGAAGCGATTTTACTCCCGTTGATTCCAATCTGCGCCACACGGCCAAGAGGCGTCGTATGGCGCGAGGTGCGCGGAGCTCATTGAAAGCGCTTCCACCATGGGGAGCGCAAGAAGGTCGCAGTCTTTCTATTTGGTTTATTGTTTGCATGAGTTAGTGTCTCATCTCAATTGCCTTCGCAATGAGTTCTGATTCTTCTATTGATATCTTGTAGGGCATTGATAAAACTGGGGGAGTATCGGACGAGCCCAGCTCACCCAGGGATGCTTCACCGGATTCCCCACTTGCCTTGATGAACCAATAGCTATAGGATGACGTTAAGGCAGGCGACTTGAACCGATATGCGGCGAAGCCTTTGACCGCACTAAGTGTGGCCATGGCTGGCCCAGGGATCATTCGCAACGCTCGGCCGGGCTCGGTGCCAAGCGCTCCATAAAGACCCTCATCTAAGACGACTCCCGCTTCTTTGAGAAATTTCATTAGTGTCCCCGTTGCGGCTGGCTCCCGTCCTGCGACCCGTTTTTGTTTGCTATGTAAGAACTTGAGCCTCCAAAGACACTTGACCGTGCTTCCGACCTTTTCCTGACATGAGAGCCACGCCTCACATGTGCCTGTCGGTTCGTCAATGACTCTGAGTAAGTAACGCTTATGGGAAACTCCTTCAGGGAATAGTGCCACGTTCACCATTCCAAGTGGTTGTAGCTCAAGCTGGTAGCCTAAGTTCAACGAACTTCCAACGCCGAAAGTCGCTCTGCCTGCTCCCAGATTACGAATGGTGTCGTCAAGGTGAGCACCACCACTGGCGACCAAAGTGTCTTGGCCGATAGCTCCCATCGATACCATACCAGCGATGGCTACGATGACAATATTTGGACGTTTTAGTCTTCTCACAATCACTAGCCCGATCCTCCTATATTTGTTAGGTCAAGGCAGTAGCAAGGCGCGGTTGGAGTCGGATGACGTGCTTGTAAGGTGTCGTATCCGTGTAATACCCCCAAGCTCCGCAGAACTTGAAGGGGTTTGTTGTGGTTCCGGTGGAGGTTCTTAGTTCTCCGTAGGGCCAGTAGGCGTAGGTGTCGGTTACGACTCCGGCGTCGTTGATGAGGGCCATGGTGTTGCCCAGGGAATCGTGCTGATGATAACTCCTGACCAGCGCGTTTGGTGGCGATTACTCGACCATTCGCATTTGTTACTCGCAAGGACATTGCCATCTTAATCCAAGCTCCCAGGCTCGTTCATATCAATGATCTTTCGATATTCAACTATTTGGTTTAGGTAGTCCAGCGAGAAAACGTGCATGTGATTGATATCAAACATGTTTTGAACAAAAACCGTGCCTGCACATTGTTTTGACTTAATTTTGAATGGTCGGTCTACAACCCCAACTGATAGGCTGTCAGTTTCTTCTGGGAAATTTTTGAACACCTGTTCAACCCAAGCCCCGTACTTCTTATCGAGCTTGATTGAAAGTGGCGATTCTTTGTGTAGGCGATCCATGGTTAGCTTATCGACCATGCCAATTTTCCCGTCGGGGTTCACCTGCATAGCCAACACGTATTGCTTGTCTGAATCCCAAGGCACCCTAATGCTTATGAGAACT
This sequence comes from Fimbriimonadaceae bacterium, assembly GCA_040081075.1. GTDB lineage: Bacteria > Armatimonadota > Fimbriimonadia > Fimbriimonadales > Fimbriimonadaceae > JANJUB01. Next base: position 675 of record JBEBHJ010000021.1, on the reverse strand, counting down.
TCTTTAGACTTCTTTCGGAATAGCCTTATCTCGTGGTGTAGAATCCCTTGGCCGGTCAACGCTGCAACAACCTCAACCCACGTTCGGGGCTGCTCTGGCACAGCACAATTGAGTAGTAGGCCGAGCAACCTTACCATCCGTCACATCCATATTCGTGACAAGTGTCCCGGAGGTATTTCGGCAGTTCCGAGCCAGCTCTGAGGCACCAGTGAGCCGCTTGGGTGCAGGAGTCGCACAGAATTTTGCGACACTCCTCCTTGTAGGGATCCGTTTGGCAAGCTACCCCGAGACAAGCTATGGAAGTCCTGTATGCCATGCATTCCGAGAAGGCTTTCTTGCCCGGGTCAGCATACAGGAAATCGTTTTCTCCGGTGCACCGGAAGTGACCGGCATGTACTTTAGGCACCTTCGGGTCCTCGCGCCATACGATCCCCCTCCGCTAAGGCGGAGCAGGCTTCTCCGTGTGGCGCTAACCTTGTAATCATCCTCATATCGCATCCATGATCCCTGTTTCCTCTCGCCATTGGCACTCCTCAAACAGCCTAGCTGAGCTCCAAGCATAATCTATTGTACGCTCACAAATCCCGGCGTGTTTTGCCACCGCCGATGCCCCTTCATGATCCAAGTTTACTCCTGGCTACAAGAAGCGCCATACGCCCAGGGGGATCGTATGGC
>JBEBHJ010000074.1:0-15211 GCA_040081075.1 Fimbriimonadaceae bacterium | reverse complement strand
CCCATAACCGCCCCCACCGGACGCGGCGAAGAGCCCCAAGTTTGTATGACCGTCGCGATCGCGAACCGATGACCTTCCTCTTGCCATCTTTGTAAGGTCGGCAAGACGTCGCGCAAGGGCTACACCAGGTCCTCAACCTTAATTGGGAACTGACGCACACGCTTTCCGGTTGCGGCAAAAACCGCATTGGCAATGGCCGCCGGGGCCGATGGATAACTCACCTCACCCATGCCGCCAAAGGCCCCGCCGCTGTCCTCTATGAAAATCTCCATCTTCGGTGCATCCGACATTCGTGCCCAATGGTAGCGATCAAAGTTGTCTTCTGCCGTTCCACCGGCCCGAATCGTAATCGCAGCTTTGAGAGCAGTCGAAAGTCCATCCATGAACCCACCTTGAATTTGCGCTTCAACTCCCAGCGGGTTAATGGTCGTTCCGGCATCAACAACCGCAACCATGCGCGTAATCTTCACTTCGCCATCGGCAACGGTTGCTTCAACTACATGGGCAATGCATGACCCGTAACCATCAAAACAGGCAATGCCTCGGCCCGATCCGGCTGGCATCGCGGTTCCCCACCCGGCATGCTTCGCGGCGCTTTCAACTACCTTTTTGAGCCGTGGGCTCTTAATCAATTTCAGGCGGAAGGCCAACGGGTCTTGGCCAGCGGCATGAGCTAACTCATCAATAAAGCACTCGTTCACCACGATCAGGTGACCGTGCTCTACCGACCGCCAGGCACCGGTGGGCACCGGAGATGAAACCCCGGCTCCGCGCATGGCCGCCCCCGGAATCTCATACGGCAGATAAGTGTTTGAGCCGTATTCGCCGTTTCCACGTCCGGGAGCCTGAATGTATTGGTGGCTCCATCCCGTGGGGTTTCCGGCGTCATCAACCGACGCCTTGATCGCGTGCTCGCTCATCGGGCGGTAGAGGTCGTTTTGCATGTCGCACTCGCGCGTCCACAAAAGTTTGATGGGCTTCTTAACAATTTTGGAAAGGTTAACGGCTTCCATCACCCACTCGTTCGTAAATTTGCGACCGAATCCGCCCCCGAGCAACATGTTATGCACCGTAACCTTTTCTTTCGGCAATCCCAAGACGCGCGAAATGGAGTTCTGGGCGCTATCGGGAGATTGTGAGCCAGTCCATACCTCTGCCGAGTCTTCCCTTACGTCAGCGAGCGCGTTCAAAGATTCCATCGCCGCATGGGCAAGATAGGGGAGTTCGAAATTGGCTTCAATAACCTTTCCACCCACGGGCAATTCCTTATGAGCAATCGCGGCCTGCTTCATATCCGCACGAAGCATTCGAGTTGTAACATCGGTCTTCCCTCCCTCCCATGTCACTTTCAGCTTTTCTCGACCCTTGAGAGCCGCCCACGTGTTCTTTGCGATTACCGCGATGCCGCTAGGAATTGGAATGACGTCGATTACGCCCGGTACCGCTCGTGTTTCTTTATCGTCGATCGCAGTTTGAGTAGCTGCGAATGCCGGAGGTCTTAAGCAAACGGCAAACAGCATTCCTTCAACCGAGACGTCATAAGCGAACATTGCCTTGCCGGTTACGACATCGTGATTGTCGACCCGCTTAGTGGCCTTTCCGATGACTTTGAACGACGAACTTTCCTTTAGAGTTACGGCATCTGGGACCGCTATCGCCTGGGCCGCCTCTGCGAGTTCGCCGTAGGTCAACGACTTTCCGTCGGCGCTGAGCACTTTGCCATTTTCTGTTTTACAGGTCGATGCCTCAACATTCCATTTCTTGGCGGCGGCTCCGATTAGCATGAGCCGAGCGCTGGCCCCGATCGTTCGCAGCTTCTTGTTCATTGAACGGGTGCTGCTTGAGCCCCCGGTACCCTGTCCACCATAGAGGGCGGAGTCTCCCGGTGCGTTTGCGACGTTGACCTTTGTCCAATCAGCGTCGAGTTCTTCGGCTACTAACATCGCAAAGGTTGTGCGGACTCCCTGACCCATATCAGAGCGCGTGATCGATACCGTGATACTTCCATCGGAATCTATCTTCAAGAAAGCGTTAGGAACGAAGGCTAATTTTTTGGGCTCCCCGGCACAAGCCACCGAGGAAAAGCTTCCCAGAACCAGGCTCGCTCCGGTACCCGCTATGATCTGCAAGAACGAGCGACGGGTTACAGTTACGTTCATTTCGACTCCTTAACAGCGGTCTTTACCGCTTCAAAAATGCGAACATAGGTTCCACAGCGGCAAAGGTTGCTGTCCATGGCTTCTTTGATCTCGTCGTCGGTCGGCTTTGGGGTTTGAATCAGCAAACTAGCTGCCCGCATAATCTGACCCGTTTGGCAGTAACCACACTGGGGGACGTCGTGCTCTACCCAAGCTTTTTGCAGCGGGTGGTCGCCGTTCTTGCTCAACCCTTCGATGGTGACGATCTTGTCTTCACCGACTTCAGCCAGAGTCATTTGGCAACTACGCTTCGCATAACCTTCGGCTAAGACGGTGCACGCTCCGCAGATGCCCACTCCGCAGCCGTACTTCGTACCGGTGAGGTGAAGGAGGTCTCGGAGGGCCCAAAGAAGGGGCATATCCCCTTCGCCTTCGACTGAGTGGACTTTCCCGTTAACGTTGATCTTAAAAGTGGGCATAGATATCGTTCCTTGTTGATATTGCTATGCTACACCTTACTGTGTGTTTTGCGCTAGTGGTGCCCTGGCCCCATCGTTGATTCTTCGCATTGACTCTATGCTAAGGCAATCCGATAACATTTAATCACGCCTTGACGAAACGAGCTCATCCGTGCCATAATTAACCCACGTCTCCAAAGACAGCAAGTGGCAGATTGCCTTAAGGATCCGAAAGGGTCGCTCGCCGAGGGGTGCAGAATATAGGATTGTGGCGATATCATCGCCTTGAGCCTCTGCCCGCCCGGCAGGGGTTTTTTGCTTTCTCAGGCTTTGGAAACTGGAAAGCTATGCCAACCGCAGAAAAAGCCCAAAATATTGAGCAGGCCATGGAGTGGTACTCCAAGGCCGCGGGCGTATTGTTTGCCGACTATCGCGGACTCTCCGTGAAAGACATGCAGACGCTACGTAAGAACTTGAAGAAGTCTGGCGGCGAAATCCACGTCCTGAAAAACACATTGTTCCGCATCGCCGCTGGGGGAGACATCGAGTCAATCCCCGCCGAGATGCACAATGGTCCGACCGCCGTCGCGTTCATTTACGAAAATGAGCCCGCTTGTGCGAAGACCCTTGTTGACTTTGCAATCAGTTCGAAGAAGCTCCAAGTAAAGGGTGGCTTCCTCGCTGGCAAGGTCATGTCCGCCAAGGAAGTTGAGAGTCTCTCGAAACTGCCTCCGCGCGATGTGTTGATTGCCCAGGTTATCGGAGCCATCGCGGCCCCGCTGACAAGCCTGGTGGGCGTGATCGAAGCTCTCTATGCCGATCCGATTCGCGTGATTGGCGCGGTGGCTGATAAAGTCGCCGAGGGATCTCCGGCCCCTGCTCCTGCTAAGTCTGAACCCGTGGCTGAGGCCGCCCCCGAAGCGCCTGCTACAGAAGAAATTTCGTCCCCTGCTGAAGAAGCGCCCGCCGAGGAAGCTGCAGCCCCGACCGAAGAAGCCCCCGCCGCTGAGGCTGAGGCTCCTGCTTCCCCTGAAGGAGAATAACCATGGCAACTACTGTTGAGAAAATTGTTGAAGATATTAGCGGCATGACCGCGCTTGAGCTCAGCGAGCTCAAAAAGGCCCTCGAAGATAAGTTCGGCGTAACCGCCGCGGCCCCCATGATGGGAATGCCGATGATGATGGGTGGAGGCGGCGACGCTGCTCCTGCCGCTGAAGAGAAGACCGAGTTTGACGTCATTCTCACTGCAGCTGGCGATAAGAAGCTCGACGTTATCAAGGTCGTTCGCGAGATCACCGCTCTTGGCCTCAAAGAAGCCAAGGACCTCGTCGATGGCGCACCTCAGCCAATCAAGCAAGGTGCAGGCAAAGACGAAGCCGAAAGCATTAAGAAGAAGATCGAAGAAGTCGGCGGAAAAGTCGAACTCAAGTAGTTCTTATTCATATCCAAAGCCTCATCCTTTGCCGGATGGGGCTCTTTTTGTGCCCATTGAGGCACTTTTTTATGGGCTCTGGTCGTCTTTCTAGGTGATGCTACGCCGTTCTATATTCTGCTTGATTGTTGCTAGTGCACTTGCCCTTGGTTGTGGATCTAAGCCCTCCATTGTTGGCACTTGGAGCCTGGGAATCTCCGGAGCCACTGATGTAACGGCTACTTTCGCCGAAGGTGGAAACCTAACCCTTAATGCCACAATCGAGAGTTACAAAGTTGGAGCGAGCGGGCTCTATGCTCTGGATGGCGATAGCCTGACCTTGACGGTCTCCAAATTCGATCTACCTGCCGACATTCCCGCCGCCTTTAAGTCAATGGCTGAGGCGGAAGCTAAGCGGCAACTCACTCTCGGAGCAAGCAAAATTGAGTGGGTTGGCAACGATGAAATCCGAGTAACCCCGCCCGCCGGCGGCACAACGGCCTTGGCTAAGCCCTTTACAATGACCCGGAAAAAGTAAAGTCGCCGAAGAAAAGTCGCACCCGGCGGGTCAATACATGTGGGTGCGAAAGAAGATGTCTGAGCTGGCGCTGAATTCGAGGATAGAGCGATCACAAGCTGTTCCAGATCCCGATGCGCTTTGGGCTGAACGAGAGTATGTTTTTCGCCTCGCACGATCCATCGTATTGTTCGAGGACGTCGCCGAGGATATTGCCCAGGATGTCTTGATCAGAACTCTTCGGGCAAAGGATCCGATCCGGAACTTGAGAGCTTTTTTGCGGACGGCGACCGTGCGATTGGCACTCAACTATTTGCGCCAAAAACGACCGATCACAATTGATGAATCTGCCGCGAGCCAAAGCGATAACTCAGACATAAGATTACAGGTTCGCCAGATCTTGCAACAACTCTCGCCTGATTCTAGAACGATCCTCGCTCTGTCCTACTTTGAACATCTGAGCTATCGAGAAATTGCGAGCGAGCTGGGAATCCCTGAAGGAACAGTTGCGTCCAGGCTCAGCGCCGCCCGATTAGCTTTTCGAGATTTGTGGGGAAACGAAAATGAATGATCCTCTTAGCGACTTTTTCTCTGACCTGGCGAAACAGCCGGTTTCACCTGAATTCGAACAACGGCTCCATCGTCGTCTGTTTGCCAGGTCGGTACCATGGCCATGGGTGCTTGCCCCAGCCGTCGCAACCTACCTGCTGATATCTTGCCTCAGCTATTTGCCCGAAGTCGGCAATCAGAGGGCCAATCGGACAACGCTAACAACCCCTTCCCAAGTTATGCGAGTGTCCCTTATCGGGAGGCGGTTGTGAGCAATCTAAAAATTGCCATTGCCGTCGCTTTGGTCTACCTGGTTGTTGCAATTACGCCCGCTTCGCGGTGGGTTGTCCAAAGCACGCTCGACTTCTGGTTCGGGAAATTTGGAAATGCAGCTGATGGGTTGTACTTCAATCAGTCGCTCTTGGAAGTTCAGCCCGGAGGAAACCCGATAACTCAGGTCGCCCCAATGCTTAATCGCCAGAGCCCGCCCCAACAGGAGAAAGATTCGCTCGATGCATGGGTCAGGGAGTTTCTGAAGACCAATGAACGAAACCCAGAAGCTCTTGGCGTGTTGCTGCGTTGGATGTCTGGCGGTGAAAAATGGACTAAGGTAGATCGTTTCAGGAAAACACAAGCGGACGGTCCAAGGGTGCGCCTATTACTTGACGTATGTCGCAAGTCGCAGAGTGCCGATCCCGATAACCTACTGCCCGTTATCTTGAAGGCATTTGCGTATGACGCTTTGAAGCAGCCAGCGGAAAGCCGCGCCGCCTTGCTTGAGGCTGCCACCAAGCGGCACTATTCCTCTTATGCATTCACCGAGGCACAAGAGACCATTGCCCTGATGGAGTCGAAGTTTGGATATCGTAGCAATAACGCAAGGATTGCCATCTATGCGGGACTGGCTTTCCCTCACCTTGCCCGAATTCGCGAACTCGGCAGCAGAGTTCTGGCAAGAAATAGCCTGGAGGAGCGCGTCGCTCTTACTAGCGTTGGCTTGACGATGATGCGCTCAAGCGAAGCGGTCATTGACCTAATGGTTGGGCAACACTTGATCCGTTTAGCCCAAGGCATTGCCAAGCCAGCAGCTGCCCATGAGTCAGGGCAACTTTCCAGAGCCCTAACCAACTTTAGAGGAGCAGTTGAAGGGCAAGGAATTGTCGTTCCCTACGGGCTCTGGACTGCGGTCGAAAAAGTTAATAATGCCAAATTTGATTTACGCGAGCTTGCGGAATACGAGTTCGAGCCCAAGCCAACGTTCCTCGCAACTTCTGGCAGCCTGCTGATCTATGCTATAGCGCTAGCACTCATATTGCGCAATGCACTAAAGGATCGGGTTCCGCAACGGAGCAAGCACTTTCCCGCTTTGCAGTCATTGGGTGTTTACGTGATTTCGCCTGTACTGATCATTGGGGCGCCGCTTCTTGGATCGGTCATTACGGTCAACTGGCGAGCGAGTGGAATCGGAGACGCCTGGATGCCCATACTGTTTGGCGTTTCGTCTTTGCTGGGAATCATTGTCGCTCGGCGGCGACTTCGCGAAACCATCTGCACGATCTTCCTTTGCCTTGCCTGCCTTCTACTCGTTGGAGGAACATTTGGAATGCTGAGAGGCGACGAATCGGATAAAGCTGTACTAACCGCTTTGGAGAGCGAAGGGCAAAGAGTAAAAGTTGCCAGCGGGCTGAGCGACCTTTAAGGTTCTACCTTCTCCGGTAGCTCGGGATCGGGTTCCCATTCGGCCAGCCATTCGTTTGCAGCATGCGTAAACCGCTTAGCATCGGCTTCCTTACCGCTCACTGCTTCGGCCCAAAATCCAACCGCAACCGGTTGGAAGTGGATCAGCCAAACTCCTACGCAACTGCAAGCCCTGAAAATAGGATCGCCTATGACGTACCAAAACGGCACGGATAAGAGCGCGGCCCCAAATGCGATGGCTACGGCGGCAAACTGACTGGACACGCGTAAGCGGTAGAGTGCTCCCCATTTTTTGCCCAACTGGAAAAGGAGATACCCGTAAACCGAAAGCCAAAAGGCTCCCATTCCAAAGAGGACAATCGCAACCGCCATCATCGCGCACCTCTATTGTATCCAAATGTCCAACCACCTCCATCTATCATAAGGTACGATATTCCAAGTGCGTACTTTAGATGTTCTCGAATGCCCTTCGTGTTATCTCGAACAACGAGTCACGATGTTTAAGATCGTCAATTCTGAAACACATCCCATTCTAGCCAGGCGCTTCCTTAGTGGTGAACTACACCAGTTTCGATGCCGTGCCTGTCTGAAAAAGGATCAACTTCTTTACTGCACTCTTTATCACGACCCCATGCTTGATCTCATGGTTTGGCTCAGGCCGATTGGGATCGAGAGCGAGATGCCTTACGAGTACCTTCGCTCGACACCTCGCTGCAAGAAGCGTGTAACCGTCCAAAACTTGCAAGATCTTAGGCAGGAATTACAGGCGGCGCAAGAAGTCGTCTACCGACATGGCTCCCAGGTCGCCCTCCTCGCGTGAGCGGACTCCAACGGTACCTTGCTCGATATCGCGGTCGCCGAGAATGAGCATGTACGGCGTTTTCTGCAATTGCGCGTCCCGGATCTTCTTGCCCAGCGTTTCGCTACGGTGATCGACGGTCACTCGCAGTGCCCGCGAGTCATAAAGCGTATCTTTCAGTCGACTTCCCAGTGCATCCGCTGCCTCAATATGGCGATCGGCAATTGGAAGCACCGCGATTTGAACAGGAGATAGCCAGAAAGGAAAGGCGCCGGAATACTGCTCCGTCAGTAGCCCGATCATCCTCTCTAATGAGCCAAAAGGCGCACGGTGAATCATAACGGGGCGGTGAGGCTTGCTGTCTTCGCCGATGTATTCCAGTTCGAATCGTTCAGGAAGGTTGTAGTCAACTTGTACCGTCCCCATCTGCCATTCTCGGCCGAGCGCATCCCGAATCATCAGGTCAAGTTTGGGGCCGTAGAATGCGGCGTCACCTTCTGATATCTCATATTCGAGGCCCAGTTTATCGCAAGCATCTGTGATCGCCTTCGTGGCGATGACCCAGTTATCGTCGTGGCCGACATACTTGTCAGACTTGGGATCCTTCGTTCCAACTCGTACGCGGTAATCGGTGAGTCCAAGTTTTTCGAGAACGCATTTCATAAGGTCAACAACGCCGATGAACTCTTCTTGAAGCTGATCTGGAGTCACGAAGAGGTGGGCATCGTCCTGCGTAAATCCTCTCGCGCGTAGAATGCCCGTGACTTCCCCGCTTTGCTCATAGCGGTGAACCGTTCCAAACTCGGCGTACCGAATCGGCAAGTCGCGATAGGAGCGCATCTGCGAAGCATAAATCTCGATATGGAACGGGCAGTTCATCGGCTTGAGGATGTACGTTTCCTTCTCCTCGTCCTCCATGAATGGGAACATCTTCTCCTTGTAAGTAATGATGTGTCCGCTCTTTTCGTAAAGCTTGATGTTGGCAATGTGAGGCGTTACGACCGGATCGTATCCGCGGGCCAACTGCTCCTTCTTCATGAAGTCAATCAGATTCTCGCGCAAGATCGCTCCTTTGGGAAGCCACAAAGGTAGGCCCGTTCCAACGCGTGGGCTGAACATGAAAAGTCCGAGCTCCTTGCCCAACCGGCGGTGATCGCGTTTGGCGGCTTCTTCGAGCATATGCAAGTGAGCTTCCAAGTCTTCGGGAGTCTCAAAGGCGGTTCCATAAATTCGCGTTAGCTGCTTATTCTTAACATCGCCCCGCCAATAAGCACCAGCCAGATGCATCAGTTTGAAGTTCTTAATTTCCTTCGTTGAGTCCACATGAGGTCCGCGGCAAAGATCAAGAAACCGGTGCTGAACTCCCTCTCGGTCCGTTCGCTTTTGATCGTAAAAACTGATCGCCTCTCCTTCGGGAATAGCGTCGAGAAGTTGTAGTTTGTATTCGGCAACCGCGGCACCCATACAGGGGATCGAGTCGTCAAGAATCAGCGCACGCGCTTCTTCGCGGGAAACTTCCGTGCGTTCAATGCGCTGGTCCAACTTGGACAGCTCCTTCATCTTCTTCTCGATCTTCTCCAGGTCTTCCTCTTTCGGTTGGACCTCAAATTCGATGTCGTAGTAAAAACCGTTCTCAATCGGGGGACCGATCGAGAGTTTTGCCCCAGGATAGAGTTCGGTAACGGCCTGAGCCATCAGGTGGGCGGCGCTATGCCGAAGACGATAAAGATAAGATTGTTCGTAGCTCATGGATTTCCTTCCCTGACAATGGGATTAATTGTTGTCAAGAGAGATTATGACATCTGAACTATTGCCGTTCAGGACTGAGCCACCCGGCCCAACTCGCGTGCAACACATCCAATTGGCTAACATAACAAAATGATCGCAACACTGATCGCGACCCTCTTGATTGGTCAATCCAAGAGCGACCCTCTCCTCGGCTCCCTCGCAACGCCGATGCAGGGCAAGAGCATGCGAGAAACCTCCACTTTTAGGGGCGGCCTTGACGGAAAGTATGACCGCGATGCGCGCCCCACGGGAGATTTGTTGGAGCACAGTAATCACGACAACTTCCGAGTCGCACCTGGCGCAACCCATATTCTCATGGATCGCAAAGGTCCAGGCGTTATCACACACATGTGGCTGACGTTCCTCGGTCCCGAGCCTCAAGATTGGGCCAAAGAGGGCAGCGCGAACCATCAGGAAATGTTGCTTCGCATTTATTACGATGGGAATCGCAAACCGGCAGTCGAAGCTCCCGTTGGCGACTTCTTCGCCAATTGCTTTGGCCGGCGCAGCCAAGTCATCAGCATTCCTGTGGTCGTTGAAGATGCGGATAGCTATAACTGTTTTTGGAGAATGCCTTTCCAAAAATCCGCCAAAATCGAGATCGTAAATCAGAGCCGGAAGCCGATAAACTTACTCTACTACAATATTGATTGGATAAAGCTCGAGTCGCTCCCCAAAGAAACACCCTACTTTTATGCTCAGTATAGACAGGAATATCCGGTAGAGGACGGCAAGGATTACACGATCCTTGATACAACCGGCAAGGGTCACTATGTCGGCACCGTCCTAGCGGTGCGAAGCCGCAGCCCCTCCTGGTTTGGTGAAGGCGACGAGAAGATTTACATTGACGGCGAGAAAGAGCCATCCATTTGGGGATCTGGAACAGAGGACTACTTCCTCAGCGCCTGGGGACTTCAAACCACTTCAACCCCTTATGCCGGGACGCCCTACTTTGATCAGTGGGGCATTGTGGGCGGTCACACCAGTGCATATCGCTGGCACCTCAACGATCCGATTGTGTTTCAGAAGGGCCTCAAAGTCACCCTAGAACATTGGGGTTGGATTGGCGCCGACGAGAACAAGGAAAACCGCGCGATGAGTTGGAACGAGCGCGAGGACGATTTTTCGAGCGTAGCGTTCTGGTACCAACAGGGGCCATCTACATTCACAGCCCGAGCACCTGAGAATCGCAAACTGCCGAACATTGAGCGTGTAGTTGCTTCAGCTAAAACTGCGAACCATGGCATCGGCAACATTGAGCAACAGCACCTCAATCTTTACGACGGACCCCAAACCCTCTATATGCCCCAATCCCAAGCGGGAGCTTGGATCGAGGTGCCATTTGAGATAAAAGAAAAGGAGCCGCTGAGGCTCGTGCTAAACATGACCACCTCATACGACTTCGGGACTTACCAACCTTACCTAGTGTTTGGCGGCAAGGAGGTCAAACTCGGCGGCCCACTTGATACGTACTCCGAGAACGTGCTTAACCATGAGTTCCACTTGATAGATTTCTGGCCCACTCCGGGGTCGTATATTCTCCGGCTCAAGTGCACAGGTAAGAATCCAAAGTCAGCCGGATATCTATTGGGAATCGAATCGCTAAGGCTCAGAGAGCGACGACCGAGGGTGAAGGAAATGGGTTGGGATAAAGATAAGGACTGGATGTCGAAGCCGGTGCTCCATGGGTAGTGCCCAAACATGTAACGCACGTTGGAGTTAAGGCAATATCCCAAGGTGCGCCATAACGCTCGTATCAAACGACCGATACTCCGTGTAGCTGCGCGAATCTAGCCAGGTTATTCTCAAATCAGGCGCAGCATTCGCCACCGCTTGGGGGCGCACATTGAATCCGCCCGTGGCCACGGTTTGGCCGCGGGTCCAGGAGCTTCCCTGGTTCAGTGAGTCGTAAATCACTAAGTCCGAACCCGTCAAACCGGCCGGGATGGTGGCGAAGATGCGGAATGGATTCGATGCGTCGAAGACTAGTCCACCGGGATAGTAGTTCATGGATATCGGGCTCACCATCCGCGATGCCCAGTAGCCTCCCTTGAACTGCGTGACAATGCCGTTACAAAAAGAACTATTAGGAATCGGGCTGTACTCGGTGGGATATTCAACGTGGGCGATAGAGGGCCGCCCTTGGGAATCGTAAATCAAGTCCCAGACGCGTGTTCGGCCTCCCCAAGGACATCTGCGGATTGGCGCGATATTCGCTCCAATCGAATTCGTGGCCGCGGCTCCCAAAGGAGTTTTCCAAGTCGCCCCGCCGTCTGTGGATTCAATGTAATAAACCTCCGACCGATAGTTCTGGGCGACCGAATCGTAGATGCCAAATGCAAAACCGATCTTGGTGCCAAAACTACGAACCGGCCCGGCATACACGAAGGTGTTTAGGTTCCAGGTCACAATCGTCTTTGGCCCCGTCCAGGTCACTCCGCCATCGATTGACTTGTACATGTGAACCAAGCCGCGGGTTGAGGCGTTAGGGTTCGGGTGTCCGCGTGTAAACAGAAAAATCGTGCCGTCAGCCGTCTCGGCGAAGCGAGGATACGTGTTAGGACGGCTGCTAATGGTTGAGGCGATGCTCATCGCCGTTCCCTCAGGTGCAAGTCCACGCTGAACTGTCAAAGGCGAACTATGGAAGGCACTTGCAACAAGAAGGGTCCCGGCTCTCGGGCCATGCTGAACTACGTGCAACGCGGGAGCGGCATGATCATCCGGCCCCGTCCAAGTTCGAATCTTTGTCGCGCCATCAAACGCCTGTGCGTCGTGGTCGTATGACCTCAAGTAGGTCTCCCCCAACGAATTTATCCAGCCAAAGTAGGTCTTGCTCTTGGTGCCTTGGTAGTGAACGGCGCTCGGCTGATTGTACATCAGAGTTACGCCATCGCCCGCTACCATCTGGTTTTGCGCGAGTGCGCAAAACCAGAGCCCAGCCATCAAGCCGATCAAAATTCCCCGCATTGTAAGTTCATTGTGGCACACGGTTCCTCTTTAGAATCAAAAGTGTAACCATGGCTACACTTTTTTGTAAATCGGCGGTATAGTGATGTGCATGCTGGCCAAGAATGTCGAAATGCAAAGCCTGGGAGAAGTTGCGGGAACCGTCAATGTTTCGCCCAACAGCTCCTTCATTAAACGACTCTTCACCTTTGGCGGGCCCGCCTTCCTGGTGTCCGTAGGATACATGGACCCCGGCAATTGGGGCACCGACATGGCCGGAGGATCGCAATATGGCTACAAGCTGCTCTGGGTGATATTGCTATCGAACCTCATGGCTCAGGTGTTGCAAGTCCTTTGTGCTCGGCTCGGTTTGGTGACGGGTTTGGACCTTGCGAGCGCATGCCGCACACAATACAAGAAACCCGCGGCTATCGCGCTTTGGTTTCTGGCAGAAATCGCTATCATCGCCACCGATTTAGCCGAAGTTATCGGGTCAGCCGTCGCCTTGAAGCTGTTGATCGGGCTCGACTTGGTTTGGGGGGTTTTGCTCACGGGTGCCGACGTGTTAATCTTGCTCGCTCTCATGAAATTTGGGTTCCGTCTCATTGAAGCGATTGTTATCACGTTGGTAGGAACAATCGGCGTATGCTTTGCCTTTCAAATGTTTATAGCAAAGCCAGACATTGCCGCGGCAACGGCGGGCATGCTCATTCCTTCGATGCCGGATACGAATGCCTTGTTGATCTCGCTTGGGATTCTCGGAGCCACCGTTATGCCCCACAACCTCTATCTTCACTCCGCCGTCGTTCAAACAAGGAAATTCGCCGATCTCAAGCAGGCGATCAAGTTCAATACGGCCGATACGATCGTTGCGCTGAGCCTTGCATTCTTCGTCAATGCCTCGATTTTGATATTGGCGGCGGCGGTTTTTAAGTTCCCAGTCAATGAACTCGAGCAGGGACATAAACTCCTGCAAGGAGCGCTTGGCGGAGCGGCCGCAACCGCATTTGCAGTTGCACTCCTGTGTTCTGGTCAATCCAGCACAATAACCGGAACCCTCGCCGGTCAAGTCGTGATGGAAGGGTTCCTCCAGATCAAGGTAAAGCCATGGATTCGCCGCCTCGTAACTCGCTTACTCGCTATCGTCCCTGCTCTTTTCGTCATCATTTACACAGGGGGCGCGCATACGGTGCAGATGCTGGTCGTTTCACAAATCGTTTTGTCCGCACAGCTTTCGTTCGCAATCTTTCCGCTGATTATGCTTACCAGCAACCGGAAACTGATGGGGGAATTCGTCAGTCCCACGTGGCTGACGACGGTCGGTTACACCATTTGCATGCTGGTGGCGAGCCTCAATGTTTATGCGTTGGCGGCTACCTTAAACGACAAAGTGTTTGGCTATCCGACCAACCCATTTGCTCCGCCCGGCTGGATGGCAGTCGGACTCCTTGGTGCCATTGTTGCTGGCTTTGCGGCTTGGGTTAAGTTTGGCTACGAGGAAAAATCAGGCAGATCGCCGTCGACTCAAGAACCATCCCAATAGGACGACCGGAAGCCAGAAAGGCGCATATGACAATGCAAAGATTCCAAACGTAGCGATGGCTCGCCCCAGGCTCTTGGCACCATTCGCTCCGTTGGCCCAAGCGTCTTCGATCCAGTTGGTCGGCTCAGCCTTTACTTCGGCTCGGGGCCTTTGAGTGAAGCTACAAGAAATCGTGGAGTAGCTAGACTGATTTTTAAGCGCTTTCTGTTGCGCTGTCAGGCTTTCAATCTCTTGGCGAACCGTGCTCAGGCGATCCTTGATTTCTAAAATCTCACCAACCTTACGACCGGATCGCAGCATGGTTACATAAGACTCTTCCTCCGCGCGCATCACCTTGAGGCGAGCTCCGACATCGGCGATTTCGGCGGTGACATCCTGGGATTCGCTTGAATCATCGGTAACCTCACCCAATTCGCGCAAGGCGGTTAGAGCACGATCGAAACGGGTGACCGGGACACGGATAGTGACATCGGCTTGTGCATCGTAACCTTTGCCCGCCGAATGATGGCTCGCCTCATGGTAGCCGCCCATGCTCTTTGCAATGCCGATCGCTTGGTTCATGGCGTCTTGAGCGGACCTCACCCGGATGGTGATCGAGCCGGTTCGAATGAGTTGGGGATTGAGGCTCGCGTCTACCGAAGTCAGAGGTCCGCTGTTTCTTGCCGAGCTGAATGAGACAGACCCGCTTCCCCCGGGATCGCCGCGCCTCGGTTTTGCTTCCGCTTTATCGGACCACCGTGGATTTGTTGCCATATTGTTCACTTGAACACCTGCGTCAGCAGCGTGACTTGCCGGCTCCGACTTCCGTGATTGCAGAGTGGGATCCTCAACTCCTTCCACGGGATTTAGCAAGCTCTCCGATTCGGTTGCAGGCGACTCGGGGGTTGCGGCTCCCGAGTCGACGCCAGCAACATAAGCACCGCGGCCGTGACCGTTGCTGCCGACATTGCCGATCATCGCAACTTCAGCGCCACCACCCGGTCGTGTCTCCGCCCCGCGCACTCCACCGCGCAGAACACCGCGCGATGCGACTCCCCGTCCACCTCGGCCACGCCCGGATACCGCAACGCCACCGCGTCCGCCGGGCCGCGAGCCGCGATCGCGCGCACCAGGTCGTCGATCGGGAACGGGATGGTGCCGCGCAGGATGAAGTGCTCGACCTGCTGGCCCTTGAAGGCGAACACCTCGAACCCCATCGGGTACTGGTTCATCAGCTGTTGGTCGACCATGTTCCCCACGATGTCGGCGAACACCTGCGCCTGCAGCGGCGGCTGCGCGTTCAGCGTCGCCACTCCACAAAGGATCTCCGGCATCGTGTCGTTCGGCGTCAGCTCCTGGTGCGAGTCGCCCAGCTCGACCCCGGT
>JBEBHJ010000112.1:0-4050 GCA_040081075.1 Fimbriimonadaceae bacterium | reverse complement strand
CATCTTCGTCGGTCTCTGGGCTCCGACGCTCCTCATCCTCTCGAACCGCTTCGACCGCTATGCCGACAAAGCCCGCCCACTCCCTGGGCTCGATCCGGCACTGCACGAGGCTTCTGACGAAGGGCGGTAGCTGCGCCGACTTCGGGCAACCTATCTGTTTCCTCAATAAGTGGTGGAATTGGACGGCAGCATCGGTATTTCAAAGCGTGCATGCGCGCTCGTCGTTTAATGATTGATTTCAATCATTAAAACCCAGCCGGCGGTCCCGATTCGTGCGATGACTTGGAAAGGAAACGGTATATGTGGCTAATCGAATACTTATGACTGAAGTCAGGCATTTATTTTGGGGTGATCCTCGGAGAAGTATTTCGCGCAAAAACGGAGCAATGTCAAATCAAGCCTTGATAGGTCACCTCGGATTTCAGGCATCACAAGATAGTCGAAAAAATAGCCGCGTAACGCCGTGACGACCGCATCCATAGAGCCTGCCATGCACTTTGGTAACCTTTCAATGGCACCGCTTTCAAAGCGCATCAATCCCCTAGGGGAGCACTCCCCGAGGAATCCAGTGATCGTGTCAATCAACAAACGAATCCGAATAGCCGCGGAACAAATTGAGATGGTTGAACGGCCAAGCTAATCCCTCGCTTCCCGCTCTATCCACACAGCGAGAAGTGCAAGGTCCGCCGGGGTGACACCGCTGATCCGGGAGGCTTGACCGAGAGTCTCTGGCCTTATGCTTGCGAGTCGGTGCTTCGCTTCGGATCGCATACCGTAAATCGCCAGATAATCGAGCTGCAGGGGGAGCTTCTTGTCTTCCTTCCGCTGGAGGCGATCGATGGCGATGTTCTGCCTCATGATGTAACCCTCGTATTTGAGGTTGATTTCCAACGCGGCCCAAAGCTCCTCGGCATAGCCTACACGGATCGCGCTCGGCAAACCTGTTGCAAAATTTTCGGGGCGTCTCAACCAAGCGGCAATCTTTAACCCATCGTAGGTCGCCAACTCTGCAAATTGTTGAAGTCGATCGATATCAGCCAACTTTTGCCGAGTGCGCTCCCAACGCTCGTCATCCACCAAGCCGTGCTTCCGGCCAATGGGCGTGAGCCGAAAATCGGCGTTGTCGTGGCGAAGAATAAGGCGGTGCTCAGCCCGGCTGGTGAACATTCGGTACGGTTCTGGCGTGCCTTTTGTCACAAGGTCATCCACGAGCACGCCGATGTACGCCTCGGCGCGGGTGAGGATGAATGGCTCCTTGTCTTGCACTTTGAGGGCGGCATTTGCTCCGGCGACCAGTCCCTGCCCCGCCGCCTCCTCGTAACCGGAAGTTCCATTGATTTGCCCTGCGAGATACAAACCCGGAATGAGCTTCGTCTCCAAGGTATGCCGAAGCTGAGTGGGGGGGCAATAGTCGTATTCGACTGCGTAACCCGGACGCATCAACTCCGCCTTTTCCAGCCCAGGCACGGTGCGAATGAAGGCGTATTGCACTTCGATCGGTAGCGAAGTGGAAACCCCGTTCACATAGTATTCGAGCGTGTGTCGGCCTTCGGGTTCGAGAAAAAGCTGATGTCGCTCCTTTTCCGCAAACTTCACTACCTTGTCCTCAATGGACGGACAATATCTCGGGCCCGTGCCCTCGATACGACCGGAGTACAGTGGGGACTTGTCGAGGTTGCTGCGAATGATGTCGTGCGTTGCGGAGTTCGTATAGGTCACCCAACAAGGAAGCTGTTCCACGTGGAACTTTCCTTCGGAAGTGTGATTGACCGAAAACACTTCATCCGGTTTCTTGGACAGCATTTCCGGCATGAAGCTGAATGTCGTCGGCGGATCATCGCCGAGTTGCCGTTCACATTTTGAAAAATCAATCGTCCTACCGTTCAAGCGGCACGGTGTGCCCGTCTTGAAACGTCCGATCTCCAAGCCAAGCTCCAACAACGAATCACTGAGGCTCGATACCGAATCGCCCATGCGTCCTCCGGGTTGGTTCTTCAATCCGACGTGCAACAGCCCGCGCATGAAAGTGCCCGTCGTGACGACGACCGAACGGCAATTCACTTGCATGCCCATGTTGGTCTGAATCCCCGTCACGCCGTGGTCGTCGCGTAGTATGCGAGTGACGTTGGCCTGCATGAGATCGAGGTTCTGTTGCCGCTCCAGTTCTGCCTTTGCGCGAAATTGGTATGCCTTCTTATCACATTGCGCCCGCGGAGAACGGACACTCGGGCCCTTCTTGCAATTGAGCAGCCTGAACTGAATGGCCGTGGCGTCCGTATTGAGCCCCATCAAACCGCCGAGCGCATCAATCTCCCGAACAATCTGCCCCTTCGCCTGGCCACCAATCGCCGGATTGCAAGACATCTGCCCGACTGTATCGAGCGATTGGGTAAGGATGAGGGTTTGCGCACCCAAACGCGCCGAAGCCGAAGCCGCCTCGACTCCGCCGTGCCCGGCACCGATGACGATGACATCGTAGATTTTTGGATGGATGAACACTATATGTGCTTTCTGCTTGGATAATTGGCTGCGCTTTCGTTTGTCTGATGACCAGCGAACGAGCCACTGGTAAATTTGCTCGCCTCGGTCGCTAACCAAGTCGCGTCGAATCGTAAGTTCAGCCCGAGCGGTGCGTTGATAAGACTACTCCAACAAATGACTCTATTGCGTGGGTTCAGAGTTTCTTGAACCATTCCTCATCTACGGCGACGCTCTCTATCATTGCTGTTTCGATGCCGAGGCCGAACTCTTTCAGTTTGTCAGCAAGTTGGTCGCCATCAACGAGGTCAATCGGAGGTGCGCCGTCGCGGGTTGCTTCTTTGATGGCTTCCCGCGAGAAGGTGCCAGTTGTGATGAAGAGACCTTTGTCGGCTCGGCCTACCATAGCGCCACGGAAGTCGCGAATATCACCCGAGGAAACAATGCCCTGATAGCGCTTGCATTGGAAAACCACGTGAAAGCTCATAAAGCCGTGTATACGCGCGATGCCTTTGCCGTCAATTCCACCATCACCAGTCCGGCCCGTTACCTCAACTTGAACAAAGCCGGACTCGCGCAAAAGACGCTGAATGAGGCGCTCGAACGCGGATGGATCTACAATCCTCGTCAGGACATGGTGGAGCTTGGCTCGCCACGTTTGAGCTTCGTCTGGCTCTTCTGCTTCATTCACCGTCGGCGCGGCACCTGGGCTAGCTTTGGCCTGCTTTTCTTTTTTAGCGTTGTCTCGGACAGTCTTGAGAACGCTCTTGGGGTCCAACGTGATGAGGTCGGGTTTTGTAAGTGACCAAACCCCTCGGCTTGAGTTCGTGAGTAATCCATATTTTTTAAGATACGTCCGCGCCCACGCGAGACGGTAATAGACTTCCGTCTGATTACTGGCTTCCGGGTCATGCAATACGGAAACAATCTCCTCGGGCAATCGGAGATTCTGGATTACCCGCTCATAAATTTCATCAATGGACCCAGAACCGCCTAAGTCTCTGAGAGCGGTGATGAGCGGATTCATCAACTGGTCAAACGTAGGAACTTTCGTCATACTATTACGAAGGGCATATCTGAACGCGGTGAGAACGTGAACCACGGAAGTTGGGGAACTACGCCATTCAAATACACAACTGTTCTACGTGGAACATGGATGATCAAGGATACCAGCTTTGGAGCGGGGTAGGAGATCGGAGAGCTTTGCCCGATATTTCCGACTTTTGAGGTTGATGCTTATGATTTCCATGTTTTCCGAGAATTCTGATAGCGCTTGGCGGCATGCACCGCATGGTGTGACGGGTTCTTTGGAGTCGGCTACGACTACGATTCGGCGGAAGGAGCGAACTCCGGCGGCGATGGCTGCGAAGACGGCATTGCGTTCTGCGCAGATTGTGAGGCCGTAGGAAATGTTCTCTACGTTGCAACCGATGAAGATTCTACCCGATGTGGACTCCAATGCTGCCCCCACTTGGAAGTTGGAGTAGGGCGCGTATGCTCGTCCCCGGACATTGCGGGCGGCTTTTTCCAAGGCAACCAAGCTATTTGTTCGAGGCATATATTATATTGTAT
>JBEBHJ010000111.1:0-4050 GCA_040081075.1 Fimbriimonadaceae bacterium | reverse complement strand
GTCTTGTTTTTGTGGACCGCTTGAAATATATTTGATAGGTTAAACGGAACCTAAAAGAGTGCGGACGATTTGAGCGGGGTCAATCTCGTTTTAACATCTGCATACAATGTTCGGCATAGTCAAGCACGGAACCATATCGCTCGATCACTTCGGCTCTCATTTCAGCATCGGCATCGTCTGCCCATCCGGCTAACTGTCGGATTAGTCCTACAAGATCACGTTCTATTTCCATTTGATTATTTGCCTATCCTTGCAAGGGGCAGGGGGGAGAGGGCATCGGGCGATGGGGCATATGGTGGGCGCGCAATTTTTCAAAAAACTACCCAGCCCCGAGCATGGCATCCATCTTTGTAGCGGCTTCCTTTTGTAGGGATTGGACTACGTGGGAGTAGGTGTTTAGGGTTAGGGCTATTTGGGAGTGTCCTAGGATTTCCATGATCGTTCTTACGTCTACGCCTTGGCTAAGCAGCAGGGTTGCGCATGAGTGGCGTAAATCGTGGAAGCGTAGGCGGGGGAGTTTGGCTCGGGCCATTACGGAATCAAGCGTTCGTCTGATGTTTCTTTCTTCGGCGGGGGTTCCTACGGATGATGTAAACACTAAGTTGTAGTCTTGCCATACATCGGCGTTTAATAGCCTTATCTCGGCTTGTCTGCCCTTGTGTCGTTTGAGGGTTTCTATGGCGAACTTGGGGAGCGATATAGTGCGCTTGGCTTTTTCTGTTTTGGGCTCAACAAACTCGATCTTGCCTTTTGATCTTTGCAGTTGGGCTCTTACCCTTATTGATCCTGCTTCAAGGTCTACGTCGGACCATTTGAGGCCTAGTGCTTCGGAGAGTCTTAGTCCTATCGCGAGGGCAACGGTAAAGAGGGCTTCGAGGTTGTGCCCTTCTACCGCCTTGATGAAGGTTCGGGCTTGATCTTCATCGAGGTAAGCGAACTCGTGCTTCTTTTGTTTGGGGGCGCTTACGAGGGTGGCGACGTTACGCTGCAAGTAGTCCCACTTAACCGCCTGGGTGAGGGCTGTACGCAATACGCGGCGCAAGTGTTCGGTAGAGAGGCCGGTCTCGGCTTTGGCGTTTAGAAACGCTTGGACCTGGGGCGGATTCAGTTTTTGCAGTTCATATCTTCCTAGACCCAGGATTAGGTGGTTTCTTATGATTTGCTCGTAACTTCGATAGGTTTTGATCCTGATGCGGGGCTTAGCAACGGTTTCGAGCCAAGTGTTTAGGAATGTGGCCACGGTTTGTTTGGCGGGGGCGATATTGACGCCTAGATCGTTGCCTCTGAGGGCTTCTGTGAGTTTCTTTCGGACTTCCTCTTTGGTGTTACCGTAGAACGCCTTTTGTCGGCGGGTGCCCTTCACTGTGTCATAGCCTAGACTGATGCGGCTGACCCATTTGCCATCGGCTCGTTGGAAGATTGTGCCTTCGTTTTGTCCTCGTTTCTTAGTTGCCATTTTTCTTCTCACGTTTCCTTGCCCGGTATCGCCGGACTTTGCATGCGTTTGAACAATAAATTGTTCTTAGATCTTTTGATGTAAACCACTTGCCACAACCCGCACACTTGATCGGTGTTCTGATCGATCCGAGTATTTCGTTTACAAAGTGAATGTAGATTGCACCGAGGAGGTCCTTCGGGCGCAGAACCAGGGTTGCTCCGGGTCTGAGCTCGGGGATGGCTATATCTACACCTAGTGCAAACTCTCGCTCAATTTCGACAGTTAGTAAGTGCCAATACCGCTGTGGCCTTATTGCTCTTACCCAGGTAGTTCGTGTGTTTGCTATGAGAGATTCGGTAGATTGAACTCTTGTTGGATCTTCTCCTGGCCTAACTCGCTCAAGTCGTGCTAAGACTTCTTGTTCTGCTTCTGGGTCAAGTTTTTGTTTTGCGAGCGTGCCTTCGTATATGTCAATCAATACCCGAAGGCGATCTCGTTCGCGAATCCAATCAGCGATATACTCTCCCATCCTCATATCCGGGGCGGTGACGGTAATGCGGTGAAGCCAGCCAAAGGTATTTGCAAAGGTCAGAATCTCCTCGGGCCTGTCAGGCAGTGCCGCAAATTTTCGGTGCAATAGCTCGCTGGTAGGAATATGAACGCTTTGCATGTGGGATAAGAAGTGGTCACTTCCCTCCGGCTTATCAAGCCATGTTATCAGCTGACCACAGGGAGTTTCAGTTTGTGAGTGCCAGAACTCGGCACTTTCCATTAGGCGATATCCAAACTTGTGTTTATGAATTCGGCTCTCGTCAATGATCTTATTGCGTGACACTTAAATGTTTACCCACCCAGACACAACTGTACCTGAATTTGGGGTAAAATATGTAGACATTGCGAGCATACGGTCGCTATGGAGGCAGAAATGGATAAGGCGTTTTATCGTATACCGGAAGTCGCGGAAATTCTTTCCCTTGGGAAGAGTGTCACTTACAGGTTGGTCGCCGAGGGCAAAATCCCGTCGGTTTGGATGGCGGGGATTAATGCGCGCCGAGTGCCGGCAGTTGCGCTGAAACGATTTATTGAGGAGCAGACTAAGGAGGGGCTTAGCGGTGACCAATGATACGTTGGCTTACCTGCATATGCTTCAATCACCTCGCCATATGCATTGGTTCCAAGTAAAGCCGGATAAGCCAGCTTCTCATTGCAGGCCCAAGAAGTTATTCGGCACATTGCATGCCGTTGAAGAGGACCTAGACGAAGCACAGTCGGAAGGTGGGGCAATTTTCTTTCAGATTCAAATCGGAAGGAACCGGAAGGCAAGAGGCATCCAGCAAGCAAGGTGCCTGTTTCTCGACGATGATGGCGGGATTGCCGAGTTGCCAATCGCTCCGTCGATGTCCGTAAAGACGCCAAGAGGCTTTCACCATTATTGGATGTTGCGCCCGACTAGCGAACTCGATCTCTGGGACAGCATACAGACTGGTTGGCAAAGGCATTGCGGAGGTGATCCTAATTGCAACTTGCGAAACCAACTAGGCAGACTGCCTGGCTATTTCCACCAGAAGCGCGAAAAGCAGCTTATCTATGTAGATCAGTGCGATGAGCAACTGATCTACTCACTAGAGGATTTTGCAGAGTTCGCTGTTCCAGTTCCGAAGCGAGCGGACTACTGTAGGCGCCATGTTGGAGAGTTGGTCCCAGCTTGGAGGCAGTGGCCATTTAAGGTTCGCGAAAAAATATTAAGGAATGCACTTAGTCAGGTTCACGCAGCGACGGAAGGAACGCGAATGGTAACTCTCCGGAAAAAATCGTTTGCGTTGGGTTGCTATGCGACAATCGGAGTAGATGCAAGGTTGGCGACGAACGCGCTGAATCGGATTGTGCGACAGTGGCGGGACTTTGACAACTATGGCGCGAGGCAAACAATTTGTGAGTCCATTTATGCGGGCTACTGTCGCGCCTTGGAAAATGCGCCCGTGGTTCCCTTTGGGGTCGCTGAGAGCTGGCAGAAAGATGAGGCCAGGCAGCAGGTACTGGCGGTGGTCAAACAGATGCCATTACCTCGTTGTGTAGAGGTAGATGACTTGATACCAATTGTAGAGTGGCAAGGGATCTTATCACGACATCAGGTCGCGTGCAGAATTGCCCGCATCCTAAAGGAGCGCGGATATTGTCGGGCCAGGACAGAGACGAAAAGATATTATGTCCTGCCAGACTAAGCGAAAAAACTCGCGAAAAATTAGCGCGACTGTCGCTTGTGAACCTGTAATCATCCCCCTTTGTTAATACCCCTCCAGATTATAGAGACACTGTCATGCTTGCATTAGGCGCGCCGCTCAAGGTTGTGAGCGCCAACAGGTAAAAGTCGAGTTTTTGCTCGGGTGTAATTCCCTATGCCTTTGAGTCCATCTGTAAGAAGTGAGTTGGTTGTTCGCAGTCGTCACAGGTCTTGCCGCCTTCGCGTGCGCGTATTCAATCCTCACCACGAATATGGGTCAGGTTAACGTGGTCTAGATGGTTTGGGGGGGTACCTCACTTTTTGATCCGTGTATCGCTACCCTTGGGGCTCGTGGCTAGTGTCGTTTGGATGTTAACGTATGGGGGGAGGG
>JBEBHJ010000073.1:0-15338 GCA_040081075.1 Fimbriimonadaceae bacterium | reverse complement strand
GATTTACAGTAGTAAATGACCATCGCTCAGCTCGGCTTTCCTTTGCCTTCTCAAACATCTCGAAAATCGGCGGCCAATCCACACAATCCGCCCCCGGCGATTTGTCGCCATCCCACCAATGCCCCGCACCGGGCTGCTCGTGGTAGCCTACCGTTATTCCCATTTTAGCAAGATCATCCCGCATTCCTCGTGCTTCAGAAACGGGAACGTTGTCATCAGCATCGCCGTGGAGAATGTAAATCGGTTTATTGCGGTAGTTCTCAAACAGCAAATCGGTCAGAGATGGGTTCGATGCCCGATTAACCAAATCAACGAGGGCGTCGCCGGATTCCTTTGGTTTGCCGCCGTACGTGAAAAAGCTGCGCCACCCAGCACTAGGGGCGATTGCATTAAAAACTTGCGGGAAATGGGCGCCTAGCTGCCAAGTACCATGGCCTCCCATTGAGTGTCCGGTCAAGCTGATTCGCGATCGGTCGATCTTGAATTGCTTCACGGCATCTTCCACGACTTCCATCGCATCCATTCGGCCCCACTCTTCCCAATCAAAACCATAGGGTCGACGATTGGTTGGGGCAACGATCCAGCACCAAGGTTTTGGCGAATAGGAGGCGGCTTGGCCCAAGCCCTCGACGCTTGCACCGTGAACGCTCAGCACCATGGCGTTTGCTTTCAGGTTTGTGGGCGGTACAACTCCGTAATATTGAACACTGCCATCAATCTGGCTTACAAACGTGTTCTTGCGAACCTGATACGGCGTTCGGTGATTTAGGCTGACTGTCGTTTTGTCCACGACCTCCATCCCCTTTCGCAGGACGAGTTCAAAATCGGTCTTGTCACCACCGTTTGCAGCGAATTTGAAGCGGATCGGCAATTTTCGGGCTTCAAGTGAGCACAGAGCATCCACCTTGCCCACAGCGATAACTTTTCCGCCAGAGTGTGCCTCCCAAGTGAGGTCTCGCGCGGCTGCACTTTCCTGATTAAGCGCAATGAGACCAATGAGAACGTCGCGTTTGACTCCATCAGAAATGAGGTCGGGAGTGGTTATGTCCGCGGCATTCCATGCGGCCGGCTTCGAAACCGGAAGCAGTTCAGCATTCAGTCGTCCTCTCCCGTTTGCAAAGAGAAAGTCATTCTTGCCTTTCTTCATCATGACCGGCAAGCGGCCGTATCCAAACCCGTAAGGGTCTCCCATCCGTGGCTCACCGTTAACATAGACCATCCCATGACCAGTGGCGTGCAAAATGGCGACTCCAGCCTGGGGCCAATCAACTGACGCATAGCTGTAACCGCGCAAGCCGTCGAACCAACCGTCTGTTCCGGCTGACTTGGCTGCCCACGTTTGTTCGCCCAACTTATCACCCGCTTTTGGTGGCAGAAAATTGTTGGAATTGAGAGTAGACGCAACCAGGTCAGTGGGGAAGGGAATGCGCCCGCCGCGTCCGAGTGAACCGATGGTTACGACATCGCGAATCACGTAAGGGGCGAGGACGGTGGCAAGCAAAAGCATTGCTAACAGTTTAAGCCAATCCGACCGCTTTTCGCAAAACGCCAAGTTCAACTTGGCTCAGCATTCGGCAGGATCCGCGTGGCATTTTGTGCAAACGCAAGGGGCCGATTCTGATTCGTTTGAGGCTAATCACTGGATGTCCCACGACATCGCACATTTGGCGAACTTGACGCTTACGTCCCTCAAAAATCGTTATTCTGATGAGACTAGTGTCGCTGCCCTTTTGACGCGGCAACTCAACGATTGCCGGTGCGGTCATTCCGTCTTCAATATGTACACCCTTGCGCAATCGTTGCAGCGCATGATCGCTCGGACGTCCCACAACGACGACTTCGTATTCCTTTTCAACCTTGTGACGGGGATGGGTAAGCCGCTGAGCAAGTTCGCCGTCATTTGTAAATATGATGAGTCCCTCGGAATCCATATCGAGTCTTCCAACGGGCTTTAGTTGAACGCCCATATCGGGCAGGAGGTTCTTTACCGTGGGGCGACCTTGAGGATCACTCAAGCTAGTTACAATACCAACCGGCTTGTTCATGAGGAGTGTGTAAGACTTCGCGCGCCCAATGCTACGCCCGTCAACATGAATTTCATCTGCATCGGTCACCATCACGCCCATCTGTGTGACCATTTCGCCATTCACCATCACGCGTCCTTCGGAAATCATGGTTTCGGCCGTTCGGCGACTGCAAATTCCTGAGGCAGCAATCCTTTTGTGAAGGCGTTCAGTAGGGGTTTTCATAAATCCTCTGTCTCTTACGCCGAATTAGCGCATATCCTCCCACAAAGAAAGCTCCAAAAGCGCCGGAAGCGGCAAAAGTCGGGAATTTCTTGGCAACACGCTCCTTCGCAATGAGATCGATGGGCGGTGCACCCTCATACTTGGCTGTTCCTATAACTTGGCCAGCCTCAACCGGCGCTTCTAGCTTCTTGATGTTGAGAATAGGTTTTTCAGGAATATCCTTTCGAACGACGCCGGACAACTCCTCCGAAGCGACGGCTTCGACCGTTTCAACCGCCCCATTTAGCACTGGAGCGCTTGTCACGGTTGCCCCTTTTTGAATGTAAGTTCCCGGAGAGTAATACTTAAACCCCCAGTCAACGAGCCCCTTTGTGTCAAGTTCCCGATCATCCGCATGAAGCACGACAGAAATCAAACGCATGCCATCTCGAGTTGCACTTGCGACTAAACACTCGCCAGCTGGTTTCGTGAAACCCGTCTTTATTCCATCGTAGGTAGGGTCCTTTAGCATCTCGTTGCGATTCTCAACAAGCAAGTCTTCCTGATTCATGCTTCTGGTGAGCCACCAAGTTGGTGTCTTGACCACTTCGCGTAAGACTGGGTACGTCATCGCCTGACGCGCGAGAATGGAAATGTCTCGGGCTGTTGAGTAGTGGTTCGGGTCATGGAGACCATTTGGGTTCACAAAGTTGGTTGAAGTGCACCCGAACTCTTTGGCGCGCTTCGTCATTAGCTTCCCGAATTCCACAACCGAACCTGAAATGTGATGGGCTGCCGCCACCGCTGCATCGTTGGCGCTGCGCAACATTAGGGCGTAGAGCAAGTGCTTCATCGTGACTTGCTCGCCCGGCTGGAGATGCATGCTTGAAGGTTTCACCGTTTTGATATTGGGCGGAGCGGTGATAAGAGTGTCTGGACCAACGTTTTCGATCAAGAGGATCGCCGTCATGATCTTCGTTGTGCTCGCCGGAAACGCCTTGATGTCTGCGTTCTTGGTCCACAGCACTCGGCCGGTCGTTTCTTCAATCAGGATCGCACTTGAGCATCCAAGCTTTGGCCCTTCGAGAATAGCAGACGCATTTGTTGCTCCTATCGTAAGAACGGCGCCAAGCAACAAAACTCTCATTGGACCAATATGAGTCTACCGCCCCAATAACATAAAAGGGCCGCAGGCGTGTGCCTACAGCCCAAGAGGATGTCATGAAACAATTTTATGGTACCCGCAACCATACTTGCTCTTCTATGGTTGAATCTCCGATTTGAGCAGTAAGTGTGAGAGGAGCAACACCTTTGAAGCCAGCTGGTACGTTGAGTTCAAAAACTTGCCGTTTGGAGGCTCGGGAGTTGTAGATCACAAACATCTTGTCGCTTCCGCTTTCAACGGTCCAGCCAGGAGGAGGCTTTACGCTGAACTGGCCGGTTACGCGTCGCTTCGTATTTGATCGAATATAGGTTGCAAATCGCACTTTTTGCGACTCAGTGGACGAAACCACGTTGGTCTTGCGATCAAAGTCAAACTGGATCGTCGGGGCAACCTCGTACGATGTTTGAACCGTGATAGGTCTGTCTTGGCTATCCATGATAGTTGCCCTCATGATTCTCCAACCAGGCTTTGCTCCTACAGCAACCGGAGTATCGTAGTCAACGAAGGTTCGCATTTTGCGATCAAACTCGGGGAACGGATAACCCTTGACCGCCGTGTCATTTTTGGCCAGGCCCTCCGTTCGCATTTCAACTCGTTTGAAGTTCATGCCGTCTATGCCATTGAAAGTCAAACGAATTCTGATATCTTCACCCGCCGTCACGGATCTTCCTCGAAACTCTGGTTTCCACTGAAGGCCAACAGGAAGCTGGGTTCCGCGGTCCATCGTAAGATTCATCATTGTGAGATTCCGTGGCATATACGGTTGAGCATTTGCCATGCCTGTAGCAGCTTCAACGCGAACGCCAACCTTCGATTCAGACTTCTCTGGGAAAACCGAATTTGCGGAATCGCTTAAGGTTACTTCGGCTGTCCAACTAGCACCTTGACTAGACGACGCTACTCGGGCAGCAGCTCTAAGCTCCGGCGCATCAATCCAAGTGGGTCCGGCTGGAGAGGTGGCATCCAGGAAACGGCAGACCACTTCGGCTCCCGCCGATGACTTCCGCACGGTGACTTCAAGATTATCTGACCCTACGAGCCAACCATTGCCAGCCAAATCAAAGCTGGCCACGAGGTCTTGTCCCGTGTTGGCTATGCCTGCGAAGTGCAATCGCCCGGGCTCCCACTGGAAGTAGGTGTCGGAGGTTAGCGCCTCCCATTCTTCAACGTCCAGTTTTCCGTCTAACACAGGCGTCAAAGCAAGCCGGTTTGTATCCTTTATGGAAAGCGGCGCAAAAGTATTCGCCGTTTGAGCTGGAGCCGAAACGGGCGGCAAGATGGGGAGCGGGCTAGTTACAGCTTGGCTACCGCCTTGTTGCAGAGCAATTGGTATCAGCGCAGTAAACATACTCTTCATGACGAAGGGTCGTTTTAATAAGCCGCTGGGAAGTTTTCCACAAATTACTGGGAATCGGTGCGATTTTGTAGGGCCGCTAGGCCGGGTAAGACTTTGCCCTCTAACAGTTCCAAACTTGCCCCACCACCGGTTGAAACGTGCGATACCTTGTCCGCAAAGCCAAACTGCTCGATGGCGGCGGCTGAGTCCCCTCCCCCAACGATGGTTGTGCCCGTACATTCTGTCATCGCCTGAGCCACCCCGCGCGTGCCCGCCTCGAAAGGCGCCATTTCGAACACGCCCATCGGTCCGTTCCAAACAACCGTTCCAGCGGCCCGAATGATCGCGGCATAAGCGGCGATGCTGGCCGGGCCAATATCTGCGCCGATCTGGCCCGCCTGCATCTTGTCCACCGGCACCGTCGCCGTCTCAGCTGTATCAGTTAGTTCGGACGCGACGACGACGTCAGTGGGAAGCACGATCTTGGAGCATGACTCGGCCAGAATCCGCTTGGCAAATTCAAAGTTGCTCTCGTCAAACAACGACGCGCCTATTTCGTATCCTTGCGCTTTGAGGAAAGTAAATGCCATGCCACCACCAATGATTAGGTGATCAACTTTTGGAAGTAAGCTCTCGATCACGGCGATTTTGTCTTTAACTTTTGCGCCACCTAGAATAGCTACAAATGGGCGTTTAGGACTTTCAAGCGCTTTTCCAAGAAACATCATCTCCTTCTCGATCAAGAACCCACTTACGGCCGGCAACAGGTGGGCAACACCCTCGGTAGACGCGTGCGCTCGATGAGCGGTCCCGAAAGCGTCATTGCAATAAATATCAGCGAGTTTGGCCAAAGAACCGGCAAACGTGGGGTCATTCGCTTCTTCCTCAGGATGAAAGCGAACATTTTCAAGTAACACCGCTTCACCCGGTTGCAATGCGGCACATGCTGCTTCTACTTCTGGCCCCGTACAGTCGGGGAGCATGCGGAAAGGGAAGGGGAGCAACTCAGCAATGCGAGCGGCGACAGGAGCCAGCGAAAACTCTGGGGTGACCCCTTTGGGCCTTCCAAGATGGCTACACATTATCACCGAGGCACCATGATCAAGGAGGAACTCGATCGTTGGCATTGCTTCGGTAATTCGTCGGTCATCAGTGATGACACCGTTTTCCAAGGGAACGTTGAAATCACAGCGCACTAATACGCGCTTGCCTTCAATGTCAATATCGCGGACGGTCAACTTGTCAAATGCCACATCATATTGTGGCAACAAAAAGCCCCCGCTTGCGAATGAGCAAGGGGGGGCGAGATTTACGAGCGACCAGAACTAGGGATCGACCCTAAGAACCGTCGTTCTTGTGATGCCATTGTAAGCAGCGCTTACCGTCACGTTGATGCTTCGACCAACAACCGAAGTTGTTGCGTTGAACGTGCCAGTTGTCGCACCACCGATAATGGTGATGGTTGACGGCGTGATCACGGTCGACGAGGTATCGGAGATGGCAACCGAGATGTTGCCAGCGAGACCTGCCGAGACCAAGGTAACGGTTCCCGTTGTTGAGTTTCCACCCCGTACAGGGTTAGGATTCATTGAGACCGTGCTTAGCACAGGCTTAGGTTGAACCGCAACCGTGTCTGATCGAGTCAACGTCGAGATGCGAGCATTGATCGTTGCATTTACGGTCGAAGCTACGGAGAACGTTGTGAGTACAACGGCCTTCGATGATGCACCTGCAGCAATGCTAGTTGCTGATGGGCTTGTGATCGAGGTTGTCGTATCCGAGAACGTCACCGTTGTGGTTATCGGAGCTGCGGCACCCAGGTTCACCGTACCGATGAACGCGCTTCCACCGTACACGTTATCTACTGACGACGTGTAGAGGAAGTTCGGAATCGGGTGAACAGCAAGAGTTGCTGTCCTTGATCCGGCCGCTTCACTTTGATACATTCGCGCCGTTAGCGTGGCGTTTTGTGTCGAGGTCGGGTTCGTAGTGTAGACATTGAATGACCTCGCTGTACTTCCTTGAGGGATGAGTACACCGCTGACACCCGGGGTGCTTACGTTTACAGAGTCGTCCGTTACGCTGACATAGCACGCTTGCGAAGCGGAACCGTTGAGTCCCACATTTGCGACGACAGTCTCGCCACCGTAAACGGCTGTTTTATTCAGAGTAAATGTATTGATGAATCGGTTGCCGATTGGAATTCTCCAAACGCCTCTACCGAAGGTAAATGCGTAGAGATACTTGGTGGCTCCGTTATCGTAGATCCAGAGCTCGTTGACATGGACGTTGGGCAAGCCCATTGCATTCATGTTGTACCAACGAGAACCTGTATCAGGTGACATAAAGACACCAACGTCGGTAGCTGCATAGTAAACAGCTGCGTTCCAAGGATCACGCTCCATGTCGTTAACGGGCATCATTGGCAGAGCCGTAGCACCCGCTCCAGACATGTTTGTCCATACCGGCGTTGCAGTGTTCACGTTCGAACTCTTGTAAGCAACATCAGCGACGCCAACGCGTTGGAGACCAACCGTTAGAAAATCAGTGCTGAAGTAGGACTCTGTGAAGCCACCGATGGAAGCGTTTGGCAACGTCGTTCCATCAATCTTAGTCGTTGTGTTCGTTGAGATGATGTGGCGATACATATCACCGTTCGTTGCGCCGGTGTATATGCGGTCATTTGTATGCTTAGATTTCTCCAAGTGACGAATGCTTCCGCCGCCAGTTGGACGAAGAGTCCAACCGCTCGTACCATTAAGGTTGAGCTTGATGTTGCTATTTCCGCCGTGAACTGCATAGGAACCTGCACAGATCAAGGGCGACACAAACAAGTTGCTGCCGCCGGGCGAAATATTCGTCGCGGACGTGTCAAGGTCAGTGTCGTAACGATAAACGCTACCACCTTGAGCTCCCGTGTAGTGCTTAGCAGGGTTGTTGAGGTCGAAGCCTACACCCGTACCGTCACCAGCGAAGAGGTTGCTCCAAGCGGCCCCGTTGCCTCGTGAGGCAGGCGTCGCATTGTCCTGAGTTCCACCCATCACAAAGGATGTGTTGGTAGGGTGGACTGCACCCGTGTAGAACTGCTGGTCAATGATGTCGTCGTTCAACGATGTGAAACTGGCCGAGTTGGTTGCAGGATTGTAGACAACCCCCCAAGCTCCGCCGTCGCCGCCCGCAATGCCCCAAAGGCCATTGTCTGGGTCAACTTCGAAACAGTGCTGATCGTTGTGCATTTTCGAGTTCGCCTCAAACGACCTCGCGATGTCCGCCCAACTTACACCGTTATCATCTGACGCTTCAACCGTGATAAGTCCAGTGTACACAACGTCCGTTGCGCCAGCGTCGCCGCATTCAACATAGATGTCATAAGTCGATTGAGACCAGTTATAGCCTGGATCGGATGTTCCCGCGTCATGGGAGGCTGTGATATCCGTCCACGACGGGGTTGTGCTCAACGCATTCTCGATTCGATATACCTTTCTGTTTGAGCAGATCAGGTACCAACGATCAAACACGTTGGGTGAGATCGCAATATCCCAAAGTGAACCACCTGCTGCTGCGGGAACGTTGTTCACGTTTGTCCAGGTCGCTCCGCCGTCTTGAGACCAAGCAAGCTTCTTGCCACTTGCACCGCATGCGCCCATGGTGATACCACTAGCGGATCGCTCGATATCTTCCCAGTTGCTGTTCGCGGCTGCTGTAGCGGTCCAAGTGGCGCCCGCATCGGTCGATCGCCAAATGTCTGCCGTCGGGCCATCGGCCGTCAATGCAACAACAGTGTTGGAATTCCCTGGATCAACCATGATTCTGGTTACAACTGAATCACCAAAGCTCGAAGCACCCACGTTTGTCCACGTGGCTCCTGCGTCGGTGCTCTTCATGATGCCAAACGTTTGTTTGTTGAAGAATCCGTAGTAGTCGCCCGTACCCGCGTAGACAACGTCACCGTTGTTCCAATCGGTGGTCACACATGTAGTGTGCAAGAACTTCCAGCTGTTGCTCTTCGGGCTAAAAGTGATTCCGTTATCGACACTACCCCAGATGCCACCTCCGGCAGAAGCAACGTAGCTCTTGCCGTTGTGGGTGCTCTCGTGCACGGCGTTCTTTCGACCGCTAAGCGGTGCGCCGCCATAATATTGTTGGTACGGAAACGCTAATGCGCGTGGGCCGACGGTGCCCCAACTGCCAACTGGAGCATTAGATCCCTTAACAGCAGGATCAATCATGTCCATGCGGGCGGCGGGCATGGCATCACGGTGATTAGCAGCTTTGATGTATTCATCGTGGCTCAGTTCACCGGTAGCCGGGTCAGTCCGAACCGACAAATACCACTCGAGGGCCTGGTAGAAGTCGTTTTTCTTCGCCTTTCCAGTCTCGATTAAGTTGGCGCCTGACAAATACTCTCTGTGAGTTTTGACCGAAAAGTAGTTGGATCTATCAATCGTATCGGCAGTGCCATCAAAGATCAGGTCAACCCCGGCATTTTTAAGTGCGGTTCGAACTTGTGCAAGAGTCGCAGCACCAGTTGGCGACACACGATAGTATCCCTTAGCATCTTTGCCAAGAACGCTACCAAGTCCTGCGAGCGCTTTCGCGAGTGACGCTTCGGTGAGTTTATGTTCACCGACCAAAAGGCTGTTCGATCCGGCATGGGCGAAAACCCCTAGGCTTCCCAGTGCCAAACCAAGCAACCAACGGCTTGAGTTTCTCATATTATTCCTCCAGTGGAATCTAAATTTCGGGAGGTTAACCCCGATGAAGGAAGTATATCAAGGATTGTTGAGCCGTGCAACCCCTATCTAGTCAATTTGCTGATTTTCCTAACAAATTCATCAATTTCTTGTTTCGTCCTTGTCTCAGTAACGGCCACAAGCAGACAATCGCTTAATTCTTCGTAATAATGACCAAGCGGTAACCCAGCCAAATACCCGTCAGAAAGAAGCTGCTCGCAAAGGCCATCAGGTGCGACAGGGAGTTGCAACACAAACTCACCGAAAACGCGCTGATTGGGGAAACGCAGCGGGATCCCGGACTGAGCAAATTGCTTGATCGCATATTGCGTGTTTTGGACGCTTGCCTTGGCCACGGTTTGCATCCCATTCTTGCCAAGTGCGGACATGTAAACCGTGGCTGCTAGCGCCATAAGAGCTTCGTTTGTGCAGATGTTTGAAGTCGCCTTCTCGCGCCGAATGTCTTGTTCTCGCGTTCGGAGGGTCATTGCATAACCAGGTCTTCCGTCGTGGTCAGTCGTTTTTCCCACGATCCGGCCCGGAATTCGTCGCACATGCTCTTGCTTGCAACCAAACAGACCAAGTAAGGGCCCCCCAAATCCCATGGCAATTCCCAAAGGCTGTCCCTCACCGACCACGATATCAGCGTCAAACTCACCCGGTGGCTTGAGTAGAGCACAGGCCGTGGGATCTGCAACAACGATAAACATGGCCCCAACCGAGCGCGCCGCATCTCGAACAGCCGCGAGATCTTCAATCGTTCCAAAAAAGTTCGGATACTGAACGATTACGCAAGCGGTTTCGCTATCAACGGAAGAAAAATCTGTGGTCAGACCGTTTGTTGTGTCAATGGTGGCAACCTCAAGGTCAACCGACCAGCAGTAAGTTTCCATCACCTGCCGATAGTGAGGATGAACGGCCCGGCTGACCGCCAACTTCGTCCTTCCTGTAATTCCGTGCGCCATAATGGCGGCCTCAGCCATGGCCGTTGCTCCATCGTACATTGACGCATTGGCCAGGTCCACGCCAAACAGTTCAGAAACCATGCTCTGGAACTCGTAGATCGTCTGAAGATAACCTTGGCTCAGTTCGGGCTGATAGGGCGTGTAAGCCGTAAGGAACTCACCGCGTGAAAGAACGGCACCGACGCTGGCTGGAACGTACCGATCATAGATTCCGGCACCGAGGAAACACTTGGTTTTGACCAGATCTACGTTGCGACTGGCTAACTCAGCGAGATTGCCGAACAGTTTGTGTTCGTCCAAGGCAGCCGGGATGTTTAGCTCGCCCTTGATGCGAAGATTCTCAGGGATTTCGCGAAACAGGTGATCAATCGATGGGGCACCGATTACATCGAGCATCGCCTTTTCGTCAGCGGGGGTGTGGGGAACGTATGGCATTCCCGGCTAGAACGTCGCCTCGTAAGCCGGGCCGTCGAGCAAATCGTCACCGGCTTCGTCGGTCTTGATCTTTACCATCCAGCCATTACCATAAGGATCGGTGTTCACAAGTTCACTTTGGGCTCCCAGACTTCCGTTGGTCTCAACGACTGTTCCCGAAATCGGGGAATAGACGTCGGAAACGGTCTTTACACTTTCAACGGAGCCAAATGAATCGCCTTTTTGAAGCGTTCGTCCCTCGGCAGGTAACTCAACAAACACGATATCGCCCAGTTCGGACTGGGCATGGTCGGTAATGCCGATGGTGGCAATGCCATTTTCAAATCGAACCCACTCATGGGTTGGCGTGTATTTTAGGTCGCTTGGAACGCTCACACCAAGAATTTACCAGAGGCACCGTTTTGCGGTTTCAAAAAAAAGCTGTAAATCTTTCGTGGGGCCGTATAGGACGTGGAATAAGGATTCCGACAATACATAGTGTCGCTGGCAATAGCTGTGCGGCTGGAAGTGCAAATGCCTGTTTTTTCATACACTGCAATAGATTCAAATGGACGTACCGTTCGAAGCAAAATGGAGGCCGAGAGCGAATCGCTGGTCCTTTCCAAGCTTCGTGATCAAGCCCTTCATTGCACCGAAATTAAGATGTCAAAGAAGGCCGGGCAGATTTCCATTGGCAAGAAAAAACTTAAGCCAAAGACGCTCGTTGTCTTTTCGAGGCAGTTTGCCACGATGATTGACGCGGGTATTCCCATCCTTCGTTGCTTGGATATCTTAGCCACTCAGCAGAAGGATCCAACGATGAAGGAGGCTACGGAGGCAATCCTTGCGGATGTTAAGAGCGGTATGTCTCTTAACGAAAGCATGATCAAGCATCCGGATGTCTTCAGCAAGCTCTACATCAACATGATCAGAGCCGCTGAAGTCGGCGGTATCTTGGACCTCATTCTAGATCGTCTGGCTGGGTTCCTGGAGTACGAGGCGGACGTGAGAGGAAAGATCAAGGCGGCGATGATGTATCCGGTCTTGGTTTTGATCTTCTCGTTCTTGATGCTCTTTGCACTGTTTAGTTTCGTTTTGCCGAAGTTTAAGGAAATCTTTACAGGAATGGATGTTGAGCTGCCTCCAGTAACTGCGGGATTGTTTGCAATCGGTGATGTGATGCAAAAGCTTTGGTGGCTCGTGATCCTTGTGATTGTTGGCATCATTTTCGGCCTGAAGCAGTGGCGCAAAACACCCAACGGTCGCTACAAGCTTGATTTCATGATGCTGAAATTTCCCATCATAGGTGAACTTACGCTCAAGATGTCGGTTGCGCGATTTACGAGAACCTTTGGAACCTTGATCAACTCAGGTGTTCCGATGCTCCGTAGCCTCGAGATCGTGGGTGAGACCCTTGATAACGCGGTTCTAACAGGAGCGATCGATCAAACGCGAGTTGCCATTCGGGAAGGGCAAAAACTGAGCGACCCTCTGGCGAAATCAAACTTGTTCCCGCCGATGGTAACGACCATGATTGACGTTGGTGAAGAATCTGGGCGTCTTTCCGAGATGCTTGTGAAAATCGGCGACTTCTACGACACAGAAGTGGAGCAGACCGTTAAGGGTTTGACCAGTATGATCGAGCCATTGTTGATCATCTTCATGGGTGGCATTGTTGGCTT
Organism: Fimbriimonadaceae bacterium; assembly: GCA_040081075.1. Classification (GTDB taxonomy): domain Bacteria; phylum Armatimonadota; class Fimbriimonadia; order Fimbriimonadales; family Fimbriimonadaceae; genus JANJUB01. The sequence goes on along the minus strand of JBEBHJ010000073.1, from coordinate 2,815 downwards.
TATCGCGATTGCGGTTATGACTCCGGTCTTCAAGCTTGTTAACAGCGTGAAGTAAGAATCAGAGTTTGGGTTATGGTCCAGCCCTGATGGGGCTGGGCCGCCAGCACGGATTGCTGGCGGTATGGATTGAGAATAGGATGTTAATGTTTTGGAGATAAACGGATTGAATACTGACCCTGAACTGATTGTTGTGCGCTATCTCGAATCGAAGCGCGGCGATCTTCGGGACCTGATAATGGTTCAATATGCAGGGACGGTCGAGAGGATCGCCCGGCGATTCGCTGGGCTCGAACCCCTCGAAGACCTTGTGCAAGTTGGCTTCATTGGGTTGCTCAACGCGCTTTCAAAGTTTGATCCCGAAGCAGGCGTTCGATTTAACACATATGCAACCTATTTGATCGCAGGCGAAATCAAGCACTACCTTCGTGATCGCTGCCAAACAATACGCCAACCAGCCTGGTTGCAGGAGCTTCGTCAAAAAGTAAACAAGGCAGCTGCGAGCCTGCAATCTGAACTGACCCGCCCCCCGACCGAGCGAGAGATCGCTGAGCGCATAGGCGTTAGCGAATCGGCCGTTAGGGAAGTCTTCCAAACCCAGGATATGCTCCGAGTTGCCTCGTTAGACTCCACGCCAACGGGCGATGACGACTCTGAGAGCGACGTGGAAAGACTGGACGCCGCCAACTTCTGCCCTGAGCAGTTGGGCTCGGAAGATCGCCTGGTGCTTGACTCAGCAATGTCCCAACTTCGTGACCTCGAAAGGGAAGTGCTTCAACTCTTCCACTTCGAAATGATGAGCCAGACTGAGATTGCGGGCAAACTTGGCATTTCATGTAACTACGTGTCGCACATTTTACGGCAGTCTCTATCCAAGCTCCGCAAGATTCTGAGCCAAGAGGATGCTCAAGACCGAGTTCTACGGCGACAAGCCATGGAAATGGATTATGAAGTCATCGATCCTCTTACCGGTGCCTATTCAGAAGGATTTTTCAAAACGCGATTTGAAGAAGAAATTCATCGCGCTTCGTGCAACGGAACCGTCGTTGGATTGGTTGTTGTCCAGTTCTCTGGGTTGGATGCACTTCGCAAGTTCTACGGGGCTAGCTCGGTTGAGGAGTTCCTCGCCGACGCCGCCGACTTTTTGAAAGATTCGGTGCGTCGTCTAGATTTGGTCTGCAGAAACGGAGAGGGTGGCTTTGCCATGATCCTTCCCGGCGTAGGCGATCACGTGAACCTAGTGAAGGGTCGCTTACTCAAGAAGTTGACCTCATGGATGAATGCGCGTTACGCTCAGGGAAGCCCAATTAGGCTCGAAGTTGGCCAAGCAATCTACCCTGAAGCTGGTCACACAACTCGGGAACTCTTTGAGCAAATGGACATGGTGCCGCTAAAACCGGCGGCATAGAGCTTGTTACACGAGCATTGCCAAAAGCTCGCTCGTCTCTGCCACGGCCTCTTCAAACATCCTGACACCATCCGCAATTTGGTCTTCAGTGATGATCAGCGGGGGTTCGAAGCGCATCACCTTGGGATTGTTAAGCGTATAAGCTGCGCACATTCCGCGCTTGAGCATCTGGCTAATCGTCAGTTCGCCAACTTCATCCATTTTGAATTCGACTCCGATCATGAGTCCTTTTCCGCGCACCTCGGCTATCATGTCGGGATGCTTTTCTTGCACTTTCCGGAGACCCTTCATAAAGATCTCCCCCATACGCGCTGACCGCTCGATGAGGCCGTCCTCTTGGATTACCTCCAGCGTAGCGATGCCAGCAGCGCAAGTTATTGGGCTTCCCCCAAAAGTGCTTGTGTGCATGAGTGGATTCTCGCTGAAAACAGCCTCCCATACTTTTGGCGTGCCCATACAAACCCCGAGGGGTAAGACACCGCCGCCGATTTGCTTGGCTAGGGTCATGATGTCGGGAGCCACACCTTCGTGGTCGACACCCCAGGTTCTGCCGGTTCTACCCAAGCACGTCTGAACTTCATCGGCGATGAGAAGTGCCCCAGTTCGATCACATGCTGCTCGAATCGCCCGCAGGTAACCATCGGGGGGGATATGAATTCCGCCCTCGCCCTGAATCGGCTCGATGATAACGCAGGCCGTGTGATCGTCGATCACTTGAATCATGGCGTTAGTATCACCGTAGTCAACGAAAACCACTCCAGGCATAAGGGGTTCAACTCGCTTTCGATACTTTTCTCGACCTGTTGTTGCAAGGGCTCCCAGGGTCTTCCCGTGATAGCCCCCATTTGTTGAAACGATCTTGCTCCGCCCCGTCGCTACCTTTGCAAATTTCAGGGCGGCCTCTACGGCTTCAGTGCCGGTTGAGCAAAAGAAGGAATATTGCAAATCTCCGGGGGCAAGCTTGGCAAGCATGGCCGCCAAATTACACATCTTTTCAGAGAAAAACGCCTTGCCCGACATGGGCAACGTGTCCAATTGAGACTTAACCGCCTCAATCACTTTGGGATGCCGGTGACCGAGGGCAAACATACCGTAGCCGCCGAGGCAATCCAAAAACTTTCGGCCTTCGTGGTCATAAATGTAGCAACCTTCGCCATAAGTTTCCACACCGAAACCAGCGAATGCCAGGAGTTTCGCGAGATATGGGTTCACGTAGTTGGCATACTTGTCGACCACATCAGAATACAGGGCATCGGAGTCCATCATTTCCTAGTATATACGGGTGTAACCTCCGCGTTATTGCAAGCGTCCTATTCTCAAGGTGTTCACAATCGCGGTGGATCAAGAGAAGTTTGGATACGACGAAGATAGTTCGCTCGTAGACCGCTTCCTAGGTGGTGACCCCGGGGC
>JBEBHJ010000110.1:0-4131 GCA_040081075.1 Fimbriimonadaceae bacterium | reverse complement strand
GGCCACTATGATATCCAACTCGAAGTCGCAATCCAAACCGAGAAAATGACCAAGCCCCAAACGATTTGCCGGTCAAACACCAAACACCTCTATTGGAATTTTGTGCAACAACTCGCTCACCAGTCTTCGAACGGGACACCCCTCGAAATCGGCGATCTCTATGCTAGCGGAACGATTTCCGGCGAATCGGAAGACTCCTTCGGCTCCCTTCTCGAGCTAACTTGGCGAGGGCAAAAGCCGCTTTCGATGACTGAAACCGGGGAAACTCGCACGTTCCTTGAAGACGGTGACACCCTCATCATGACGGGATGGGGCCAAGCCGATGGCTATCGCATCGGTTTTGGTGAAGTTCGAACCAAGATTGAGGCCGCGCCGATTTAATTGGGATTGTTCGGGTGTTCGGAAGTTCGGGGGTTCGGATTCCGAACGTCGAAGCGCCGAACAACTGCCAATTCACCGTAGGCACGGGATGAGCGTGCACGGGATGAGCGTGCCCGTGCTTCACGCTCACTTGTTGACTTGCAATTGCCCTAAGGTGCGGACTCCGAACGGCGAAGCCAACGAACGCGAATTTCTCAAACTTAAACAATGCACGACAATATCTCGTAGAATCAATCATGCGAAAGAGGCGCTGGTGGATTCTGGGGGGGACCGGCGTTCTTATCCTTGCTCTCATTGCACTTGGCCGAAGCCGCCCGCCCGAGTTCCCTCGCATCCTGCACGGGTTTGAGGGGAAGACCACTCTGTTGGGTAGGACCGCAAGCATGAGGCCACCACCCAGCACGGCAACTGCCGGAACCTGGGTTCATATCGACTTTTATATCGTAAACGCTCCCGGTGAGGTAGTCATGGCCAGCATTAAGAGCGAGAGAGCGCAGAGTTTGTTGGCGATCGACCCACATTTCGCGCACTTTGCCAACGGTCCCTTGATCATTTCTCTTCGCCCGATCATCCATCTCGGTGCCCGCGCAACCGAAGTCACCATTCAAACGCCGTTCTCTCCGACCGCCTTTGACAATTGGCTCATATCGCGTTGGCCCAAATTATCTGGAGCGCGGTTTGGAAGACCAAACTTTCCCGAGTACGAGCCTGACAAGTTCAGGCTGTGAAATAGAGAATGCCAGGCCACATCAGAGGGGCAAGCCTTCCGGAACCCCTCCCCAGTTCGCTTCTCTCACAGCCCTCCCCTTCCAGGAGAGGGAATCCCCGAACAACTTCCTATTCACCGTAGGCACGGGATGAGCGTGCCCGTGCTTCCACTGCACTTGCTGAGATTGTTCGGAGGTCGGAATCCGAACGAACGAAGCTCACCGAACGGCGAAGCCACCAAACGCGAAACAATGAGCTAAGCTAAACCCCTGAGAAAATGGCGTTGGGCGATTGCGTTGGGCCTTATTGTCGCCATCTTCGGATTCGGATGGTGGGCTTCCAATCGCCCACCACAATTCCCCGTCTGGCTCAAAGCGTTTCAATCAAAAACCACCTTGCTTGGGCAAAATGGTGAGCTGAACGACCCGCCATTCGAGGGAGCAACGTCACACACCTTCTACCTCGTTCATGCGCCCGGCGAGAAGGTTTTTGAGGGCATGGAGGCGAGCGGAGCATTCGTCGAATCGCAGTTCAACGAGTCTTTCGCTTCGTTTGTCGTCAGAGAGCACCGAGTCACCCTGCAGCCCGTCAAAATCGCCGGGGCGCGGGCGACCCTGATCTCGATCACCAGCCCAGTTCCCGTTTCAACCACCGACCGATTTATGATGACGAAATTTCCCGGCTGGTTCAAGAATCGCCTGGGTTCGTTCGAACTTCCGCAATTTGAGGCAGATCGGTTCGTAGTCAAAGAGGTTCCAAGCAAGTGAGTTTCCACTCGTACCGCCGCTTCCGAAGCGCTCCACCCGCGTAAGCTCGATCGTGCTTGGGCACCTCAATTGTTTCCAGATATCGGGCACCTAGCCTTTCGATGGTTTTGATGGAAGCCCAGTTATCCGGATTGCAAGTGATTATCACGTGCTCGAAGAGAGTCTTTGCAAATGGGGCCAGAGCCATGCAACCTTGATAGGCATATCCGTTTCCGCGAAATCGCTCAATAATCGTGTAACCAATATGCCCGGCAATCTGGGTGATATGGTCCGTGTCTCCCACTCGCAGGTTGACATGCCCAACCACCATCTCGTGTTGATTCACGACCTTGAAGTGATAATAGGGCACCAAACCTTGCTCTGGAAACGCGGGAAACAAGCGATCAAACCGGAGCGAAATTTCTCCGAAAGCCAAGTTATTGGGAGCATCGGGCAGATCAATCTTCAACTAAATATTCAGCCACCAAAGCCGCTGTATCGTCCAACGCATCCAAGTGAGTTCGCTCGTAGCCGTGACTTGTGTCAACCCCGGGACCGATAAGCGCAACCTGAGCCCCGCCACCGGAACGCCAGTAAACGCTACCGTCGGAGCCGTAGTAGGGATAGATGTCTGGCTTAAGGTCAATTCCGGCTCTATCGGCCAGGCTACGAACTTTATCCGACAATCCCTTAGAATAAGGTCCAGACGAATCTTTTAAGCAAATTGAGCAATGATATTCATCACCCATTTGCCCAACTCCGAGCGCGGCCATATCAAGAACAAGCAGTTCCGTAATGTCGGCTGGAATCCCATCGAACCCGCCGTGTCCTACTTCTTCGTTGTTGCTAAACTGAAAAGTCGTTCTTTGAGCAGGAGTAATCCCGCTATCGCGCAAAGACTTTATGGCGGCGAGCATACAGGCTACGCATGCCTTGTCGTCCAAAAATCGGGAACGAATGAACCCAGATTGACTCACTTCCACCCTAGGGTCGAACGCCACAAAATCTCCTACGTCGATTCCAAGCAGTCGCGTCTCGTCATCGCTCGAAGTTCTCTCGTCAACCCGCAGTTCTAAGTTTTCGGCCGTCCGAACAGCGTCCCGAGCATCTTTGTTGACGTGCACCGCTCCATTAGTCAGAACAATCGAACCGCGAAACTGTCGTCCACTACGCGTGTCAATCGAAACCCCCTCGCTTTCCACCGAAGGCCACATCACCCCGTTCAGAGCGGTAAGTTTTAGCCGACCGTTCGGTTTGATCTCCTTCACCATCGCGCCGAGCGTGTCGATATGCGCCGACAACGCGCGCGGAGCCGAATCCTGCAATCCCTGAACCGTCGCCACGAGCGTTCCCTTGGTGGTAATGGAACTCGTAATACCCATCACCTCAAGTTCCTGTTGCACAAAACTTATCGCCCAATCGGTAAATCCAGTCGGGCTAGGCGTGTTCAGGAGATCAACGAGGACGCGCGTGAGATAGTCGCGATCAATTTGGAATCGAGCCATTGCGTTGGGTTTACCTCAAGCCGGGAGCGGTTTGTCTTTTGTTTCCGGCAAAAAGCACACAACGATCATTCCCAAAATGTAGGCCAGAGCAGCCAAGGCAATGCCGTGCGCGGGATTCTTCTTATCTGCATGCATGAGCAAACCCGTGATCCAGGGTAACGGGCTCTGCAATATCCGCGCCGTGTTATAGCCCAATCCGGCCCCGGTTGCCCGCACTCGCGATGGAAACAGCTCGGGGAAATAGAGCCCAAACACTGCCGTCACCCCAATGGCGGCAAATGCAACCGCCGGGGCGAAAACAAGCAACGACTCGTAACTAGGCTTCGTGAATAGCCCAAACCAAAAAATCGCCAGGGCCAAAGCAAACCCGCCGCCAATTGCTATCCGCCGCCCATACTGCCGAGCAACAAACGGGAAAAAGAACACCCCGCCCAGGGTGCCCACGTGTTGAATCATCGTCGCATAGCTCGTGCGCGCCCGAACAACTTCCTCAGCGAGCCCCACGCTTGCATCCTTCACCATGTTGGCCAACCAAAACGCAGCATTTCCGGCGCCCGCGATCCCAACCGTGCCGATCAAGATAATTAATCCGGCACTCGCCGCAAGTTTCCGATCAGAAAGCAGCTCGCGCAACGGGTTTGATACGCGCTGTCTCTCCACTCTGTCCCCATCTTTAACATGAATCCGCACCAAAACAACAATAAATCCCGGAGCGACTCCAACCAAAAACAGATATTGCCAGGGCAAACTCTTCAGCGCGAGGTTGGCCAAAGCCGCCATCCAAGGTCCAA
>JBEBHJ010000020.1:0-50612 GCA_040081075.1 Fimbriimonadaceae bacterium | reverse complement strand
ATACAGCCCGGCTTGAGTTCGGAGGAAGCAACCACCATGAACGGAATAAATCAGCAAACGGGGCAGTGTATGGCGCGAGGACGCGGAGCTGCCTTAAAGAACAGAGGACCTAGATTGGAACTATTCTACTTTTCATTGATCATCTCGGTAGCAGCTGTTGCTCGTATCTACTGGATTGACGCAAACTCCGCGAGCAATGACAGTGGATCAGGTGCGTTTATTTTTCTGTTCCTTGGCGGATACTTGCTCGCTTACTCCCTCAGGTCTCCATCCCCGCTCTATTCCGGGCTGGTTGGGTCGCTGATATCAATTTGCCTGTGTGCTATTGCCCTTCGGCGTTCTCCTGCGAAGAAGGGGTAGGAGCTCACACAAAATGAGACTTTCCTCAAAACATGTTGTAGTATTAGTGTTCACGTCCACCATGATTCTCACGGCGGCACTTGTGCAGGTTCCGGTTTCGCGCTCAACCCAAGCAGTGTTAATCGGTGCGATTTCGTTGATTCCTACTTGGTACGTTGGTGTAAGGGCACCTTTGCCAAGGATCGCCTTGCATCTCTTGGCTTTGATAGGCGCCTGTTTTTTCGTACTAAATCGTTCGTGGGCGGCGGTTGTCGCCGTAATTCTGTTTCAGTTAGTGATGGGACTTGGGATCGCCGCACCGCCGGTTGAGTGCGGCGGTGCAAAAGAGGAGTAGAGCAGGATTTTGAGGAGTGCTGACGATTTAGTGAGCTCCGCGCACCTCGCGCCATACGACGCCCCTTGGCCGTATGGCGCAGATTGGAATCGGGAGTAAACTCGTATTGTTCGGGTAAATCGTGAATGAGGGATCAACACCCAGATTACAATAGCGCCACACGTGATCTGATCGGCAAGAGCAAGCCATCAGCAGGAGATCGTATGGCGCGAGAGACCCGGAGGTGCCTGAACCGTGAACGCCCAACAGCTCTTTGACGACCTTTGGATGGCTCGTTATGCTCCTGACATGATTCGGCGCACCCAGTACGACCCGGGGGGCAAGGAAGACACGCCAGAGGATTTTTCCCGACAAGTTGAGGAACTAAAGGAAAGCATGAGGCTCATATTGGAAAGAGCGGATGACGGCCTTCTCGCCTCGATTGGGGGGTATCTAGCGGTGCAAGAGCAAAAGTGGAAGACAGGGGCTCTCCCGCAGACGACATTCGCTGACATCTTACAAATAGCATTGGACGCTATCCGGATTGTTGCAGAGCACGAGCCTGGTCGCTTAAAGACGTTGGTTGGGCCCTTTTTTTCGCACGGTGAAGGTATGTTCGCGGCGGCAGCTCTATATCCGCCGCCTGGAGAACCGAAAGCCGACGCTCCTATTCGAATGTTTGTAAACGAGATAAAAAACGTTAGGTTCGATCGGACTTACCCTACTTACGAGGAAGACCACGAGTTTTTGTTTGACATCGAATTCTTCTCGAGGGCGGCTAAAGAGTATGTTTCATGTTTGCACGACAGTTCTGCGCTCTAACCTTCGGTGCCCTTCAGACTTCGAGTCGTAAAATTGCGTAACCCTGGCTTAGCCCCAACCCGAATACATCTAAACCGCACCTTACCAGCGGCCGGAAGCGTAGGAATGGTTGTTATTCGAACAATCGAAACAAGGAGTCGAAAATGAGACTGTTAAAGATTTCTCCCGTTATCAGCGCGATCATGATCACCGGATTGGTGGCGCTTCCCGTGATTTCCTTTGCGGATGGAGATCATAAGACGCAACTGTATGCGCAACACAAAAAGAATGATTTAGAGAAGATTGGTGAAGGGGTTCGACGGGCGTTTACGCTGCCAAAGAACTCTCAATCAGCTCGCCGCCAAAAGAGCAAGAACGAGTGGCGCAATATCGCCACCGCCGCCGGTGCGCTAGCCGTCATCGGCATTCTGAAAGGTGACAACCGCTTGACATTTGTTGGCGGAGCCGGTGCCCTCTACTCACTCTACCGCTACGAACAAGATCGCAAGAGCCAAAGCAAAGCAGATCGATTGCGCGCGACTTACTTCAGCAAATCCTACTTCTATCGCGACGGCCAGCGCTACAATCGCAAGACCGTGGTGAAGAACGGCAAGAAGTATTACCAGTTCGTCAAAGCGAGATGATCTGGCGCTTTACTTGCCAACCCGTAAGATGAGTTCGCTCACTTCGGGCGGGCAAAAGAAGCGACCGAAGACGGTGCAGACTCCGCGTGTAACGTAGACTCTGTGCCGCTTCCCTTGGCACAGGCCCGAGCGGAACTTGTTACCATACTGACTCGGAATGATTGGTGCGTCGGTGAAGGCGAACCGGATTTCGCCGCCATGCGTGTGCCCACTCAGTTGAAGGTCGATCCTTTCATCGGAATGCAGATTTTCGGCCAAGTCGGGGTTGTGCGAAAGCAAGATTCGTGGGACATCCTGACTCAGACCACGAAACGTAGTAGACGGGTTCACATAACCACACCAAAGATCACCAACCCCACCGACAGCCAATCGATTGTCGCCCCTTGAGATGAGCGTATGCTTATGTTCGATCAGCTTTATGGGCGTGTTTGTTGCAAGCTCTTCCTTCACCGCTTCTGCGTCCACCCAGTGATCATGATTACCCAAAGTAGCCCAGACGCCATCCGGGGCTGACAGCTGGTCGAAGTAGCCGGAAAAATCGCTTACACCTGTATCGCGCTTATGCACGAAATCTCCAGGCAGGGCCACCAGGTCAGGCCTGAAATCCATGGCCATTGCGCAAGCTCGCTGAACGAGCGACTTTGAAGACTTTGAGGGAAGATGAAAGTCACTGAGCAGGGCGATACGGTAACCATCAAATTCAGCTCCCAAGCCCTTGATTGCAATTTCAGTGCGCTTTCGAACCAAAAAGCGGGGCTCAACTCCGAACGCATCCACCGCCGCCAGGCCGGCGCCGAACATAACGGATCGCACCAAAAACTGACGTCGCGTTAACTTACTTCGAGCCATTTGTAACACAAACAACGAGACACCGGACGGAGTTCCGGCGAACCCAGATATCATGAGCACAATGAAAGTTGTGATCCCCGGTGGTAGCGGCCATGTCGGAGCAGTTCTTCGCAGGCACTTCGTCGGGCAGGGAGATTCCGTCGTGGTATTGGGTCGAACTCCGGGGCCGGACGTCGTAGCTTGGGATGGCCGCTCGCTTGGATCATGGACAAAGGAGATTGACGGCGCAGACCTCGTGATCAATCTCGCCGGGCGTACAGTGAATTGTCGCTACAACGAGGCGAATCTGAAGCAAATGATGGATAGCCGGGTTGATTCAACCCGCGTTATCGGCGAGGCCATCAACATGGCCGACCATCCCCCTCGGATTTGGCTTCAAGCCAGCACTGCAACCATCTACAAACACAGCTTTGACCGAGCCAATGACGAGCTAACCGGAATCTTAGGTGGCGATGAACCGGGAGCATCCTATAAGTGGAATGCCAGCATCGCTATTGCCAAAGCCTGGGAGTCCGAGCTTGACGAAGCCGACACCCCACAGACCCGGAAAGTCGCCTTGCGCAGCGCCATGACCATGTCGCGAGATCGCGGCAGCATTTTCGATGTGCTTGCCGGCTTGGCGCGAAAGGGTTTAGGGGGCCGATTGGGCTCGGGCAAGCAATTTGTTTCCTGGATTCACGAGCATGACTTTGCCCACGCTGTGCAGTTCTTGGTAGATAACGACCTGAGCGGGCCTGTGAACTTGTCCTCTCCAAATCCGCTACCTCAGAAGGAGTTTATGAGTGTATTGCGCCATGCCGTAGGGGCAAAGTTTGGATTATCGGCCGCCGCCTGGATGGTCGAAATCGGAACTTGGGCGATGCGAACAGAGAGCGAACTCGTGCTGAAAAGCAGGCGAGTAATTCCGACGCGACTGTTGCAAGCAGGTTTTGAATTCAAATTTCCCGACTGGGAGGAGGCTTGTCAGGACTTGGTTGCTACATGACAGATTAGATCATTTGGCGCGGGGCGGCGGATTGCCCTTTCTGGGCGGGTTCAACTTTCCTTCGGCCTTGAGCTTCTCGCGGCGTGCAATGATCGTCTTGACACTTCCCTCGCACTCAGACCGAAATCCTTCGGACAATTCGGCGTAGGTGTAGGTGCGGCTCGGATCGTGCCAATCGTCGCGCAAACTCCCTAGTCGATCGATCTTTTCGGAGATGAGGAAAGTGAAATCCCAAGTTGTAGAGAATCCCTTATTAAATTTCCAAGTCTTACGCGGGTCGGCCCCGTTCGAGCCCTGGTTTGGAAACAGATCGGGGCGCTGGAAGGCGGCGAGTTCTCCCGACAAGTTTCCGGCTTGAGTCGGCACAACCACCGCTCTGCCGGGTTCGCCTCCCTTCGATTCTTGCTCATATTTAACGAACCACGATTCGCCCGAGAGATAATCAGCCTTAATCCCCTTGAGAGAATCTATGCCTGCCGGCAACTGCTCGGTCGGCCAGTAATCGAGAGGAGTTGGTCGCAATTTGACCAAGGTGCTCAAGTAACTGTGGTTCGCGAACAGCATATTCAACAACGTCTCTCGTTGCGGCTTAAACAACGAATCTGGAGCAAGGACGGCCCCCGATTGAAGCTGCTTCTTTTGACTCTCAGAAAGTGAACCGTATAGCCTTGGCAAATCAAACGGCCAGTAGTTAACGGGCGATTGACTCGACTCCCGCAAGTAATCTTTCAACCAATAGTCACTCACCGGCGGAGTCTTCGCAACGAGCCCAGCAATATTCTTCAGGCTCAGCCGCTTCTCCAAACGAGCCAACTTGAAGCACTCTTGCAATGCCGATCGGCTTACTCGGGGGCGAGCGATAGGACAACGGCCCAAGACCGTCCACTCGCCATGCTCCTTGGGTGCTCCCTCGAACCACTCAAAGAGACGGATGAGTTGGTTGAGATCCACCTCCTGCTTCGGAGCGGGATAGTACGTAGAGGCAAAAAGCTCGTCGGGAATCAGTGCAATCACGGGTCTTTGGGCTTTAATCGCAAAAGCATCGAGCAGTTCCCGGTTCGTTATCTGCAAAAATTCTTTGTCGAATGGATGGGTAAGAATATCGAGAGCGGCCGGATTGATTTGAACGCCAGGCCCATCGTTTTGATCAAGAACCCGGCCGACGTAATACCCCTTACTCAGGTCGTTTAGAGGCACCAACTGTCCGGGTTTGGGCTGCACGACTTCGCTTTCGGCCACGGCTTCGCTAGCTCCACCCGGCCCCCCGCCTTGCCCTGAGGCATGTCGATAGGCGTAGGCCGCAATCTGGCCATCAACAAATGCTAGGAGATAGATGGATGCAAACGCTGGATTCGCCTCTACTTTTACGTGGATTCGGAAATTTGTGGGCAGTTCGCGGATTCCTGATAGTGGATTGTCATTGCCCCAAGGATCTCGAGGGGGGTCAGGCTGATTGTCCACTAAATCGCTGGCCACTGCGTTGTGCTCAGCCGCAAACGCGGCTATCGACCGGTTGAGGCTTTCCGGCAACGGACGCTGCATCTTCGTCGGAGAATTGGAGTACACGGCGTTTCCCCATGCTTCAACTTGGGCGAGTCGTTTGGGTCCAAGTGCTCGAACAACCTCGTCAAGCAACTTCCCCGCTGGGAGCTGACGCGAGATCACCGCCATTTGGACGTACCATCCATTGTCATTTCCCGTCTTTGTTGCGGCGTCGCGAAGTGCCTTGACGCGCTTAACTTCGGCGACCATTTCCGCGGTCGTGAGCGCTTTCGGCGAATCTTTGGCCAGAAACTTCGCCATGAGCCTTTCGATCTGCGCTTCCTTCCGTTTGCGTTGTGTTTCCGGCCAGTCCAAGGGCCGGCTGAGTCGCGTTCGACCGCCCTCCAATTGAGTCCAGTTGGCCTCAAGCGTGTACGCAATCTCATCCATAATCGCCTTAGGGGTCTGATTCAATGTGTTTACGTAAAGCACTTCGTTCTCAATTTCGGGCGCGCATTGTAACTCCAATGCCGCCACCCTAGAGAGATCTTTGAGGATCACGGGCAACCGCGCAATTGTGGGGTTAAGGCCAAGTGCCGTTCGGGCTAGAAGAAGTCCCAGTACTAGCATGTCCAAGCATAGCGCATTTGCACAGGAATTACGCGGTTTTCCTCATTGTTTCACAATGGAAATGGATGCCCGAGACCATATCTTATACACAGCCCCACGATCCGGACATGTTAAACCGGTTGGCCGAGCGACTCGACCCATCTCGTTGGATGTTGACGGCTTCGCCTGCCGATGCTGAAACTTCAATCGTTATCAATGGTTACCTTTCCGCCGAAGAGTTAGCCTGTGCCCCGAATTTGCGGGCGCTGATTATTCCGTTCGCAGGTGTACCGCCCCGAACCCGCGATCTGATGTTGGACTTTCCCCAAATTTCCGTTCACAACCTACATCACAATGCCCCCGAAACGGCAGAGTTGGCAATGGCCTTACTATTGGCTTGCTCCAAGCGCCTGATTCCGATGGATAGAGCATTGAGAAAAGGTGACTGGTCACCACGCTATGATTCAACCCAAGCTATTCGGCTCGATGGTCGAACCGCCGTCATCGTGGGTTTCGGCGAAGTCGGCCATCGGATCGGCCTAGCCTGCCTTGGATTGGGAATGAGAGTTATTGGCCATCGCTCACGATTATCTCCAAGTCAAGATGGAGTTGAAATGCGAGGTCCAACCGACCTTAAGACATCTCTCAGAGAAGCCGACGTCCTTGTCCTCGCCCTCCCCCACACTTCTCAAACGTCAGGAATGATCGGGCCGGCCGAACTCGCGCTATTGAAGCCAGGGGCGATCCTCATCAACATCGCAAGAGCCGGATTAGTGGATGAGGAAGCACTCTACTTCGCCCTTAAAGAAGGAAGACTGCGCGCAGCTGGGTTGGACGTTTGGTATCGCTACCCCGAAAGCGATGCGGCGAAGGGCTATATGGGTTATGCCGCGATTTCTGATTCGGCCCGATCAACTCCGCCGAGCACGTTCCCCTTTCATGAGCTTGACAATGTAGTAATGAGTCCCCATCGGGGCGGAACTTCGGCCGACGTTGAGGCCGCTCGCGTGAAAGCTCTCGCCGACCTGCTAAACGCACCAGAGATTGGTAATCGAGTGGATTTGTCCCGCGGCTACTGATTTGGCCCGCTTCCTGCGCGAGTCGTAGACATGAATTCACGTTCAGGAATTTCTCGTCGAAATCTGTTTAAGGTTGGAGCCGCCGCAACGGCCGGAGCGCTATTGCTGCGCCCCCAAAAGGCGGAAGCCGAAGAGATTGGCCCCATTTTGGGGACGGTTCGACAAGGTGCATGTCCGTTTTGGATGGGCGACTCACCACAAGCTGTTTCAATTTTGCCCTATGGCGTCTATTCTGGCGGGACCATGGCGATGGCGCAAGTGCCAAATGGACTTCGCGGTCCGATGACGAGGCTCAAGCTCCTTAGCTTGGGCGCCGGATCCGGTGTGCGCGCCCAATATGCCCCCGTAGGTGGCCTCAACCTCGCGAATCCAGAAACGATAGAGTTCTGGGCCTACATGGAAAGGCCAACGAACTGGGCCAATGGTGATCCGAGCAGCGGCGCGATGGGATACCTCACCTTTTCGAACTTATCTTACACAAGGGCATTCAGCGCGTTTTTCACGTTGCGGCCTGGCTGGAATCACGTTAGACTTGGGCGTTCACAGTTCTTCGCGGCCGCGGGGTCCCCCAGTTGGAACGACACGTTCGACTTGATGCAAATCTCGATGAATCCCTGTTCAGCGGGCTCAACATGCACCTACTTCGGCGAGTTTCGGAAGAACGGCAAAGATCGTCCGTTGCTATGTTTGATGTTTGATGACGGTGAAGATTCAGTGCGGCAAAATGCTCTCCCACTGCTACAAAGTGCAAGAATTCCAGCTACAATCGCAGTGATTTCCGGTCAAGTTGGGAGACAATACTCCAGTCGCCAATTCTCTACCTTGAACCAACTTAACAGTTGGCCCGCCGGAACCGCCTTCGTCAATCACACGGTTAACCACACACGCGGTGTAATGGACTCTGACACGACCCCGCTCGGAACCATTTTGGGCGAGATTAACGGTTGCAAACAGGCCATAGCCGGTCTGCCTGGATTCGACCCCACGATGTTCATCGCTCCCTACGGCGAGTGGAGTCCCAAATATGCTCAAGCCCTTACGGACTGCGGGGTGAAGTATTCACGATCTGGCATCAGTGGCGCTGGCCCCGGATTCATGCGCTACACAGGTTGCCGCTTAGATAACAGCTTGAACATTCCCGCTTGGTTCATAACGAAGGACACAACGCCAGCCCAGATCCTAAGCTACGTGGACACTGGCATTGCCTCAGGCCAGAGCATCTCACTTGTATTTCATGACATCCGCCCGAACCCGTCGGCCGCTATAGATTACTCGTTGAGCTCGTTTCAAACCGTGATTAACGGACTTGTGTCTAGGTCAAACCTCGTCGATTTCGTTACCATGCCGAAGTTGTGCGAACGGCTGAAGTTGAATGGCCTAGTCTGATCGTCGATATACTGTGTAGAATGCGGCAACTGATTCCTTTCCAGGAAACGCAGCGGTTCTCGGCGTGGGTTTACAGCCTGATTGGGCTGACCTCAGTGGGAACCCTGATCATGGGATTCGTTCAGATCGGGATGGGTATTCCAGTCGGTAATCATCCAAGCTCCAACGTGGTCATGATTGTTATCGTTGTGACCTTTGGGCTGCTTTTCCCGCTTGCGTTCTTCGGATTGAAACTTGAGATTTCAACCAATGCGGAAGGTGTCCTCATCCAGCTTCGTCCGTTCGCAAATCGCACCATCGGGTACGACGAAATTGCATCGGTTGAAGCAATGACCTATCAGCCGCTGCTCGAGTATGGGGGCTGGGGGGTGCGCGGGTTGGGCAAGAAGCGAGCCTATAACGCACGAGGAAACGATGGTGTATTGCTGACTCTGAAAGATGGCGCGACGGTAATGCTTGGCACCCAAAGAATGGTTGAGCTTGAAAGCGTTATTCGGTCGGGCATGAGCCACTGAGCCTTTAGGCCCGATTTATTTTGTGGGTCCCGCCAACAGTCCCGGTGACTCCAAAGCGTCACTTACACTCACTGTGTTATGCCTATCGCCAGTGTCTTATTCGCCCTCGCCCTAACCACCCAAGGCCCGATCAAACTTTCGAACACCTTTATCAAGGATTCAAAAACCACTTACTCTGTAACCCTCTCCATTGATGAAGCCGAGATTTCCGGCGACGTTACCTTTGAAGCCACCGACGACAAGGGAAAGGCCGTGGCCAAGAGCAACGGAATCAAGATGAAAATGGGAGGAAATGAGATGGATGGCTCAGCCCTTGAGCAAGCGCTCAAATTCGATGAGAAGGGCCTCGCCAATGGTCTCGAGTTCGAGAACGATAAGTCTGCGGTCGCCGTTATCTGCTTTGCTGGATACTGCCCGAATGCCGAAGTGAAGGTGGACTCGCTCTTCGAAATCGACGAAAAGCGAGAAGGGTACACCATCAAAGGGACCGGAAAGCTTATTGAAGTTAAGGAAGTCGACGGCAAGAAACAAGCGACCTTGGACTACAACATGACGGTCAAGCCTGGTGACGGCTCCGACGGAATTGCAAAGTTCAAAAGTGTCATTGACATCGCCACCGGCAAACTCATTTCGGCCGATGGCACCCTTGATATCGAAGGGCGAACCGGCACTATGAAAATCAAGCGCAAGTAAAAAACCTTTTCGGGGCCATCTGCCGTACAATTAGGTGGCCCCTTTAATGAGCGAACTTAACCAACGCAAGCAAACCATCCTCCGAGCGGTGATCTTCGAATACATTCGAGAGGCCGAACCGGTCGGTAGCGAGTTGCTTGCGTCGAAATATGAATGGGGAGTCAAATCAGCAACGGTTCGAAATGAACTGGCCGATCTCGCTGATTTAGGGTTCCTCGAACAGCCCCACACCTCAGCCGGCCGAATTCCAAGCGATCTCGGGTATCGCTATTACGTGGATAATCTCATCGCCGATCAAGATCCTGCCGGTGATTCACAACAGAAGGTCCGGGGGGCAACAAGCGAGGGCGATGCGCTTCAAGCCCTGTTGCAAGAAGCCACTCGTGTTCTCAGCCGCCTAACCCACCAACTCACCGCCGCATCGGTTGTCCGCGACCAAAACATCACCATTCGAAGCGCCGTTGTAAGTGCGCTCGGGCCCAAGCAAGCCATCGTCGTTCTCGTTCTGAGCAACGGTCACGTTGAAAATCGAATGATTGAAGTCCCCGCCGAGCTTACTTTGACCGAGCTTGGCCTCGTGAATGAATGGCTGACCACTAGTTTGGTCGGACAGAATCTTCGCAATGCTAGCCGAGTTAAGCCCGTTACAGGCGGCAACACGAGCGAGCGCCTGAAGGTCGCGGTGATGACGGCCGTCAAGTCGATCTCAAAGGAAATTAACAAGGTAACCGTGACGACTCAGGGCGAGGAATTCTTATTCGCACAACCCGAGTTCTCGCGAGATTCCGTCGCGATCTCCGAACTGGTGGATTCTTTAAAAGAATCCGAACTGCTCGTCGACGCCCTTCAAACTCCGGGCGATAGGCCACAAGTCGTGACGATCGGAAAGGAACATCGCCATGCCGAGTTGCAACGCCTATCGCTAGTTCGCCAAAAGTTCTATGTTGGAGAAAACGAAGCGGGAATCATTGCTATTATCGGACCTACTCGCATGGCCTACGATACGACGATCCCACTGGTCAACTTCACTGCCAAAGCCTTAAGCGATTCGCTAACGAGGTTTCTGGGTTGATCCCGCGATGCAAAGAAAAATTAAGATAGAATCATTGAGAACACCTTCATGGGGGATTTAGCTTGAGCCTCAATTCGAGTTTGCCAATTCGTTGGCGAACCGCCGTTGTGAATCCACCCCGCCTGAAGTCTGACCCACCCAACAAAGGAGTATCCTAAAATCATGCCAAGTGTTGTCTTCACCATTGACTGCGAAGGCGCCATGCACGACCGATGTTATACGGCCGAATATGTGCGCATTCTTGAAACTGCTTTCGTTCCTGCTACCTGGTTAATTCACGTTTCGATGAAGGATCCCAGCGCGAACACAAACCTCTACTATCACGAGTTCGTGCACAAGATCCCAAGTTGGCACGAGTTTGGAATGAAAGTGAACTTTGAGAACGAGCGTGGCTATGTGGAAGACCAAAAGGAGCGATGCAACATCATGTGGCTCGCCAAGGATACGCTTAAATCTCACTTAATCAAGGCAACATCGTTTCGAGCGGGAGGCTTCGCCTTAACGGTGGGCGACATTAAGTATCTTGAGGAAATGGGCATATTGGTGGACTCGAGCGTGGTTCCAGACGCCGAATACAAAATGTTCGTAGATTGGACAGGTGCTCCGCATGAGCCCTATCACTCTGATGCGGCGGACCTTACCAAGGAAGGGCAAAATCAAATCTTGCATGTTCCAGTGGCGACCCATAATGGGCTCCACGGCTATCTTCATCATGGATTTGATGCGCTCATGCCCCTTTTCGAAGCCAACATGGAGCGAGAAGTGATCTGCCTCGGCCTTCGCGACTATCACGACAGTCGCGAGGATCTCGAAAAGACAATCGCCTATTTCCGAAAGTGTGGAGCCCACTTCACCACCTTAACCCAAGCCGCCAGCGAGCACTACGAACACCACGAAGCCCTCGCCGCAACCATGGGGTAGACCAAAAGCGATGAACGTGAGTCCCAAAGTGGCGGCAGTGGTGATACCGCTGGCCGCTTTGCTTTTGGTAGTGGGTGCCTGGTTCCTTCAACCAAGGCCCATTTTTTATGATGATTGTTTGTCTAGGATGAAAAATCTCGGCACTATGTCGGCGGTGTATGCCGAGGAAAACGGCGGCAGGTTGCCTATATTAAAATGGGGCGACGCGCTCGCACCCATTCTAAAGCAAGATGATGGTCTTACCTGCCAAATCGCGAAGGCTCGTGGCGGAAAATATGGCTATGCCATGGCGGAAGGGTTGCAGTCGGCGGTGGTGTCGGAGTTCAAAGATACACCCGTGGTGGTATATTTCGAAGCGAATAAATTGGAGCGAAACTTGGTGAAAAAGTGGACCAATGAGCCCGTAGCCCGGCACAAAGATGGCCTGGGTGCGGCGGTGTATTCAGATTGCCACGGACGCCGACCGGCCAAATCGCCGTAGGCCCGGGAATGAACTGGTTGAGTTAGGGCTTCTCAAACGGTCTGCGAGGGTCACGGAGCCGTTTCGCATGCGAGTCCAGGTACCCAACAATGCTGTAGGCGCCGTGTCGGCCAAAGGACTGCTTGTTAACATCGGAAACAAGATTCTTTGCAAGAGAATCGGTTTCAAAGAATACAATCATCTTTGAGATCTCGGCTACGGAGCTGCTTTGGACCCCGATAACCTCGCGATTCATGGCGTATCCAAACTGCCCGCCCCTTTCCACCACGACTGGGCAACTCGTCAATGGGTCTTTGTAACGCTTTGCGTAAGGTTGAAGCGAATCACACCAATCGCCTAACATCATCCGATCATTGTTGTCACTTAGGTAGACGAGCATCGCCGTTCCCATTAGTCGAACATTGGAAACGCAACGCAAGTCAATTCCAGGAGTCCCATGATTTTGGTTGCAGGTCGATGTGGCGAATACGTAGGTGATAAACAGCAACGTACAGATCGGGAACCATACATCCCAAAAGCGTGTTGGTCGTCTGTGATCAAGTTGGTTTGGAGTCATCGGACCTCCTTTTCATTATAGGGCAAGAACCGCGCAACAGAAGGTCTGTTTCAGCGGGGACATGTGCTCGGGCACTCCGAACCCAGTAGCTACAACAAGGTTTTGAAAAGAGCGATTTCAAATTTCCCCATCGGGTTGAAAAAATGGGTCGTTTCAACGGGGACGTTCGGTAATTGCGCCAAAATCAGGTGTGACGTGCCAGGAAACCACCTATGGGTAACGACAACCGGATTCATCCGGCGGTCATCTTAGCTATCATCGCCTTGGTGGTTGGATTCGTATTGTTCCCAGCCGTCTATCGTCCATCTCATGGTGCCCCGAGCGCGCAGTGCCTTTCAAATGTCAAGCAGATTGCAACAGCCTCGGCGATTTACCTTTCCGACTATGATGATCGGATGCGGCTGGAAATGTGGACCGACAATATGCTTCCGTACACCAAGAGCCGAGACATTTTCTTTTGCGTAGAACAAACACGGGAAAAGGCGGAGTATGGTTATGCGATGAACACCGAAGTGGTTGGAATCGAGACGTCAAAGCAACCAAACCCCGACCAAATATCACGTTCTTCGAAGCCGACGCCCGCGCGGCGAACGTAGTGGTTAATTCGGCCGCAATTTCATTTTCTCGCCACAAAGGAAAGCCAGCCGTCGCATTTCTGGATACTCACGCAAAGCGATTCGAACTAGAAGAGAAAATTCCCCACATAATGCCGATTCCGGATAGGAAAGTTCCCTGAACCAGCTAGCGCGTGGGCCAAGTTGCCTTGCCTGTGCCGAAAAGAGCTAAATCGCCATCACCAATGGTGTAACATAACTCCACTTAATGATGCTCCCGCTCTTGGCAATTATGGCGATACATTCTGTTGGTAACCCTGTTTTCCCTGGCGATTATGCCGATCCTGAACTCCACCTTTTTGCCGGAAAGTATTTCATCTACCCCACGTTTTCGGCCGCCTATGAGAAGCAAACCTTTTACGATTGCTTCTCTTCGTCAGACTTGAGCCACTGGACAAAGCACGAGAAGATTTTGGAGTTCAAGGATATTCCCTGGTCAACAAATCGAGCGGCCTGGGCACCGAGTGTGATTGAGCGAGACGGCACGTATTTCATGTACTTCTCGGCGGGAGATGGGGCCGGAATTGGCGTGGCCACCAGTAGAAAACCGGAGGGACCCTTCAAAGATGTGCTCGGAAGGCCGCTGATTAAAGAGTACATCAATGGTGCTCAGCCCATTGACGCCATGGCCTTCATCGATGACGATGGACAAGCTTATTTGTATTACGGGGGCTGGAAACACTGTAACGTCGTGAAGCTCAAACGAAACATGATTGAGACCGAGGGTGAGTTCTTAGAAATCACACCCGACAACTACGTCGAGGGTCCTTTCATGCTAAAAAAGGATGGAAAGTATTACTTCATGTGGTCCGAAGGCGGATGGACGAACTCAACGTATGGCGTAGCTTATGCCATTGCCGATAGCCCTCGAGGGCCATTCAAGAGGCGATCACAAATTCTTGAAGGCATACCCGGGGTCGGCGCAGGCGCGGGCCACCATAGCGTGCTGAAGCTCCCTCGATCTGAGCAATATGTTATCTGCTACCATCGCCGCCCACCCCGATCTACCGCTCGCGATAACCGGGTTACCTGCATTGACTTTCTGAATTTCGCCCCTAACGGTGAAATCGAACCTGTACTCATCACCCGCACCGGAGTTCCCGCGTGGCCATCGGTTGTTACCAAGGATCAGCAATAAGCCGTAAACCGGTGGTTGCACGGTACTTCGAAGGCTTTCGCAAGTCCGACCACGGCATGATTTTGGAATGTTTAACCGAGGATGTGGTTTGGGAAATCCATGGTTTCAAGGTCTTGCGCGGCAAATCCGAATTTGATGCTGAGATTGAAAACCCGGCGTTCACGGGCAGCCCAACTCTCACCCTCGCTCATTGCGTTGAGGAGGGCGACACGATAATCGCAACCGGTCGAGGTGAAGGGAAACTCGCGGCCGGCGATAGTTTCACCTTCCAATTCTGCACGCTGTTTGAGTTCGCCGGCCAACTTATCGCCAAAGTAGAGTCATTTGTCGTTGCGATTTGATGTGGGCGGCCTCACCAACTCGTGATCACGGTGTATTTGATCGTTTTGACTTCGTTAGCCTTTAACTCAACCAAATACTCCATCGTCTCCGAGTCAAGTTTCTTGAACTCAATGGAGGTTGATGGGATCTTCCATTGGGCGAAATGCCGCTCATAGACGTGGACCTTCTCCGCCGTTTCCTTGCGGTTTCTCACTTCAATCTCGAACGATTCCTCGAATGTGCGGCTGTTGATTCGTTTGAAGTTAGTCCGCTTGCGAGTGGCGCGGACGTCGAAGCTGCGGCCAATCGTTAAGGAGACTCGCTCGTCGCGCGGAGTGTGATCAATCTGATCCTCACCCACCATCTGAACTGAGCCAGACTTGTCGCGCTGGTAGACCTTGACCTTACCCTTTGGCAGCGGCATGCCCAGCTGGTTTTCCTTTTTGTTGAGGAACTCGACCTTCACGAGAGGCTTGATATCACCCGTTCCGACCTCGCCTTCACTTGGATAATACATGCCGAAGTTCAGCATAGAATCCACGATAAGCTTCTTTTCAAACGTCACTCCGCTCGCCTCAAGGAGGGAAACTTGCTTCTGTTCCTTGTCTTTGACTGTCGCGGGGCGTTGCAAAGTGTAAAGGTGGTATTCAAACAGGGCTTCCTCTTCGAACGCGGGTGCGGAGCGTGGCGCATCGAAAACTGCGGCGGTACCCAACGACATTGTTTGAGGCGTTGGAACAACGCGGTTCACATCGCCCGCGATGAGCTTTAACTTGGCGTTCTTAAAGGTCGCGCCTGAATTATTGTTCAGGGTCACCCAACCCCGAAAGTCAGCCTCATTGCCCTCGCCCAGGGTCATCACATAGTCGCTATTCCAGTTCATGCCTTGGGTCAGGTAGCTCAACTCAATTTGGTTGGCTCCGGCCCGATGGGAGTCCAAGAGCCACAACAAAGTCGGCTTGCTTATCATTCCCTCTGGAATACTGGCGACTTCAACTTCCCCGCTTGGATTTAGCAGAATGCGACCATCATCGGTGCGAATGACCATGCCGTTGTAGGTAGTTCCACCGTTTACGATGGCCGTCGGCGAACTCATTAGAGTGCCCTCAACCAATTCCTTTTGACCGTTCGGCAACACGCGATGGAGCTTGACTTTCCCACCAACCGCTTTATCCAAAATCGCCTGAGCGTTCACCAAATCGTATTGATAGTTCTGTTCGAGAACATCAAACGAGCCCGCCGCCGTTAGGCTGCGAATCGCTACCGAGTTCGTTTCGATCAGAGCCGGAACGTCTTCAACGGCTACGGACTGTTGACCAGCGGTCAGGTTGAGCGAACGAACTTCTTTGACAAAGCCGAAGCCTCCATTGTAGATGGTGACTTCGGGTGGAACTGCGGTTTGCATGGCGATGAGATAGGGTAACAACATAGGTTCTACCAGGTAGTGATAACCGTGTACTTGATCGTCTTTACTTCGTTTGCCTTGAGGTCAACCACGTACTCCATCGTCTGAGAATCGAGCTTCTTGAATTCCATCGTGGTGGACGGAATCTTCCATTCGGCATAGTGTCGCTCGTAAACGTAAACGCGCTCGGCGGTTTCTTTGCGGTTTCGAACTTCGATTTCAAACGATTCTTGGAAGGAGTTTCCACTCAGACGCTTGAAGTCCGTTCGCTTTCGGGTGGCGCGAACGTCGAAGCTTCGACCAATCGTCAGAGAAATCTTCTCATCGCGAGGGGTGTGATCAATCTGGTCTTCGCCCACCATTTGCACGGAGCCCGACTTATCGCGCTGGTAGACCTTAACTTTGCCCTTCGGCAACGCCATGCCAAGGCCATTGTCCTTCTTATTAAGGAACTCAACCTTGACCAGCGGCTTGATATCACCAACGCCAATTTCGCCTTCGCTCGGATAGTACATGCCGAAGTTCAGCATCGAATCTACGATCAGCTTCTTTTCATACTTTACGCCGTTTCCTTCAAGCAACGAAACCTGCTTTTGCTCCTTGTTCTTTATCGTCGCCGGACGTTGGAGCGTGTAAAGATGGTATTCGAAAAGCGATTCTTCTTGGAAAGCGTCCGCCTTCATTTCCATCCTGGCGCCGCCACCCCCGGGTCCACCCCCAAAGCCGCCTCTCTGCTGAACCCTTAGCACGTCGCCGGCTATCAGCTTCAACTTGGCATCCTTGTAGGTTGCTCCAGAGTTATTGTTCAAAGTGACCCAGCCGCGAAAATCGGCCGACTTGTCTCCGTCAAGGGTCATAACGTAGTCGCTGGACCAGCCCATGCCTTGGGTGAGGTAGCTCAACTCGATTTGGTTGGCGCCAGGCTTGTTGCCTTGTAAGAGCCACAAAAGGGTTGGCTTGCTGATCATGCCTTCCGGGATCGAGGAAACCTCTATCTCTCCCGAAGGATTGAGAAAAATACGACCGTCATCAGTCCTCAGCACCATTCCGTTGTAGGTCATGTTCGAGCCGTCGCCGCCGTTCACGATGGCGGTCGGTGAACTCATGAGGGTGCCTTCTAGGATTTCCTTTTGACCGTTCGGAAGAACCCGGTGGAGCTTGATGTGACCCCCGACGGCCTTGTTTAGGATCGCCATTGCGTTGACCAAGTCGTACTGGTAGTTCTGCTCCAAGATATCAAACGCGGCGGGATCAGTGAGGCTCCGAATCGCAACCGAAGTCGTTTCGATGAGCGAGGGAACATCTTCTACCGCAACCGTGTGCAGGCCGGATTGAACATTGATCGAACGCACTTCCTTTACGAAACCAAAGCCGCCGTTGTAGATCGTTACTTCGGGAGCGGTTGCGCCTTGAATGGCCAGGAGAACATTGAGAGGAAAGAGAACCATACATTTTGTGACGTATCAACCGTGCATATCGCTACGCTTGAACGTTACACTTACAGAATGATTACTGCGCTCGGTTGTATTCTTGGTCATCCCCTGTACAACTTTCCTATTGGCAAAACCACCAGCTACAACTTGAATGTTGAGTTCGATGGCTTTGTGCCGATGCTTGGCGGCATTGATGGCAAAATCACGGTTGATCTGGGCATGGATGTGGTCGGGATCAAGCGACTCGAAGACATCATCGAGGTCGCATCTGATTTATCCTCAGCTGAAATTCGGCTTGATGGGGAGAAGCTCCCGTTTACGGTGGACAACATCAAGAAGTTCTTCCCTAAGAACACGATCACCGCCTCCTTGTACGGGCAAATCAAAACCAACGACGCTCCCGACATCAAAACGCCCGTCCGCCTTCCGGGCCTAGATGTAAAGCGGATGCCCGACATCTCCTACATGCCCATCGAGTTCCCTACCAACTTCGATGGCAAAACCGATTGGAAGTTCGAAAAAACCTTCGGCGATAGCAAAATGACCTACGAAGTATCACCATCCTGGGAAGGATCGACGATTTTGATGAAGGTGAAAATAGCCCAGACTTACACGAACTACGAGGACGAGTCCAAAAACCTCCTGGAGAAAGCCGACGAGGCTTTTGCCCGGGTGGTGACCGAAGTGAAAGGCGAAGGCGTGATCAAGTTCGATAACGAACGTGGCCTCGTAACCGAAAGCAAGATCGTCGCCAATGCGGTCAGCCAAGTGACAGAGCTCAAGAAAGAAACCACCACCGAGAGGAAGCTGAAGACAACTCTGACCTGTAAGTTAAAGAACTAACCGGTCAAATCACTTCCGCGCGGTCTTCGCTTGAGGGGCTCCCGAGATCGTTACAAGATATGCGGCCAAGTAGGACATTTCCTCTTCGGTTCCGACTGCCGGCGGCATATATTTCTTGTAGGGCGAATCTGCGGTTGGCCTGTGCAAAGCCTGCAGGAGCTGATTTATTGCCTTAAGATCCCTCTTTTGAAGGAGTCGACTCATGCTTCGATAGCCGTCCCGAGTGTGGCATGCCATGCACTGCCCCTTAAACATTGCTTCTCCCAGTTTTACATGATCTTGAGATTGAGGAGTCCAGACTGAGCGATTTAGGAAACCCTCAGAGTTAACCCTTTCAACATCAGTGTTTCGAATACCGTTAGAGTACATGTGCCCGTGAATCACGTAAGGCTTTCGGACAGTTTCGCGGGCATACTCAGTTGAAGAAGTCGCGATGGCGCCGAGGCCCAAGAGCGCGATGGCATGACCCATGGTGAGATCTCGTGGATACTTGTAGGCGAAGAAATACACGGCGCCGGCAATGGTGACGGTCGTTAGAATCGTCAACATGGCGACCCGCGTAACGACGGTAAACATTCCTGAGCCGATAGTTGTGAACCCAAGTTCTAGAACAGAACGCCCATCCGAAGGCATAGCCAAGAACATCCAAACTAGGCCAACTGGGAGGAGCAAAACCATCGGCATTAGCCATTTCGCACTCCATCGAACCATAACTCGCTTGGTTGCTTCAAGCTTTTCATCCTGAACGCGAGAGTACGTGATGAGTGCGTAGATCCCCGCCAACGACAGACAGGCCAAGGATCGCATAAGCAATGACGGGAAATAGGTGGGATTAAAGAACGCCGCCCAAAACTGACTCGCTTCTGTTCCAGTGCCGGCCACCCCTAACCATGCTGAACCCGGTGTGAGCATGAACGAAAGAATGCCATTGATGATGACGAGCGTGAGCACGGAGGAGATGGCGTACAGATAGCCGACCTTGAGATGCAGTTCGCGTGGGATTCTGTTCCACGTGTAGTAGTAAACAGCGGCGGCGGCCAACTCGATGACAAAAAAGACCCATTCAATCGCCCAACCAAAGACGAAGTTATGGATCAAGGTTGATGTGCCTTCGGGCTGAACCAGTCCGATCGAAAACCAGATGGCAACGCCCGACACGGCGCCAAAAACGCCGGTTAGAACGAGAAAGAACCGCGAGTGTTGCATGAGTACCGGAAGCCATTCTTCTCGACCTTCACGGTAAATCTTCTTTTCAGCTACGGCGAGATACACTCCGCCCCCCACCGCAAACCAAGCGATGAGCACGTGAAAGATTGATATGATTCCGATCACCCATGGTCCGCCTATACCGGGGACATCCCAAACTGGATAGTTCATTTTCTACTAAGCTCCTATGTATCCTAAGATGGTCGTTACAACTAGGATCGCAATCACGGCAAGTCCGAAGTACGTGGCTTGTCTCCCTTTGCGTCCATTGCTACGGTCGTTATCAAATGCTGGCACCAGTGTCCAGAGCACTAGGCCCAGCGTGAACAAGGTCATGCCGATTGCCTCGCCCGACATCCCGGGGAAGATTCTTCCAAGCAACTTCAGCATCGCAAACTGGCTCATGAAGTACCACTCGGGGTGAATGCCATCCGGAGCTGGCGCCAGAGGGTCGGCTTGCGGCCCGAGTTGCCAAGGAAAGAGAGCAGCAAGGACCGCAATCAGATTCAGAGTGATGAGCCACATGCCCAGGTCCTTGGCGAGGAAGTTTGGAAAGAAGGGCATCTTCTTTCGTTGGACTTCCGGCTTCGCCTCTTCGGATGGTGGAAGGGCATTGCCGTGCTTTTGCACCAACCACAAATGCAATCCAAGCAACGGGAGATACAGTAAGGGGAGCACCACAACATGGAGTGCGAAGAACCGCTGAACCGTGTGTTCCCCAACCTCTAAGCCGCCTCTTAGCAAGTTTGCGATAGGGGGGCCTACGACCGGTATGGAGTTCGGTATTTCCAAACCAACTTTGGTTGCAAAAAAGGAGAGGTCGTCCATTGGCAACAGGTAGCCACTAAATCCGAACGTGAGCCCCAACAGTAAGAGCAGGATTCCACTAAACCAGCCCACTTCGCGGGGTCGTCGATACGCCTTCATAAAGAAGACCGAAAACATGTGAACCAGGACCGAAACGAGGAAAAGCGTTGCGCTCCAGTTGTGAACCGACCGGATCAGCCAGCCAAAGTGAATCTCATAGGTGATGAGCCTTACGGAATCGTACGACTCGGGCCCCGGGCGGTAATAAACCATAAGCAGGATCCCGGTTATTGCTTGGATCATGAAGCAGAAGAGGGAAATGCCGCCCCAGTAGTACCAGAAGCTGTGTTTGTGGTCGGGAACGGTTTTCTTGCGGGCAAAACCGATAACATCTTCTAGGCCAAGTCGTTCAACAAGATAGGAAGAAACTTTGCTCATGTTATGCCCTCGTCACCGTAACAGAGGTTGGACCGACCGCAACCTCGTACTTTGTCAATGGCCGCGGAGGCGGTCCCGAGACGTTCTCGCCCGTGGCCGCATCGTAAACTCCGCCGTGACAGGCACAAACGATACGATTCGCCGCGGGGTCAAACTTCACGGTGCAACCCATGTGTGTACACACCGCGTCAAGAGCGATCCACGAACCGTCGGAGTGATGGATCAGCATGGCCGGCCGGGTTCCAAATCGAAACATTAGGACGGATCCCTTTGCGAGCTCATTGGCTTTGTCGAGGCTAACTTCCTTGGTCGCCGCCAAGAGTTGCGAAACCTCTACCGGCGAGTTCAGGTACCGGTAGATCGGATACCCAATCGCAGTCACATAGGCTAGGCTCACGCCCAAGGTGGCCGTTCGGATAAACCCGCGTCGGGACATGTCCTCGTCTTGATCGAGCGGGAAAGTTGCGTCTATATTTTCTGTGCTCATATTGTGATTTGCTCCTGTGGAGGAGTTGCTCGCCGCATGACTTGTAACAGCCAGAAGATCACGGCGAGCATGATGACGAAAAGAAGAAGGAAAACAACGAGAACGCTCCAGTTGGGATAGACCGAACTCTTGTAAACGTCGAAGCCCTTGCCCAGCAGTGTAAAGTCGCGTACGCCGTCGCGAACGATGCCCGCCGTTGCAGCTGACAAGAACGCTAACACAATGCCCGCCGTCGACAAACCAACCGAAGATTTCTTGCCAAGAGCGTGAAACACTCCGACAACCGTAGCGAGAGCAATCGTGATTGCACACGCATACAGGCTGAGATGGTGAAGCGGCGAGTTTGATATGCCACTCAAAACATGTTCAGGCTGTAGTGATACGGCCCTGAATCCGAAGAACAACATGAAGGTTCCACCTAGCACGGAGGAAGCCGAGCCCGCCCGCTTCAGCGCGTTACGAACACCTTCAGAAAGATAAACCATGTTGCTGAGGAGGGCTGCCCAAAGTCCACCAAACAGGGGTCCGCCCGCCATGACGAACAACCATCGTGGAGTCACGGTTGGATCACCTTTCACTCCCTGCATTCCGATGGAGCTGTGCTGATACATCTCGTTCCACACCTCGGGCCGAAGCATGAGGGTCATGTTCATGGAGTAGATTTGGCCAATCCCCATCACGATAAGAAGCGAGAGACCCGCCACCGGCCAGACTGGCTTTGATTTCTCAATCGCATGTACAGAGCGGTACAGTAACCAATAGGCCGCCATAACTAAAGGAATAACCGAAATCCAGGGAACGCCAACCAGAACCGAGCTACTGTAAATCTGTTGACCATACAGAACTTGCAAGAAGAGCAAGGGTGGCACGCCGAGGTTAATCACGTAAGTCATGATCACGGGAAGTCGTTTAGCCAGTACGTAAGAGGCGTGGACCATGTCAACATCCTTTCTCCCCCGCCCGCGTGCGTTAAGCCAAAGCACAAGAACGAGGCTACCAACGAGCAACATAACGGCTGAGAAATGAAGTCCAAGGGTTAACAAACTCAGCAACTTCATCAGCCATACCGGCGCCGGCAGCGGAATCGGGTCAGGAGACGGGAACAGATTCAAAATTGCAACTCCTTACAAGTTTCATAGGTTCTAGGGGAGTATGTGCTTGGGGAGGGGCCAGATGGTATCCTACGTTTTGCGTCCCCAAAATCTAGGACATGAACGCGTATGGTTGAAGAGTTGTCTGCCCGAGAAAAGGAAGTGCTTGATTTGGCAGCTCAGGGGCTTACAGATAAAGCCATCGCCAACGAGATCGGAATCTCTCCAACCACGGTTGTTACCTATTGGGCTCGGATTCGCTCGAAGATGGGAGCCGTTTCACGGGCGGAGCTCGTGGCAAACAGCGTTCGAAGGCAAGCTCTCTCCGAACTGGACACCTTGAGAAATGAGCTTCAACAGCGCATCGCCCTTGAATCAACCCTGAAGCAGGATCTGGCTATGCTGCAGGGCTTGCTCGATTCTGCTCCGGAAGCCATCATCATTGTAGATCCCGAAGGCGTGGTAGTTAGCGGCAATAGCCGGGCATGCGAACTGCTTGAATGCCCCAAAAGCGCCTTTGGTCAGATTCGTGTGGGCAAATTCATCCCCGGTGAGTTTCATGCGGCTCACCGAAATCATCGCGAAGAGTTCTTCAAAAACCCAGAAAGGATCACAATGGGCCCGGCCGATGGCGTGGATGTGGTGACTTATGAAGGGCGCAAAATCCGGTGCGTGCTTACCCTGAACATCGCGTCTGTAGCGGGCGAAAAAGCCGCCGTTGTCATTCTCCGCGCGGTCTCTTAATCGCGGCCGTTTTGCGCGTCATTGCATTTGTGGACAGCAAAGAGCGGACTTGCCGTATACGCCGTGGCGCGCTAAGCTGGGTTAAGAAATCCATGATCGAATTACCCCCCGCCCGATACTCTGAGGAAGCCATTCTTGAGCAGGCTAGAAAGCTCGTGAAGTTCGGAAATCCGAACTGCCTCCTGTGCAGCGAATCGCGATGGGACTTGGGAAATGTCGACGCCGAAGCCGTAGAAATAGCCTGTGGAAAACTGTGGCTTCATCCATCGTTTCGTTATCGCCAAACTCATGAGGGTTGATCTATCGCACGTCCACGTGGATTGAGAAAACAGGTCGTCCCCTGTGCCGCAGCAACACCCCCTCGCCCCTCCGGTGGGAGGGGGTGAGGGGTCCGGAAATCGGGCCGCTTGCTGCGGGAGTGTAACGGGTTCGGACCCGGGGGCGATCACCTCTCCGGCGCCAACAGGTAGCGCAGATTGGAATCATTGGGAGTAAACTCGCCATAGGAAGCGAGCAACCATGCCTGCAATCGTAAACCGCCTTACCATAGCGCCACACGTGATCCGTCGGATGGAGCAAGTGCTCGGAAGGAGATCGTATGGCGCGAGGTGCGCGGAGCTCACGCCAAAGCTCAACCGGACCGATGTTGGCAGTTCGTTAGCCGAGCCAGATTGCGACCGGTGCGTCGATCCCACAAGGCCACAATTGGCTGTCCTGATTGGGTGCAAGGCTCAACCCTAGGGGCGAAGTCCTCCAAAAAGTCGTTCAAGAGCGGCGGGTGTAAGTGTGTTTGCGACGTTAAGTCGGGATGGCAAGAGACGACCTGCTGTTGTTGCCGCATACCTCAGGAGGAAACGGTCGGATCAGCCTAGCTGCGGACATGCGCATCAAGCCCAGGCGTAGAACGACCGTGTTAAGCCTTATAGCATTGGCGGTATGTGCGGGCCTTGCCTATTTATCGCTGGATTCGAAGCCATTTGTGTTCGTTGGCAAGTCGAATTTATGGTTCGTGGAGCGGTGGGCATGGTCACCTGGGCACGATGCATCGTACACGGAATTCTATCCTATGCGGGATGACGCAAGGCA
Source organism: Fimbriimonadaceae bacterium (assembly GCA_040081075.1). Classification (GTDB taxonomy): domain Bacteria; phylum Armatimonadota; class Fimbriimonadia; order Fimbriimonadales; family Fimbriimonadaceae; genus JANJUB01. The sequence goes on along the minus strand of JBEBHJ010000020.1, from coordinate 26,253 downwards.
AGTGATCGCCGCCGCCTGCGCTGAACTGGATCGAACCTATGACGGAGACGACTCTTTTTCATGCTCAAATTGCGGCGGTGTGGACATGATTGAAATAAAGACGCTTCGCCACCACGTTAGCTATCTAAGCGGAGGATCCAACGACTACCCGGACATTCCGCCCGGCACCAAGTCGTTCGTCTGGATATCTCGAAAGCATCCAGGGTGGCAAATGAGGTTCAAAGCCTGGCTCTTCGCGCGTCGATGGGTTGGGACCACGCCATATGAGTAACCTCTATGAGCTACGCTCACCTCGACTGGACATATTGCTTGGTGTGGCTTGTTCCTATGTGCAGTTCATCCTTCCACGGAAGGCATGCACCGGCACGAACTTCCGCAAAATACGAACCCGGAGAGGCGTCTACGAGCTCGTCGTATCCTTGGCTACAACTTGGGGCGAGAAATTGCCTAGCGAAGCCTTCGTATGTTTATCCACCAGTTCGATCGTCGCGCGGGCGCCGAATGCGAGATTCGTTCTGATGGGTAGCTTCGATAACGGTTGTCCAAGAACCACGCGGGCTGGGGTGCTCCTTGAAGCCGCCCGCCCAGGCGTAAATCCTACCGCAGTTGCAGAGAAGATCATGACTAGCAAAGTGATCCTAACTGTCATGCCAGATTATGGGCAAATTGGCTACCCTGCTTGTTCGATCGCGGCCCTACGCTGTTCCTCGAGGTCCAAGCGCTCGCGGACGATGTCTTGTAAGGCCAACAGAATGGTCAGCAGAACCGGGCCGGCCATGATTCCTACCGGGCCCATGGCGAGCACGCCGCCGAGCAGGCTGAAGAAGATGGCCATGGGGTGGAGTTTGACCCGCGAGCCGATGATAAACGGTCGTAGGATGTTATCCACGTTGCTGACGAGCAAGAAGCCCCAAACGGCCAGAAAGATACCCCAACCCCATCGGCCTTGCGCCATGAGAATCAAACTCAGCGGGGCATAGATAATCGGCGCGCCCAGAAGGGGGACGGCGCATAGAACGATGGTGGCGAGCATCCACACGATGGGCGAGCTGACCCCGGCGATCCAATAGCCCAACCCCGCTAGCGTGCCCTGAATCAGCGCCACCAAAACCACCCCAATAAACACGGCGTGAATCGTTTGCCCCATTCGCTCCAAGATAAACTCTGCCCGATCTTTGGGAAGGGGGATGAGGTCGAGGGCCGGGTCTTTGAGCTTATGGCCATCGCGAACCATGAAGAACATCGTGAGGAAAGCGACGACGAGCGTAAACAACGAATGTCCCGCGTTTGAGGCGGCTTTCGACAGGAATCCCAGCATCCCGTTGGTGATGGAGGCGCGGTTGCTGGCGAACCAAGTTTCAGCCGAAAAATCCTTTTGCCCCAGCCGTTCCATAACGGGTTTGAGGTTCACGTCAATCTGCTGCATCGTGTATTCCGGAGTCCAAGCTTGCCCGGCCGGAGCGGTGCTTTTGAGGGCTTGAATCTGCCCCGAAATCTCCGTAAACAGCACCCACGTTACGAGCAGGAGGGGGATGAAAACGATGAAGATGGCGGCGAAAGTGGTGAGGGTTGCGCCCAGGTTCGGGCCGCGCTTGGCGAAATACTTCTTATGCAGCGGCGTCATCAGGACGGTGAGCACTCCGGCCCACATCAACGCGGGCAAAAAGGGCGTGATGAGATAAGCCGCCCCAATAAGGGTGAGGGCAACCATGCCGCTAAACGCATATTTGCGATATTTTGAACCGAAGTCAGATTCCATGATGTTGAGTTGTACGGCGTTTAGGCGGCGGTGGTTTCAAGGGCGTTTGAGCGGTCTTCCATTGCGGAGACACATGTAGCGATCGTGATATCGCCGGTGACATTGAGGACGGTGCGGCTCATATCAAGGATGCGATCAATGCCCAAACATAGGCCGATGGAACCAGGTGGCACGCCGATCTTGGTGAGAATGATCGCAATCATCGGCCATGATCCGCCGGGAACTCCCGCCGTACCGATTCCGGCAACGATGCTGAGTAGCATGACGGTGAACTGTCCCGTTAGGTCGAGCGGTACACCGTAGAACTGGGCAAGGAAGATGATCGTGATTCCTTCGAAAAGGGCGGTACCGTTCTGGTTCGCGGTTGCCCCCACGGTAAGCACGAACGAGCTGATGTTTCGGGGCAGACCAACTTCTTCCTCGGCGGCCTTGAGCGCGTAAGGAAGGGTCGCGTTGGATGAGCTCGTAGCAAATGCCGTTAGCATGACCGTCCGAACCTGCCGGAAAAACTCGATCGGATTCCGCTTGGCCACAAGGAAAATGAAGATGGGATAGATCACGAACAGCTGGATGGCAAGTCCCACGATAACGATGACGGCGTACTTGCCAAGGGCGAGGAAGGCATCCACCCCAAGCTTGGAAGCCGCAACAAATGCAAATCCGAAAACGCCGATAGGCGCAAACCGCATGGCGTAATCAATGATTTTCTGGCTGATGGCAAACAGGCCCTCAAGGAACTGCTTGACCGGATGCGCTTTCTCCGCTTCGATAGTGGAAAGGGCTACACCGAAAAACAGCGCGAAAACCATGAACGCCAGTAGGCCGCCATCAAGAGCTTTCACGGCGGAATCTAGGGGGTTTTTGGGGACGAGATCAACGATGGTTTGGGCGACGGTTTGGGCTTTGCCCGCTTGCTCGGTCTTCTTGGCGGCGTCGTCTTCGTTGCCGAAGGCGGACATCAGCTTGAAGGTGCCGGTTGTTGAAACCTTTGCAGTGGGATCGCCTTCGAGACTTGAGCTAACGGATAGGATGGACTTGCCGAGTTCCACCGGGGTGTTTTGGAACTCAACGAGGATCGGTTTCTTGGGGAGCGGCCCGCCCGTGCATATGACGTCTAACCCTGATTGTTTGAGTGCCGTCTGAACAGCTTCCGCGGCGGAATCAACGGGAACTTCAGCGACAAGAGCGTCCCCTTTGCTTATGCTAAGGGTTCCTCCGGTGGGCGCGCCGGCTACGGCGATCCTATCCATGTGATTCCCGCGATCAATGTTTCCCGGCTTAACCAAGTTCACCAACCCCACACCCAACAGCACCGCGATGCCACTCAGGATAATCGTGAGGAAGAGAGAGCGCATCCCGATTCGCCCGAACTTGCGCGCATCGCCCAACTCCGCCACTCCTAAAACGAGGGCCGCGAAAAGTAGGGGCACAACCACCATGAAGATCATGTTGAGGAAAATGGCGCCGAGCGGGGAGAACAGGTTATCTTGCCACGCTTTGAGGGCATCGGTTCCGCCCCATTTGGCTTGAGCGATTGCCCCACAGATGGCTCCGAGAACAAGCGCCGAAAGAACCTTCACATGAAGCGGCATTTTGCGTTTGGCAAGCATGGCGGTTATGTTACTTGCTTTTCCGGCGAGATTGGTGCTGGGCGAGACGAGCCTCTCGGAATCGGGTCTTCACGCGTTCTTCCCAGGTTGCCTGCAGCACGGGGTCGGCGAACCAAACCCGCCGCGATATTCGAATCTCAGATTCAACGCTTGTCCCATGTCGGATTGTTGACTCCAACTCTGTGTTGGCTAACTGAGCCTCCGCCGTCATTCGCTTTATCGCTTGCATCTCTCGGGTCAATCGCTCAATCTCTTTACGATGTTGCGAAATCTCTGACCCGAACATCTCGTTCAGACTTTGCTGCCGTATGTCGGTTAAGATTCGGGCGACCAAAACGACGCTGGCCCCCGTAGCTTCCGCCACAGCCGAAACCGTAGGGTTCTCAGAGCCAAATTCTTCGGCGCTCAAACGATTCAGGATTTGATGGAGCTCCGACGAGCTCAACTCCTCGGCGGCCAGAGCATCTAGGTCAACATCCATGTTTGTAGAATACTCGCGTGCGGGCCTCAATTATCTCGATTAACTCGCGCGATAGGCATACTCTCGAACCGTTGTCCCTGAGCGGTTGTCTATGGTTCCCCAGCCGTGAGCGTCAACGAAGGCGCATTTGGCTTTGCCAGCATTCGTTTTCGGTGAAATGGTTACCACCTTGTTGGGACTATCTATGAACATCCCCGTCAGGCTCATGTAAGCTCCAAACGAGGCCATGGCCCTTCCGTAATGGTCGCTACATTCAACTTCGTTGTACGGATTGCGGAGGTTAGGTTGATAGCGATCGTGGATTGCTCGAATTACGGTGAGGCCTTCCTTGACCAAACCTTCGGAGATCATGTTGGCGGCGGCTTGGTGCTCAAAGCCCGACATACACTCGTTGAAGTAAGCGGCGGCCCAAGCATCACCGCCTCTTCCCGTCGCGGTCTCGCTTCCGCCCCGGGGGAAGGTGCACATGATGAGGCCGCCTTCGCCGGGAATCGCATACCATCTCCCGCCGCGCACGCCCCTCACTTTGCTGCGATAATCCCAGATATCGGCGTAGAAGTTATGCTTAAAGAGCGCCGCCATGGCCGACTTCCCTTCTTTTGCCGGGACAATGCGCGGCAACCCGATTTGGGCGGCCCAAAACTGCCCGTAAAGTTGATCAATGTGACAGCCGTCGTTCGTGTTGTTCGCTTCGGGATGAGCGGGATCAGGCTTGTGAATGAAGTATTCGCCATTGTAAAGATCACTTACCAGCTTCTTCGATCCACTTTCAGCCAGAGTCCGGCATTGGTCTGCAAAAGTGCCGTCTCCCATTAGCGTTGCCATCTTTTCACCGGCCCTGAGCGCCCCAATGTACAGCGAGGAAATCCATGCCATTGGGCCGTACCAGGCAGCGTCAAGCGTGTTGTACTGGGGGCCCTCCAAGATCCCGTCCTTATCCTTGTCTTCGTTTATCAAAAACTCAAGCGACTTCTTGACTTTGCTCCAGTTTGCCTTGAGGAAGCGATCATCCTTGCTCATCAAGTGCTCGCGATAGAACCTCATGACACAAGAAGCCTGGCCGTCGTGGGCAACCGACTGACCGAACTCGCCCCGGTAATCAATGGCCCCGTTGGGTCGGAAAGCAAAGCCATAATCCACGCTCTCGCGCAAGTAGCGTTCGACCTCTGGGAATATCCGGGCTATTGCTTGCGCATATCCCCACACGTGGGTGCAAGTCCCCGCGCAGCACCCGATACCCTCCATAAAATAGAACCGGCCCTCATCGAAGCGATTGCAGGTGGTTGTCGCCAAAGTGCTCGTGTTGATGAACGTTCGATCTAAGAACCAGAAGGGGAGGGTGGAGTCGTACCACGTTTTGTTCCAAAGTCGAGTCGTATCCCTCAGGCGGGGCCAGTTCTTGCGAATTTCATCGAGAACATTTGAAGCCGATGTCCACTTGTTCGCGTACCAGTTTCGCTTGCCCGGCATGCTTCTGTTGTTATTGGGGAACCACCAACCGATCAGGAAGGTCACCTCTTGCTCTTCTCCTGGCCTCAGGCTAAAATCGCTAGCCACCGTGTAGAATCCGCGATCTTTCGTGACCTTGGCTCCATCCAAAACTTGCACTGCGAAGTTCCCAAAATCGGGAAGCGAGTCCAACTGTCCCCCACTTCGAGGAGCATCGCTAAAGATGATTTCGCCGATGCCGATTTGGCCCCAAGGGCCGTCGAACGAGTCCACGACCTCCAAGTAACCTTCCGATCCTTGGAACGGCTTTGTCGCCATGGATTTCCACATCATTCGGTTTTCGTCATGGCCTGTAAGCGTTCTTACAACCTTGCCATCAATCACCAAATTGATGCACGTTTGCCCGGGGTGATTTCCTCCCCCAACCCGAACATTGATCCAGTCGCGTTCGATCGTAAACGTCTTTGACCGCAGGGTTCCTTTGTGCGAATCTCCTTGCACTACATTCTCACCGCCTCTCGTTTCGTGCGTGTTCACCACGTAGGTTGTGCCCGCCTCTAGATTGCCCATGTAGCCAGGCAGTTCGCTCACCTTTCGGGGCGAATTTCCAAATGCAGTTCCCGTCGTCTTCCAATCCCCGTATTGCCCCGTTGACCAATCTTCGAAGGTCTGATCGACTCGGTTGGATGGTGTCGCTGACTTCGGTCTTGCGCCTACTTCCACACCTTGACTCGTTATGCTCTCGACTAGTTCGAAATCATCCCTGGTCTTGCGAGAATAAACAAGAGCAGGATTTTCGAAGCGATACCGCAAACTACATTCGGCAGCGGCCTTTCCCGTGTTTCTTACGCGAAAGGTCAGGGTGGTAGCAGGGTGGGAGGAGGAGTCAATATCCAGGGGGATGAAAGGCGAGAAGGCCTCCAAGTCCATTTCAAGGTCGGCATCGGCTTGCCGATATTCAATCTTCGCGACGGGATATTCTCCGCGAAACGTGACATCACCAAATTTCACTCCCAAACCGGTTGGAATCGCCCGGTTCTCGGTGGCGCCATTATTTGTGTGTAAGTCATAGCGTTGCTTGAAAGGGCTGATTTGGTGCGATGGGCGAACATAGTTTGCGCCGCCTGATTCATTGAGGTTGTCGCCCATGAAGACCACGCCGGGCTTGGAAACGGCCCCAAGTTGCCCCTGATTGAAGATGTCCCAGTTCCAAAGTTGACCGTCACCACCAAGATACACGGTTCCGGCAAAGCAACCGCCAACGGGCATCCCAATGTAGTTTAAATCGTTGCCCGTGTATCGTTCGGGCGCGCCGCGCGCGGTCAGACTTGCAGGGCGAGTTTGTGCTGCGCTTGGCATCTCCATTAGGGCCGTTGCAGCGACGGCTACCGCCCCCTGCAACACCTTTCGGCGGCTCACTTTTTCCACGAAGAAACGATACCCCTTCTCCGGGATGCATAATCCGTGCATGAGTTTAGTTGCCCGCCGAACTAATGCCCGTCCTGCCCTCGATGGGAGCGCGTCGTGCGCGGCATGGTCGGCGGCCGTGCGCTCGCCACTGTTTGTAGATATGGCAACAGGTGGGCCTGCGGTGCTTAAAACAGATGCCGCCGTTCTGTGGGATGAAACGAATCAGTATGTCGCCTTTTGGATTCAGGAACCTTATCCGGTGGCGAAACTCTCCCAACGCGACTCTTTGATTTTTCGCGAAAACGACGTCGAACTTTTCATTGATGTCGGAGATTGTTACTACGAGTTTGAGGTCAATGCCCGCGGGACGATCTACGAAGTCTTCTTCATTTGGCGAGATTCGTTCTCGCAGTTTGAGGGCTTCGATTTGAGCCAAGCTTATTCCTTTGGCGGCGACTTTGATCGAACGCCCGAGCATTTTTGGGATGGCAACCATCCGCGAGGCACGCGATGGGCGTTTCGCAACTGGGATATGCCCGGTTTGCTCACAGCCGTTGCCGTTCAGGGGCAGCTAAATGACCCGAGCGTAAGGAGCGAAGGCTGGACCGTCGAGATCGCAATTCCCTGGGAAAGCCTTCAAATCTTGGCGAACGGTCGCCCTATCCCGCCTAAGCCGGGCGACATTTGGAATATGTTCCTTGGACGGTTTCAAAAGATCGCGATAGGCGACAAGGAACATCAAGCGGCGTGGTGTGTAACGCCCCATGGGAGATACGACACCCACATGCCTGAGAAGTTTACGCCAGTTGTGTTTGAGGCCTAGTGCGGCTCCTGCATGGCGGCCTTCATTTCGTCATTGATTTGCTCGTAAGTCATCTCACGAATCTTTTGCCCCATGGACCAGTTGTGCCCGAACGGACACTTAAATGCGCCGTATCGATCACCCCAGAACATATCCGCAAGGGGCATCGTAACTTCAGCTCCGGCATCCACCGCTCGTTGAAAGTCAGTATCAACATCTTTGGAATTGATATGTATTGTGACGGGGTTCTTTGAACCCTCCTGGGGGCCAAAACTTCCGTAGTCCGGAAACTCGTCGTTCAGCATAAGCACCGAGTCACCGATCACGAGTTGGGCGTTCATCACCATATCAGTCTCAGGCACAAAAGATACGTTCCTCGCTACGGCTCCGAGGGCCCTTTCATAAAAGGCTATCGCCGCTTTAGCATCTCGAACCACGATATAGGGAGTTAACGTTGGGAAATATTTTTCGCTCATTAAGTCAGGCATGATTTCCTATTTTGACTTATAATTTGGGCTCATGGACATCAAGCCAGCTCTCAAACGGCAATATCACGCTTCCCTTGGCATGATCAAACAAGCGGTGGAGCGATGTCCGGATGATCTTTGGGCGAGGAGGGATGATCCGCGCGATTTTTGGCGCATCGCTTACCACGTCATCTTCTACACGCACTTGTATCTCTTCCAAACCAACGAGCAATTTGTGCCTTGGCGGTTGCAGCGCGACAAGAACGAACAGCTTTGGGCAAAACCTTGGAAACCCGGGAAGGGTCCTGATCCTTACACAAAAGAAGAGATCTTGGAGTATTGGCAAATCTGCCGAGACCTGGTTGATAAGGCGATTGATGAAATGGATCTGGACGCAAAGGACTCCGGGTTCTCTTGGTACAACATGCCGAAGTTAGAGCACCAAATGGTCAACCTCCGGCACATGCAACAACATGCCGGACAAATGGCGGAGCTCCTCATGGCAGAAGGCATTCTAACCGACTGGTTCGCGCGCGAGAAAGTGCAGATGTAGGTGCGGTTGTTTTCTCGCTCTATCGCGAGAGGGGCAGGGAAAGCGGCTGAGCCGATGATGGGCCGATCTACCCCAATAACCTCCCCCAGAATGTGATTGAGCCGGGCAATCACGTCTTCTGTCGGAAAGGATGCGTGCCGGGTAACCTCAGTTATTGATGAAGATTAGATTGGGGCATTCGCCCGACTCCGACGACGCGTTCATGTTTTGGGGATTAGCGAAGGGAGCAGTACAGTCTGATCTCGATTTCGAGCACATCCTCAGAGATATCCAAACCCTCAACGAGTGGGCAATGGAGGGCAAGCTTGAGTCCAGTGCAGTTTCGGTTCACGCTTTTGCCTACGTCGCGGACAAATACGCTCTGTTGCGGCATGGTGGTTCATTTGGTGAGCTTTATGGCCCAATGCTCGTTGCTTCACGCTCAATAGAAAATGACGAACTCAAAGAAATGACGATTGCCGTGCCGGGCAAACTCACTTCCGCATTTTTGCAACTCAATCTCTATTTCGATGATTTGTTTGGTCCAAACGTAAAGCCAAAATTTGAAATCGTCCCCTTTGACGAGATCATTCCCGCGATTCAATCCGGGCGGTTTGAGATCGGCCTGATCATTCACGAGGGCCAGCTCACGTATGAGAAAGAGGGCCTTCATTTGATCGCCGATATGGGCAAGTGGTGGAATGCAAAGACAGGACTTCCCCTGCCGCTCGGTGTCAATGTTGTTAGAAAGGACCTTGGCGATGCCGTTGTTCAGGAAGTGAGTCGGTGCATGCGAGAGTCAATTTCCGCTGGTCTCAACAACCGGCCAAAAGCGCTCGAATACGCGCTGCAGTTTGCTCGCGGCATGGAGGAAGCAACGAGCGATGAGTTCGTCGGCATGTATGTTAACGAGCGAACACTGGATATGGGTGATGAAGGGGTCAAAGCGATTCGTCTTTTGCTTGCCGAGGGCGCCCGGATCGGCATGGTTCCGGCGGTTGAGATAAACGTCGTCGACTAAGACGATTACCAGATTTTTAAGGGGCAACGTTCTAGATATCCCACTCCGTCCATAATAGCGATAGCATCGTGTAAGATGCATGTTGTATCACGGAGAGAATCATGAAGCGTCTAATTGCATTCGTTGCCCTTGGCACAGTCGCCGTTGCGGCTAACGCCCAATACCAATCACAGGGAGTTCGATTTCTCAGCCAAATTGCCCTAAACCAATTCCCAGGCTCGCCGACGATCGGCTCTGCCCTTTACGGTTACACTTCCCCCTCTGGCCGAGAATATGCGATTATTGGCGTAAGAACTGGCGAATCCGTTGTTGATGTTACAAACCCTTCAACCCCGGTTCAAATTGGTTTCATTAGTGGCCCAAGCTCGGACTGGCACGAGAACGTAACCCTCGGCAACTATTGCTATGCGGTTACCGATTCGGGCGGCGCTGTTGGCATTCGAATCATCGACCTCACCAACGCTGATAGCGGTAACGTTAGCATGGTTGCTACTTACAATGGCGGAACCGCGAATCCGATGTCGGCCGTTCACACTATTCAGGCCGATCCTACCACGAATCGACTTTACGCGAACGGTGGAAATAACACTGGCGTTGTGATTCTGGATGCTTCAAACCCTACCAACCTAGTTCGTTTGGGGCGATGGAACACGAAGTATGTTCATGATTGTTTGGTCAAGAACTTTACGAGCGGGCCCTACGCGGGCAAGCAGATAATTTATGCTTTCTGTGGAACGCAAGGTCTTTACATTTTGGACGCAACCAATCCGGCCGCCATAACCGTTCTGGGCAGTACACCGATCTACGGTTCAGGTTCCACCTACTGTCACAGCGGTTCGCTTACGCCAGATGCCAAGTATATGCTCGTCAACGACGAATTTGATGAGAACACCGGCAATACGCAATCATGTACAACGATCGTAGTTGATGTACAAGACCTCGCAGCTCCGGCTCGGGTAGGCCAATTCAAAAGCGGCGTGAGCACAATCGATCACAACTCACATCTGCGGGACGGTCACTTATTCCTCTCGGCTTATGAAGGTGGCCTAAGAATATACAACGCGGCAAACCCGCTTGGGCTCTTCGAAACCGGATACTTCGACACCTACCCGAGTGGAACATCTACCGCAAACTACAATGGCAACTGGGGTGTTTACGCCTACTTTGCCAGTGGCAATATCATTCTTTCTGACCGCCAGCGGGGCTTGTTCGTATTGGACCCAACCGAAGCAATTGGACTTGGAGCTCCCATCGTCAGCTTCAATAGCGCGGGCATCGTTTCGGGAGGCATAGCCGAAGCAAGAAAGTCAGATGATACTTATCTTGTTCTTGGACCAGTGGCTCGAACAGTTGGAACGGGGTCGTTCTTCTTTCAAACAACCTTTTCTCCCGTCGTCACCCTTGATGTCACCTTGGAGGCAAGGGGAAATGGAACGGGACGAGCCTATCTTAAGAACTTGTCCACGGGCAACTGGGATTTAGTGGTCGCCGGAATTCTGAACGGAACAGACCGAACGTTGACGGTTACCGGAGTCAATCCGACTAACTATGTTAATGCGTCCGGTCAAATCGAAGGGCGCGTCGACGTGGTTGCTCCTTCTTCAGGAAGTCGACCGCAGATGGCGATTGACATGTTCCAGGTTAAGATCAACCGAAGCTAACTTAACTTCAGCCTCGTGGATACATGCTTGTTTACGAGGCTTTTTTCTGCATGAAGTGTGCAACGATATGAGCACCGAAAACGATAATGCTCGCCAATGCCATTACGCCCGCGGGCCAAATGGAGTGCCCTTTCAAATATCGAGGCAACATCATCCCAATAAGGGCTAGAGACATGACTGCGGTTATTCCAAACCCCAAGGAAGGCTTAGTTCGGGCAATATACAGTCCGATCAGCATAATTATGCCGCTGCCAGCGCCGCCCATTAGTGATCCGACGCTGTGAGAACCTACATAACCTTGCACTCCACCGCCGATACTTAATAGGGCGAGCGCGCCGACGAAGTAGCTGAGCCAAGAAACCATACCATCAGTGTGACCGATGGGTCTTGTGGCTTGCTCGGAACTTGCCCGGTCAAAAAGCGTTCACAATTAGGAAGTTAGATGAAGTCCAAGCGGCGGTTGATAATGAGTGGAATCGGAGTGGTGGCAAGCACTTTGTTGGTCTATGGGCTCATACCCCATAAGTCTGAGCCTGTTTCCAAGAAGGTTCCGACAACGACCCTGTATTCAGATCAGGATGGCGTAATCTCCAAACTCGCTGCGCTTGAAGGTTATGTCGTGGACGAGTCCACCGACCTCGTCTTTTTTGACGACACCGCCGAACAAAAGGAACTTGAGTTGGCTCAACAAACCCTGCAAAAGGTGGCCGATGACTTGAAGGAATCGGGCGTTGCGATTGCATTGCCATCGTTTCCAGACCGCTTGGGAGGGCGCATCGTGCATACCGGACAGTCATTTTCGCCCGCTCCCGCCGGACCAAAGGAAATTGGATCACTCCCCGAAGTCGCCGGCACTCCCGGTGAGTCCGTTCCCGAGACGAATCCGAAACCGACCGTTCCGACCGTTCCAGTTGAAGCTGGGAAGCCCATCGAAGCTGTACTAGAGGCCACGAAGAGGGTTGATGAGTGCCGCCGGATTGTGACCGATGGCGAATTGGCCATTCAAGAAACGCAAAAAGCGGTTGACACCGCCAAGGCAATCTATGAGCGAGCAAAAGAGGATGCCGATAAAGCCAAAATGCTCCTTTCAAATGGGGCGATAAGCGCTAACGAAGCTACCCGGAAGGATAGCCTATCCATGTCGCAAAAGGGGATTTGGGAGAACAACCAAGTGCGTTTGAAAGAGGAAATCACTGCCCTTGAATCCAACCGCAATCAACTCAAGGAGGCAGAAGCAGCGCTAGAGAAGGCGAAATCTGCCCCAGCTCCGATCGCAAAGGTCGCCCCTGTGGTTCAACAACCCAAAACAAAACCGAGCATAAATCCCTCGCGGACAAAGAGGGTGGTCGTTCCCAGGCCCGCGTTCGTCGTTCCTCGGCGCATTCCCGCTTCAACCGAACCGACCCGGGTCATCGTCGACAATCAGGCAATGAAGGAAGCAGACGGTCGACTTGAATCTGCTAAGAAGGCGGTTGACAAAGCCGAAACCCTAATTGCCGCTCGACAGTTCCCCGCACCAAAACGGCTGCGGATCATCAAATGGTTCGTATCCCCGGGCGGGCGAGTGAAGAAGGGACAGGCACTTTGTGAAGTGGAAGTCCTTCCCGCAGTTGCCAAACCTAAACCAGAACCGAAACCAGAGTTGCCGATTCCCGAAGCCAACGAACCAATCATCTCCGAGCCCGAGATATCGGGTCCGGTCGGGGGAAAGCCTAATATCGAAGAGGCCAAGCGGAAGAGAAATAAAGCCGGACGAAACTAGCCCCGGCTTACCGAAGAAACGCCCGAGATCGACTTCGTAACCGTTGGATTTCCGAAGTACTTCACCGAGCAAGCTCCCGAGAGATCGGCATTGAGCGTCTTGGAAGCGCTCAGGGTCACGTTACCTGCGCCCGACATGTCAATCGAGGCGTTTTGCGCGGTCAACCCTTTTGCATCCACATTTACCGCTCCGGACAGATCGATGTTCAAGTCGGTCGCCTTTCCGGACAAAACGAGTCGGCCCGCCCCAGTGGAATCGAGGCTAAACTCACTGGAATTGATGTTGTTGATCCGGATGTCGCCCGCACCAGAAGACTCCCAAGCGGTCAAACTTGGCACGGTTATCGTAAAGACCATCTTCTCGTAACTGATGCTGCCCTTAGTGTCCAGGTGAAGGGTGTCGCCATCCACTCGAACTTTTAGGTTCTCTACGAGGTTGTCATCAGTTTCCGCCTTAACCGAAGCGACCGGGCCGACTTCAATATTCATCCGCCCCGAGATGGAACTCGAAATCTTGCTAAATGAGCCAACTTTGAAAGTCGTGGTCTTAATTTTGCCCGAACCCTTCTTGTTCTGAGTGTGCAAATTAAGATGGACTATGCCGCAACCGGCCAGGTTTAAACAAGCTATGAGGAGTAAAGCGGAACGCATATAAGTATCATACGTGAAGCTAAAGGGCACGTGAGGCCAATGCCCCAGTACAATTCAGTTCATGCTCGACACATTGACCCGACGCATGGCGGGCATTTTCGCTGGACTTCGCAGCCGAGGCCGAATCACCGAAGACGACATCAACGAAGTGATGCGCGAAGTCCGCGTCGCTCTCCTTGAGGCCGATGTTAACTTTGCAATTGCCAAACAATTCATCGCCACCGTCAAAGAGCGATGCGTTGGCGAAGACGTCTTTGCAAGTCTTTCTGCCGATCAAACCGTTATAAAGATCGTTCGCGACGAACTCACTGCGCTTTTGGGTTCCGAAGCAAAACCCTTCAACTGGTCACCAGCTCCACCTACGGTCGTTCTCATGTGCGGATTACAAGGATCGGGCAAAACAACGACCTGCGCCAAGCTCGCACTTTGGCTCACAAAGCAAGGCAAAAAGCCGATGATGGCCGCCTGTGACTTACAGCGTCCCGCGGCGATTACTCAACTTCAAGTGCTTGGCGAGTCGGTCGGAGTGCCTGTGTTTACGGGAGCATCGGGATTAACTCCTCCTCAAGTCGCAAAGGAAGCTCTTGATCGTTGTATGCACCTCATGCTTGACGTTCTGATCGTCGATACGGCGGGGCGTTTGCAGGTTGCAGAGGACTTGATGAAAGAGCTCAAGCAGGTCAACGATGCGGTGAGACCCACCGAGGTTTTCTTGGTTGTCGATTCAACGACAGGGCAAGAAGCCGTAAATGTCGCCCAGGCGTTTCACGAGCTGGTCCCGCTAACTGGGGCAATTTTTACGAAGCTAGATGGGGACACCCGCGGTGGCGCCGTTTTATCTGTACGATCGGCAACCGGCGTGCCGGTTCGGTTCACTGGAATCGGCGAATCGGTGGATGCACTCGAACAGTTCCACCCCAACCGAATGGCCGAGCGGATTCTTGGTTTTGGCGACGTGCTCGGCATTATTGAAAAAGCTGAGCAAGCGATCGATAAAGATGAGGCAAAGGCGCTCGAAGGCAAGATCAAGTCGGGCGACCTGGACTTCAACGACATGCTTTCACAGTTCAAGACCATGCGCAAAATGGGTTCTATGAAGAACATCATGAAGATGATTCCCGGCATAGGCGCACAAATCCCGCAGGAAGCGTTAGATCAGATGGACGACGGTCGCATCAACCGAATCGAAGCCATGATCCTCTCAATGACACCGAAAGAAAGGCGCGTCCCCGACCTCATCAACGGCTCCCGCCGAAAGCGCATCGCCAAGGGCTCTGGTACAAGCGTTGAGGACGTTAACAACCTCATCAAGCAGCTCTACGAAATGAGGCGTCAGATGAAGACGATGTTCAAGATGCAAAGCAAAATGGCGAAGTTCGGCAAAAGGCGGTAGCAGTGAAACAGAGACTAGCTCAGAGCCCAAAATTCGACGCCGTGTTTCCGTTAGTAATGTTGAGCTTGCTTTGCGGTGTGATTTTATTTTTCGAATCTAAATTGCAGTCTGGTCTTGTCTATCTCATCGGACCCTCCATAACGTTACGAATGCTTCGGACCAACGACGAGACGGGAAATGTAGCGACTTGGCTATGGGCAAAACGGTCAGCGGCGCTGGCAATTCTATTGGCGGTTTGTGTGGACTACTCTCGCAATTTCCTGGGTGGCCCGCTCCTTCTACAAGCTCTCAGGATAATTTCCACGATCATTCTACTGGTCGGATTGTGGAGCCTCGTCGGGCCAAAGCGAACAGGAATTGCAGCCGATGGAGGCGCCGAAGTCTAGCAACAGCGCTGCGCTATGAGCGCGTCCATCACCCGTCCCTTGGGCCTTGAACTCACTCTTACACATCGCTCGCTATAATAAGCTCATGTTGGCGATCTTATTGTCTGGACTAATGCTCACGCATTCGGAGGACCAGATCAACTTTGAATCCCGGGCTGCCTCGGTTGAGCAAGTGCTGGAGAAGCTGTCAGCTCAACAAAAGGCTAAGTTCAAATCCTCGCCCGAAATCGCTTCGCAAATCATTTATGTACGCGCAGAAAAGATCTCGCTAACTGAGCTCAAGGCAAAGCTAGCCGAGGTTACCGTTGGCACTTGGGTGAAGCAAACCGATGCCGAAGTTCTTTTGCGCACACCGGCTCAAACTCAGGGCATCTTTCAAGCCCACATCTCCTATCGGCGAAAGTTGCTTGATCAAGCTCTCGAAAAAGTTCGAAAGCTCGCGAGCGAACCATTTGATGCCAAGAAGCTGGCCCAAGGGTTAGCAAGTTTGCCTTCGGAAAAGGATGTTGAAAATGATCGCCAAGCCGCGACACGGCGTTGGATTCGGCAAACCGCTCTCTTTGAGCAAGCGCCAATGTCCCGATTCCTCAATCGGCTCGTTTTGGCTTGCAATCCGAACGACCTGGCTGGGATTGGTCCATTTCAGAGGGCCGTCTTTTCCGTTGAACCGACTCGAATGCAAAGGAAGATTGATCCAAAGAAATTCGAGAAGGCACTCCTCGATTTTAAGAAGGAACAGCTCGATTGGGAAGATCAAGCATCACGATTAGATTTCCCCCAAGAATCACCCCGAACTGTTAGCGACCCGCGATCACAGTTGAATATAAACGTAAACCAACCGTTCTCGCTCGAAGTGATCCGCGGCGAAATGACCGCGCTCTTTAATGTGAATCTCATCGCCGAGAACCCTGATTTTGGACCGCAAGTTAAATCTCAAGCGATGTTCGCCGACCCCGCTCGCACTTTCTTGAACGCTCAATTGAACCCGACATCGCCGAGCCTAGCCGATCCCATTGTAAAGCTGTCCGACGACTCAAAACTGTTTAATGATCGGGCGAAAACGGTTTTCGGCGGCTCTTCACCGGCAACGATCAGCGCTCGCTTGAAGGAAATGATGCTTGGCGTTGAGAAAGTCGACCCATTGAGCTGGACCGTGTCGGATGCCTTGGAATCTTACGCAGAGACATCCAAACTCAACGTAATCGGGTTGATTCCAGACGAAGCCATGACTATGACTTTGTTTACGTCGCAAGATCAACCGTTAAGAGTCGGCAGATTCATGAGGAGCTTGTTGGACTCGGGGACGATCAACTTAGTTGAAAACGGCACGTGGAGCACGATCACGCCTTGTGACCATTTCGAAAGCGCCCTCAATTTCACGCCCCGCGGTGCCACGGCAAAGTTGATGGCGTCGGTTTTTGCTAAATCTAGGCTCGATGTGCGAGATTACGCCAGATACGCCTATGAGTCAAAACGGCTCAACCGCAGTGGTTTGGGCGATATTTTCGTGTTAATGGTTGATCGGTCCCTTGCCGGTGCTAGCGATAATACGGATTGGGATACGTTGTGCCTGTATGGCTCATTTGAACCTAAACTCCAAGCCAGTCTTGAATCAGGAGCTCAGTTTGGATATCGTGGGCTACGAGCCGATCAGCGGAAAATTGTGGATCGCATGACCTTTCGGAGCCGCATTTTGCGGGGCAAAGAGCTTGAACCCACCGAACTGTTCGCGGACGGAGTTCCCGATACCGCGTTTGTTTCAGCCAGAACCACCCTCTTGCCCACCCTAGTTGCTTATGGCCGGGCCGCCGACGGCCATGTGTTTCCTTTGCGAGATCTTCAGGCTTACACGTTAGCGGTCATTGAGACAGAAGTTATGGGCAATCCAAACAAGATGCAAAGTTACGGTGTTACCGGCCTGGTCGGATATGCCCCGGGAAAGAACGGCGTCATTCGCTTGCGACTAGACCTCGCGCCGAAGGTTTGGAAAGAGCACTTAGCGATTACAGTTCCAGAGTTTGACCTCAACGCAGTTCCGGTGACCTGGGACAAACTTCCCGACCCCTATCCCGCTCAAGTTCGGGCGGCGATTGCAGAAATCAAGGCTACGAAAGCAAACGAGACAAAAAGGTCACCGCCGCCACGTTGAACCTGCGGCCGAACATCGGGTACAATCCTTGAACTTGGGAAAGTGGCGTAGTCACTTCCGCCGTCCTTCGGGGCGTGCCCCCCAGAGGAACCAAGGAGAAAAATTACTGAATGGTCAAAATTCGCTTGCGCCGGATTGGTACGAAGGCGCGTCCCTTTTATCGTGTAGTTGTAGCGTCGGACAAAGCCGGTCGCAACGGTCGCTTTGTTGAAATCATCGGACTATACAATCCGGTCACAAAGCCCAAAGTCTTAAAGATTGACGAAGAGCGCGCTCTTTATTGGCTCCGCCTCGGTGCGCAGCCTTCAGAAACCACCGCGATCTTGCTCAACAAGGAAGGCATCCTCGAGAAGTTCTTAGCCGAACGCCCAGCCAAGCGGAAGGATTACAAGTTCCTTGACAAACGCACTGCCGCTACGTCAGTCGCATCGGTTATGGATACCAAGGCTGCTGAACCCAAAGCTACGGCAGAGCCTGAACCAGCTCCAGTTGCTGCGCCAGAGCCAGAACCAGAAGCCGCCGTAGAAGAAGTTGTAGCCGAGGCTGTGGTTGAGGAACCAGTAGCGGAAGCAGCACCGGTAGTAGAGCCTGTAGCTGAAGAAGCGGCTGCAGAAGAAGCGCCTGCCGAAGAGGCCGAGAAATCAGAATGAGCTACTTACCCTTAGTCGAAACCATCATCACCGGCCTTGTAGACCATCCTGATTCAGTTGAGATTCGCGAGGAGCTCGACGGTCACACCCGCACGTTTGTCGTGAAGGTCGCCGCCGAAGACACCGGCAAAGTAATCGGCAAATCTGGTCGAGTTGTTTCGGCGATTCGCCAGGTTGTCAGCGCTGTTGCTTCGAAATCACGCGAGAAAGCCTTTATCAAAATCGATACCGACGATTGATCTTGGCTCCGCTAACAGGTCTTATAGGTCGCACTGGAACTTATAAGACCTATTTCTAATTTTGCGCGGAGAATTTTCCCAGTTGGATCGTTAATTTCTGTCTTATAATAGTAGTGAGGGCAACCATGAAAAAGCCTAGGATAAGCGCAAAACTCAAGCACACTTTGATTGGCTGGATATCAATAGTTCTTGCAGCTCAGTTCCTTTTTCAACCAGTTTCCGCATGTGCCGGTTCGATGCAACCTGACGTCACGTGGTTCCTAACACCCCCGTTTATCGCGTTCGGAATCATTGTGATCCTTCGAACCCGCAAAGCCCCCGGCAACCGTTGGTTCTTGATACCCTTTGCACTTGTCACGTTGATTGGATGCATCCAAATGGCAGGAATGAAGGACTACTTCGATCGAAATGCGGAAAGCCTAACGTCCTACGAAGGATTACCCGATGGTCGCTGGCGCGTGACTGCTCCATGGTTGCCGTTTGGAAGAGTAGTCGATGCAGTTGGACCAAAGCCGCAAAAGACGTTTAACCGAAACTAGCGTAAGTTTAGCTTCTCCCTTGTCGCCTGAAGTTCGGCGACTAGCGCTCGTTGCGTTGCGCTCATCGTGAGATCGCTCCTCGTTCGCTCGATCACCGCTCTCAAGGCGTCGCAAGTTCGCCGCAACCCCCCCGTCATCGAATCGGCGAAATCGAACGTGATGAGATCATCGTAGATCGTCTCCATAGCGACTAGGATGTTCTCCGCCTCGGTTGTTGAGCCCCGGCGCATTTCGTCCAAGGCGAATCTTCGTACTTCGGATGCCGCCTCGCCCATCCCATTCAGGTAAGCCATCACTCCACACCCCATGTCTTGGGGCGTGGGCCAATCCATGCCCCGAACAATCGCGTAAGTTGCGTGGGCTTCGACGAGCTCCTTCTCGGCATCATGCAAGTAGCCCGCGTAGTAGAGTTCTCCATGGGCACGGAGCGCGGCGCGAGTGTCTTCTGCGATCTGCCGAGCCTCGGCCAACAAGATTTCGGCTTCCTCAAATTGATGGCGATGAATATGTCGTATCGCTTTGGCCGAGTGCTGGATCAAGCTTCGACATTTCGTCAGCCCAATTTCACGCGCCCCGTGCATTTCCTGGGAAGTTTCCCGGATTTCATGAACAATTTCGTCCCAACTCATGCTTCCAGCATACATGATGAACGGATTTCTCGTAAAAACAGTCGTACAATAAGTCATGCGCCGCGCGTTCACGCTTATTGAGTTGCTGGTTGTTATCGCAATTATCGCGATTCTGGCCGCGATCCTTTTCCCGGTTTTTGCTTCAGCCAAGGAAGCCGCTAAGCAGGCTGCATGCGCTCAACATTTCCGTCAAATCGGCGTTGCGTGCCAGCTGTATCTGGCCGACAACGATGATACATGGGTTCCAATGGTTACCTATGATCCGCTTCCCGGCTATGCCAACCAGGAGATGTGGATCGGATATGACAACAACAATGCGCCTCTTTCCGGTGGCTTTTACGGCATCGTTTACCAGGCCGCGACGAATCCGATTCGACCCGGCAAGATTGATCAATACCTCAAGAGCGTCCAGATCCGGCGTTGCCCTAGCATGCCAACCGATTGGCAGGTTGCCTATGCGACAAACTTCTTCCAGGCCAATACCGGCTCTGCGTATTACACGACAAATCCGGCAGCGGCTGGAAACGAATATGGCCCGTCGGTGAGAACGATAAAATTTGCTCCCGATGGAAGCTTTACCACCACGGGGGCAAACGATACCGAAATAGAGGAAACCGCGCGAACTCTGGTGGCTTGGGAGCACAAAGCCGCCGTTCCGGGCTGCAACTTCCTTCAAACCCCCGATTGGTTTAGCTCTCCCCCTGACATTGCTTCTTTGCGAGATCACTTCCACTTCTTGCATCGTGGAGGTAGTAACGCGATTTGGGCGGATACGCACACCAAACGCCTAACCTACGGCCAGTTGAAGCGCCCCTACTTCTCCGTTCAAAAGGGCATCTATCCGGGCTGGTAGCCTAGATTAGAGCGGCGGCGACATCAATGGCTCGCCGCGTAGCTTTTACATCGTGAACCCGAAGGATGCGTGCGCCGCGCATCATGGCAACAACTGCGCCGGCAATCGAACCTTCTATTCGATCGGCGACCTCGGCGCCTCCAAGCAACTTTCCGACCATGGATTTGCGACTTAATCCGACAACAACCGGGTACCCACTGGCTGCAAACGTCTCCAACTGTCGAAGTAAGGTCACATTTTGTTCGAGCGTCTTGCCGAAGCCAATCCCCGGATCGATCCAAATCTTCTCCGCCGCCAATCCTGAATCTTCGGCCTTCGTGGCTTGGCGCATGAGGAAAGCGCGGACGTCCTTGACAACATCATCGTACACCGGATTTTCTTGCATGGTTCTGGGCTCGCCAAGCATGTGCATGATGCATACGTGGCATTGTGAACCTACACAAACTTCTAGCATCTTTTCCGCCCGGAGCCCGTTCACGTCGTTTACCATAAACGCCCCAGCATCGAGAGCGCGTGAGGCAACTTCGGGCTTCATCGTGTCGATGCTAACGGGGATGTCGAGCCGACTGAGAGCCTCGACAACGGGGATGGTCCGCTCAAGTTCCGCGTCGAGGCCAACTGGTTGCGATCCCGGCCGGGTGCTCTCACCTCCAACGTCGACCAAATCCGCGCCTTGATCTCGCATCAGCTTCGCCGCATCAACTGCCTCTGAGACCGAGCGAAACTGTGCGCCATCGCTGAAGCTGTCCGGCGTTACATTCAAAATCGCCATTAGCGCTGGTCGGCCCAGCGGTAGCTTAAAGTCACTCATTCCAAGGAACGGACGATCTCGACAACGCCTCTGATGCATGCCTCTTCAACTTCAACGTGGTGACCGTAGTTGACAGGCTTATCCAACTTCGAAGTCGGATCCCAGATATTCACGAAAGGTCCGAAATGTATGCATTGGGGCATCAGGGCAGAAACGACGCTCGCAACATTCTCCGGTCGAATCCCTTCGCAAGGTTGAACTTCGATTTGACCATCCGCCGCTGATATTAGCTTCGCTAAGGTGGGTAAGCCTTCGACAATACTTGTTGTTTGACCGCTGGAAAGCACGCGATCAATCCCGGCACTCACGAGGTCCTGGATAGCCTGGACCGGGTCTGGCGTGACATCAAAAGCTCGGTGGCACATCGTTTTCATCGAACCCGCCGCCATTTGGAGTCGAGACATTCGCTCGACATCCATGGCCCCGTTTTCCAGCAAAACGCCAAAGACAACCCCATCGGCCCCCAGTTCGCCAAACGTAAGAACGTCCTCAACCATGGATTTGAACTCTTGATCCGAATAGAGGAATCCCCCTTCTCGCGGGCGAACCATGACCATGATAGGTAGCGAGGTTGCCGCCCGAGCAGTCTTGAACAGACCCGCCGAAGGAGTCACACCCCCCGCTACGATCCCCGCACATAGCTCAATCCGATCGGCGCCGGCTCGCTCGATGGCCTCGCAATCCATAGGCGAACAGCCCACGACTTCAACAATCACAATCAGATTGTGACTCCGATGAACTTTTCCTTGTCGTGAATCGTATTAAGAGTGGGCCGGCACTTGCTAGCCCGCAAAAATTAACCCAAATCGGAGGTGGTGTATTTTATGACAAATGAACAACGTATGAGCCAGGGAGGTCGCGGGTTTTAGCCCCACGACTAACCAGGCGTGGGTTTCAGTTATGAACCCATCTCCCTGGTAAACCAAAAAAAGCCCCGACTTTGATCGGGGCTTTCCTTTTCTTTGGCTTTCGATTCGGCGTTACCCCCCGTCGCGAATAATCACATCAATAAACTTCTTGTACGCGTCGTCAAACTCCTTCTGGGTAATGGAGATTTGAGCCTTCTTGCGCATAACAATCATATCTTGCCTTATGTTGTTTTTGATGCTTCCCCGGGTGATCAATATCTCGCGGCGAATGATCTTCTTCAGAACGTCATCAAGGGGCCGAGCTTTCTCAGGATCGGCTGCCACAAGCATAAACTTGACCCTTGTTTTCTCGCCGACAATCCACTCGGTAATGCCCCCAACCTTGATCTTGTCAACTTCACCACGAACGATTTCTGCAAGCTCAAAATAGGGTCGGCGGCCAAATTCCCCGCCGGTCGCGGCAGAGACATCCAGGCTACGCGCCTTAGCAACATCTGAGAACGACTTCCCTGCCGCCAAATCGGCATCGACCGCCTTAGCTTTTTCTTCAGTATCGACGGCAATCACTTTCAGAGTCACCATCTTGGGCGTCGAATAGATGGACGAGTTCTTCTTATAAAATTCTGCCACTTCGGCGTCGGTTACCGTGATACCAAACGTGGTTAGCTTGAACCGGGCGACACGAACCTTGGTCTGATAGTCGAGTTCGGCCAAGGTCTGGCCCGTATCCAAAAAGCTTTTCGTGTAATCAGGGTTTAGTTGCATCTGATAAGCGATCTCGTCTTTAACCTCAGCGGCCGTTGGCAGCACGCCCTTATCTTTGGCCATTTGGAGAATCAAACGCTCTGTTACCAGCTGTTCAATAGTCAGAAGTCCGGGAGGAAACTCAGCAAATCCGTTGCCCAGTTGCTTTCCAACGCCGGGTAGGAACTCCATCCGGCGATAGTATTCTGAGCCCTTAACCTCTTCTCCATTGATCACAACGATCGTGGATGTGAGGTCCACTTGGGCAAGGGCTTGAGCCATCGCCAAGGCACCAAAAACAAACGTAAAAACTGATCGAACCTTCAAACTGAAAAACCTCCGGGCAACGGTGTGCCCTTTCTAAATACGATAGACGAACCACTAATGCCGCCGCTTTGGGTTTTTCCACGCAAACTCTTTTCGCAATGGATCGTCCAAACTCTGGATATGGTTTTTGCCCTTGCGCTCGCTTCACTTCAAGAAATCACCGATCAAGATATGTTTCGAATGGGGCGGCAAAAGTGGTTTGATTACTACACGAATCAGTTTGGGTCGAGCACGGCTTCGATGTCGGATGCCGAGATTCGGTTTAGTCAGGCGTTGGCTCATCTGAACAACGCCAAGCTCAAGTCTATGCCGGCATCGAGTGTGAAGACGGTCGCAGCGATGCGGGTGAAGCTCAAGTCTTATTGCAGTGACATTGTCGATGTTGGTTATGCGCTCACTGGTGGCGGGACGCTCTGGGTAAATGTTTCGGCGGGTTCGGCGGTAGATATTGAAGAAGCCGTGGCGCGTGTGTCCGGAATCATGAAAAACGATATCCCACTCACGCGCGTTTCCAAAACGGCAAAGGAGTTGGATAAGCTCGAAAAGGCGGTCCGACTTCGCATCAAAGAGCCCACTTTTAGGTCTTATTACGGAGACGGAAAGGCCGTGCTGAAGTCTATGCTCCGCGCGAAAACAACCTACGGCGAGATTGTAAAACTCGCGGCCAAGCGCCCGGCGGCGGAGAGTAACGCCTACTTGAATTGTTGCTATGAAGCGGCGATTTATCTGGATAAGTTCGGCGAGAACTAGCGGGCGGCCTCGCTCTAGCTGCCAAGCCTTGCTACAAAACAGTCCCAGGGATTGGCCGTTCCGTCAATGCCAAAGACATACTGTCCACCAACTTGGTCGCTGACAAACAGTTTTGGCGTACCTGCAAACGAGGCCACGGCGTCGCCAGTTAAGTCGGAGAAGTCATCATATCTGTACAAGTCTGTACCCCCACCTTGCCGGCAGAAATAAGCCCCGGTTGCGTCAAAGAAACCATACGTGCGTTGCGACATGAGTTGGCCAGTGTGAAGATTGTGGGCTTGATATTGATTTGAACCCTCGTTCCGGACATAAGCGATTTGATCCGATACCTTAACGGTTGGTTGCTCCAAGTCAAAAGACGCATTGACACTAGTGACCCAAAGAACCGATCCATTCGCCGAGTTCAAGCACGCCAACCGATAGTTGTCCTTTAGGAACACCCTGTCACCCACAATTGTGGCCGGTGATTGAGATGTGAACGAAGTTCGCCAAAGGAGTTCGCCGTTCACTGCTGAGTTCTTGGAGCTCCCAATGAAGACGTTTCCGATGCCGTCCGTGCTTATTGCGCCCAACCTTGGTATGCGCCACAACTCGTTGCCCGTTGATAGATCAAACTTATGAGTCCACAGGCCGGATTGTCGAAAAGCGGTCGTCCCTGTTATCCATCCGTAACCCTCGAAATCGCGAATGACCTTGGCTCGCGTCAGGTCAATCTCATACGTGTGAACGCCGTCGATCTTTGCCAATGTAAGACTCAATATGCTCTTGTTCGTATTGGTGCTTGAAGAGACAAGCGTTGCACGTACGTTAGGCAGCCGAATCGCCCATCGCCTCGTGCCATCGCTAGCCCTAATCCGCGAAATCTCGGTATCCAAAACCGCTGATCTCGACACCAAAATCAGATCACTACCAGGCCCCAAAAGCGCATGGACAGGTTCGTCTTCGCGTCTCCCAGTAGAGCTACTTCGCCATGCTGGTGTGGCAATGTGAGTTTGCCTATCAATTTTATTAATTGCCGCGGGGCCCATACTTTGTCTTTCAAGTGATCCGCCAACCCAAATCGTGCTACTCGTAGCTATTGCGCATTCGACTTTTGCAAGCCCGTGATTGAAGAGTTCATTGCCTAGGCCCGTGGCTAGGCTAGTGACTCCAATAGGATCTCCCATTCGAATCAGCGATGGACCAGAGGAAAAGTCGAATGAACTGCCCACAGACCACGTTCGTTTAAACGTTTCATCAAACCTCATAGTGTTCCAAGAGGCTCGGGCTAAGGCTGTACCGTCGCTCGCTGGGACAATGTCACCATAGGGTTGCTCTAAAAATCCCAAATTGTAAACGGGCACGCGGCCGCGAAACCCAAACAACCTGCGAGTGCCATAGTTAAAAAGAAGAGCCTTGCCTCCCGGTAGGGGAACTCCGGTTAATCGGCCGGAAACAGAGACGGGCAGCGAAATTGGAGTCAATGCACCGGTAATCTTGTTAGCAATGTTAAGCCCAGATTCCATGTCGAGTAGTAGATCTGGACCCGACAGCGGAATGATAGAGCCGATGTGCCCCCACAAGGCATGTCCATCGACATGGGAACGCTTTTCGCAGCCCCTGATTATGAAGTTCCAACAGTAAAAGTCGCCGTTTTCATCGCAATGCCCGTAGGTATAGTTTGCTAAGCTAACGCTCCATATCCTGCTACCAGTTGAGCTATCGTGGCGGCTAAGCGTATCTCCGCCAAATATGAAGAAGTCATTATGGCGACCGACAAACAACTTCCCCGATGGCACAATCACGCGATAAAATGGCGTGCCATTCTCGTTGAACTTCCACAGAGCGATTTCGCCCCCCTCCCTGCCCTGAGCATAGAAGTGGCCAGTATCGGTATCGCGGGTTAGGCTCGAAATGTATCCGGTCGTTGGCCCATTGCTGTCGTACGATTTCTGCCAAAGAACCTCGGCCGAGACGACTTGAAGCGTTACGAGAAGTGAGATAACCGCAAGGAAGCGCATGTCTCAATTTTCGGGTGTGAGTACCTAGATCGTTAGATTTGGGGAAAATCAGCTTCGTGTAAAGTTCGGAAAAGATGATAACATCTCGCCGAAAGGTTTGATGTGCAACGCGGGGACCCGCCAGGTGCCCGACAGTGGATCAGATGATTCACGCGAAGGCACCACCCTTCGGCGGTAGATATTGAAGAGGCCGTGGCGCGCGTTACCAGCGTCATGAAAAACGATATCCCACTCACGCGCGTTTCCAAAACGGCAAAGGAGTTGGATAAGCTCGAAAAGGCGGTCCGACTTCGCATCAAAGAGCCCACTT
>JBEBHJ010000019.1:0-51140 GCA_040081075.1 Fimbriimonadaceae bacterium | reverse complement strand
GCGGAATTCACAAAGATGAACGCCGTTGCCGACGCCGAGCGAATCTCAAAGACCGGTTTGGCGGAGGCAGAAAAGATCATGGCAGTAGGTCGTTCTACCGCTGATGCTTACGAGCTGCAAGTCAAGGCCATGGGTGAGGAGAACTTCACCCGATTCAAGATCACGGAAGAGATTGCCAAGGGCAAAATCAAGATCATTCCAGATCTCATCGTGAGCGGTGGCGGCGGCGATGCAACCGAAGGCAGCTTGAGCGGTCTAATGGGCATGCAATTGCTCCAAATGATCCAACAAGGAAAGGGCGAGAAACCGGCAAAGCTAGAACCCAAAGAATAAGTCGGTAAATTAGCGACATGCTCGCTTCCCTTTTGGCACTAAGCTACGCTCCACCCGCCGACCTGATCTTAGATCACGCGACGCTCTGGACTAATGGCCGCACGATCCGCAATGCCACGATTGCGGTTCGAGGCGGACTTTTTGTGAGCGTCGGGAGAGCCCGTCCCGATCTCGTTGGCCCAAACACGATCGTGGTCGATGTGGCTGACAAGGTTGTTCTGCCGGGCATCATCGATTCACATACCCACCTCATGAGGGGTGGAGTCCGCATGAATAACTTGTTGCTAGGAGGCACCAAGAACCGGGAAGAATTCCTTCAAAGAATTGCCGACTGGGCCACGAAGGTTCCGACGGGGAAATGGATAATCGGCTCCGGATGGTCGGCTGATAGTTGGCCCGATAAGGCGCAACCAAACCGAGAGTGGCTAGACAAAGTGACGGGCGACCACCCGGCGGCCCTGACCAGAATGGATGGGCACAGCGTATTGTTAAACAGCAAAGCTCTTGAGATGATGGGGATCACCAAAGAGGGCCCCGCGAACCCGAGCGGCGGCTCTATTGATCGCGATCCCAAAACGAACGAGCCTACAGGATTGCTGCGCGAAACCGCCATGAGCTACCTAAGATTGCCCCAGGCAAGCTCGGACGAGATGTTCGAAGCGTTCAAGGCCGCCGTGAAAATGTACAACTCCCTGGGCATCACCGCTGCGAGCGAAATTGGCTCGTCTGTTGACTTTGGACACTATCGTCGCTACGCTCAGGCTGATCCGACCATCCGCCTCGCTCTTTTCTCAACGGCAATCGACTGGCCGAAAGCAGCCTCTCAAATTCAAGCGTTTTCAAAGGTTCCAAGCTGGGTTTCTGCGCGCGGCACCAAAGGTTACATGGACGGCACCCTAGGTTCTCGAACCGCGTTTATGTTTGAACCATTCACAAAACCCTTGCCCGACCAAACGAGCCCAACGGGGCTACCTCGACCAGGTTTCGAAGACGGGAGTTACGCGATGGGAATAAAGCTTGCCTCCGATGCGGGTCTGCAAGTCATATTCCATTGCATTGGCGATCGGGCAAACTCTGAGATTTTGAATTTATACGAAACACAAGCCACCGGTTTGAAGGATTTGCGGTTCCGAGTCGAGCATGCCCAACACCTCCGAGCTCAAGATATCCCTCGGTTTGCCCAGCTCGGAGTAATCGCCAGCATGCAACCGTTTCACAAAGCCGATGACGGTCAATACTGCGAAGAGGTGATCGGGACCGAGCGGAGCCGGACGAGCTACGCCTACAAAGATCTCCTAAGATCCGGGGCAACTCTAGCGTTTGGGTCAGACTGGCCAGTAGTAACGGCAAACCCCTGGCTGGGGATTGAAACGGCCGTAACGGGAAAAACGCTGACTGGCACAAACTGGATGACGCACCAAAACATCTCCGTAAGTGATGCATTGAAGGCTTACACCGTTTCCGGTGCTTATGCAATGGGTATGGAACGCGAAATTGGTCAAGTTTCTGTGGGTTATCGGGCCGACTTCTTGATCTTAAACAGCTCACCCTTCGATAAGAAACCAAATTGGGCATCGATAGGCCCGGAACGAGTTTGGGTCAACGGAAAGGAAATTGCGTTGAACAAGACTGGCGCCGAAATGAACGGGGGCGCACCAGATGATTGCGACTAGGATTTACGGCCGAAACCGAGCCAAAACATCAAAGAACTCATCCAAACTTTGAGCCACCTTCAGTTCATGAAAGCGCTCGAAATCTCCAAATGAATGAGCGATCTTGATCCATTGCTTTAGCCGTAGAAGCGACTTCCCGGACGTTCCTCCCTCGTGCTTTTCGATAAACTTGACCAAGCGGCAAAACTCGGTGGCCCAATCGACGCTCGGTATGCCTGCCGACGAGATCCCAAGTTCCCGCCCAATCATGTGCGGCAACATTGGATCAGCTAGGGCTCCACGTCCGATCATGAAATGCTGGCAACCCGTTTCATCGAGGCACCGATGAAAGTCATTCAGACTCCAAATGTCGCCATTCGCGATGACCGGAACATCAACAAGCGAACGGACCTGGCGTAAGGGTTCCCAATAGACCGGGGGCGAATACCCTTGAACTCGTGTTCTCGCATGAACCGTAATCCAAGTGGCGCCACCGTCTACCGCCATTTGAGCATTTTCGTAGATGGGTTCGATGGAGTCCCAACCCAGCCGGAGTTTTGCGGAAACAGGAATCTCGTTTGGTACCGCATCACGAACGGCGCGGACGATTTCACGAATCCGGCAAGGATGTCGTAACAGCGAAGCGCCACCATCATGCCGGTTTACGGTCGGAGCCGGACAACCAAAATTGATGTCGATTGCCTTGGCCCCTACTTGCCAAGCCGTGTACGCGGAAGTTGCCATTCGCCCCGGGTCGCCTCCCAAGATTTGAACTTGTACAGGCATCCCGGTCGACGTCTTCCCTCCCGTTTCAAGTTCAGGAACTTCGCGGCGAAACACCTTTCGAGGGATCGACTCCGAACTCACCCGCAAAAACTCTGTAACCGCGTATGTAAAGGCTCCTGAAGCTCCTTGAAAGTCCCGCATAGCGGCATCCGTAACCCCATCCATCGGGGCCAGAACAAGGGCGGGAATTCTGGGATCAAGCAAGACCCTAACCGTAGCACATCTCGGCACGATTGTTTAACTCAGCTGCTGATGCGTAATCATATGCCGAAAGGCAAACAACTGATCAAGTTGCTTCGATATGATGAGTTTGTCAAGCAAGCCACCGAAAATCCCGAAGGGCGGTTCGTATTCAATTGTGTCCGTAATTTTCGTTCCACCTTCGTGTTCGACGAACTCATGCAAATGTGTCCAGCTTTTGAAGGGACACTTTATCGCCGTATCTCGGAACCTCGCAGGGGCGACGACATCCGAAATCACCGCATCCCATTGCATCCAAAATGGGCCAAGCCCGAACTTCAACCGATGCGTTGCCCCATCTGTCACTTCAATCTCAGCCGGGTCAAACCGAAGCCTTCGGTTCGGCGGAGTCAAGAGGACCAGCGCGCTCACATTTGAGTGGAAACGCCAGACCTTCTGGACATCCGCCCTTACGACGGTCTCATAACGCTTTCGCGTCATTTGATTTTTGCGGAGTCAACCATTCGCTTAAAGATCGCCGCATACTCTGACTCTTGCTCACGAGAAGGGATCTTCACCGAAAGAGCCAGGGCCTTCCCCGCCTTGTCTTTCAATAAGGTGTACCTTCGGTTGGCGAACCCGTCCCCGTTCGTAACATTGAAGGTCATACACTCAAAACCTTGCTTAGTCTTACCGGTCTTGAATGCAGACGCGACTCCCTTTTCCTCGCGTTGGATGAAGTAGAGACTCGTTTGATATAAGTCATCCCAGCTAGCCGTTGTAGGTCCGGCCGTCATTGCACCAATCTTTCCTTGGCCGGTTTTAGGCGTAATGTCACGGGCACCCCAGGGTGTCTCCTTCCCAAAGTTCCATCCTTCTGGGATTTCAAACGAGTAACCAGGCGTATCGATTTGGGTGAACTTCATGTTGGCCGGAGTCTTGGATGTTTGAATACTAAGAGCGGCGCTAGTAACAGCCGCAACGGAGAGTAAGTTGATCATTTTTTTGCCTCCTAGCAAGCTCTCCCTCCTGGTCCGCAGGAGGGAGAGCAAGAGTTTTTTTACTTGGGCAACAAGACGGTGTCAATCACGTGGATCACGCCGTTTGTGCAGAGGATGTCGGTCTTCACAACTTTCGATTTGTTGATATAGACCCCATGCTTGTTTTTTACGGAAACCGACTTTCCGTTGACGGTCTTGACTTTGGCACCATTGTGCAGGCTCATGACATCTTTCGCCAAAATTTTGCCTGGCACGACGTGATACGTAAGGATGGCTACGAGCTTGTCCTTGTTCTCCGGCTTGAGCAACATAGCGATCGTTCCCGGTTTGCTCTTCTCAAGTTTCTCAAAAGCAGCGTCTGTC
This sequence comes from Fimbriimonadaceae bacterium, assembly GCA_040081075.1. Lineage (GTDB taxonomy): Bacteria > Armatimonadota > Fimbriimonadia > Fimbriimonadales > Fimbriimonadaceae > JANJUB01. The sequence continues at coordinate 46,825 of JBEBHJ010000019.1, read as the reverse complement.
GGCGCGAACACCGTAAAAGGGCCCTTGCTCTTGAGAGTGTCTACGAGGCCCGCGGCCTGAACGGCGGCAACAAGGGTTTTGAAGCCCTTGGCTCCGACGGCCGTATCAACGATGTCAGCGGCTGGTGCTCGATTGCCCGCAAATGACGAAGCAACCATTGTAAGACCGATCAAAGCGATTGAAACTGTTTTAGCGATTTTCATGTTTGTGTTCCTTTGTTGTTGCCCTTGTTTCACGATTGATTCTAAGCAACGGAAACATTGTATCGCATATGTCTAAGTTTTGTCAAGACTTTGTTCAAGATATATTATCAAGAAGCTTTCTAACGCGTTGAAGAGGCTGCTACAACTCTTGACAAAACATAGACACTTGGTTTACAATATGCTAGGACGCCATGGGATTGCAATACACGATGAAGGCGGTTGAGGCTCTTACGGGCGTGAACCAACACACCATACGCGCATGGGAACGACGTCACAATGCTTTTTCACCATCCCGGACAGGCTCCAATCGCCGCACTTTTGGAGAAGAAGATATTGTCCGGCTGACTCTTCTGAGGGACCTAGTTGCCAAGGGCCACAGTATTGGTCAAATCGCAAGCATGACCACTCAGCAACTTCAAGAAAGCACGGTCTCTTCACTTGAAAGAACGGTCAGACACGCGCCCCAAGATCAAAGCAACTTCAGTGGCTGCGCTCTATCGGCTTTGACGGAGATGGACACGGTGGGACTAAGCAGGACGCTCAACCGTGCCGTAGCAGCCCTTGGGGTGTGGCGAGTGCTTGAAGAGGTAATCGTTCCGTTGATCACTTCAATCGAAGACGGCTGGGAGGATTCCACACTTTCCATCGCTCACGAACACGCAGCTTCTGCAATCATCAGGTCTTTTCTGGAAGAAACGAGAGGATCTTTGGCGGTTGATCCTGCTGCCCCCCGGATTATCATTACCACGCCCAAGAACCAAATCCACGAACTCGGCGCATGCATCGTGGCCGTTATTGCCGTCCTGGAATCCTGGAATGTGACCTACTTGGGGCCAAATCTCCCGGCATTTGAAATTGTTAGAGCGGTTAAGCAATGTTCCGCGAAGGCGCTTGCCCTGAGCGTGGTCTATCCATTGAGTGACCCCGATCTCGCCGCCGAATTTACTTCTATGAGAGCTGGATTAGGGCAGGACTTCCCAATCTTGATCGGGGGACGTGCCGCGACAAGCTACCAGCGTGAAATCGGTGCTATCCAAGGAGTTGTCGTACAACCTTTATCTGAAGTGAAGGCGAGTTTGGGAAGGCTGTTTAGCGAATGCCTGGGATCGTAACCGTCGTTGTGAACGACCTAATGCAGCAGAACTATGTGTACGAACGAAGCTGCCCAATGGGCTTAGAGCTTGAGACAGAGTTCACCCCCGACCTCACGCCGAAGCAAATGCTGGAACTAGGAATCTTTGGTGGCAAATATTTGACCGACTGCCAGGCGGAATTCCCTCTTGAGTGGTTCGAAAACGCCAAGCTGAGCTCATTCAAACGAGATGAAAGTCTAAACTTTTTTGGAATCAACGCTTCGCAGCCCCTAGCTGTGTGGCGAGAAAAAGGATGGATCCACGCGGATGACCCACGAGGCTGGTTTCAGTGGTATTGTCGCTACTTTTCGGGGCGAAGGCATGAAGACGACGCTCGCCAAATCAAGCGTTGGAAAGCCATGGTCCGCCACATTGCCCAGATACGTCAAAACTGTTACGAAGGCGACTTAGGCTGCCGGCGCAAACAGCGTCAAGCTCTGCTCCACTGGGCGTACGATTCAAGAAAATTCTGAGACTAGTGCTTGGCTTTGGTGTAAATCTTTCCAAGAGCAGGAAGGAATACTTCCTTGGGAACGAACCCTGAAGCAGCCTGTACAACATCCCCATTTGGTTTGAGAAAAACGAGTGTGGGAAAGCCGGACACACCATATTTTTCTGCCATCTTTCGACCTTCGGTTGATTCCGCGTCCACCTTGACAACTTCCCAGTTCTGAAGCGCAGCTTTCACATCGGAATCGCTCAGAGTCTCTTCGTCCAGTTGCTTGCAATAGTGGCACCACGATGTACCGAACACCGCGAGAATGGGCTTTGTTTTCGCCGCCGTAAGAGTCGCCTGCAAATCTTGATTCTCCCAAGCCGATGACCGTCGGGTCATTGCGCCGACGATCGCAACCACAGCCAAGCCAAACAGTAACCAACGCGTCATTCCTTTCATTTTCGGTTCCTCGGAACGGCCGCTTTAATCCCGGCGAATAGTGCTTTTGCCATCGCATCCTTGCCCGCAGCAGTTGCGATGAACGCCTCATCTTTAGGATTCTGCAAAACACACATTTCAACCAAAACAACCGGCACCTTCGAAAGAATAGAGCCCGTCAGCGCGCCTTGTTTGCCCCCGATCTTGGTTTTACGATCAGTCATCAGGCCAGCGTCTCTCAGTTTGCCCTTCAAACTTTTGATCACAGCCATATGAAACTTCTCGGCCAACTTCTTGCTTTCCGCCCGAATCTCGGCGGAAGGTCCGGATACGTTGCCAACTCGGCCGACCTCGCCGGGATAATAGCTTGCCAGGCCACTTCCGGTGCCCGCATCACAGTGTAACCGGAGCAGAAATGCCGCCTTAGACCTGTTCGCTATTCCCGCTCGGCTGGCGTTCGTGATGTGCTCGCGCTCCGAAGACTTGGTCAGTACAACCTCGTAACCCTCTTTGTCGAGCAACAATTTCAATCGCTTGGCAACCTCCCAAGCGACTCCAACCTCGGTGGTCTTCTTGCCCCTTGTTCCGATGCCGTTTTCGCTGGGATGACCTGGATCAATACAAATCGTTTGAGCCCAAACCCTCCCCAAAATGGAAAGAACTACAACGAAGAAAGCTCTGGTCACTTCTTGATGAACCCCAAGCTGGCCGAATTGATGCAGTAACGAAGGCCGGTAGGCGCCGGGCCATCAGGAAAAACATGTCCCAAATGACCATGGCAAGTAGCACACAAAACCTCAATTCGCCGCATACCAAAGCTGTCATCGCTGCGCTCCAGCACTTTGCTCTTATCTACGGATTCATAAAAACTGGGCCATCCGCACCCGCTGTCAAATTTCTCACCGGAAGTGAACAGCAACTCGCCACAACCCTTGCAAACATACTCTCCAATGTCGTGATTGTTCCAAAACTCGCCAGTGAACGCACGCTCCGTCCCCGCCTCGCGCAAAACGTGATAGTCAGCGTCGCTTAGCTGCGCGCGCCACTCTTCCTCGGTCTTCTGAATCTTTGGAGATGGAGAATCCATAGGAATGAATATACGTCGAAATGGTTAAGATCAGCGCACATAGGGGCGACGCAAACTGAAAAGGCGCATGGCTCGCGCGAAGCCTTTGCTGTGGGAAATCCGGTCTCGATGTCTATCTTCGATCGCCACGATCTTGAGTTGAGAGCTAAGGGCGGGATTGACCGGCTGAGATTGCGCATCTCCCAATGCCAGCATCATTTGTCGAAGCTCGCCATCCTCTACCCAGATTCCTAAGCAACTGGGGCAAGAATCGAGGGTCACGGGCGAAGAGTAGAGATAACGAAACGCCTCCATAGGCTTCCGACATGCCGGGCAGGAACGCATTTGATCGGATTGGCTGGGCTCCACCGTTGGCACAAAGCGATCTTCGGCGGAATCCATTTCCGCCCAACCAGCTTTGCTCAACTTTGTCAACTCGCCATCATCAAACCAGAGCCCGGCGCACTTTGCGCAGACGTCCACTTGAAAGTCCAAAACATTCTCGGTCACAAGGGGCTGATCGCAGTCGGGGCAGATTCTTTCCATTTTCCTATGCTAGTATAGGCTCGTGAAACGATTTTTGGTTGCTTCTTGCTTAGCACTCGCGGGATGGGCGAGTGCAGATATCAACTACACCGTTACGGTAAAGACCACCGACCCCGCCGCACTACACATAAAAATGGTGATTCCGAATACCGGTTCTGGGGCGATCGTTCAGATCCCGAACTGGGCGCCCGGGTCATATCGGCTGGTTGACAATTTCAAAAATGTCTCTGGGTTCAAGGCAGCTGGGGCCGATGGTAAGGAACTAACCTTTAACAATAATGCCCACACATGGACGATTCAACCCTCAACCACGACCACGGTTGAATACGATATGCCTCTCACGGTTGTGGATGGATCGGTTCACTGGAGCGGCCCCTCTACTTACATGTATGTGGCGGATCGCAAGCAAGAAAAGTGCACCCTCCGAATAGAAACGCCAGGTGACTGGCCCATCTATACGGGTCTCACTGGCGTCGGCAGCCAGTTTTCCGCACCGGATTATGATGTCTTGGCCGACAATCCTGTCAGCACCGGCGACCTTCGGGTTCTGAGTTACGTGAGTCGCGGCAAAACGCACTTTATTGCAATGCGAGGCAAGCCCAAGGCCGATGTGAACGGCGACTACCTTATCAAAGCTTGCAAGCACGTATCCGATGCTCAATCAACATTCTTCGGCGGAGGATTCCCGTTTACCCACTACGTTTGGCACTTTAATGTCAACGACAGCCCCGATGGAGCTGGTGGTTTAGAGCATCTCAACTCGACCCAAATCTCACTTGCCAGCGGAGTTGGTCCAAGAGCCGTCAGCGTTTTGAGTCACGAGTTCTTCCACCTGTGGAACGTCAAGCGAATCCGTTCAAATGTTCTGGGCCCATTTGATTACACTCAACTTCCAAAGACCGGCGCCCTTTGGTGGCTAGAAGGAGTAACTGACTACTATGCTCACACGTTCCTTTACCGCTACGGCTGGTGGGATCGCGAGTCTTACTACCGCGACATTATTGATAATCTGAATCAGGTCGCTAACAACCCCGCGCACTTGGAAGTGAGCCCGCACGATGCCAGCTACCGTGTTGGCGAAGCTGCCAACGGACGGGGAAACTCCCAGGGCTATCGCATCAGCTACTACCCATATGGTTGGATTTCTGGCTTTGTCTTAGATGTTGAGTTACGGTCCCGGACAAACAGCAAGTATTCGCTTGACGACGTGGAAAAGGCTCTCTGGCAGATGTGCAAAGATAACCAACCCGGATTCCAAGAAGACGAAATTCGACGCCAGCTAGTGAAGTTCGGTGGCTACGAGATGGGATTATTCTACGACGATGTGATCCTCAAATCTGGCCCCCTAAAAGTGGAACAGCAACTCCTCAAGCTCGGACTTCGGATCGAGGAAAAAGACCAAGCGTTCGCAAACTTCGGTTTTGGCGGTCAGGTTAATGCCGATCAAGGCTATGTTGTCGGGTTTACCGAGGGTCCAGCGAAGGACAAACTCATGAGCCGAGATGTAATCGTGAAGTTTGGTGATGTAGAGTCGCAGGGCTCTCGACGTGCGATTCAATCGGCTGCGACCGACTTTTTCGCGAAGGCCAAGGTCGGGGTCGTGGCCAAAGTGACCGTTGTCCGTGCGGGTCAAACAATCGAAGTTGAGATCGTCCCGGTTGCCGGAACTCGCAAGATCAAATCTATTTCTGAAGTCCAAAATGCATCGCCCGAGCAAGTTGCCCTTCGAGATGCCTTCCTCAAGGTGATCCCGGTTAAATGAAGATCGCCTGTTGTCAAGCGAACGTCGCCTACGATGACCCTGCAACCAATGCCATTGCCGCCATTGAAAAGCTGCGGTGGGCAGCCGGACAGGGCATCGAACTTCTCGTTTTTCCCGAGGCGTATTTAACCGGCTACTCGGCCGATTCCCGGGACGATGCGGAACAGATTGCGATAAAGGTCACACACGATGCAATCGCCATGATTGCCGACGCGGTTAAAGAAACTCGCGTCGCAACAATCTTTGGATTCATAGGGTCTGAGCCGGCTGGACTCTATAACGGCGCGCTCTTCCTAGCCCCCGAGCGCCGGCCCTATGTTTACCAAAAAACTCACCTTCCCGAGATCGGTTGCGACAACTACGTGAATCCCGGAAACAAAATCGAAGTGATCGAGTTTCAGGCTCGTGAGGGAGTCGTCAAGATCGGCATCCTCATCTGCTTTGATATGCGATACCCCGAAGCAGCCCGAACTCTCGCCTTAGACGGAGCCGACCTGGTTGTGCTACCGACTAACTGGCCCGAGGGTGCCGAAAACTCCGCGGACGTCATTTGCATCGCTCGGGCTGCGGAGAACAAAATCTTCTTTGCAACGTGTGATCGCGTTGGGAGCGAACGCGGATTTAACTTCATTGGTCGAAGCAAAATCATCGCGCCGAGCGGCGCGGTTCTGGCTTCTGCGGGCGATCAAGAAGAGGTTATCGTAGCCGAGCTTAATGTGGCGTTGGCCCGGGCGAAACGGACGATCACAATCCCCGGGAAATATGAGATTGATGTAATCGCAAAGCGACGGCCCGATTTGTATCGTTTGGGATAATGAGACCCTGCCGCCCAAATCGCAAGAGCCGGTTTTATCGGTTACGCCATTTCGATGAACTCTGGCACTATCCGCCGATGGCCTACGACGAAGATCGGCCCGGACCCATGGTGCCGCTTCGATTTGAACGGTTCGAGGTGCCCATTGATCACCCCGCATTTCCGTATTTGAACAGCATGCAGCATGATGGCGGCATTTTTAGTTTCGAAGAATCCCGCTCAACCGTATCGCTACGGATGAACGACCATGAGATTTGGAACTTAGCGTGCACTCTCCAGATACACTTGGGCCGAGAGCATCCAAATCTCCGTCGTCCTGCATGGCTACGTATTCCAGCAATGCCCATAACTTTCCGCTTTGAGGGAGTCACAGGTTGCCACGTTTATCAGGAAGACGCCGATGGTCATCTGAACTTTCTGAGGGCCACACACAGGCGGAACCTCTCAACACTTTTTGAGTACAGGTGTGATCGCGTCATTGAACTATCTGGGGATGCCGTCGCAATGGTGATTGCGATTCGAAATTGGCCAGCGCGTAGGACGATTTTTCACTCTGAACGAATCCATGGGATGCTTTGTCAATCGTTTCATGAACACGACACCTTGATCGCCATTGAGGCGCAGCAACTGGTCGTCATTGAGGAACAAGCTGAAGGGTGGCTCCGTGAGTTTGGAGAGGAGTACATGCCAATCTTTCATCGTTTCATGGCCGCCCGTAGGATTGAACCTGGAGTAGGTCACGGGAGGATGTTGGAGTTTGTTGAGGGCGTGCGGCCCAAATGAGACCAAGCCGCCCAAATCGAAAGAGCCGATTCTATCGCCTCCGCCACTGTGATGAGATCTGGCACTGGCCCTCATACGACGACGACAGCCCCGGGCCGATGGCACGTCTTCGATTTCCGAAACTGACAATTCCAAAGGATCATCCCGCATTTCTCTATCTCAATGACAATCAGCATGATGCCGGGGTCTTTGGGTTTGAAATGGACGGTGACTCGCTCCTGCTGAAAATGAACGATTACGATGGTTGGCGGCTGGCCACCGCGATGCAGTTTCGATTGGGTCATCGTTCCGGGTGGGGGCCAATTGACACTCGTGTGCCAGCAATGCCGTTCACATACCGCTTTGAAGGACTGAAGGAGTTTCATGTCTATCAGGATGATTACAAGCGCAAGCTATCCCGCCTCAGGACGGCACGATCGGTAAATCTTGAACGCATCCGGGAACTAGAAAATGACCGACCAATCGAACTCTCTGAAAACGCGGTCGCCACTGTCTTTTGTTTCAGAGGCTGGAGGCGGATTCCGATGGGAAAGGAACACGCCTACGGGCGAATAGTAAGCAGATACTCATGTAGTCCGTCGATTCTAGTTGCCATTGAAGCCGAGCGACTAGTCGTCGAGGAGCATCAAGCCGAGGCTTGGATGAAACTGTTTGGCGGTTCGATGTTGCCGGTTTGGGAGATGTACATGGCCGCTCGACGCGAACGCGGATTCATCGGTTTCAATGAGTTTGAAGAATTCCTAGACGAAGTCGGGGCACCATCCATCTAAGTCACTTTGAATGCACTGCAAATTCCTCACCCTTTTCGCAGGATGAGAGCGGCGGCGATGCATGTGAGTCCCGCCACCATATATGGAGCTGCGTACCACCAATCAAAGAGGGCCCCGCCCAAGATTGGACCCACGATGAAGCCGATTGAGCGGGTTCCTTGCAACAGACCAAACAGTTCACCTTGTCTTTCAGGTGGGGTCAGGTTGCTGGCAATGGAGTTCACCGTGGGACCCGCAACTCCGGCGCCGAGCGCATAGATCGTGCTGATCGCCAACAACACGATCATCCATAGTCCGGGAACCGGAAACAGAAAAGCAAATGGGGTGATCGCAAGCCCCAAACCCTGAAGCAAATATCCGATTCGCAGCAGTTTGAAGTCTTTCACTCTCGTTACGATCCAAGCCAGAAGGAAGGCCTGCACAACAAAACCGACAAACGATTCGTAGCCAAAAACGATCCCAAACTGCTTCTTTCCGAAGCCCATGGTTTGATCCAGCAACCGCCCGAACGTCCCTTCCAAGGTGGCCAGCGAGAACCAAGCGATCGAAGCAACTAGAGCAACTCTGCGTACTTGCGGAATCTCCTTGAGCAACCCAAACTCGAAGAATAACGTCCGACCCCGAGGTTCCGCTGCCTTGGTGGGCGCTTGCTTTGGGATAAACAACCAAATCAAGAGGAACCCTAAGGCGGACCCCGCCCCCGCTAGCCATCCAACCCAATGACTCCCTAAACTGTCTCCAACGTAGCCGCCCACCACCGGGCCGCCAATCAAACCCAAGGTCACCGCCGCGCCCACACGGCCGAGGGCAACCGTTCTGGTTTCGGTCGGCGTCCCGTCGGCAATCAACGCGTTGGCGATTGCAACGTTGGCACCCCCAAAACCAGACAAAACTCGACTGAAAATCATCATGGGAATTGCCGCTGCAAAGCCATAAACAAGCATCCCCGCCGCCGAGAATGCGGTGCAAGCCAGTAGAACCGGCTTGCGCCCGATTCGGTCACTTAAACTTCCCCAATGCGGCGAAAGTGGAACTTGCACCAGGAATGTGCTGGCCAGCATGAGCCCGATCAACCACCCCGGCGCCTTCATCGCCGCCGCTCGCAGTTGAATATCTGGGATCAGCATGCCGAATCCCAACAAGTCGAGGAATATTGCCGCGTAGACCGTGTTGACCCAGCCCGGCGACTTGTTCAATTTAGAGGGTCGGTCCTTTAACCCGCCAAGTAGTCCCATCCGGCGTGTCTCGAAGCTCAACCCCAGCCTCATCCACTTCCTTTCGAATGGCATCGGCCTTAGCGAAGTCTTTCGCTTGCTTTGCCAAGTGGCGTTCCGCGATTTTGGCTTCCACCCAAGCTTCATCCACCGTGTGAATCTCTGACGCTGTGGCCTCAATCTCTTCGTCGTGCTCAATGAACCCAAGGAGCGCATTGATCTTCGTCAAAAACTCGGCCCCTGCCCGGCCCATTTCGCTCGATAACGTTGATTCTCGTAAGATAGCGCGAGTTCCCTCCAGGGCCTTACCGAGCGCTACCGACATATTGAGGTTATCGCACATGGCGTCCAGAGTTTCCTCGTAGAGCGAGGTGAGGGAATCGACAAAGACCGCATCATCGGCGGTCGATTCGCCGCTTGCTTCGTTCACTTTTGCCCAGCATTGTCGATACCGTTCTATTTTTTGAGTCGCGTCACGCAAGAGGTCCAGCGTGAAGTTATGCGGGACCCCATAGTTTTGCGAAATTAAGGCATAGCGAAGAGCTAGCGGGTCAGCTCCTTTCCCATCCACTAAATCTCGCACCGTAAAAAAGTTCCCCAACGATTTCGACATCTTTTGCCCGTCAACTTGCAAGAATCTTGAATGCATCCAATGATTCGAGAATGGCTTACCAGTTAGGGCTTCGCTCTGTGCAATCTCGCACTCGTGGTGAGGAAAAATGAGATCTTCGCCACCCGCATGAAGGTCCAAGGTTTCGCCCAAATACGCCATAGCCATAACGCTGCACTCTAAGTGCCAACCAGGGAATCCCCAGCCCCAAGGCGAAAACCATTGCATTAGGTGCTTATCGTCCTTCTTCCAAAGGGCAAAGTCGGCGGGGTGCTCCTTGTTGTCATCAACGACGATGTCTCTCACCGCGGTCATCAATTCCTCGCGATTCGTATTCCCGCTGAGCTTGCCATAGCCTGCAAAGCTGCCAACCCGGTAATAAACGCCCGTAGGGGTTTCGTAAGCGTGTCCTTTGGCGATGAGTGCCTCAGCCGCCTGAATCTGTTCGCGCATATGCTGGGTTGCGCGTGGCCAAACCATTGGTCTGTGCAAGTTCAGGCGAACCCAATCATCCTTGAAGCAATCTGCGTAGTATTGAGCCAAGTCCCAAACGTTGGCGAAGTGTTCGCCTTCTTTGGATTTGAGCCCCTTTTCCATTCGATCTTCGCCATCTTCCTGATCATCGCTGGTGAGGTGACCAACATCAGTTATATTGCTCACGTAACTCACTCGCCAACCCAGAGCTTCTGCCGTTCGGCAAACCAGATCGGCGGTAAGGAAAGTTCGAAAATTCCCAATATGGGCGAAGTTATAAACGGTCGGTCCGCAAGAGTAGAACTTCAGGTGGCCGGGCTCGGCGAGTTCGAGGGGCCGAACTTGCCGCGTTTGGGTGTCATAAAGTCGAAAAACTCGTGAACTCATGCGAACTTAGAGGATACCAAGGATGGAACAATCTGACTCGGAAATCCAAAGCCTTTGGGCCCAAAGGATCGTCTAACAACCGTTACACGTGTAGAATGAGATAAATATGAGCTCGCCCCCTCCCTTTGTCCCGCCAATGGCGCCCTATCCCCAAAAGAAGAACAATAACACGGTTCTGATCGTGGTTCTTATCCTCGTCGTTTTAGTTCCTTGCATCGGGATTCTTGTGTTTGGAGCCCTTGGCTTGTCATTTTTCAAAAACACGGCGATGCCAATGGCGACCTGCATGATCACGTTTGAGGGCGCAAAATCGGCTGTTGAGGAGTACACCGCCGATAAGGGCCATTTGCCAAATGCTGCAACCTGGCAAGACGATGTTCGCTCGTATTACAAAAAATACCTGGAGTCAAAAAAAGAAGACTTCGGCCCCTTTTCTCCTCCTCCAGCGGACGGCGTTTGGTCATGCAAGAGCGGAACAACCGTCACGGGCCTCGCGTTCAACGACGATGTTTCCGGAAAAAAGATGGCTGATATCAAGGACAAATCAACCACGGTGCTCCTCTACGAAGTGGATAAAGCCGAAATGAACGCCCACGCAAAATATGTGAAGAAACCTGATTCCGCCGCCCCAATGATTTTCGGTAAGTCCCGGGGGTGGATCACCGTGACCGTTGATGGCGACGTAAAAATGAAGGATTCCGCTCACATCAACATTGACTAACGAACTTCTTTAGCTCCTCGCCGTATAATAGGAACAAGTGATGAATTTAAACGAAAATCTCCTCGCCCTGATGGGGTTGCCCGGTGGCTCCGAATGGATTATCATTCTGGTTATCGTATTGCTTTTGTTTGGAGGCAAGAAAATTCCAGAACTCCTGAGAGGGGTTGGCAAAGGGGTTGGCGAGCTTCAAAAGGGAGTTCACGAGGGTAAACGCATGATCGAAACCTCGTATGAGGAAGAGGTCACCAAGAAAGAAGAAGCCAAGGCTGACACCGCCGAGGCGCACTAGCTTTACCAGTTTTTGGACTCTTCTCAACGTGTCCACCTTTCATGGGCTAGAATTCGGTCAGTATGTTCGGAATTCTCGCTCTAATCGCCGCACAAGCTTCTAGTCAAGATCTACTTCCAATCGAAGTGGATGGAATGTTGTGTCATCCGTCGCGCCTTATGGTCAAGGTGGATGACATGTCCACTGCTTATAATTTGACCGAGCATGGCTACCGAATCATACGAACATTCCCCGAGATCAATTGGGTAGTCGTGGAAACCGATCCCAGTGAGCTGCGCGCTAGCCGCTCGTCTCTGAAAGCCGAGCTAGGGGTCAAAATGGTCACCTTTGATCGGGCGGCCCTCCCGACATACACCCCAAACGATGCCAAGTGGGTGGACATGTGGCATGCAAGAACGATCAAAGCTGACCTTGCCTGGGATATCTCGTTTGGCGACACAGCCCCAGTTACGGTTGCCATTATTGATACCGGAGTAAACACCGCCCATCCCGACCTCGCAGACAACATTTGGCAAAACACAGATGAGATTGCTGGAAACAATCTCGACGACGATGGCAATGGATACATCGATGATCGCAATGGCTATGACTTCGGCTACAGCGACCCTATTCCGAACGATGTCAATGGCCACGGAACGGCGTGTGCAGGCTTAGCCGCCGGAGTGCAAGATAACACGATCGGTGTAACCGGAGTTGCGCCACGAGCCAAGATAATGTGCCTTAAGGCGTCGATTGACAGCGGATACTTCTATGACTCGAACAACGTGGGCGCCTACTTATACGCGCTAAACAACGGCGCAAAAGTGATTTCATGCAGCTTCTTCTCGGACCGCGTGAGCCAGTCTGAACGTGATGCCATTGACGCCCTGTGGGCGGGAGGAGTCTTGCCTGTCGTTGCGGCCGGAAACGATAATTCCGTCATTCCCTTTTATCCCGGTGCTTACGAGAACGTGCTCGCCGTAGCCGCCACAGATCAAAGCGACAACAGAGCGGGATTTTCAAATTTTGGTTCTTGGGTTGATGTTGCCTGCCCCGGAGTTGCACTACGATCTACCACCGCAGCCGGAGGATACACCGATGGATTTGGCGGGACCAGCGGCGCTTGCCCCCAAGTTGCCGGTCTTGCCGCCCTCCTATTTGGTTCAGTTGCAACAACCACGAACTCCGAAGTAAGATCCCATATTGAGGATACCGCTACTGCTCTAACAACTGATTTCTCCAAATATGGATTGATCAACTGCGAAAAGGCTATTCAAAACCTCCTCGGCTTAATCAACCCGCCAATCAAGAAGCCCAAAGTTAACTACATGACGCCTGTGGTGGCCGCGGTCGGCAGCGGTCAATACATGAGCGCCCGCATCTATGGTCGCGGATTTCAGGCTCCTCACACAGTCAAAATCATCTCCAACGGTCGGTATCTGCCGATATATGCTCAGTCACGCGACTATGTGGATTTTGGGATGGCCAATGGGTGGGCATCCATCGCGGTCTTCGTGGACAAAGTGAAGATTTTGGGATTTGCCCGTCCAAAGACAGGCGCAACCACCTACCCGCTTGCCGAACTGTGCACCAAGGGCGGTGCCCTGACCGGAGGCTTCACCGAGATTTCAGCAAGTGACAGCGTGTACGCTACCATCGGGCGCCGATCCGATGGCCTCATTTGGCTCAACGGTTCTATTCGGAAGGTGATCCCCGCTGCAACGATGACTCTCCGTCTTACCCGCCTCTACACGGGCACGATAAGTGGAACCGAGGATGTTTACCTTTATGACTGGTCTTCGGCTTCTTATCCCTATGGCAATTGGGTAAAGCTTAAGACAACTACGGTCCCTCGTACGCTTACGACAACTTATGTCAGCGTGCCCAATGCCTCGCGGTTCGTAGACCCCGAAGGGACCATGTACGTTCAGGTATCAACCAGTGGAACGCTTGCTAATGCCGCCCTTAAGCTCGACATGCTCAATATCGGTAAGTGATCACAGTAGGATATCAAGAAGGGCGAAAACAAACACCCCGATCGAGACAAAGCCGTTCAGCGTAAAAAACGCCAAGTTGACTCGGCTCAAGTCGGTCGGCTTTACCAGCGACTGCTCGTAAGCCAACAAGCATGCCGCAAATGCGACGCCGATAAAGTAGAGGACACCGCCCCCGTTTACAATGCCACCAATTGTCAGCAGAGCTAAGCTACAAACGTGGCAACCCCTGCTCACCCACAGAGCCCTTGATTTACCCAATGTTTCCGGAATAGAACGAAGTCCCCGCTCGCGATCAAACTCTTCGTCTTGCAACGCATAAATGATGTCGAAGCCAGTAGTCCACAAGGCAACGCCGCAACCTATCCAAACAATCTGGGCATCTAGGGTCCCCTTCGCCGAAATCCATGCTGCAACAGGCGCAATCCCAAGACTAACCCCTAGGATGAAATGGCAGAGAGGCGTAAATCGTTTCGTAAGACTATAGAACAGGGTCACACCAAGGGCGACGGGACTAAGAATAAGGGTTAGTGAGTTTAGGAGAGCCGACGCCACGAAGAAGAGAAGGCAACTGCCATAAAAGAATATGTTTGCTTGACGAAGTTGTAGCAATCCCGCCGGCAGGGCCCTAATCTTTGTCCGCGGATTCTCAGCATCAATATCTCGATCCGCAATTCGATTGAAAGCCATCGCGGCGCTTCGGCAGCTTATCATCGCGACAATGACGAGCAAAAAGATTCGTACGCCTGGCCAAGCTGACTTAAAAGCTAACTCAGACCCCCACATCATGCCAATCATCGCAAAGGGTAGGGCAAAGATTGAGTGTTCAAACTTGATCATTTCGAGGAAAACTCGAAAGGTTTGCCAGCCTCGCACTGCTTGGGCCATAGGCCTTATTGTAGCCTCTCGACCGCCAAACCAGCCAAAATAGAACATGCGATTTTCAGCACCCCGTGGAACCGAAGATGTTTTGCCCTCGAAATCGCATGCCTGGCAACGGATTGAAGCTCATTTTAGAGACGTAACTCGAGTTTACGGATATCAAGAGATCCGAACTCCCGTTTTTGAGGACACCGAACTCTTTACTAGAAGTGCGGGCGAGACGAGCGAGGTTGTTACGAAACAAATGTATGACTTCCTCGACAAGGGCGGTCGAAGTATTTCCCTCAAACCAGAGAGCACCGCTCCCGCGATGAGAGCGATTATCGAGCACAACCTTTGTGTCGTAGGCTCTAGCTTGAGGGTTTGTTACGTGAGTTCGCCTCACTACCGATATGAGCGGCCCCAAAAGGGTCGCCTGCGCGAGCACCACCAAATGGGACTCGAACTTGTTGGCGTCGAGTCCGCCGCGGCCGACGCTGAAGTGATCGAAATCGGATTCAGGTTTTTGGAGCGCATCGGTTTGGGGGGTCTGGTTGTGAAGATCAACTCCATTGGCCGCGACGAGTGTCGCGCCCGTTATCGCGACGTCATTCTCGAGGCCGCCACGAGTTTGTTCGCGTCCAAAGGCGCAGAGTTCGAAGAAACCGCACGAAAGAATCCACTCCGATTGCTCGACTCCAAAGACCCGGAAGTCCAGGCGGCTATGGCGACAGTTCCGAGCATCCTGGACTATCTTGAACCCGCCAGCGCCACGCGTTTCCAAGAGTTACAAACTCTGCTCAAAGAAGCTAACTTGCCCTTTGAGGTTTCACCGGAGATTGTTCGCGGACTGGACTACTACACCGAGACCGTGTTCGAAGTCCATTCTAGTGACCTCGGTGCACAGAGCACGGTTATGGGCGGCGGGCGATACGACAATTTAATCAGCGAACTCGGCGGGCCCAAACTACCCGCCGTCGGATTTGGCTCAGGAGTTGAACGGCTCCTACTCGTGTTAGAAACACTTGGTAAGATGCCGTCTCCGCGGGTGCCTGACGTTTTTGTCGTGTGGGCACCGGAGGCCCAAACATACGCCCACGACCTGTGTCGCCATGTTCGGGCCGCTGGACTCGAAGCCCTGATTGATCTAGAGGGCCGCAGCTTCAAATCACAGTTCCGCCAGGCCGACAAATCCAGCGCAAAGTGGGTGGCCGTGCTCGGCCCCGACGAGGTTTCGACCCAAACGGTTTCCCTAAAGGACCTTTTGACCGGCGAACAGAAGACCTACAGTTTTGAGGAGGCAATCAAGTGCATCGGCTAAGTGCGGTGGTTCTGGGTTTCTTGTGTGGCGCAACCTGTTTGGCCCAAGTTCCGGACGTAAAGATCAAGCTAGACCTAAGAATCATGAACCGATCCGTGCGGGGTGAAGACTCGGCGACCAAATTTTACGACTGGCAGGGCAAGCACAGCCTGGCCATGCTTGAGTTCCGCCTTGAGCCCGGATATCGGGTGTTTATTTCCGAACGTTTTCAGAAAATCCTGGGCGATGCCGACGACGAGCAGTTGGACGAGTACTTCGTGGAAGATCCCGGTCTCTGGCGGGTTGGTAAACAAACGGCTCCATTCGGATTGGGGCGGCTCTATGGCGACAAAGTGCGAGGAGCCAGGGGCGATACTAACATTCTGATCGGTACGATGCCCATAGCTGGGATAGTGTTTGACAACGGAAGCAAACTCGCGCGGGGAGTTATTGTTCGCTTTGGCGAACGAATCGGATTTAGCGCCGCAATCGGTAACAACCTGGCCGCCCAAGCAAGTTCTCAAACGCCAATTCGAAAGCCTGAAGACGGTCCAGGTCAAGGTCGCGGACACCAGGTCGCATTTGGTGCGCATCTAAAAAAGTCATGGGCAGGAGCCCTGCTCGAGGTCGAAGGCCTCGCGCTTAGGCGCGGACAAACTCCTCTCGATCAAGATGCCGACATCACTGACCTGTTGCTCACGCTGCGTTCCGATCCGCAGCGAACGGTCGGACTCGGTTGGTCCAGAGATTGGCGCACATCAGGCAATTTTGTTCGCTTTGTCGGACACTTTCAAGTGCACAAGAACGGAGCCATAGAACCTATGATAAGGCTACGAAATGGCGCAGTGAGCGACGCCTCGGTAACCCTGAACATCAAGTTTTAGTTCATCAACGGCACCTACCGAAGCTACGCCTCCCGTCGTGGTGTAAGCCAAGCAGACGTGAGTACGCACGATGGGACAAACTAGTTACATGATCCACCTAACCGAAGCCGAACCTTTGATTCGAGCTCATTTTGAAGACGCATTCGATGCCCACACCCTTTCGATAGACCAGGGAACACTTAATGTCGACCGGATCTCGAGCCCGAGTGAGATCGAGATTCTTTGCGTAACCGTGCGGTCAAGTGTTGATAAGGCCGTGATAGATGCACTACCAAACCTAAAGATGGTCGCGACCGGTTCAGCTGGATTCGACCACATTGATATCGACCATTGTCGCGAGAAGGGCATCGTCGTTTCAAACGTTCCCGAATACGGACCGGCGGTCGCGGAATACAACATCGCCTTGATGATCGCGCTCTCACGAAAAGTCCATCTGGCGTACGTGCAAACTCTGCAACGGGATTTCTCGCCCGAAGGGCTCCTTGGTCGCAACTTGCAGGGTCGGACGCTTGGCATTATCGGCACCGGGATCATCGGATCACGTGTGGCGCAGATGGCGGCAGCCTTTGAAATGAAGGTCATAGCCGTTGACCCAAATCCAAACCAGAGCACTCAGGCAGCGTACGTAACCATGCCCGAGTTGCTGGCTCAGAGCGATATCTTCGCCCTTTGTTGCCCCCTGACTCCCGAAACAAAACACCTTCTGGGCAAGGCCGAGTTTGAACAAATGAAGCGTGGCGTGCTGATTGTGAACACATCCCGTGGAGCTGTTATTGACACACAAGCCCTCGTTAGGGCACTCAATGAGGGAATTGTTGACGGCGCGGCTCTCGATGTGTTAGAAGGAGAAACTTTGCTCTCTTCTAGCACGTTGAACACTACTCTCGCAAATAACCCAACGGCAGAACAAACTCAAACCATCGCTGAAGATCTCACGCTGATGCGCCATCCAAAGGTGATCATCACTCCTCATATCGCCTACTACACCGCCGATTCACTTGAACAAATCCGTGTTCGCACCGTGGGCAACGTACAAGCTTTTCTTGCAGGGAGACCCCAAAATGTTGTCAGCTCGCGAAAGTAAGCACGGACCGGCATGGCATCCAGGCAACAAAGAAGCTCCACGAAGGAGCCGTTTTGAACCTAAAAAACTGGCTGCCGCAATAGGACTCGAACCTATGACCCGCTGATTAACAGTTCGGCTTGGTGCCCTCCACCGCCCCCTAAAACTGCTCCGCGTAGGTTCAAAATCTACTCCGCGCCGTTTCAAATCGTCCGCCCCTTCCATCAAAATGCACTCCGGTGAGTACACGGGTGAGTACATGAAAACGACCAATTGACGACCTCAACCCCCACACCAAACGACCGCGCCGCTTCCATAAATCTCTCCTGATGATCAAGCACCCTATCCCACCGAGGACACTTCACCTCGATGAACCGAACCGAACCATCCAGCGACGACCATACCACCAAATCTGGACATCCCTTACCAACTCCCGCCCGAACATAGATCGCCCGTATAGTATCCGCCACGAACAAAGGTAGCAACGCCCGTTCAGTTTCATAGCCGGAAGCCGTAGCACGCAACCCCGTAACACCAGACAACTCTTTGCCCCGCGATAACCACCCAAGTCCCGAAGCATTGAGCCACAGCCCTTCCTCTCTAGAACTTAAACTCAATCCAAGCACAGCAAGCTCCGCCGTCGTAACAATCCCCTCAGACAAAACTAGCCGCTTGTTCCACCACTTCACTCCCGGATCATCAAACAAGATCACCCCTCACAATAGCACTCAAATCCCCATAACTTCAGAAATCCCTTGCTCGATCATCGGTAAACGACCGTCTCACAATCATGTGCCGCAGCTTCCTCGAAGACCGCTATTGCATCAATGCTGATAGCGCCGTTCACAACCTAACAACGTGCGAACCCCTCCATATCGGAAACGACCATTTTGAAGAAGCTAACCTACGTGCGAACAGCCACTTAGACCTTAAAACCCGTACGTTATCTATACGCTATACCCGTGGTCATTCCGAGAACACGATATCCAGCCAACAAATAGGCCTAGAAGCCCGTCTCTGCCGTTTTGGGGGCCATCGGTGGTATTGGAGGTGCCCTCGCTGTAACAAGCCTAGAATGAACCTCTACCTATGCGAATACAAAGCGGGGTTCTACTGCCGTGAATGCCTAAACCTCTCATATGCCAGCCAAGCCAATAGCTACCATCGCCCCAATGGCACTCGCTGGATCACTCCTTTACGCTACTGCTTAGCTCGTGAAGTCATGTGGGAGAACCGGGACATACGCCGATACAACTACCGCAAGTCGAGACGAGAGCGAGTTACCTATCGTCCACTGAGGTAAGGCTTTGAATACTCGCATACCGCCGCCCCACTGGCTTAAATGTATGTGTCCCTTAACAGTGTTGTTCCGATGCTCGAATTCGGTCGGTTACACTTCGGGCTGGCAGGTTTCGAACCTACACGTCCGGTGTTCAAGGTTCAGTGTAAAGACCATCTCGTCGTTCAGCGCGATGTGCCCGCGTCGTGAAAGCTTCCCGAAGCCCCACGCAAACGCGCCCTGGACACTTAGGGTGAACAACTCGCTCTCGAACTCCCCTTCCACAAATTCGGACAGGCCCTTCGGCACTGCAAATGAGCCGCCTCGCAAAACGCTTTCGCTTGCATCCACCCTGATGTAAATTTGTCGGTTCTTCGCCCAACCCCACGTTGCAGAAGTTCTTTTGCCACGATTGCGCGGTGTTCGCTCTCGGGCTTTGCGAAGGTCAGATGGAGCGAGCTTCGTTCCAATCAGTGCGTAAAATCTCCCACTAACTTTCATTATAAGAGGAGACCCCGACAAAAGAGTTGTAATTCTCACCTGGCTCATCCCATTTGCCATGCAGCCTGAAGTTATCTCACGCGCAGTAAATAGAGGGCCTATTGACCGCGCAGTCGCAACAAGTGCCCTTTCGCTTTCAGAAAGCGGATCTACGCCTCCAGTTGACATGGCCATTCCTCCCTTGCATTCAAAACCAGCATCAATAGTTAGAGCGGCCTGAAGTAGTTCTACTGAGGGCACGTCACGCAGCCTGTAACTCCGAGTGAGCGCCCCCCGTAACTCCAATAAAGACATCTGGGGCGATACAAAAAGCACTTTGGCAATATTGTTTAACAGCCGATTCCGAACTACTATGTTTGCAAACGCCTCATCGCCAATCACCCTACCGCCCAACTGCTGGGTGATGTATTCCTCAAGGGCAACACGCCCAACACTAGCTCCTTTTATGGAAAGAACCTGCGAAACTCGAAAGAACCCCTGTTTACTCATCAATTTCACGATTTCGGCCCTTTCCACTTTAAAGGGCTTGCTCACCGAGTCTGCGGTCCGAATGAAATTTGCGGCGTCGGAAGACAGCCCCTTTATTGCCAGCATTTCACAACACTCAACCAGTTCACTAACTGGTCCGTCCCATCGTTCCTCCACTACCGCGTTGGTTTCTATCTTATCACTTGCACGGTTTAGAGCCGAAATGAAGGCATCTATGCAAGGCATATATGCTGTCTCGCCGGCCCGAATTAGGGCCTTCCTTGCGTTCACCGTTATCTGGCGGACTCTTTCAGTCGAAACCTTGAGGTCCCCTGCAACTTCCGACATCGTTACCCTATCTACTCCGCCTTTTGAGCCATAGTAGCGGTGCCACACCTCTGCATTGCGCGCTCCGACGGTCGCCTCAAAAACCTCTTTGAACTCCGCATATGCCCCCGGCACTCTGGTTGTGCTGATTACCTCGTGGATCGTCTGCAGTTGCGTTCGTGCCCATTCTGCCCTTAATCCTGTACCCGCAGAGGCCGCTTGTTGGAGCGCGCTTATCGACGTTGGCCTACCGCTTCGCGACACCATGAGCTTGCCATACCTTGGGTCGCGGTCCGACAATCCATCAGGGACCCAAGGCAAGGATGCTGTCTTTTCGGAACCCTCTCCTGCCTTAAGATCCGGTCCTAACTGCTTTTGGCTAGCATCGCGATACCGTTGAATGTCCTCAGCCCGGAATGAAGCCAGCTTCTGTAGTAGTTCCACAATGCCGCCAACGCCCATTCCTCTCACTTCCGCCAAATCTCCAATTGTTATCTGACCTTTGACTTCCTGCGGATTGAGAAAATGACGCCTCCGAAGACTGTTCCTGACGCGCGGGGTCAATCCAATGCTGTCTAATTCTTCGAAATCAGGCAGTGGCGGCACGACCAGCCCTCGAATTCTTGCGTCCCGGGATAACGCGTACCCTAAGCATGTTACGAGCGGGTTTTCCATCGCTCTTTGGGGAAAAACTGGCTGAACCGTAATATCGCCCCATGTTGCCCCACTTGCCAGCCCTATTCGAACCGCAAGCCGGTTTGGCAATTTGACCTCCTTTAACATGTCCAAAGGAAATGGTAAGCCCCTGCTACCATCAGGAGTGTGCGCTAGGCTTGTAGACTTCATGGTTAATACATCGGGTTGAGAATACTCACGTTCCGACCCAAAATCTACACCATCATTGACTGAGTTAGTTCGATTTCGCTCAATCGCAGCTAGTATTGTGACGATGGTCTTGGCACCCATGCCTTGGGACACGTGCAGGTCCCTGATCCGAAGTCGTTTTTCTTCAGTTGAACGCTTGGATGCCTGCACCTCTCGCAAAACGTGTTTCCACGCATTGCGCATACTAGCCGGAATGTCCAAGTTGTCATACTGCTTGCTTCCGTCAAGCACATTACGAATCTCCAATCCTAGCAGTTCATAATCACAGTTTGTTAATGCATTTTGAACGCAAAGAATCAGAGCCTCACTCTGTACCGCCCGATCGCTAATCTCCTCTAACTGCCCCCAAGTAGCGCCATCTGGCAAGCCCAGTTTGACCGTGACGCTAGTAGTAAGCTTAGAATTCCTAAGTTGATTTAGTGGCTCTGGCAACTTCATTGACGACTATCCATCTCGACGTTGAGCAAAGATCCTTGCTATTCGATTTATGGTTTTCCTTATCTCAACAATGGGGTCGCTAATCTCTCTAAAAAAGTCCTTTTGCTCCAGCATGCTAGCAAGTGCAATCGCGTATTCAGTAAATGCGATTTCATAACTAAATCGGACGAACTCCGGGTCTTCCGGCCCCTGCCCCTTGAGCAACGCAGCCAGTTGCGGGTGGTCGAGGTTTATGTAAATAGTGTACTGATCGACGACATAAACCGCTCGCTCGCTAGTTTCGCCATTGTGCTTGAATTCAACACCAAAGGTTGGCCTTTTCTTGCGATGCATAGTTGTCACGTTGACCTCCTCGCCAAGGTTATTACCGTCCGGGTTCTCTCTTTGCCAGTCGCGTTGGTTTATTGCTCCGTCACCTTCGGTTCCTCCCTCGCGTGTTAACTTACCAGGCGCCCCAGTCCCAAGCGGTTCGACCCCAATCCCAACGCCTGATGTCGCTAGCTTAGTTTCCGGCCCATCGCCTTTGGTCTTATCCCGTGAACGAGCTTGGAGTAACAGTTCCTCATAAGCGTTAAAATCATCATTTATCACGGAAGCAATGTTTTTTGCTTCTAGTGCCAATCGCTTCATTTCGGCAGATTTGCGACTCTTCGCGTCGTCATCTGCCAGATTCTTTCGGATTAATTCCAGCTTTGGGTCAATAAAGCAAAATATGCTCTGTACGAGTGCGTTACGCCGATTGAGCAGAAGCGATCTGGTCTGATCAAACGGAGGAGGCACTGAATCATCTTGGTCAAGCTTAGGAACGTCTATGTACCCAAACATGTACTCTGACATTGGCTTCCCCTCACAGCTGCCAAGTGTGACCTCCTGCAACACATTGTTTGACGAAATCGCGATGCCCCGCGCATCCGGCTCAAGTGGCGCCGGCGACGTACATATTGTGAGTCGGACTTGCCCAATAATGGGCACATCTTCAGATTCCGTCTCAAACACGTAGGTCCGTGCAATTGTTGGTTGAGTTGGTTCACACTTCGTGCCGTTCACGAAAATTAATGCATCTGAGAATGACCTCGAAATGTGTCGCTCAATATTTCGAACAACGTTCGGAACATCAAATGTTCTTTGGTGACAGTTCTCAATGACTATTACTGTTCCATCGGGCTCGAAGGTCTTAACCCCAACTGATAACAGCTTAACCGGGATTTGCGTTCCATCGCCGCACGCCTCAACCTCTGCTCTAGTGAGCGTTGCCTTTAACTTGTTTCCCCGCTTAACCGAGATTACAGTCAATGTGTCCGCGATCCCAAAGGCCGCGGACTTGCCCGTTCCGAATAACCCACGCCCTGGCCGCCCCCTTTGCCGATCCGCGTTGACGCCGTGCATCGTAAAAAACCTATTTAGATCATCTACGTCCATGCCTCGTCCGTTGTCAGTTATCGTTATCAACTTCTCCTTCTGATTCATAACGACCGACACCTCAGGACGTGTTCCTTGCCCAACGTATTGCAAGCTGTTTGATACATATTCCCAAACCACTTGCTTCTCGTGTTTAAAAAGTGCGGCCGTTTGCAACAGGTCCCTAGCAACGTGACTCCGAACGTGAACCTGCTTGCTCATGCTGTCTTTCGGTCTCGCTCCGCAATAAAGGTTAGAAATGGACCAATATCTGGATCATCGATGAAGTGGTTTCTCAAAGTCTCTATCTTTTGCTTTCGCAATAGTGGGCTGACATAATCGTCCACCCTATACACATCGTCAGTGTCAGTCTTAGTGACCTCTTCACCTGCGGTGAATTTCTTGTAGCCGTCGGTGGTAAGCAACCGGCTACGCTCGTTCGCACGCCAGCGCTCTTCCCTGGACGAAGCTCGAGGTCGCTTGTCCAGCCTCATCTCAACCGCAACTACAGAAGCTGCCTCACCCAGACCAACGCTTGTCAAGCACCACCCCTTTTGCTCAGATCCTGCCACTAGGTTCGCAGCCCGAAGGCTAAAAAGGCCCTGGCGAACTTTCTGAAGGTCGATCATCTCAGGATACTTGCGCCAGGCAAACCTCAGAGGAGCAAGTTTGTTGACTGCCATTGCGACATCTTCAGTATCAACAGCCGCTATTGATCCACCTATTTGCATTAAGGCAACCAGTAGGACTTGACTTTTGGACAATGGTTCGATCACGGTAGCTACATCTTAACACGCCCAAGTTGCCAAATGCAAACGCAATGCAAAGACGGGCTTTCCACAATCATCGTTCTGGCCCCTGGTCACCTTGCTCAGACGCTTCGCGTCTTCGCCTTCGGCGAATGAGGCGGTACCCTCACGCCCCGCCGGAGCGGGACATTCGGGCACCGGGAGAGGTTAAGCTAAACAATCGGCGGTCATAAGAGCAATTATCAGCAAGGGCTCCGCCAAAGGTTTTGCACGAACATCAAAACTCTTTCAATGATAATTGGGTCTTATGACGCCGAGACAATCTGGTCGGCAGGAGACCCCCCAACCGGTTCGCAACCGGAGGCTCGCAAAGGCGCGGCACAAACATCCGGCCAATGCGCCCATGGTTGCCAAACCTCATTCACCACAAATCGGCAGGTGTGCCGACTCTTGCGCAGATATGAGCCTGGTCATACACAAATGCGGAAAAGCCAACCATGATTGGAATTGAGATCATGTATATTCCAGTTCACTTTCAAGACATCAAAGTTAACGTTAAACCCTATTTTGATTGGCGGCTTCGGTATGAACGCAGGCTGAATCGGGACTTCCTGACCAATCCTTCGGGAACCGGAACCGGGGGAAGCGCACCTGGCAGCACCGACGATGACCGCACCGATCTGATTAACCGAATGCGTGCAGGGGTGGAGTGGAACTACGGCAAAGAGTGGTCTGGTGAAATCCAATATCAACTCGCATCCGATAGCATTCGCACCAGTTTTAGCCAAACTAGCGATGATTTCAGCGATGTAAACCTAGCCTTTGCCAAGTATCGACATAACAATATGTCGCTCACCGTTGGGCGACAGAAGATAAATGTGGGCTCCGAACGCTTGCTCGGCACGTTAGAATGGTCCACTGCCGGGAGGGCATACGACGGAATTCGGTTACAAACCGGGAGTTGGGATGCCTTTGCGTTCAAAGTCGGAGTCGCATTGCCGAAGTCGAACCGAACCCGAGTGGCGGGCACCACCTACAAGAGTTCATCAGGTTTGACTCAGGTCTACTTCAAGCATGACGGGGCAAATGGAACCCCCGACACGGATGTTTGGACACTGGCCCATGCTTGGCAGAAGAAGTTCGACAAATTCACACCAGAAGCGGAAGTAGCCGTCCAATCGGGGAATTCGGCTGGTCGATCATTGCGCTCGTGGGCGCTTCACGGAAGCCTTAGCTATCAACAGTCGTCGAAGACGAGGTTCTTTGTTGAACTCAATGCCGCGAGTGGTGGTGGTAACGCCGATACAAGTTACACCTTCGATAATCTGCTTCCAACCAACCATAAGTTCTACGGTTCCATGGATATGCAGAGCTGGCGAAACATGGAAGAGGTTGCCTTTGGCGTCGAGCATCAATTTGATCCGAAGTTTGGAGCAAAACTGCATTGGCACAAGTTCGGTTTGCGAGATGCCTCCGATGGCTGGTACGGAGCAGGCGGCGGCATTAATCGCGGTGCCCTCGGAGCATTCATTGACCCAACTGGCGCATCCGGAAAGGACGTCGGCAGCGAGATTGACTTCGAACTAAGTTACAAACTTAATCCCCGAACGAGCTTTGCCGGCGGTTTTGGCATATTCACGCCAGGGAACTTCATTAAAGCACGCAACGGAGGAGTGGCTGATAAGCAGACTTGGATGTATTTAATGGGCCAGATTAGATTCTAACTGATCCACCTCACCGAAGCCGAACCTTTGATTCGATCTCATTTTGAAGGCGCATTCTGGCCTCGGTGCGTCACCCCAAAGGTGATCGTCACTCCTAATATATTTCCTACGATAAAGCCGAGTCCCCTGAGCAAATCCGGGAGCTTGCGGCGGATAACGAAAAAGCTCATGGCCGGATGTTGCAAACGTCGTTGGCTCACCGCAAGTAATACACCACCTTATGATCTTCATCATGGCTCCGGGCCACAGGATCATGCACCATAGAACCATGAGTGAAAGGACTCCCTCCAATCGCATCTTGTTCATGAACACGCTGGCCTTTACGGTGTGTTTCGCGGTTTGGACTATGTACGGGGTGTTGATCACGTTCTTGGTTGACAACCGCTATCTGATGATTGATAAGGGTCAGATCGGCTGGCTTATCGGGATCCCGATCTTGACGGGTTCGGTCATGCGTTTGCCCGCAGGTTTGCTCACTGATCGCTATGGTGGAAAGCCTGTTTTCATCAGCGTAATGGTTTTCGCCGCATCTTCACTGTTTATAACGAGCCAAGTTTCAACCTTCATGGGGTTTATGCTCGCAGGGCTCATGTTTGGCATGAGCGGAGCGTCGTTCGCAGTTGGAATCGCCTATTCGTCTCTATGGTTTGCCAAAGAACGACAGGGAACGGCCCTGGGCATTTTTGGCATGGGCAACGCTGGTTCAGCAATTACGACTTTGGCCGCGCCAACGATGCTGAAAAATTTCACTAACGCCGGGCAAAACATAGAAGGGTGGAGGACTCTTCCTATCGTTTACGGTATCGCACTGCTCATCATGGCAGGGCTGTTCGCCCTGTTGACCGTCAACAAAAAAGTTGAAGCCGCGAGCCAAAAGACCATGGGTCAAATGTTGGCCCCGCTCAAAGACGTCAGAGTCTGGCGATTTGGAATCTACTACTTCTTGGTCTTTGGTGCCTTTGTTGCACTTGCCCAATGGCTCGTTCCCTATTATCTTAATGTTTACGGAATGTCACTTGCGATGGCGGGGCTCTTGGCTTCGGTGTTTAGCCTCCCCTCTGGCGTCATTCGGGCATTAGGGGGCTGGGCTTCGGATAAGTTTGGGGCACGCTCAACCATGTATTGGATTCTTAGCTCTTGCGCGCTGTTCTTCCTGCTTTTGATTGCGCCGAGAATGGACATCCGGTCCCCTGGAGAGGGCGTCATGGCCGACCGAAAGGGCACTGTCGTTTCGGCATCAATGGATCACATTGTTGTTGGCGATAAGACTTACAACCTCCATACCGAAACCCCTTTGGATCCCAAGAAACTTGAAGAAGGCGTTCTTGTGATGCCGACGTTCAGATCGTGGCAAGAGCCAGCGGTCAAGCCTGGTCAGCAAGTCAAGAAGAAAGAGCTTTTGGCACGAGGGATTACCCACGTTTACTTCCAAGCCAATGTCTGGGTTTTTACCGGCCTCGTTTTCCTTGCTGGCATCATGATGGGCATCGGAAAGGCGGCAGTATATAAACACATTCCTGAGTATTTCCCCAATGACGTTGGTGTCGTTGGGGGGATCGTGGGTGTTATTGGTGGTCTCGGTGGCTTCTTTTGCCCGATCTTGTTTGGTTACCTCCTGAAGCTCACTGGCCTTTGGACTTCATGTTGGGTCTTCCTTGGCGTTCTGTCTATCGTATGTTTGGTCTGGATGCATGTGGTGATCTTGAGAATGACGCGCGGCATGACGTCAAATAGGTAGCCTGTTTATGATGAATCGAACCAGAATGATTGCATCGGTGGTTGCTTCTTGCGCAGCACTCTTAATTGTACTTTTCATTGTCATTGGCTCAGCTGCTTTCGCTCGGTTTGACACGCCTCTGGCTGCTTACGCGGCGGCAACAGTCTTCGCGGCGTTCGCCATTGGCTTCCGTTACACAATGTGGATTCAGCGCCCCCCGACATGGCGCTATTTCAAGGCAAGCTGGCAGCTGTTTTTGAAGCCTCGTAGGCTAGCCGCGAACTTACTGAATCTGTTTGGACATCTGTGGAACCAGATTATCGTTCAGAAGTTCATCGAGCAACGTAGTCGTCAACGATGGGCGGCTCATATGTGCTTGGCGTGGGGGTGCCTCATTGCATTTGCCATCACCTTCCCCCTGAGTTGGGGTTGGGTTCAGTTTGGAATAGCCGCAAATGGTTCCGACTACGTTGTTGAGTTTATGGGAATGCGCCAGTTCGCTTTCCCCCCAAAAAGCGTCATCGGTTTCTTCATGTTCAATGGTTTGAACATCAGTGCCGTATTGGTCCTTACTGGCGTTGCCCTCGCCATGCATCGGCGGCTATTTGATCGAGGAGCTCAAGCAGTGCAAACACTCGCCAATGACTTGATCCCACTGTTCCTTTTGTTCGCCGTTTCAGTGACCGGCTTGATGATCACCGCTAGCTACAAACTCATGGGTGGCCAGAACTATTCTTTTTTGTCTCTCCTCCATGCGTTTACCGTCATCGTTTTGTTACTCTGGTTGCCCTTTGGAAAGCTGTTCCACGTCATTCAGCGGCCGGCCCAACTTGGAGTCGCCTATTACAAAGAAGAGGGGCAACGTGGCCCTCAGGCACTGTGCTCGAGAAGCGGGGAGCCTTACCAAAGCCAGATGCATCACGACGATCTGGTTGAGGTGATGAAAGAGATCGGGTTGGACTTCGGCGAACACCAAGATCTTTCGCCCGCTGAAAAACGCCGGCTGATCGCACTCAATCAGGCGGCGTTGATCAGCGGTCAACCTTTTGTGGGTTAGTCAAGTCGCTGCAAGCCACGGAGCATCCACACGTTCACGAAGAAAAGCACTGCGCTCGCAATCGCCGCCGGAATGGCCATTGCTCCCTTTCCCGCAATGAGCCCTTCAAGCACACTGACAAACAACCATAACTGTAAAAGCACCAAGACCAGGTTAAACAGCAGCAGAGCAACAAAGACCGCGGATTTTTGTCGCTTTTGAGCAAGATTAGGCACTAGCTTCACCTTCTCGAATGCCAACTGCCCATAGGTCGCCGTCTCGTTCTTCAACCACGATTTGGCGAAGCGGATGGGGGGGCGGACCTTGTAGAACTTTTCCATCAACGGCGGAAAATGCCCCGTTATGGCATGGACAATAAAGACGATCTTTATCTGGTTGATAATCTACGGGACAAGAGAGGTGAGTGCAACGGCGGGAAAACGCGTTGAAACTGCCATCCAGATGACGAACCAGGATGCAAATGTCCGAATCACCGGGATAGTTGAACGCCATCGATTTGCCGACGGCAATCTCGCTGAGAGCCACAATCCGCTTCGGTTCGTGCACCTTTACACCGCGTGTTGTTTGTGACCAGGCGGCCAAAGCGACAGACCCAACGGCCAGGCCACCGCTCGCAACCGTCATAAACTTAAAAAATTCGCGACGCGAAACATATCCATCATCTTCCCAATCAATCGGGAAATCGGCTTTTAGCTGTTTATCCATTATCTCAACCTCGAATTGGTCAGCAAGTCACTGGCGCGAATTGTCGCGCCCACCTTTACTTCCATGCGCTTCGTTCCGGCCGGCATCATCAAATTGACCTTGGTTTTGATGGTTCTGGAACCAAAAACAAACTCATTAATCGGGCTGCCCCCTCGCTGGGCAGCAATCTCCTCGGGCGTTCCGTACAAGAGCGCTTGTGAAGGGCAGACTGTAGCGCACATGGGCTTCTTGCCAATGGAAGTTCGGTCGTAGCACATATCGCACTTCATCATTTGATCAATCTTGGTGTCATGTTTTGGCACTCCAAACGGGCACGCGTAAACGCAGTTTGTACACCCAATGCAACGCGGTTTTAACGAACTCTGGACTATGCCATCGGGCATCCGCTTGATCGCATCCGCTGGGCACACCATCGCACAAGCCGGTTCCTCGCAGTGCATGCATATCACGGGGGTGGTTTGCACGCTGTCACCACGTTGAATAGTCTCCAAGTGGATCATGGAGACCCCGGCATGCGTGTCGCACTCCGCGCACGCCGCGACACATGCGTTGCATCCGATGCAGCGACTGGGGTCGATGTAAAACTGGAGATCACTCATCTTCTCTCCCCTCCGCAATCGAGGGTCGAACCATGTTCGGTTGCATTTTTCGACGTCGCTTGTGAACGTTTAGATATGTCAGGCGCTTGCTGGTGCAGTGAACTTCGCGTTTTAGCGACTTTGGGATAACGATGATAGCTCCCGCATCTAAGTTCTGTTGCTCGTCGCCGACTTTTACGAGGCCGCTTCCCGACAAAACGATCATCACCACATCGACCTCTGAGTTCACATGAGGTGCGACTCCTCCGCAATCATCCCAAGAGAGCAAAGTCACGTCCAGGTCCTCGGTTTCAATAGACCATATCGCTGATTTTTCGGTCAATCCGTTGGTCCAAATCATACCGGCTCCCCTGCCGCCGAAATGCGGACAACCGATTTCTTAAACTCGGGGATCTTGCTTAGGGGATCGAGGGCGCGGTTGGTCAGGTTATTGGCTGATCGCGCGCCAGGCCAGTGATAGGGAATGAAAATGGTGTCTGGGCGAATCGTGGTCACGACTTTCGCCTTAAGCACAACTTTCCCACGGCGGCTTTCAACGTTCATCCACTGCCCGTCACTGATTCCGTACATGGCCGCAAGCGTAGGGTGGATCTCCACGTAAGGATCTGGACACAAGTCAACCAATCCACCAATCCGACGCGTTTGTGTTCCACTGAGATATTGGGTAACCACTCGGCCCGTAGTCAGAATCACCGGATACTCGTCATCCGGTTCTTCGGCGCCCGGACGATATGGAGTTGAGTGAAAGTGGGCTTTACCATCGGGAGTGTGGAACTTCATTGTTTCGAAAAGTCGCGGTGTTCCGGGATGCCCGATTTCGGGGCACGGCCAGAAGACTCCCATCTCGTTCTCGATGCGCTCGTACGTGATACCGTAATAATCCGCCGTGCCTCCTTTACTCGCGATTCGAAGTTCATTAAAGATATCTTCACTGGTCTTGAAATGGTCGAAGTACTTGCCTCGACCGAGCCGCCTGGCGATTTCCAAAATGATCTCAGTATCGGCCTTGGAATCTCCCGGAGGATCAACGGCTTTTCGAATGCGAATCACCCGGCCCTCCGCGCTTGTGCTTGTTCCTTCTTCTTCTTCGTGAAGCGATCCCGCAAGGACGATGTCGGCGTGATGAGCGGTTTCGTTGAGGAAGAAATCAATCGCGGTGTAGTGCTCGAGTTTGCCCAGTGCGTCACGAGTGAAATTTGAATCCGGCAACGAAACCAGCGGGTTAAAGCAGATTGAAACAAGAGCCTTGATCGTGCCCTCATGAATCATGTTCATGATCTCTTGGGCAGTGTGGCCCTTCCGAGGCATTTCGCTCTCTTCGATTCCCCAAATGCCAGCTATGTACGCGCGGTGCTCTGGGTTTTCGATATCCCGGTTGCCAGGAAGTTGATCACACTTGTGACCATGTTCGCGTCCTCCCTGACCGTTGCCTTGCCCCGTGATTGTTCCATAACCGCAGCCTGGCCGCCCGAGCCGGCCCGTTGCTAAAACCAAATTGATGCAGGAAAGCACGTTGTCCACGCCCTTGGTGTGATGCTCAATACCACGCGCGTGAAGAAGAAAACTCGTTTTAGCCGCTCCCCACATGTGTCCGGCTTTCTCGATGTCTTCAACCAGAACTCCGCTTATTCGGGAGGCTTCTTCAAGCGTCTGGGCCAAAGCCGATGCCTTCGCTTCTTCCCAACCGCTGGTATGAGCCCCAATGAACTCTTCGTTAACGTAACCATTTTCGATGAGAACTCTCAGAATCCCCGTAAAAAGAGCGCTATCCGTGCCGGGACGAACGGGCAGATGCAGGTCGCAAGTGCGCGCCAGAGGCGTGACCCGCGGGTCCACCATAATCAACTTGGCCCCTCGATCTCTTGCTCTCCAGATGTAGTCAGTCGTAATAGGTGAGCACTCCGCGATGTTCGTGCCCGCGCACAGAATCACGTCAGCAAGCACAATATCATCCCAGTAGTTGGCAGCGCGATCTATTCCGAACGCTTTCTTGTTTCCAGTTCCAGCGCTAACCATGCAAAGCCGTCCGTTGTAGTCAAGCTCCGAAGTCTGAACTGCTACACGGGCGAACTTGCCCATCAAATAGGACTTCTCATTTGTGAGCGAGACGCCAGAAAGTATTGCCACGGAGTCTTTGCCATATTGGGCTTGAATGCGCTGGATCTCACTTACCGTTTTCGAATAGGCTTCTTCCCAACCAATGGGTTCAAATCCTCTGCCTTCAACGCGTTTAAGAGGTGAAAGCAATCGGTCAGGATGGTTCCCTTGCAAGTATCGCTTCACGCCCTTTGGACAAAGCTTGCCTTTGTTGAATGGAAACTCTTCCCAAGGTTCAAAGCCGATCACTTTATTGTCGCGCACTTTAAGTTGAATTCCGCATTGCTGTCCGCAAAAACAACAATGGGTCTTAACAACCTTGTCGGGCTCGCCTCGAGTCTGCCACCCTCCCGGCGGTACATGATTGAGATGGGGCCCGAAATCGTCAGCAAGTTTTTCGGGAGTGACTGGGGGTCGCGCCATATTCTGACTCAGTATACGCTCGCAGCAGTTACGCCTCATATGACCTCTGTCATAGTAAACAACA
Organism: Fimbriimonadaceae bacterium; assembly: GCA_040081075.1. Classification (GTDB taxonomy): domain Bacteria; phylum Armatimonadota; class Fimbriimonadia; order Fimbriimonadales; family Fimbriimonadaceae; genus JANJUB01. The sequence goes on along the minus strand of JBEBHJ010000019.1, from coordinate 14,667 downwards.
GTTGCTTGGGCGACACTTTGAGTGGAGACTTTATGTATGTCAAGTGAAACTGAGAAATCGCCGATAGCGACATGGCAACCCAACGAACCTGAGTTTTGGGAGTCAACGGCCAAGCCGATCGCCTGGAAGACCCTTTGGATTACCACGTTCTGCCTGCTCCTTAGCTTCAGCACATGGTTTATGGTGAGCGCAATTGTCGTAAAGCTAACCGGAATCGGTTTCAAGTTTGACAAGGGACAACTCTTCTGGCTCAATTCAATGCCCGGCCTTGCCGCAGGAACTCTGAGAATAATTCACACGTTTCTCATCCCGATCTTTGGAACACGCAAGACGATCGCGGTATCTACGTTGCTACTCGCGATCCCAGCGGTCGGCTGGGGAATGGCCGTTTCTAATCCAGAGTCGAGCTTTAGCACCTTCATGATCTTGGCCTTCCTCGCCGGATTGGGCGGCGGAAACTTCAGTTCCTTTATGCCCAGCACATCGCTTTTCTTCCCCAAGAAACTGCAAGGCACGGCCCTTGGAATCCAGGCTGGAATCGGAAACTTCGGCGTCTCGGTTGCGCAATTCCTGATTCCCGTCGTGATTGGAATCGCCATGGTGGGCTCGAGTCAGCACTTTGTGGATAAGAAAGGTGAGAAAGATATCTTCCTTCAGAACGCTGCGTTCATCTGGGTGCCCTTTATCCTCATCGGTGCGATTGCTGCCTGGTTTGGGCTGCGGAGCGTTCCCGTTCAAGCCAACTTCAAAGAGCAGCTGGACATATTTAAAGAAAAACACACTTGGTTGATGACGAGCCTCTACATCATGACCTTCGGTTCTTTCAGCGGCTTCGCTGCGGTTTTCCCCCTCCTAATTAAAGAGACCTATGGCAAGTTACCCGGTGGCCCAGATCCTCTGAAATACGCTTTCCTGGGCCCTCTGGTTGGGGCTGGTATTCGCGCCGCATGCGGCCCAATCGCCGATAAGTTCGGCGGGGCAAAGGTCACCATGGTGAGCGGGATTGGCTTGCTGGCATGCGCGATTGGCGTAACCCAGTTCACCCACCCCACCGATATGTCCACTTGGGGAGGATTCCTGTGGTGCATGCTCGGCCTGTTCTTCTTTAGCGGAATCGGCAACGCCTCAACGTTTAAGCAAATGCCCATGATCTTCCCCCCTCGCCAGGCGGGAGGAGTGATCGGCTGGACCTCTGCGATTGCGGCGTACGGGCCATTCGTCTTCTCCGTAGCCTTCGGCGCGATCATCAAGGCAAACGGCAACGGGACCTCATTCTTCTACTATGCAGCCGGGTTCTACGCTCTGAACCTCATTCTATGCTGGTGGTTCTACGCTCGAAATGGCGCGGAAAAGCCTTGCTAAATGTGATTGAGAAAGGGGGAACAGTTTCCCCCTTTCTTCCCCCTTTTTGGTGGAAACACCACTTGTTGAAATCGAAGGGATCTTCGTCAAACTTGAGTGCCTCAATCCTTGTGGGAGCATTAAAGACCGAGTCGCCGCTTATATCTTGCAGGAGGCAACAAAGCGGGGCGAACTACAGCCCGGCCAACCCATAGTGGAAGCCACGAGCGGTAACACCGGAATATCATTCGCCTTTTTCGGACGAAAGATGGGCCACCCGGTCACCGTGGTGATGCCCGAGCATATGACCGAAGAGCGCAAGGCCATTATTCGTGAACTCGGTGCCACTCTCGTTCTTTGTTCCGAGAAAGGTTCCTTTGCCGAAGCCGCGGAAATTCGAGACCGAATAGCCGCCGAAACCGGTGCATTCAATCCCAACCAATTCGCAAATCCTCTCAATACCGAATGCCATCGGCGCACAACCGGGGCGGAGATAATTCGCCAAATGGGAAGCGTTCGACACCTGGGCGAGATCGCATTTGTTGCAGGAGTAGGAACCGGTGGGACCCTTATCGGCGTCGCATCCGCGCTCAAAGGAGTATGGCACCGCGTCTCCGCCTTTGCCGTCGAGCCCGCCGAAGCTGCCGTAATGACCGGTGGCCCCAACGGCACTCACGGCATCTTCGGAATCGGCGACGGATTCATCCCCTCCATCGCAAGTGATGGAGAGGAGGGAGTTCACGCCATGGTTGATGGCGTAGAAGTCGTCTCCACCGCGGAGGCAATGACTGTGGCCAAAGAGCTTAGCGAGCGACATTTCCCTTTGTGTCGGAGTTTCATCTGGCGCCAACTTTGTTGCGGCAAGAAGATTGAAGAACCGCTTCACGACCGTCATCACTGTTTTCGCCGATGGTCACCAAAAATACGAAAGCGCCGGACTTGAAAAGCCCGAAAACAGCAAGTGCCCCTTCAAAGCGGTCTGCGCCAAAAGCGAGTTGGCTTCCATGCTCGCTCGGATTCAATCGCAGAGCCTGGGCGAAACGCACTGAAGTTTCCCGCGCTAAGTTCAGTGCGCTGCTGGCTCATCAGCTACCACAGCGAAGCGTGCCTTAACCGCTAAGAATCGCTCCGACTCTTTGCCTGAGGCTGAGCACCGGTTGAGCCACATTCTCACCCGATCCAATCCCTGTGGGCCGAACATGCCTGCGTCCATCAATTCGAGTCCGGTTTCTGCCATATCGAGCGTTTCTTGGTCCGTGCGGACTTCTTTCGCGCAAATCTCTTCGTACTTGCGCTGAAGCCGGCGATGCCCTTGATTCGCCTTCCGACACGGCACACACTCGACACAATCGGCGTCGAGGCTGTACCCTAGCTCTTCATACCAGTGTTTCTGCTCCTCAGCAAAGAAGATAAACTTTCTTCCGCACGCCCGGCAAACACGCTTCTCGTCAAAATAGTGGCTGGCGAAGACACAGTTAAATGCCTGCATTGATCGATCCGCTGGAACTCCGGTGTATGGAATCCTGCCTTCTGGGTCGCCTACGATGCGCCAATGCGGCTGGAAGTTTTCATCGAATAGCAAGAGATCGAAATTTTTGAAAAGGGTTTTCCGGCTAGACCCAATCTCTATGCCCGTCAACCGTGGCCCGCGCCCGAATCAGCGTACGGATCGCGTTCCACGATGACTCGGATTATACTGGCCCTGCAGTTTCCTACTTCGCCGCAACCGCCGGGGCTTCCTTGTGCGCCGAATGAGGGGGTGTTTCAAGAATACCCTTGAGTGTCATCAGCCCAATCAGCAAGATCGCGGCCATACCCGCCACCATAACCCAGCCACGCTTGGCGGGGTGGCGAGATTTTGAGCGGTCTAGCCACGGCAGGAACAGCATTCCCATGGTGATGATTCCCGGAATAACCAACGTGGCAACCACCTCGTATCCCGCGGGCATGATCTTCAACAACTCATACAAACCTAAGAAATACCATTCGGGACGCGGGGCAAAGTCAGTGCTGGATGGGTTGGCTACGGCCTCGAGGCCAGGAGGGTACACGTTGGCAAGGGCAAAAACTATACCTAGCCCAACGACAACCACGATAGCATCCTTAAAGAGCTGATTCGGGAAGAAAGGTTGGGGGCGACCCTTTTGTGGGATCACCGGCCCGGCAATGTGATGACGGCGCACGAGGTAAAGGTGGATCGCGATCAGCCCCATCAAAGTGGCGGGCAGAACCATCACATGGAGCGCATAGAATCGCGTCAGCGTAAGGGAGCCTACTTCGGAGCCACCTCGAATGAGAACCAAGAGTTGATCCCCAACGAACGGCACCGTACCCGCGATTCTTGTGCCAACCACCGTCGCCCAATATGCTTTTTGGTCCCACGGCAGGAGATATCCCGTGAAAGAAAACGCAAGCATGACTTGGAAGATCAGAACGCCAAAGACCCACGTGAGTTCTCTTGGCTTCTTGTAAGAGCCCCAGAAGAAGACGCGCAGGGTGTGCATCACCATGACAACAACGATGGAAGCTGAACCCCAGATGTGCAACCCCCGAATGAGCGACCCGGCCGAGACGGCATTGGTGAGGTGTTTAACCGAATCGTACGCCGAAGTTGGGCTGGGGCTGTAGTACATCGCCATCAAAACCCCGGTTGTGAACTGAAACATCAGTAGCGTCAAGAGGAGGTTTCCAAGGGTTTGCCACCAGCCTACGCCAGCAGGCATGGGCTCATCGAGGTTCTTGCGAACGAACCCCCACCATCCCAGGCGCAGTTCTAGCCAGTCCTTCATGCCGGGACGTTGCCGGGCTAGCTCTTCACGCGGTCCAATCTCGGGTGTTACCGTGACCGACGGTCTTTCTCTTGTTTCGGAAGGGGATTTTGAGGGAGGTTCTTTGATCATTTGAGTTACACCTTTCTGCTGACAAATATTCGGCCGTTTTCAACTTTGACCGGGTGCTCTTCCAAGCCTTTAGGCGGCGGGCCAGAAACTACTTTGCCATCCTCGGCAAACACGCCTCCGTGGCATGGGCAAAAATACCGATGCTGTTCGCTTTGGAACTTGATTCGACAACCCAAGTGCGTGCAAGCCGGGTCAAAGCACTTGACACTGCCTTCCGAGCGATGCAGATACACCGTATAGTTGCGATCAACGACCTGGTAGCCATCCTCAATAGTCATGGCATAGGTCACTTCACGGGTTTCGTTATCCTTCAACTCTTCGTCGGAAAGCACGTCAACCCACTTTTCGGTCGCCTTTCTCGAGAGGGGAGCCGCGACGAATCTGATTGCTGGAATCGCCAGGGCCGCACCCACGACAACGTTGATGCCGGTAACGAGCCAGCCAAGCACGGTGCGGCGAGACTGAGGTTCGGCGATAGGTTCGAGTGGTTCTGTATTCATAGTTCACCTAGGGGAAATAACGCAATCTGATATCGGGTTCGATGACTCCGTCAATCTGGCTCAGAACGTCTTCGGCAACTCGAACTGACTTGTGGTGGCGGCCAGGTGAGGGTTCTCGAGAGAGAGAGAGGTCGCCACCGGCCGCCACGACAGCATCGGTAACTCTGGTTAAGGCCACCATGGTTGGAACAATCCAAGCGTGTTGGAACCGAGTGAACGGTGCAGAAATGATCAGGGCAGATATCGAGATCAAGTGGTAGATGTAGATCGGCATGATCCACCCAAACGCGGTCGTTCGGTTGATCATTAACGTGAAGATTCCGCTTACGACCGTGTGGAAGAGCAGGGTCACGAACAGGTAGTCACGCCCAAGGGTGAGGCCATTGTCAATGTATTCATCCTTTTGGTAGCGCCGCATTACGTAGATCACGCCGATGAGCACCATCAACCCGGCCGTGATCGGCAGGATCTTGAGTGGGCTCGAAAGAGCCAAGTCAGCGCGAGTTGGGTTGAAAATCTGCATCAGGATGTCGGATAGCATCAGCCCCAACATTCCGTAGAGCATCAAACCATGCATCGCCCAAAGATGTTTGCTCTTCTTCCACAGCGAGCCCACGAGCAAGCCGTCAACCACTAACGACTTAAGCGCAACTCCGAACGCCCGACCGTAGCCAAACTTGCTTAACGCGGGCTTTAGTTGCTTGAAGCCAGCCAAACTCAGCCAGTATAACCAACCCTTCACGGCAAAAATGAAGGAAAACAAGAACACACCGAGGAAGATCTTTGCGACATTCTTCGTGGTGAGCAAGCTGCCAACTTTGTAAGAGATTGGGATTTCTTCGGGTCGCCATTCCTTGCCTTGAAGCTCGGCGTACATCGCCTTCACGTCTTCATCGCTAAGCTGGTCTGCGGGCGTTGCCGGCATCATGCCTTTGCCGCTTCGCACGGTTTTGAAGAACTCAGACTCAATCACCTTGGTTTTCGCGATCGGTGGTCCAAGGCCGCCCATGGCGTTCATTCCATGGCATCCCATGCAGGACGATGTTCCGAAGACGTCTTTCTTGCCTTCGGGTTGCGCGAGGGCCAACGTAGCCAGCATCAAGGCGAATGCGAAAGTTATGAGTTTCATGCCACTTCCTCCGTTGAAACGACTGGTTCGGCGGGCTGACCCAGAGTCGAGACGCCTTGCGAGGCCATCGGCCCAAGATAACTTCCGGCCGGCTTCGTTTTTGCCTGGGGCAGCAACTTGAATGGCTCGCGGCCAGTCAGCTGCTTTTGCTCAACGATGTAGGTGCTGATTTCGCTTTTGGGGTCTTCAAGGTCGCCGAAAATCCGAGCGTGAGTTGGGCAAGCGACCACACAAGCCGGATTCAACCCCTCATCAACTCGATGCGCACAGTACGTGCATTTCCTGGCGACTCCCGAGTTCATTCGAGGTTTAACGAAGTCCCTCTCATATGGCTCATCCGCGTTTAAGTACCACTTTTCTTCCGGTTGCAAGATGATGTTTCCGTAAGGACAAGCCGACACACACGCCCCAGTTCCTCGACAGCGATCCTGGTCAATCAAGACAATGCCGTCTTGTCGCTTGACAATGGCCTTGTTGGGGCAAGCCTTCAAGCAAGGCGGATCTTCACAATGGTTGCAGAGCACGGGGATGTAGAGCCGTTTGACATTTGGGTATTTGCCCACCTCAACATTAAGAACCCGCGCAAAGAAAACATCCATAGGGGTTCCATTCTCTTGCTTGCAAGCTACCGTACAAGCATCACACCCAATGCAGCGGGTGAGATCAATCAGCATTGACATTCGGGCCATTACTTTGCGCTCCTTATATCCACCCGCGTATCTTTCCAATGTTGCCCAGGAGCATAAACCGCGGGGAGGTAGTAGTTTTCGTGAGTTGCTTTTACTTTCTGATGGGTGTGCACCGAGTGGTATTTGCCCCCTCCCAGATAGCGATCCCACCACCCGTGATCAACACACAAGACGCCCGGCTTGATGGTTTCGGTCAAGAGTGCCCACAACTTGTACGAACCGTTGTTGTTGAATATCTCCACCGGGTCACCATCGTTGATCCCTCGGCGAAGAGCGTCAATAGGGTTGATCTCCACAACGGCTCCGCGGTTCAGATTAAGTAAAACACGATTGTTCGAGTGGGTTGAGTGAACTCGCCACTTGCTGTGTGGGGTGACGATGCTGAGCGGCAATGCCTGATCCTCTTGGGGGAGGTGGGAGAACGCGGGTTTAAATATCGGCACCTCCTCACCCATGCGGCGGAACACCTCCTCTTCCTTATAGAACTCCATCCGACCCGTCTTCAGGAACTCTCTTTGGGCACCTTCCGGGAAGGGATAGGCTCGCGGAGGAAAGAGCTTGTCCTCAAGGAATTGCTCGTCGCAACCGACTTCAGGGTCGTGCACATTAAGCCTGACCGGCCCCTTCTGAAGTTGCTCGTAGGTGATTCCGGCGACTTCCTTACCGCCTGATTCAAGCATCATGTCAATGATTTCGGGTTCCTCGAAGTCCATCTGCTTGAAGAGAGTTGGGTCCACTCGCTTCATGATCTCCTGTACCATCCAAAGCTCGGTTCGACTGTCGTATTGCGGTCGAACCACCTCCTGTTGAATCTGCAAATACGGGTGGCATGAGGTGCCAACCAATTCTTCTTTCTCCCAGAAAGTGGGAGCGGGCAACACAACGTCGCTGTAATCGCAGGTGGGCGACATTGAAAAATCAATGGTGACAAAGAGGTCAAGCGCATCAATGGCCTTCTTGAGGGGATCAGAGAACTCCGTGACTAGTGGGTTCCCGTGAGATACAAAGAGAGCTTTGAATCCGTTCTTTGGAAACTTGATCTTTGGATTCATTGTTTCCGTGGGCTTACCCATCACGAAGTAGTGCATCGGAACGCCGTTCGGGCGCTTGCCTTCTGGGAACCACCACTTGCTTACATCAAGTCGGAAGTGATGCTGACCTGAGTAGATTGAAACTGACTCGCCCGGCTTACCGTGGGCACCAACCAGAGCCGAAAGGAGCAAGATTGAACGGATAGTGAGATCTCCGTGAAGGCGATGGTTAACCCCCATCCCGATAATGATTGAGCTGGGCCGATTGAGGGCATACTCGGTCGCGATCTCGCGGATTGTTTCCGCCGGGATATCCGTCAGGGCGGCGACATTCTCGGGCTTATATTCATCCCGCATGATAGTGTCTTCAAGGGTCTGGAATACCGGGGTCACTCTTACCGCTACGCCGTCGATTTGTACGGTTCGAGTGCCCCGGAATGCCGGTTTCAAAGTTTCAGGAAGGGCCAGAGTGTCAGCTGGGAGCTTAGCGAGAGCATCTGTCGCCTCGTCCCAAACCATGAACTCCATGTCGGTGCCAACTCCAACATCACTTGCGCGCACGCGCAGGCCGTTATCTTCGCGGATCAGCGTTGCGCTATCGGTGTACTTGGCCATGAACTCCCAGTTCACGTAGCCCTTCTCCATCACCACATAGCACATCGAGAGGGCGAGGAGACCATCGGTTCCGGGGTGGATTGGAACCCAAAGATCGGCTCCTTTTGCGGTCTGACTGCAACGAGGGTCAATTACAATGATTCGGCAGTTGTTTCGTTGCTTGGCAACTCGAGTAAGGAACTGGGCATCGGGAATCCGGGTTTGAAAGATGTTGCTAGACCACAAAATTGCAGTCTTGGCGTGACCCCAACTCTTGGTTTCGCACTCGACACAGTCAATACCCATGGTGTGGGTGAACCCCATCGAGATGTCACCGTTGAAGTCGTAGGCGGTTGCGAAGGACATCCCGAGCAACGCTGCCATCCGCACTTGTGCACCTTTTTGAACATAGCCGGTGCCAACAACCTGATTGAAGAGCAACATGCTCTCCGGGCCATAGGTGTCGCGAATATGAATCATCTTTTCAGCGATATAGTCTAGGGCTTCGTCCCAACTTGCTTCGCGCCACTTACCCTCGCCTCGCTCACCAACCCGGATGAGCGGTTTCTTAACTCGATCCGGACCGTAAATAAGATGCGTCATAGCCATACCGCGCAAGCAACCTCGGGGGTTGTACTCTTGGCACGGATAATCCGCAGCAGGCTTGAGATCTACGATAACATCATCAACAACCGTCGCGAGCCACCCACATGCGCCAGTACAGTTGGGGCTATCCGTTGTTCGAATGACGCGTGCCTCACCAGGCGCTCGGGTTGACCCATTTCTGCCGGGAACTGAAAATCGTGTAGCCACGCATTCATTCTCACCGTTTAGAGCTGGCACTGCTATGACTGCTGTCATAGACGGCGCAGTTTGTTTGGCTTACTATAAATGTATGTTAGGAAACCCTCTCGTAATTCAAGGTGGCATGGGGGTCGCCGTTTCTTCATGGCCCTTGGCCCGGGCCGTTTCTTTGCGCGGGCAGTTGGGAGTGGTTTCGGGAACAGCCCTAGATGCCGTTTTGGCTAGGCGACTCCAACTGGGTGATGTTGGCGGGCATATCGCTGAGGCAATGTCCAAGTTTCCCGTTCGAGCCATAGCGGAACGCGTTTGGGATCGCTACTTCATCCCCGGCGGTAAGGCTGCCAATGCCCCATTCAAGTCTAAGCCGTTGCCGCAACTTAACGCTACTTCAACGTTAGTTGAGCTAACGGTTCTTGCGAACTTCGTTGAGGTCTATCTTGCCAAACGCGGTCACTCAGGAGCAGTGGGAATCAACCTCTTAGAGAAGATTCAGACTCCAACCTTGCCGTCACTTTTCGGAGCCATGCTCGCCGGAGTTGATGCCGTGTTGATGGGAGCGGGAATCCCGCGTTACATTCCCCGCGTGTTAGATGAACTTGCCGAAGGAAGACCCAGTGAGCTGAGAATTGACGTAAGTGGGTTAGACAGCGACCAGGTCGTTGCAACCCGCTTTGATCCAGCGCCTCACCTAACTTCTGACTCCGCTTTGAATCGTCCGAAGTTTCTTGCGATCGTTTCTTCGGCGTCTTTAGCCCAGGTCCTGGCAAAGAAGTGTTCACCGGGAGCTGACGGCTTTATCATCGAAGGCCCGACTGCAGGGGGTCATAATGCTCCGCCGCGCGGAGCATTGCAGCTCAACAAAATGGGCGAGCCTCTTTACGGAGAGCGAGATGTTCCGGAATTCTCTAAGATCAATGATTTGGGCTTGCCCTATTGGATCGCCGGTTCCTATGGCACGCGAGAGAAACTTCTCGAAGCTCAAGACCTTGGGGCGCGAGGAATCCAGGTCGGAACCGCCTTCGCCTTCTGCGATGAATCAGGCATTTTGCCCGAAATTCGAGCCGAGGTCTTGCAAGCCAGTATCACCGGCAAGACAGAATTGTTCACCGATCCACTTGCATCCCCAACCGGATTTCCATTCAAGGTACTCAAACTTCCAGGAACGGTTGGAGACCCAACGACCGCCGAAAAGCGTGACCGAATTTGCGATCTTGGCTACTTGAGAGAACTCTATATGCAACCAAACGGAAAGGTTGGCTACCGCTGCGCCGCGGAGCCCGTTGAAGACTACGTCCGAAAAGGAGGGTCCGAGGAGAACACCGAAGGTCGAGTTTGCATATGTAACGGGCTCGTGGCTACGGTAGGAATGGCCCAAAGCCGCAACGGCCATTCCGAACGCGCCCTCGTCACCGCGGGCGACGACGTTGCGAACCTTGGGCGATATTTGAAACCGGGCAAAACAAGCTACTCCGCCGACGATGTCCTTGATGTTCTCCTGCCAAGTTGAAGGCGGTCCTATGACGCATATCATTGCTTTGCCAAGATGGTGGACTTAAACTTAGCCATGGTTCGTCCAAACCTCGTTCCGCTAAGGGTATTGCCAAATCGCGAGCAATCCGCCGCCAGCGATCGAGCGACTGTCGAGGTCTACCGACCATTTTTTACAGCGGGAATCATAACTGTACTCACCGCCGGGTGCCTGTTGGGCGCCATTGCGTTGTTTGGGATATCGCGCGCCGGAACCTACACTGCTTCGGCATGGACACCGCACATATTGGCCCACGCGAACTCCCAACTCTTTGGTTGGGTTGGCTTCTTTGTTATCGGTTTTGCGTTGCAACAACACCCGCCAAAGGTAGGCAAGCTTCTCTTGTTCGAACGCCTTGCCCGTGCATCAATGGTGAGCTTGGCGCTTGGAATCGCTCTAAGATTTGCGGCTGAACCGTTGGTCTACAGCAACCGGGAGCTGGGGATTGGACTGGGTGTCGTCGCTTGCATCCTTCAGATCGCCGGTGTAGTTTGTTTCGTAACGAACACAAGCCTAACTCGTCACCGATCAGGCCAGCCCATGGGGTGGCAAACGGTGTTTGTATTCGTGAGCCTCTTCTGGTTTCTGGGTGTCACCCTTGCCGAATTGCCGATCTTCTTAGGCTCGCACCAATCAAGTGGATCCGCGTCGATCCAGTTCGTCGCGGAGTGGTTCCCGATTCTACGTGATGCGCAGTTTCTGGGCTTCGTGGCCACCATGATCTTTGGAGTGTCGCAGTCAAAATTCAGTTCTTGCTTCGGCGCACGCGTTGCTGATCGAACCCTTGCCTTTATGGGGCTTGCTTCCTGGACCGTAGGCATTTTTGTGCGTATGTTTGGTCATACTTGGGCCTATCGTCAGGGCTTCGAAGGGAGTTCAAACTTATTCCACTATGTTGGCGGCCTGTGCCTTACGGTTGGTGCCCTCTATGTCGTTGGTGCTTCCAAGGTTTTCGGCCCAATGGAAGGGAGCCTAAGATCGCACAAATTTATCCGGGCCGCTTTTTCCTGGCTGATCGTTGTTGGAGTCTTGGTGATCGCCGAACCGTTCCACCTCCGCCTCACGGGTCAACTCTTTTCTCACGCGTATTCGGGGGCGATTAGACACGCCTTAACGGTTGGCTTCATTTCGCAAATGATCGTCGGGGTAGGTAGTCACGTCATCACACGAATGAATGACCTAGATGAGGCGACCTTGCCCTCTCTATGGCCCACCTTCTGGCTGATGAATGTCGGAAATCTAGGGCGAGTTGCTTGCGAGATCGGCACGGATTATAACCGGACTTTCTTTATTCCGATGGGGATCACCGGATTCCTTGAGCTTGTTGGTCTCTTACTTTGGGCGGCGCCAATGCTCCGGGCAATGTATCCCAAATCGCTCGTGGTGCGAAATGGATCGTGAATCATTCATCATCAGAGAGATCATGCCAGAAGTTTTGGAAAAGCCTTCGGTTCTGTCGGTAATCGAGGCCTGTTCAGTTTTGAACGCGTTGACCCAGCAGGAGCGCATGAACTTAGCCGAGCGCTCTTTTATGGCTTACGCCGAGCGATCCGAGGCAATCTGGCTGGCCGGTGCACAATCAGAGTTCTTCGGCGTTGCGGGTACCGGATTTGTCAAGATGACCAAAACGAGCCCCCAGGCTGTCGAAGTTGCAGTTGAACTACTAGGTCCAGGTCAATGCTTTGGATTATTGGCAGCTTTGGAGGGACGGGTTTTTCCACTTTCCGCCATTGCGGTTACCCACGTTTGGTATCTCAAGGTTCCTACGCGTGTGCTGCAAGAACTTTATAAGGAGAATGCCCATCTTCGCGATCAAATGCTAAGAAGTCTTGCCCCCCGCTTAAGGCGAGCTCACGACATGATGTCGCGAATGAGTTCGGGCAAAGTTGAACAGCGCATTGCGGCCGTCCTGATCATTTTGGGGGAGTCCTACGGAAGAGTTGGAAAACTCGGCGGAGTTCGGCTCAACGTGCCGCTAACTCGGCAGGATATCGCTGAGATGGCAGGCACCACCGTGGAAACCTGCATTCGCGTCATGAGCAAGTGGCAAAAGGCGCAGGTCGTTACTACTGACCACCAGGTCATTACGATTCGGGATGTCGATGCCCTAAATCAAGCGGTGGTGGGATAATGTCAAAGCTTCCTAAGCGCTATCTTAAGTTTTTTGAGCGTTACCCCGAAGTTGGGCAATCCTATAGGGCCATGGGCGATTCGGTCGCTGCCGCGGGGCCTTTGGATTCAAAGACGCAGGCCCTAGTCAAGCTCGGAATCGGGATCGGGGCGAGGATGGAAGGCGCAGTTCATAGCCACGTGCGCAAATGTCTAGCCGCTGGAGCTACCCCCGAAGAAATACGCCATGCCACCCTCCAAGCCACAACCACGATCGGCTTCCCGAACATGATGGCCGCGCTATCTTGGGTGGATGATGTTCTGGAAAACGACTCCTAATCGTTTGAGCAAATGACCGGCGTCATGTCATGGCGTTCGTTCAGGTGATAATCTCATTCCGGTGCCTTTGCAGATGAAGAAGCGATTCCCAAAACCGTTCTCGCGATACCTGTTGTTCTCCATCAGCCTTTTACCACTTGTGGTCCTCGGGATTGAGAGCACGCAGGATTCGGATGTACCGTCAGAGTTCACTTCAGCCAATGTCAGCGACCCAGTTTCTCAACTTATGGCCAAGATGCGGTCAGGAACGATTACGCTCAAGTACGAATCCGACCAAGGCTATTTGAAGTCCTTGCTCAAAGAACTGGACATCTCGCCAACTTCTCAAATTTTGGTCTTTTCAAAGACGAGTCTCCAGTCTCACTACATCTCGCCGAGCACGCCCAGGGCGGTTTACTTTAATGATCGAGCATATGTCGGCTGGGTACCGGGTGCGCCCAATATCGAGATCGCAGCGGTTGATCCTAATGTGGGCCCGACGTTCTATATTCTGGATAATCGGCCCTCGGTAGCCCCTGTGCCCCTGCGCCAGACAATTGAGTGTTTCCAATGCCACTATTCGCCCCTTACCGGACAAGTTCCGGGCCTTATGGCCCGCTCGGTCTACACCGGCCCGGAAGGAGGGCCGCGACTTGCAAACGGTTCGTTTCGAACTACCCCAGCCAGTCCCATGAAGGAACGATGGGGTGGTTGGTATGTAACTGGTCAGCATGGAGGCCAGCGCCATATGGGGAATGTTACGGTGACCGGGACTGGCGCATCGATCACGATCGATCCAGAAAAGGGGGCCAATATAGGTGACCTCAGTGGTTTCTTTGATACGAAAAACTACCTATCTCCTCACTCAGACATAGTTGCGCTGCTGATTGCTGAGCAACAGATGACCATACAAAACTTGATAACAAAGGCTGGTTTTTTAACTCGCAGGGCCCTTAAAGGGAGCGCCGATCTGGTTAAGTTTGGTTTCACCGAAGAGCACGTTGCAAAGGGCATTCATGACCAAGTGCAAAACGCATGTGAGCCTTTGGTGGAGGCTCTTCTTGGCACGGACGAACCTGCCCTGACCGCTCCAGTTTCAGGCACTAGCGGGTTTGAACGTTTCTATGCGAATGCGGCACCCGCCGACAAAGCCGGTCGCCGCTTGAGCGAGCTTGATCTAAAAACGCGGCTACTCAAATATCCCTGCAGTCCAATGATCTACTCCGTCTCATTTGAAAACCTTCCGGAGCAAGCCAAATCTCAGGTCATGTTCCGAATCCGCGAGGTTCTCACCGGCAAAGATCAAACCAAACCATTTTCCCACATAACCTCCGTTGACCGAAAGGCGATTTTGGAAATCCTCTCCGATACCTTAAAGGCATGGGCGCTCCAAAGGAATCCCGGAATCAACCCTTCATCCATTAGCCGTCAAAAGTGGTAAAGACTACTAGATTTTGACATCCAACCCCCTCGGCCCCAAAGGGGATATCAAAACTACATGGAGGAGGCGATCACTCCTCTATAAACTCGGGTTGAACAACGCCTCCTCGATTCCTTACCGCCCACCCGTCTAACCAAGGCTCCTGATCACACCTAAACAAGTGCCACCACACGGGCGGCTAAAAGCAGCGGGCCAACCTCGGGCCCCTTCCATCGCTTCGGTCGGCCCGGTCTCGCCACACTCGCTTCCGAACCAGAGTGAGCTAAGCCGCAACCAAACTAAC
>JBEBHJ010000018.1:0-51348 GCA_040081075.1 Fimbriimonadaceae bacterium | reverse complement strand
CCTCGCGCCATACGATCTCCTTCCGATGGCTTGCTCTTGCCGATCAGATCACGTGTGGCGCTATTGTAATCCGAGTGCAGATCCCTCATTCACGATTTACCCTAACGATGGCGAGTTTACTCCCGATTCCAATCTGCGCCATACAGGCAGGGCCAGTGTATGGCGCGAGGGGCGCGGAGCTCACTCAAACTCAACGATTCGTCCGCGTCAGACCCCCGATGATAAATCCAAAGAACACAAGCACCACAAACGCAATGATATTTGAATTTGTCTCACCTGGTCGAGATACCCAACCAGTCTGCCCTAAAACCCAGGCAAGTGGTATGCCAACGCAGACGCCTAAATAAGAAGAAATTGCTATCCTGCGACCTATCTTGGAGACGCCATTGCGTTTGAATCTCTTCAAGAAATATCGCAACACCCTGGTCCTCAGCTGATGACTGGTCACGCTCAATCTCCCGACATCATGTCAACTTTCTTTAGCGTTTTCAGGCGGTCGCCGAGATGGAGCAGGTCATCGAGCCATTCTGAAAATGGCTCCATCAGGTCTGTTATGATGTTGCCTCTCCTTTGAACCCAGCTCGTCGAGGGCCCAGATCCGACGCCGATAACGCCTTCACCAAAGCCACCTCCAGCTTCAAGATACCTACTGGTTAGTGTCCCGTTTGAAGCACCTTCGAGTCTCTCGCGGCATACGCTCGCCAGCCGCTCAGCGAGTACTTGCCACTGGTTTACGTGTGGCGCTTTCGTAGTTAGACTCGATATCCTCATTAACACGTTAGACCTTCATAGCCGAGTTTACTCCCGATTCAATGCTGCCCAAATCACAACGCAAAGACAGTTTTGGTCCAAAATACCTCGAACTTGTAGGGCTTTCTGTCGCGATAGAAAATCACCCCGCGCAAGACTATTTCCTCAGCCGCGAATTGGTTCTCCGGGCCATGGAAAACGATCTCCGCCCCTTTGACCAGTTCGCGATCATCAACTGCCCTTGAGTGAAAGCCGCTTTCTGCTGCCAAGGTGCTGAGCTGTTCAAACGTCAACTTTCGGCTAACCGCCTCGCTCAATAGGCCCCTAAGCTTATGCTCGCGTTGCGACGGGCTTATAGCTGGCGGCCGCCCCTTAATCATCGTTATAGCGAGTAAGACGAAGGCAAGACTTACGCAACCGAGCACCACCGTTAACCATAGGCGACCTTTCAACACGCTAAAGCACTAGCCCATTCATGCCCCTGAACGTTGGCGGACGGTGCCCAAAACCAGGCGAAATCGGATCGCTGTGACCTGCCTTCCGTCGCTTACGCATCGCGCGCTGATATTGATCTTCCCAACCCATCCGTATGATGAGTTCGTGCCCCCAACTGCCACTGTTGGCGTTATCGTCCGAGTAGGGCACTGGAAAGTAAGGGAAGTTCAGATCATGCAACTGGTTATCCCAATATGCAAGATCGATCAGAGTTTTTAGCATCGGGCTGTCGTCGTCAACTAGCGTTACTGCGGGAACATTACCATTTGAATATCGACCATAGCTCTTTCTGGCGGCATCATGGTCTATTGTTCCAGTTGCCCACGGTCCTCCGATCGAATAGCATTTTCCGTCTTTGGTTCTCCCGCCTCCAAACGTCCATGAGGGTTCCGTATTTCCGTTTTGGTTGTCAATGACCACTATTGCAACGTGGTAAGCAGTTACTGGGGTTGTCGATACGCCGCCGAGGTCGTCAAAACCGGTCGGCACAGGGACGGTCACGACGGGTCGCCAGATTAAGCAAACCTTTACCGAACCGGTAGGATCGACGCCGTTAAGCGGATTGTTTTCGCAATACGTATACCAGTTCCTACCATCCTCAGCCGGATCGCGGCTCAAGAATCGCCCGGTTGAAGAATCGTAATACCGATGGCCGAGAAGCTTCAGCCCATGATCGGGGTCTTCTTGGTAACCGAAGCCTCCGGCGTTGCCGAAGGGGCCGTTCCAGGTTCCGGTGGAACCTATCACGTTGCCGAAGGCATCGTATTCTCTGGTTGCCTCAATCGTCTTGTCGGCAATCGTGCGCGAGTCAGCGTTCTTCAAGCCCGAATGCAAGTATCGCGTCGCCGATCCGCGCTTCTCAGAAATACCTGGAGTGTAGTTTGCATTCGAATCACTCACCACGGGCGAAGTGACACCAGCGCCGTTTCTGAAATATTCGTTAGTGCCGCTGCTATCGATCTTGACCGTTCGGGCATCCAGGCCATTGTAGCCATTCGCGACGGTGATGGGATAAGAGCCCGTACGGTTGACCGCCGTAAGGCGGCTCTCCCGATCCCACGTGTAGATAGTCGTGCCAATGCCCGGTTCAAACATCGAAGTTCGACGTCCGGCGGAGTCGTAGCCAAACGACTTGATCGTTACGGTGTTTGTTGCATCCTTGATGCTGGTCAACCTATCACCTAGGTCGTTGTTGTAAATCTCAGTCACGCCGTTCAAAGTTTTGGAGGCGCGGTTCCCATTTGCATCGTATGTATAGGCCTGGTTCCACGTGGGTGATCCAGAGGTGCCGCGATACTCCCGAGTCAATTGGTTGATGTTATCGTACTCATAGTTTGTTACAACTCCCGCGAGAGTATGAGTGACCACGTTGGAAGCGTCATCGTATGTGTAGCTCTGAGCCCGAATCGTCTGGTTTGTAGGCTTTTTCAGCGTAATCGAAAGCGGTCGATTCCAGTCATCGTAGGTGACATCCTCCCAAGTTCCATTGCCGAGCGTTCGCTTATCCATCCGGCCACCATCATCGTAGTGCCACAGAGTGATTTGGTTTTCTTGGTTTGTCAGCTTCTTCAAACGCTGGAAGTTGTCGTATTCAAAACTTGTCGTTCTCGCTGTGGAGCCCGTTTGGGTCTCTGTGGTTGATACCTTTAAGCCGAGGCCGTTGGATCCGTAGTCGTAACTAACCGTGCCCTGCGGAGTGGAAAAATTCGTAAGGTCTCCCCATGAGTTTGACGTCCACGTCGTAACCCCCGTGCCGTCGGTCATAGTGCTGTTCAGGCCGTAGTTCGAGTAAGCAAAGTCTACATCAGGCGTTGATGCATCTCCGTAGTTGGTTGCCTTTGGTCGATCCAGTTCATCGTATTCGTAGCCAATGTTATGTCCCATGGCCGTGCGGTAGTTGACGACATTTCCGTTGCCATCGTAGGTCCAAAATTCAGTTGCGCCTCCCGGCAAAACCAACTTGCGCACCTCGCCTCGAATAGCGGGGGTGTAAGTTCTTGTGTATCCTCGCCCGTTCACTACCGTCAAGCGGAAATTCTCGTTGTCGTAGGTGTAAGTTTCTTTTTCACCCTTGGCATTGGTATATTCAAAAACCGGGCCGCGGTCGTAATAGGTCCACGTATGGACCTTGCTTCGTTCGTCCGTGAGCTTCGTGACGTTGCCCTCATTGTCGTATTCAACTTTCACGGATACTGTTCCGCCCGGCTTCACAATCTCGGTGGGCCGACCCCAGGCATCCGTGTGAATTGTCGTAACCTTGTTAAGGGTATTAACTGTTGACTCCACCCACCCCAAGATGCTCGTGTTTACCGTTGAGACCTTGTTGTTCGGGTCGGTAACCGTTTTCGGCGTGCCGTATTGCGTGTAGCCGAAGCTTGTAACACTATTGCCACCTGGGCCGTAGAGGGTTTTGCTTAATAGCAAGCCATTTCCGTCATAAGATGCCTGAAAAAGCTGCAAGTCTGGCAGGTTCAGGGGGAAATCCCGCTTCGCCGATGTAGGCCTATTGTTGTAATAGGTGTAGCTCACTTTGTTCGAGCCCATGGCATTGTTCCAAGATGCTTGCAGGGTATTGTCGCTGTTGTAGGTAGCCGTGTCAACTTTCGTCTGACCGCCGGACGTGGGGTGAGTCGTCGTTAGCACGTTCCCATTGGCGTCATAATCGTAAATCCATGTCCGGCCGAGTTCATTGGTGAAGGTTCCCTGTCGCCTCAAAGCGTCAAATGTTCCGCTAACCGAAAATAGCTGCTCATCGCGGATGCTCGCGATTTTGCCGGATGTATAGTTGTGAACCTGTTGACCAACGGCGGTACGCGTGTTCGTATAAACGGTATTTGAGGCGTTGTACGTGAAAGTAGCGCTTGTCGCCACCCCTGGCTGCTTAAAGCCTGTTAGCTGATTTTGCGCATTGTACGTGCAATTCCAGAGTTTGCCCCTGAGGTCCCCCTCGACAGTAATATTGCTATTTCCAAGTGTGTCATAGGTGAAAGTCCGAGAAACAGCCGTTGCCCCGATGACAACTGGCGGGTATGTGATTGAAGTGAGATTGTTGTTTGTATAACCAAAGGTCCACTTCCGATTGCCGTTGCCGATTGGTGCGGTCAGTTGTCCGCAGTCCTTAAACTCCTTTACGAGGCCGCTTGGGTAATAGCCGAAAGAGAATTGGCGCAGTGTTGGTTCTTTTACAATCGTCGGTCGCCCACTGCCGTATTCGCGCTCGATCGTGATCGTGTTAAGATCGCGATCCTTTATGCTTTTGAGCAAACCCGTTAATTGTGTTCCGCCCGCCCCCGGAGTTGGCGTTTCGAAGACGTACTTGGTCCCGTCTTTCATGGTTACTTCCCAGTTGCCACTCCAGCCAGTTTGTCGAACCGAATGGTAAAGACCGGCCGGAGCGTTAAACTTCCAAATATCGACGGCATCACGATCATATTGGATAACAGACCCATCGCCCCACCGAATCACGATGTACCAAGCATTGGTTGCACCATTAACGTAGTTGTACTGCTTCAAATTTGCGTCAAGATCGGATGACCACTTGTTTCCAAACCTGCCGTCGTAACGCGTGACCGAGTTGTGATAGAGGTTCAAGCTCAGGGCCATTCCACCGCGCACTGGCACAGAAACGATTGGCACCGTCGTTAGCCGGTTTCCCGTGTTTGAGTTGAGGATCGCGCCAGTAGAATTTGAGCCACCGCCAGGAAACGCAGCTTCCCATGGTAACGGATGTCCACCGCCAACAATTCCGGGATCAACATAAGGACGGCCCTCGCTACCCTCAGCTAGACTGTGATCGGGCCTGGGGGTTGGCTCGCCTGGGAACTCTGTACCTTTGCTCTCTCTCTTGGTTTGCTCTGGATTGGGGTTTGTAGGAACAGGATTCTCTGGAGCCGTTTGAGGGGCTGTAGTGAGGGGCATTGCACGCTGGGCAATCGCGTCCTCTTCCAAGTAGTGAAGTGCCTCCTTTCCTCCATCATTCCATGCTCCGTTCTGGTAAACCGCATCGCGTGCTGGGTTGGGGCCGTAATAGATCGGCCCGGGCGTTCCTTCATATTCAGGTGGATCGCCTTGCAGAGCTAAGTGCAGGGATGTACCAATGCTCGTAAGGGCAGCGGCGCTGGCTTGAAACATCATCGTGCTAGCAAGAACGACGGAGACGATTCGGAAATAACGGGCGTTAATCATAGGAACCTCGTACTACTATTCTGGTGACGTCCAACCGGTGTTCAGTCGTTCTTACTTTTTTGAATATTTTTCCACGGTGACCTATTGAACCCTCGATTTGAGTTCGCATCTTGTTGACAAGAACTTAGAAGCTCGTGGCGAATCCTTCGAAGGTCACAGCGCAAGCATGCATCTTCTCCTCAACACCTTGCATCTTTGGGCCGCAAAGATCGCAGTTTTCACCAGGAGCTTCGAAGGTTTTGGCGAGAACGTCTACGTTTCTGATAAGAACTTCGATGTTTTTCTCATAACCTGTACTGAGCGGCGAACCTAGTCCCCTCTATTTCGCTCGACAGTCGATACCCATAAAGTAGACTTTAAGCAATATCTATTCGTCTATTCAATGCGAACATAAGTCTGTCTATGTGCGGTGCGTGTGGTTTCCGAGAATATAGGTGGATACGTCCTGGTAGTTGTAACAGGTGCCAGGCTAGGAAAAAAAATGAACATAACCTCAAAGTACATAACAGAGATGGATGGAGATTCGGAGCTTTTGGCTGCCGCTCCAAACTTCTCAAATATCTGCAACAGTAGCAAGACTGTGCTGGGCATGTCAGCAACCGATATCACCGACCTTCAGACCGCTGTAACCAACTTCACCACGCAATACAACGCCTGGATTGCGGCTCGGGCGGCCTTGAAGAACACTTATGACCAAAAGCGATTGGCCAAGGCCGCGCTTAAGGCTTCCGTGAATCGTTGGGCGAAGGCGTTTCGCGCTAACCCCGCCGTACCCGCTCCCTTGCTGGCTCAGCTCTTGGTGGCACCTCACGCCCCAACCCGATCAACCCAGGTTGCCCATCAGCCTATGAACTTCCACGGGACCTCGACCTATCTTGGCGCGATTAGCCTTCGTTGGAACCGTAACGGGAACAAGCCCGGTACGCAGTTCCTTGTTGAATATCGGCTCACACCAACGGGTTCTTGGCTCACGGCAGGAACGACGCTTAAGTCGAAGTTCACCTACCAATCCCAACCGGGCAAGTTCATCGAGTTCCGCGTAAAAGCGGTTCGATCCGGCACGATCAGTGCGCCGAGCGCGCCGTACTCATTCTGGGAGTTCCAAGCCACACAAACCCTCGCGGTTGCCGCCTAACTCCTCACCTCCAACCCCCTCTCCCGGACAGGCGAGGGGGTTTTTAGCGATTCAGCCTAACCCCGTGGCTCTCGATATCGATGACGCCCTGCCGATAGAGCGTGCCGATCAGCTTTTTGAATGCGCTCTTGCTGAGGCCGAAGCGACGCTGAATCTCCTCCGGCGAAGTCTTGTCGCCAACGGGTAAGAACCCGCCGTTTGCTTCAAGCGCCTTGAGAAAACGATCGCTTTCGCCGATGACGGCTTGATAGCCCTGGGGGCGAAGGGAGACGGCGACTTTCTTGTCGGTCTCGCGGATGTCCTTGACGTAGGCATCGCGAATATCCCCGATTTCCAGTCTCTCCACCCATTCATCGGGGAACATCGCGCCCCGGATTCGCCCGTTGATGATCACGTTGATCACATCGCGCTGAATAGCCGAGACCATGATCTTAACCGGCTCGCCTTTGCTCAAGCCCTCGCCATTCGGTTGCAGAAACTTGTTGATATTGGTAGTACAAACAACCCGCTGGGAAGCCTGATCGAGGTAAACACGAACCAGAGCCCAGTCGCCCTCATGGAGTTCGTACTGCTGTTCAGCATGGGGGCAAAACAAGTCTTTGGCGAGTCCCCAATCAAAGAAAGCGCCAGCCCGAGCAACCGAAACCACAGGCAAGACCGCAAACTCGCCAACCACGGCGCGGGGTTTTTGGCAAGTGGCAATCGGTCGGTCCTCTGAATCCGTGTAGAGAAACACTCTGAGCATCTGCCCAACCCCCACATTCTTGGGAATTTGGCTGGCGGGTAGAAGAACGTCCGACTCACCATCGCTTAAGTAAAGCCCTTGGGGTGCATCCCTCACGACTTCCAAGTCTTGATATTCTCCTATTCGCATCTCCCTTCATTGTGAAGGATTTTTGAATCTGAGAAAACTCACAGAAGATTCCAAGGCTGGGTTAAGGTTCGTCTCCAATAATCTACACTGTTGATGCGAAGCGTCATCCAGGAGATTTATGAATAGATTCAAAACCACCCTTATCGCTCTGACCGTTGTGTTCGGAGCCTTTGCTACGGCCGTCGTTCAGCAGCATGGCGGAGACATGGCCAAACATTTTGCCGAAATGTCGAAGCAACTGGGGCTCAGTCCAACCCAAGAAAAGCAGATGAAAGAGCAACATCTGATTGCCCAAAAGAAGATGGAAGCCATCCAAGCTGACAAAAAGCTCGACAAGGTCGGAAAGGAAAAGGCGATGGAGCAGCTCCACAAAGACATGTTGGAGAAGGCAAAGAAGTTCCTCACCGCCGAGCAAGTGAAGAAACTCTCGGGCATGCACCAGATCCAATCGGCGAAGGCGCACTTGCACGGAATGCTCAGCAAGCTTAATTTGAACGCCGATCAGAAGAAGGAAATCGAGCTTTTAA
The DNA here is from genome assembly GCA_040081075.1 of Fimbriimonadaceae bacterium. Taxonomy (GTDB): domain Bacteria; phylum Armatimonadota; class Fimbriimonadia; order Fimbriimonadales; family Fimbriimonadaceae; genus JANJUB01. Next base: position 43,382 of record JBEBHJ010000018.1, on the reverse strand, counting down.
CAAAGGAGATCACCGCTGCATTTGAGAAACTGCTTGATAACAACTCGCTAACCGATGCGCAGCGCAATGAGAAAGCGCAAACCTTACACAAAGAGGCCTTGCACAAGATCTATGAGCTTCTGAATCCCGATCAGCAGCAAGAGTTTGCCAAAATGCTTCATGGCGGCTAATCACACTTGAACTTGCTCATTGTGGAAGACGATGGGAGCGTCGGTCGCTTCCTGGTACAAGCGACATCCGAGGCGGGGTTTTCACCCCGCCTCGTCGCCGACGGTGCCGAGGCCCTTCGACTCGCACAGTCCGCCCACTTTGACTTGATTTTGATGGACGTTATGGTCCCGACGGTGAATGGATTCCAAATCTGCCGACAACTTCGAGATTCAAAGATCCGGGCTCCGATCTTGATGCTTACGGCAAAGGATTTGGTGGAGGATAAGGTCGAGGGTTTAGATTCGGGCGCTGACGACTATTTGGTCAAGCCGTTCCAGGTTGCGGAGCTTTTAGCTCGGATGCGTGCCTTGCTTCGGCGCGGGGCTGGCGTAACCACCCTAACCGTGGATGACCTTGAACTCGATCCGGTTATGCATCAAGTCAGCCGAAATGGGACACGCCTTGAGCTCTCGGCGACCGAATATGCATTGCTCGAATACCTTATGAAGAACGCCGGGCGAGTGCTCACGCGCTCCATGCTGCTTCAGCATGTTTGGCGATACGACTTTGATGGGAGTGACAACGTGCTCGACGTTTACATCAGCTACCTCCGCAAGAAGATAGATGTGGGGCGTTCGAAGTCGTTGATAAAGACAGAGCGCGGAGTTGGCTATAGGATGGGATATTGAACTGGATACGATCCATGCGGGTGCGCTTGGCGCTTTCATTTGCCGCACTGTTGGTTCTGTTTGGCTGGATTCTATCGCGTGCGATCTCCCATTCGACCCTTCTCCAGTTGCACTATGACACGGCCGCCCAACAACACCATATTCGGTTAGCGCTTTGGCTGTTCATGGCAATTTTGTTCCCATTGGTCGCGATTGGTGCATGGATTCTTGTTGGAAGGACCCTCCAACCCTTGCGGGCGCTCAGCAAGCAGGCGAGCGACGCGGAGACCGAGTTTCGGCTCGTTTCCCCTTCCAGCGACTCGGAGATGGTCGAGCTAGTAGAAACCCTCAACGGGCTCTTGGACCGCATCAAGTTGTCGGCTGAAGCCAAGGCGCACTTTTACGCAGCCGCGTCGCATGAGCTAAGGACACCGTTGCAGGCTCTAGCCGGGCACCTGGAGACGGCCTTGAGTCAAGAACGTGACGCCGAGGAGTATCGCATGGCACTGGTTGAAGCCCAAGCTCAATCTAACCGCTTGTCCACTCTTACCCGCGACATATTAATGCTCCATCAGCTCCAATCTGCAGGGGTTAACGATTCAGAATCGGCCGACCTCTCTTCTTCGGTATCAACCGCACTGAGTGAGATTGTCAATTTGGTGGAGACTCGCGAGCTGCGGCTTTCCGTCAACATTCCAGACTCCTTGCGAATTCCAGGTCGCCAGACATACGCTGACATCGCCGTGAGGAACCTAATTGAGAATGCTGCGCGGCATTCTTTGCGCGAACGCTTGATCACCGTACGCCTCACGGCGGAAGAGTTCGTAATCCAGAACGATTCCCAATCGATGGAAAACGTTGACCTCGAGTCACTCTTTGAGCCGTTTGGTCGGACCGACTCATCAAGGCAAAGTGGCACCGGTGGTAACGGACTCGGGCTAGCGGTGTGTGGAGCAGCGGCCAAAGCAAATGGCTGGACAGTTTCACTTCAAAGAACTGAAAACGGCCTCTCCGCCACGATTCACTTTATGAATCCGTCCCATGAGCGGTAAACTGTAATTACTGGTCCGGGTGAGTGGCGAAATTGGTAGACGCACTGGATTTAGGTTCCAGCGCCTAATAAGCGTGAGAGTTCAAGTCTCTCCTTGCCCACCAGCCTTTTTTCGATCCAACGTGCGGTTTTCCAACACGTTGGATCTAACGGCGCTTTAGCCCCCTCCGCCCGTTGTACCGGGAATCGGATTTCGGGGAAGTAGTTTCTCTGCGCAGGCCAGGTTGTAAGTCATGATGGCGCTGTTCGTTGACGATTGAACCAGATACTCGGGTATCGCCTTCTCGAATCGATCGTGCTGAGTGTGGTGAACGAAGTTGTAATCGCTTCGCCCAGTCTCAAACCAGAAGAAACCAGGCACGCCAACTGCGTTGAACGGGGCGTGGTCACTTCCACCACCGCTAGGGATCCGAGCTGCTGTTCTAATCTCAAAAGGCAGCTCAGGGAACACGCCGGCGAGCGGGGCTTGTGCCTGTCGCAACATGGGCTCCATTTCGGGCGTGCAAGTTAGACCGCCCTGATAGTTTGTTCCACCATCATCAATAAAGACGGCGGAGATCTTCGATAGCTCAGCTTTGTGTGCTTCCACATACCATCGCGACCCGAAGAGTCCTTGCTCCTCGCCGGTCCAAAGGATGAAACGAATAGTTCGCTTTGGCTTGGCTTTAGCCATTCCGAGGATTCGGGCGGCATCAAGAGCTACGCAAGAACCGGTGCCGTTGTCCAAAGCACCTTGGCTTCGCGGGCCGTCCCACGAATCCAGGTGTCCTCCGACGATAACTACCTCATCGGGCTTCTCGGTACCGGGAATTTCGGCAACCACAATCGCATTCTTTCGCGGGCCCGGCAAGAACTTTTGCTCCATTTCGATTTCAAGTTCGACTTGTCGCTTGGCATCTAAAGCGAGGAAGATGTTGTCGATATCGCTTTTGCGCACCATCACTCGACGTTGGGTAGGCAACTTATCCCATGTGATGTTGTAGCTACCGCTTGTGATAACGAGTTCATTGCGAGAACCATAAACGCGCCCCAGGATTCCCGATGCGTTGATGGCAGCATCAAGCTCGGTAGGGGTTGCCGTGGCGGATCCACGGGGTGGTGCAGTTTTGGACACCATCCAGGCGCCCTTTAGCTTGTCTTTCACCGCGTTGAACTCTTCCATCGTCGTCGGAGCTGCAACTGCGGGACCTTTCATTGGGCCGTCTGTGCCGGGAGTCCAAGATGGAGAAGTAAATTCAAATTCCAGCTTCCAAGGTGAAGTCATTCGGGCCGATTGTTTTTGACCGCGCTGAAATCCGACCGGCCATTCGCCCCATTGTTCGGTATGAACATTTACACACCCGAACTGTTTGAACTTCTTCATAGACCAGTTCATCGCGTTCTGCAGGCTATCGGAGCTCGTGAGTCGGGCCCCAATTTTGTGGCTCAGTTCATCGAGCAAGGCCATGGTACCGTTGCGATTTTTTCCGATATCAATAATGCGCTTATTGGTCGCTTCATCCCCCTGTGCATGCACGAGGGAAATGACCGCCAAAAGACTGCCGAGCAAGAAGGTTCGTTTCATTGTTAAGACCACCGAACTCGGTTTTACCCAAGTTTTGGCCCGTTAAACCGAAACTAGGACTTTCTCGGTAGTTCCCACAAAGGCATTGGAAATGGCCTGATCCAAGTCTTCCAAGAGGTCGTCAATGTCTTCTATACCAACGCTGAGTCGAAGGTGAGTTGGACGAATACCCTTCGCTTGCCTCTCTTCCTCAGTCATCGCGCCGTGAGACATGAGAGTGGGATATCCAATGATTGATTCAATTCCGCCCAGGCTTTCAGCGAGCATGAAGATGCGAGTTGATTCGGCAATACGTCGGGCGTGTGAGGTCTCTCCCTCTACTTCAAAAGAAACCATTCCGCCGTACGCTCTCATTTGGCCCTTCGCAATCAAGTGCTCGGGATGCGAAGCGAGACCCGGATAGTAAGTGGACTTCACGCGAGAGTTTGTGCTCAGATATTCCGCGACCGCGGCAGCGTTTTGGCAATGCCGCTCCATTCTCAAAGCCAGCGTCTTTACGCCCCGAAGGGTTAACCAGCAATCGAAGGGAGAAGGAACGGCTCCAACCGTCTTCGAGTACTCGAAAATTTTATAGTGAATATCTTCATCGTTGCAAATGAACGCACCGCCGATGATGTCACTGTGCCCGCTGATGTACTTCGTGGTCGAATGAATAACAATGTCGCACCCGAGATCGATTGGATTCTGAACGTAAGGCGAGGCAAAGGTGTTGTCGATCACGCAGAGGATTCCATTTCTCTTACAACAAGCGGCGATGGCTCGAATATCCATAACCCTTAGATTTGGATTGGTGGGTGTCTCGAAAATTACCATTTTCGTGTTGGACTGAATCGCGGTTTCCAGGCTCTCAATGGAGTGGCCATCGAACTCAGAAGCCTCGATGCCCATAGTTGGCAACAGCTTGTCTTTTACGCGCTGGGTGCCTCCGTATATGTCGCTGGCCATCAGAACATGCTCGCCGCATTTCACCAAGCTGAACGCCGCCATAATCGCCGCCATTCCGCTTCCAAAGCAAACTGCGTACTTGGCATTCTCAAGGCTAGCCAACACCTCTTCAAGCGTGGATCGGTTAGGATTGGAGACGCGTGTATAATCGTGCGACGGCATTTCATCTAGGCTGTTCCAGGCAAATGTAGCCGATTGAAATATGGGCTGAATAACCGCACCCGCTTCCTTATCCGGATTTTGGGCAACACGAATCGCTCGAGTAGTGAACTTCACACTACTATTATTAGTCAAGCGATCCTGTTTTCTTTTCGCGCGTCTTCCTTTCCAACAAACTGACATGCGATTTTCACATAATCTTAGATCATTGCCCACTGCGTTGAAATCTCAAAAATCCCAGTCAGGTGAACTCAGGTAGATTCACCAGAATGTCCGAACTTCCTCCGATTACGGAACCCAGCCTTGATATTCCTCCCGTAAACGATCGGCGGCTTTGGATCGGCTGGATTGCGCTCGGTCTGATTCTAACCTTCATGATCGGAATGAGTGTGAGCAGCTACTTCGGTCGCGGCGAACACAAAGCAAACTTCGACGAAGTTGACCGCCAATTTGGAGCCCACGTCGGTTCCTTAAAGCTCGGAATCTGGCCGAAGGGAAAACCGTTCTTGAGTGCAGCGGAGTTAAACGACCTTAAGAAGAAGGGCGCAGAAGGGGCGCTGTATGCCGTTGCTTATGCTGACCTAAAGGGCGACGCCCCCAACACAAACGACTTTGCAGCGGCCGCCAATGATAAATCGAAGCGGTTCTCTGCGATGGTTGAAATAGCGCGGGCGAAATCGCTGAATGCTCAAAAAGCGAAAGAGTTCGGCAGTCGCTTGGGTGATTCTCGGTTAGACGATTACTTTCTCAACCGCGCTCGCGAAAAAGCTGGCCTATCAGCAAATTGGTCGCGATTTGAACGCAATGCCTCGGTCATCTGGATTATTGCTAGCGCACTGCTGTTTTGCCTTGTTGCAAGTCCATTTATCGTTGCACTATTTCGGTCAATGAAGAGTTCAGCTTTTATGGCCCGGGGCCATTATGCCCTTCCGATGACTCTCGTTCAGGCTGACATCTTCGCATTGCGAGCAGCTCAATTGCTCACCGCGTTTCTCACGGTCTCCATCTTGGCGGCGGCGACTTACTCCCAAGGCACTTCCAAAGGAGCGTGGTCTATCGTAGGTTCGGTAGCGGCGCTCATGACCGTTCTCGTGCTTGTTCGGGGAAGGTTGTTTGGAGTTCGAACCGGCATTTTTCGGCGAAGTGATTCGCCTCGCTCTGCCATCCCCCTCGGAATTCTCATCTACGTCGCTGGTGCCCCCGTGATCGCCTTTGCCGCTGTGGTTGGGGTGCAAATTTTCAGCGGTTTGCCAGCCCCAGAGCACGGCGCCACTACGGCCTTGGCATCTTCCGACCTTCTCTCAACAGTCGCCATCATCATCGGCGCGGTAGTGGTCGCGCCGATAGTTGAGGAAATCATTTTCCGCGGACTAATCTTGCCCGCTCTTCACCGCCTAACGGGCAAGGCCTGGGTTGCGATCATCATTACAAACCTGCTGTTCGGTGCGATGCATTCAACGGGCATTCCCGCATGGGCCGCGTTGGCGATGATTGGGGTGGTCAACTCAATCGCCGTTTACCAGACGGGATCGCTTTACCCGGCAATGGCTATGCACGCTCTTCACAATGGCGTTCTTGTTACAATGACGTTGATGTCGAGATAGTGAACAATCTGCGGATTGATACGTCTGGTTAAACATTAATGGAACTCACTTTCGGAAGTGCGGCACGGATGACTAACATGGATCCGGGCCTGGAACAAGCCCTCGTGGAGCGATGCAAGCGTCGAGATCCTGAAGCGTTTGGACGCTTTGTTGATGCCTACCAAACCCGAATCTACGGCTACGTGAAACGCATGTTGCGGAGTTCTGAGGACGCAGACGATGTGGCCCAGGAAGTCTTCATAAAGGCGTTTCAAGCGTTTGATCGGTTCGATGGCCGATCAAGCCTGCGCACCTGGCTCTTCCGAATTGCGCACAATCTATGCATTGATCGGCTGAGGAAGTCGGACCGATCGCTGAGTGAAACGAGCTTAGATTACGACGGCGATGAAGGATCGTGGGATATTGGCGATGACCGCTGGCAACCCGAAAACCTCGTCTTGAATGATGAGCTCATTCAGCACATCGAAGTCGGTCTGCAAACGATGAGCGAAAAGCTGCGCACTGTGCTGCTCCTGCATGATCGCGAAGACCTTGCTTACGATGAAATTGCCCAAGCCCTAGACCTGCCTCTGGGAACCGTTAAGAGCCGCCTCTTTTTGGCACGAGGTCATTTGCAAAAGCATCTCACCGAATATTTAGGAGCGCAATTACGATGAACGAATTTTTGAATGTTGATGCGGAGTTAGAGCAAACCGAGATGGTGGGTGGCATTTTGAGGGCCTTGCCAGAACATGAACTATCGATGGGTTGGCGAGTTGGACTTGACCAAAAGCTTTCCGTTCTTGAAAACCCGGTTAGTGCATTGCCGGATATTGAGCCTAGCCACCATTGGCGAGCGCAGCTTGATCAAAAGCTGGCTGTGTTAGAAAACCCGCTGAGTGCCTTGCCCGATGTTGAGCCAAGCCAAGACTGGCGAGCCCAACTCAATGAAAAGCTTGTTGCAGTGGACAAACCAAAGAGTGTCTTTGCGCGATTGCTCAAGGGGCTTCCCGAAGAGTCGCCAAACTTGGTTTGGAGAAGTAAGCTGAACGAACAGATTCGAACTACATCGAAGCCTCGTCGTGTGTTTAGTTTGTGGCGTCCAGCTTTGACCGCTGGCCTTGCGGGTGCCCTGATCGTCGCAGTGACAGTACAGATGCGCTCTACTCCGGTTGCCCCGGTTGCACAGAACGAAGCAAATGTGGTTGATTGGATGGTCCAGACACATGAGCAAACGGTTGCTTACAGTGAACTTGGTCTCAACCAGCCAACCGAGCAAACCGGAGTAACGGTCATCGAGGAACCAGCCGATCTAAGTGTATGGGGAATTTGAAATGAGAAGAGGGCTAATCACCATAATGTTGTTGCCGGTCGCTAGCCTCGGCATGGGCCAGCAAGTCCGCCCATTGATCAAGGATGTGCCACCCATCATTCAGAACTTCGCCAGGTTTATGAGAATGGGCAAGGCTACCGGTGTACGACGAATCGAGCTCGGAAACGACTCGAAAGTCTTGCGAGAGATTGTCACGAAGGATGGAGAAAGGCTCAGAACGACTTATCCCAACGAATCCCCGTTGCACGGACGTATCGTTGTAGAAAATCGTCGGGTGAGACGGGCCTACGATCCGACCACAAACGAAATCACTGTCACGGAATTGCATCCAAACAACCAGGACACGAGACTGATCAATTTTGTCCGGCGCGGCATGAAGCTTGACGTCACTGACGGTGAGAGAGTTGCGGGACGACCCACGCAGGTTGTTTCTGTATCGGATCCGCAGGGCCGAACTCAGCTGAAAATTTGGTTGGACACCAGAACCGGTTTTCCCCTTAAAAAGATCACCTATAATGGGCTTGGTCAGGCTCAAGGGTCCTTTGAGTATGAATCAGTGAACTACTCTCCCCAGAGTATCGAGTCTACGGATTTTGAGCTGAACATCCCCAATGCCAAAGTTGTAACGCCGCTTGATATCAGCCGCCGGATCGCCGAACGCCTCGGTTTGAAACCGCTGTACTTGCCAAAACCACAGTTCCTGATGCAGTCGTGCCACAAGCAGTCGGGCCCCTACGGCGACTTTTTGGTTCAGGTTTATGAAGGAGAAGCGGGACGGGTTACTCTGTTCCAGTCTCCGAGGATACTCCGGTTCAAAGTCCCCGGAAATCGAGAAGCGGTGGTATGGTCCCAGGACGGCCAGACGTTTGCCATGATGGGCCTGCCTAAGAAAGTTCTTGAGCGCCTAGCTCGTTCTCTCGGAAAACCTGATTAGATCAGAGGGAGTACACTCCTCCTTCTTATGATTCTTCACTTCACCGACGAAGAGAAGCAGTTTCTGAGCCAGGTCGAGGATTTTGTTTCCAGTTATGTTCTGCCCCAAACGCGCGCATGGGAGGCAGACACGTTCCCAGCGGATATTTGGAAAGTTTGCGCCGAAAGAGGGCTGAGCAGTTGCGTGCTCCCTAAGGCCTTTGGTGGTCGCGGATATTCTTGCCAAACTTACGCCGAAATGTGCCGAATCTTGGCCAAGGGCGACCCTGCTCTCGCGATGAATATTGCCGCGGTCAATGCACTATGCGTGGCCCACTTCGAACACTTTGCCAACGAAGAGCAGCGAGCGAAATATTTGCCCGGTGTACTCAATGGCGACATTCCACTTTCCTGGGGTCTTACCGAGCCCGATGCTGGTTCGGATGCTCGCAGAGTCAAGACCTTCGCCACACCGATTGAGGGCCGTCCGGGTTACTTCCACCTAAACGGTGAGAAAATGTTTATCACCAACGGTGGGTTTGCTAAGCTCTTCATCATCATTGCCCGCGTAAGCGAAACCGAGCTCACAGGGTTCTTCATGGAAAAAGACCAGCCCGGATTCGAGGAAATCGGTCGGATTCCTACCGCAAGCGTTTCAGCTTCTTACACGCTCCATTTCAAGATGAACAATGCAGTGGGCTGGCATACGCCCGGAAGCTTTGAACAAGTTATCTCCCTGCTCTATCGGGGCCGTATTGGCATTGGTGCGATGGCGCTTGGCATTGCCGAAAAAGCCCTTGAAGAAGGGATCAGTTATTCCAAGCAAAGAGAACAATTCAATCGCCCACTCGCTCAAATGCAGTCGGTCCAGAACATGGTCGCCGAGAGTGCAATGGCGGTTGCCGCCGCTCAGGGCTTAGTCCATAAAGCAGCTTGGATGTACGATCAAGGGATGAATGTGGTTTCCGAGTCCTCCTACGCTAAGTTGTTTGCCTCCGAAACAGCTCGCGACGTAACAAATAAGATGTTGCAGGTTCACGGTGGACGAGGCTTGACCCGAGAATTTCTTATCGAGAAGCTTTGGCGAGATGCCAAACTCACCGAAATCGGAGAGGGCGCGACCGAAATTCAAAAGCTCATCATCGCAAAACAGCTATTGAAGTGAAACCTACTACAGCCGCCCTGACCGTTATCGGCCCACAATGGGCGGAGGACTCGCGGGGTTTGGGGTCGGCTGGCTGCTTGGTTCGTTCGTGCCAAACTACTATCGAAATGTTTTCGTAGGCGGTCGAGATCCTAGTTTTGATCCTGTTGCCGTGGGGATGGGCTCTGGCCTAACGCAAGGGCTGATGCTCGGCTTCGTGGCCGGAATCGCCGTGGCCTGGATAACCGCTTGGCGCGAAACTAAAAAGCAATGACTCTTTACACAAACTTCACTGATGGTCTCACCGGGCAACGCCGGCGAATGCTCGTTGAGGACGGGCGGGTTGTTTGGAATACAACCGACGCAGGCGCCGACGCGCCCACCGCCGAAGTGATCAATCTGCGGGGCCGCGTTTTGAGCCCGAAGTTTGTCGACGCGCATTGCCACATCCTCCCCATGGGACTTGACCTGCAAAAGCTTCACTTAGGTGATTGCCAAACGAAGGCAGACGTGTTGGACTCGGTGAGACATCGACACAATGATCATCCTGATGGTTGGCTCATGGCCGTTCATTACGACCAAACGAAGTTCGCGGATGGCGAACACTTAACCAGGCTCGAACTTGATGCGATTTCCACCACCCGACCCATTTTGTTGCGCCACGTGAACGGTCATGCAAGCGTGGCGAACACCGGCGCATTAATGGCTGCGCAGGTTACTCGTGCCACTCCTGATCCCAGTGGTGGCACATTCGTTCGTGATGCGTCCGGGGAACTCACAGGTGTGCTCCTGGAACACGCGCACGAACGGGTCACTGCCGCCGCTCCGTCGCCAACTGTTGAGCAGATGGTACACGCGATCCTTGCCGCCGGAGACAAAATGGCGAAGTTCAATATCGGAACGGCAACGGATATGATGACGGGGCGCTACGACTTACCAAAAGAACTCGAAGCCTATCGACTTGCAGCGGAACGTGGAAATCCGATTCGGGTTCGCCTCTGCTTGCAATGGGGATCTGTTTTCCTCCGCCAAGAAGATCGCTCCCGCAAAATGAGGGATGACCTTGCGGAATTGACGGCAGGTTTTAACCCAGAAACACTAAAGGTTTGGGGCGTTAAGATATTTGCCGATGGAGCAATTGGATCGGCCACGGCCGCTATTTATGGGCGATTTACGGGTTCTAGCCCAGAAGGAGACAGCGACGGGCAACTCATGTACTCCGCCGATCGCTTTAAAGAGATGGTCCGAATGGCCGATGATGCGGGCTTTTGCATTGCGACCCACACCATCGGGGATCGATCAACCGACCTTGTGATGGACGCTTACGAACAAACGCAAAATCCACGCCGCCACCGGATTGAGCATGCCATGATGCTGAGCGATGCTCAAATCGAAAGGATGGCCAAACTCGGCTCCCACGTAACAATGCAACCCGAGTTCCTCCACCGCTTTGGTCACGCTTATCAGCGACAGCTTGGCTCGGAAAGGGCCGCGAAGCTCAAGCGTTTTCGTTCGGTTCTTGATGCGGGGATTGAGCTGAGTTTTAACTCTGATTCGCCCATTGTTTTGGGCGACCCGATCATCGGCATCGAGACGGCCTGCAACCGACCGACCGGATTTGACCCGGGTGAAAACACCACCCGCGAAGAAGCAACCAGAGCCTACACGGAAATGGGAGCAAGGGCCAATCACGACCACGGCTTGATGGGAACCTTAGCCGAGAATGAGTTAGCCGACTTCTTCATCGCGGAGGAGTAAGAGCACGCGCTCCCGAATCTGGTCCCTTATCGCGCGCACCGCATCTAGCCCTTGGCCAGCGGGATCATCGAGACCCCAATCTTCGGAAACTAAGAAACCGGCTGAGCACTGGTCTGCGTTCACGCCGCATCCCATTGTAATCACGCGGTCCGCCCAAGCGGCAAGCTCAGGAGTGAGCAGTTTGGGAGATTGAGATTCCATCGAGATACCAAGTTCGTTCATCGCTTCAACGGCCATGGGGTTGAGATCCTTCCCTCCCACCGTGCCTGCCGAACGACCAATCGAGGATTTGGCGTAGTAGTTTGTAAATGCTTCAGCCATTTGAGAACGACCAGCATTGTGTACACAAACAAACAACACGTTCACGCCCGGATTTTACCGAGTCACCATTAAGAATCCATAATAGATAACCCTTGTCCGTAATTCACGCACCGCCAAAGCAAGAGATTGATCCGAAACTGCTCGGAACGATAGGTGGTGCCTTCGTGGCCCTCTCTGGCGTCTTTCTAAGGCTTTGGTATCTCCAAGTGGTGCAAACGGAGGAGTTCTTGGCCCGGGCTGCCGCATCGGGCGTCAGTCGCCTCGACATCATGGCACCGCGGGGCCTGATTTTTGACCGAAAGAAGCGCCTTCTAGCCGGAGTTCGTTCGGAGTTCGTCGTGACGGGTATTCCGGCGGTCGTCAACAAGAACAAGTGGGTCATGGACGAAGTGGTGGCGCTGACCGGTGCGGACAAGAAGAAATTAGAGAAGAAGCTGAAGGATGGATTTCGCCGTCCGAATATGCCTGCCCCATTATTTGTCGGCGTGAACGTTGATGTAGCCACGAATATTGCCGAATCTTGGGGCGCGTTACCCGGTATTGATGTGTCGTATCAGCCGATGCGTTACTATCCAGACACCATTGATATGGCTCATATCCTGGGCTACGTCGGATTGCCGTCGGAGCGGGATATGGATCGGCTCGGCGACTCAGTAACGCCTTCAACCTATGTCGGCAAGGATGGAATCGAGCGAGCGCACGATACGGAGCTCATGGGAACTCGCGGATCGGAAAGTGTTGTGTCCTCCAAGAAGAAAGCGGTAAGAACCATTTCGCGCGTGGAGGCAATTCCCGGCAAGCAACTTATACTCAGCATAGACTTAGATATCCAAAAGCAGGCAAATGCGTTGTTGGAACAATCTTGCCGCGCCCACAAGTCGGACGGCGGAGCCGTCGTCATGATCGAGCCCAGCAGCGGTGAAATTATCTGTATGGCTTCACGCCCAACTTATGATTCCGCAATATTTGACGGAGGAGTTTCGGTCGAGGATTATGCGGCGCTGTCGGAGGATCCTCGTCATCCGCTATTCAACCGGGCAGCGAGCGGGGCATACGCGCCGGGATCAACTTACAAGATTGCCACAGCCATCGCGGCGGCCAAAGCCGGGATTTTTGATACGGCGCGCTCGAAATATTGCCCAGGCTACTACCAAATCGGCGGTCAAAAATTTAGATGTGAGAACCACGGCGGAGGCACGCTGGCGTTCATGACCGCGTTTAGCAAGTCTTGCAACTCCTATTTTGGATCTTGGGCTGAAGTGATCGGAAAGGACTCAATGCGGCAAACCCTGCTTGACCTGGGATTTGGACAGAAAACCGGAGTAGACCTGCAAGGAGAGGTCTCCGGGGTAGTTCCGACGGACAAATGGCTCAAGGGTCGGCCCTTCTTTCTGGGCCACGTTGTTCAAATGGGTTTTGGGCAAGGCTACATCACCGCTACGCCCCTCCAAATGGCAAATCTCGTTGCTCTGGTGGCTAACAATGGCACGCAGTATCAGCCCCATTTTGTAAAAGCTGAGGTTGGAACCGATGGTAAGGTCGTGCCAACCGAACCAATCTTGGCGAGAAACTTCGAACTTCCGGCGGATTTCTGGAGCTCCCTCAAGCAAGCCATGGTCTCGGTAACCCAATCGGGAACGGCTCATCGGCTCGGGGGCATTTCCGGTGTCACATGGGGAGGGAAAACAGGGTCCGCAGAGCACTCGGGAAGGGGACCCACCCATGCATGGTTTGTCGGAATTGCCCCGATGGAAAACCCAAAAGTGGTTATCGCGGTGATGGTCGAGAAATCCGGGCACGGTGGCGACGTTGCCGTACCGATCGCGCAACGGCTTGTAAGTGCTTACTTGAGAGATGCCGCTGCGGCCTCTAGCTTGCCCCGAACTGAATCGGCTAACGCCGCATCTCCAACCTCTCGATAAGCCTGAACGATCGAAAGCCCCTCTTCCAAATCCGCAATCGCTTCGGCTCGATTGAGTCCCCCAAATCCACCATCCAAGCCAGCCGCTGCAAATCGCTTAACTTCCTTAACGGTCTTATCGGCGAACATAGCCAAACCCTCCAGAGCCGGTTGAAGCATCTCTGCTTTCGCTTTTCCGTTGAGCGATTCGGCCAAGTAGGCGCGTCCCTGATACGTTTCGAGTGGGACCAATTCGGGGATCGACCGTATCTGGAAGTATGGAGTTTGCTCCGAATCGACCAGCTTCTTTGCCGCTTGTTTTGCCCGGTCCGGATCATCTTTTCGATTGAGCTCAATATCAAGCGCAAGGGCAAGATAGTTATTTGGGTCCAGTTCGTAGGCCTTATCCAAATATTGGTTGGGATTGCCTGAGTTCGAGGCCGCCGTCAGCCTTGCCAGCGCCCGGTACATCGAAAGGGTTGGGCCTAAGTCGATCGCGCGCTTTAACAATCCGGGGAGTTCTGCCGGCGTAAGTTTCGCCGCAGCCGAGACTTGGTAGCTCGTGAAAAGCACTCGAGAATCCAGGGGAGCGGCGGTTTGAAGAGATTGCATGTCGGAAACAAGCTGCTCACGGCTTTGGCTCGTTAAGCCGCCAAGTAGCTGCCCGTGCTTAATATCCACCCACCCAAAATACAGCATGGCGAGTGGCGCAAAGAAGGAGCAAACAAGCAATCCTTTTCGAAATGTGGGCTGCAAGAATTCTGGAGTTGACCCATCCACGGAAAGCTGAATTGCAAGGCCGCAGAGCACAAAGAACAAAACACCAAGTCCGAAAATTTGCAGATCGCTATCAAACACGCTGTGAACGAGAAACGCCGCGATCGAACCCAAAACTGCAGACTTTTGAAGCCTCGCCCCATCGGGCTGACCCTTATTTGCTGAGAGAACCGTTCTGGCGACCAGGCCAAGAAAGACGAGAAACCCCGTTAGACCGAGGACTCCGGTTTCAACCCCGAGTTGCAAATATGAGTTGTGGGCAAGTTGGGTTTGAGTGGTAGTGCCAGTTCGGGCTGATTGGAACCGATACGTCCCGACCCCATAACCAACAGGATTCATCGTCATGAGCTTGGCGGCCCCCTTCCAAAGGTTCTTGCGGAAGCCGCTCGATTGCTCGGAAGTCGCGCTTGCACCTACCACTCGGCCAAGGGGCGATCCAGAGACTTGCTGCTTCGTGGGACGATGGGTGATTCCATAGGAGAGCGCAAAGCCAATCGTAGCGCAGACGGCGAGACCAATAACGGCTTGGCGCTTCCCCGAAACTACGAGCATAACGATCGCACCAATCGCCGTTGCCAATAGCCCGCCTTTGGACCCCGTCAAAATGAGTCCCACAATCATCAAGCTACCGGCGAGCCCCGAAAGAAGTTGTCCAACCCGTTCTTCCGTTGCCGTCAGAATGCACGCCGGGAAGAGGCATACCGACAAGAACGCGGCGAGAACGTTTGGCCCCATGGTGTGAGCAAAGATGCGCCAAGTCGGATCATCCTGGGCTACATATTCGCGATAACCACTTAAGGCGAGCAAGGCGCCTCCCAAGGTTAAAGCGATCAACACCAATCTGACCCCCGTTGTTCGGCCCACAGTTGCGACCGTAAGAATGAACGCAGCGCCATAGCCTAGCCATTCAAACAGCATCATCAAGCTGATGTGACGGTAACCAGAAACTCCAAAAGAAACCGCAACCGCAAGTTCTACAATTGCTAGCGGCAGCAAAAGTTTGAGGTGGGGAATTGGAATAACGCGTCTTTTTAAGCAAATCCAAAAGAGGCCCGAGAAGATAACCAACCCGGTCAGCGCATGCCCCATGGCCGCACCTTGAGAGTCGGAGTAAACCGACTCAAAGACACTCGTTATGGCGGTGGGTTCGAGCGAAATCCACGTCCCAAAAATCGTGGCGGCCAACACTGCCGCCACGACGAAAAAGGGAACCGGCGTTCTCGCGACCTTTTCGCTCACTTCCTTGAAGGTACCCTTTTAGCGTAAATGATCGTTTTGATGCAGTTCGGGGCTACGGATAGCCAGGTCAATGCCGTTTGTGAGGCGATTCGTCAAAGCAAACTTGAGCCCCAGGTGTTGCCCGGGGATCGAATTGCAATTGGAATCCCAAGTTCGGTGCCGGCCGAGATTCGGGATGAGCTTGCCGGAATCCTCGCGAGCTTGGATGCGGTAAGCAAGGTCACCCATGTTAGCCGACCGTACAAGTTGGCCTCGATGGAGTGGCAACGGAAAAAGACGGAAGTTGCGGTTTCGCCAACTGTAACTGTGGGGCCGAATACGTTCACAGTCATGGCCGGCCCGTGCTCTATCGAGTCCATGGAGCAATTCGAAACCTGCGCCAAGATCGTTAAAGAGTCAGGGGCGACGATCATTCGTGGCGGCGCATTTAAGCCGCGAACCTCTCCCTACGCGTTTCAAGGCATGGCCGAAGAGGGCCTCAAGATTATGAAAAGGGTCGGGGCCGACTACGGACTGGCAACGATCACAGAGGTGATGTCGCCGGATTTGGTAGGTCTTGTTGCTTCTTATGTTGATGTCCTACAGATCGGAGCACGGAGCATGCAGAACTTCCCCCTGCTTATTGAAGCTGGGAAGAGCATGAAGCCGGTGTTTCTGAAGCGCGGCCCGGCTGCAACAATTGACGAGTTCCTTCTCGCCGCCGAATATGTCTTGAACCAAGGCAATCCAAACGTGATCTTGTGTGAGCGAGGAATCGTTCCGCTGGATCGGTCTTACACACGGAACACCCTCGACTTGAACTCAATCCCAGTCCTCAAGGAGTATTCCCACCTACCGGTTGTGGTCGATCCCTCCCATGGAGTAGGCGTCGCCCGCTACGTACCGGCACTGGCAAAGGCAGCGGTAATGGCCGGAGCGGACGGCCTCATGATCGAAATGCACCCCGACCCCAAACACGCCATGAGCGACGGCTCACAGTCTCTCACGCCGGAGGTGTTCATGAAGCTGATGGGGGATTTGGAGAAACTCCAAGCTATTCGATGATTGACATCGCGCTTGCCTTCGTTTTGAAGGGTGAATCCTATTTCATAAACTTAGACCCAACCGCGGCACGCTCCGTGTCAATCGTGGGAACGTCTCGAGCGTGGCATTTCGCACCGAAGTCACTGGGAGCTTGGAAAGCCATTCCCGGCGACGTGGATGGAAATGGCAAGCCCGACATCTTGGTCGGCGTTAACAAGAAAACCCACAACATCAAGCAAACCCACCGGACGTTGTTCGTCTATGAGTTTGATGGCAAAGAGGTCAAACCCAAGTGGTTAGCTTCCACGCTTGGTCGGGAATTAGTTGATTTTCAGACTGTCAATCAGCGGATCTATGCGGTTGAAATGCTTATATACGGTGGCTTTGCCGTCGCGGAATACAAGTGGCGGGGGTTTGGATTGCAGAAACTTCGAGATATTGCAAAAGGAACGATGGTTCAGTTGGTGAGTGCCAATGAAGCCAAGATTGATGGCAAGGAAGTGAAATGGTGATGAAAAGAGTTGGCTTAATGTTTTTGGGCTACGTCAGTTTAGCCAGTGCGCAAACGTTCGATTCCGAAAAGGCTTCTAATCTGGCGACATTTAGGAAGGCGGTTCCCCTTGCGAGCGAGCACATTCAGCTTTTAAACAAGAACGGATTCGTTGTTTCTCCTGCCCGCGGCATGATTCAAATGCACTACGTGTTTGATGAAAACGACTATCAGAACATCCCCTCCATCATCACGATAGATGTGCCGATACATCTTTATCACATTTTGTTTGACGCCACTCTGCGTACAGCCGAGTCGGACATGCTCTTTCCAAAAGCCGCGTCATTGGCGGGTCAGATGATCAGGGCCAGTGCGAAGCAGTACAACGCCTCTAAGACCCCTCAGCTCAAGGCGGCAAACCTCAATGTCTTGGCATTTTTCGGCGTTGCCGATCGGCTCTTTGGTGGAAGCACTTCCCTTCCTAAGGAAGCTAAGGCGATTGTTGATCAAGAACTTTCGTTGATCCGTGCTCACTCTGGTTACCGACGTGGGGCGGTTTTCCCCCACGAGATTGACTATAGCCAATTCATCCCCCGAGGCCACTACACTCGCTCGTCGAAGTTAACACGTTACTTCCTGGGCATGATGTGGTTCGGGCTCGCACCATTCTCTCTACGAACTGAAAGTGGTGCCCCAGATGATGCCCAAATCCTTCGAGCCCTCGCCATGTCAGAGGCGTTTGAGTCCTCGAAATCGGCCACCCTATGGAAGGCTGTTTACGAGCCGACGACGATGTTCGCCGGCACTGTGAACAGTCTTACTCCCGAAATGATCGGCATCGCTCGACGCAAAATTCTCGGCACCAAACCGATCACTTCAACCGCAAGTTACCAAGCCTTGCTGGCGGAGCTTGATCGCCTCAACCCAAGCAAGTATAAGTCGAAGTTGATCTTCAGATCGAACATGCCCGGGGAACTGCAGTTAAGGTTTATGCCCCAGCGTGGCCTCACCGATGGCGTGGCTATCTCTCGGGTCACGGGCGAGAATCGGCCTCTACCAAGCGCATTGGATGTTCTCGCAACCCTCGGATCTCCCCGAGCCGCGGAGATTCTTGATACGCACCCCGACCTGTACAACCCACGCGGTTGGTCTGAATACGGACCTCGCCGGGCCGAGGTCACTCGCCAATTCGCCAGCTTGCCCCCAAGCTACTGGCAACGCAATCTCTACGATGTATGGCTGGAAACCCTCAGGTTTGCGGCTAATCGTCCGAAGCATGAAGTGCCGGCATTTATGCGATCCGCCGCTTGGCTTGATAAGAGCTTAAACACTGCGTTGGCTTCGTTTGCTGAACTCCGACACGATACGATTCTCTACGGCGAGCAGACGGCAGTCGAAATGGGGGACGGAGAGGAAGAACAACCCTTCGTGCGTGAGTATGTCGAGCCGAATGTGCCCGTTTACGATCGGCTGGCCTGGATGACGAAGACCCTGCAGAACGGATTAGGCAAATACAACTTGATCACACCGGGCGCAAAGGAGGATTTGAAAGCCTATGCCGAATTGCTTGCCTTGTTGAGATCTGCAGTAGATTCACAACTTGCGGGAAAGACTCTCGGCAAAGCAACCCACGAGAAGCTGCGCAAGATCGGCGGCGCGATAGAAGATTTAACAACGACTCTCTTGTTGCGCGGCGTTGCCCACCAGACGCTAACCAACAATGACAAAGACATGGCGCTTGTAGCTGACATACACACCGCCGATCCACTTGCGTTCGAAATCGCCAGCGGGCACGCCGAAGACCTCATTGCGCTTGTGCCGATTGAAGGCAAAACTTACCTTGCCCGGGGACCGGTTTACAGCTTTTACGAGTTCACGGTCCCCATAGCCGATCGGCTATCGGATGAAACTTGGAAGAAGATGCTTGAAGACGGCAAAGAACCGCTGCGCCCGAAATGGACGTCAAGCTATCGAACAACAAAGCCGGCTCGTGAAAGCGACGAGTAGCCTAGAGCCGCGGACCGTACACCATGGCGTTGATCAAAAACGGATACATTCCGGGCCACATAGCTCGCTCGGTTGGGTCTTCAGCAAACCACACGACGTTGCCGCCTCCCACGGATTGGGTTTGGACGCACGCAGTGCCGCGGATTCCTTTCTCGCTCTCGCCGGGCCATGTCCACCCATGAAGCATAGTCTTCTCTTCGTCGGCTACTTTGACCGCTGAGTTTGAGTTGCTTTCATAGAACGAAGAACCGGAGACCTGCACTCCGACGGTGCTATCCTCGGCGCCGTAGCATAACCAATTCTCCGGATCGAGAACGGCCTTGGCGATTCCTCCGGGGAGTGATCCACCCGCGCTCTTGGTTGAAAGCGACATCAGGCTTCCCGAACTCGGTGAGCCACCTAGAAGCACCAAACAACCGCCATCGTTAATCCACTTTTTCACGTCATCATTTACTTCCAGCCTTCCGCCAGGCGCCAGGATGACGCTAAATCGGCTTAAGTCCCCGCGAACGGCGCTTCGAGTTAGCGGAGTGAAGGGGATCTTGAAGACCTGCTCCATGAGGTACCAGGTTGATCCAAACGGAGTTGGGCTAGAGTCATCGCCGAAAACGACAGCCGCCTTGAAGGGCCGGAGTTTGTAGACGTTGCTGCTGCCGGTACCGTATCGGCCCTCATCGGGGTAACCGGTATTCAATGGTTCGGCCACTCGGTCGACATCAAGATCGTCAACAATCTTATCGTAGCCAGCTTCATTGCGACCCTTCAGAATCAGCAGGGTTCCGGCTGGAAACGAAGTTCCGCTGACCTTAATCTCCTTATCTGTAAATCCAATGCGCAGGCCCTTTTCGAGCAACTTCACGGCAAGAAACGAAGCCCTATGGCTTGGCCGAATCGCGAAGCCGATTTCACCTGCGGGCGAGTTTGTTCGGCGCTTCACCAAAATATCTCGTATCTCCGGCGGGCTCGACGTCCACCAAGCCTTAACATCGTGGAGGAGCGGCAAACTCCAGCCAGTCATATCATAAAACTCGCCGCCTTCACCTTTTTCTTTGCGGCGCAACTGCTCTTTGACGAACTCATCTTCGTAGGTATTTTCGTTCGTGCATAGCATTTTAGCCGACGCTCCTTGGGGTTGCGCAAGGTCAATCAAAAGGTAGTTTCCAGTGCCCGAAAACTTCCCTGCCTCTTTCCACAAAGACTCGCCATCCAAGCTCACGGAACCTTCGCCCGTTTTGACCAGGATTCCGCTGGCACGTAGATTTTCGGCGAGACGTCGAATCTTAATTGGATCGGTTGAATAGGCGGTCATGTACCGATTCTTGCCTGCCCATTCTCCTGAAACAACCTTCGCCTTGAAGGCCCCGTACGAGTCCAACAGCATTTGGCGATTTGCAACGGCAGAGCCGATCACAGCCAACGCCGATGTGAAATGTTTGGCTGCTCCGCCCCAAAGCGAACGCTCAACACCATCGGCATCGTAGGAAATAATCTCCGCTGCATCGGTTTCTTGAGTCATTCCGATCGCGCCCGTTAAGGTCGCCCAAGTGTCGAGGTATCCGGGAAAGTAGAAGTCAAATGTGTCCTTTATGAAAAAACCCCAGCCCTGCTTGTCAAAAGCGTTCGCGGTAGCCTTGCCAAACACGTCGGTCCACTTGTTGTAGCGATCTCGATCAAAGAAGGCGTGGACGGACATCGCGGTGGGTGGGAAGAAGTAGGTATCGACCTCGCCATGCTGATCGCAATAAACTTGAGGATTCCACCGCAAGACTTCCTTGATCTCCTGCCGGGTTTCCTGTTGAGAGAACGAGATTCGGTCGCGATTCATGTCGAACCGATAGTGGTTCGTTCTTCCATTTACGGATTGCGGAACCCGATGCTCCGGTGATCCCTGGTCGGGACTACCCGTTGAAATGGAATTCTGATAAACCACGTACCGCTCGTGCCCGTCGGTGTTGTAGCAAGGGTTCAGAATGACCACCACTTGCTTTAGCATTTCGGTTATTTTGGGATTGTTTGAAGCCGCAAGGTTATACAAAAGCTGCATACCGGCCTCAAAACTTGCCGCCTCGTCACCATGAATCGTTTCGTTGATCCACACAATCGCAGGATTGTTTTTCTTGATGGCCGAGTCATTTTGGCCATGAGCTAACTTTTCGTTTGCAAGCCGGATTTCCTCCAACCGATTAATGTTCTCGGGGGAACTGATCGCCACAACGCGAAGTGGTCGCCCCTCCGTGCTCTTGCCGTATTCGAAGTACCGCGTTCTCGATTTGGCTGTGTTGCAGATCGCTTCAACAACGCGTTGCTGGTTGTAATAAGTCGTATGCCTTGTTCCAATCTCATAGCCAAGGATCGCAGATGGCTTTGGCACCTTGGCATCGTAGTTTCCGAGCGAATAGAAAACTTCGGGTCGAGTCTGGGTCAGAAGTGCGAGGGAGAGAGCGAAGGCGGACATGAACCCATAGTCTAGCCCATGAGCCTAAAAAAGCGGTGGGCATTGGCGGTAGTTACCCTAGCAACTTCTTCCGTATCGGTATCCCAAACCCGGGCAAGCCCTTCGGCGATCAGCGGAATATACGCCGGATGATTGGGCTTCCCTCGATGCGGCACCGGGCTAAGATAAGGACAATCCGTTTCAAGAACGATGCGGTCACGCGGAAGTTGGCGGATTGTGGCTCGAAGTTCGTCGGCTTTGGCGTAAGTGATAGGACCGTTAACGCCAAACATACATTGGCCCAATTTCAGAGCTCGTTCGGCATCATTGGGAGTCCCGGCGAAGCAATGAAACAGCATGTCTCCTGTGTATTTTCGGTCTTCCAAGACGCTCAGAAGTGCGTCGTAAGCCTCTCGACAATGAAACACAACTGGCGCACCCTTTGCTTCGGCCAAGTCAAGTTGTGCATTCAAGCAATCCATCTGCTCCTGCACCGACGCGTGGTCGCGGTAGAAATCAAGACCGATTTCTCCAAGGGAAACCACCTTTGGGTGAGCCAGCCTGGCTTCGTACTCCTCAATCATCTCTGATGTGTATTGTTGTGCGCAGTTGGGGTGATGTCCTACGATTGCATACACGCTGTCGTTTTGCTCGGCGATTTCAATTGCGTATCGGCTGCCGGCCAGATCAACCCCTACAACCATCATCGTGGTGACGCCCGCGCCCTTTGCGCGCACAATTTCTGCGCGAGGATCGGGATAGGCTTTTCGGTCATTTAAGTGGCAGTGGGTGTCGATGAACACGGTTTCATTATGGGTGATACGCCCTTATGGGTCCAAACGCCAAATCTTTCTAGGAAGGCAGTGATATATAGAAAAGTAGCCCGCCAAATTTGCCTGCAAACAAAATTCTCAATCGGCATTTGAACCTAAAAATGGCCTTTCCTGGCATATTTGCTATGAACTGGTATTTATACCAGTATGAGGCCCCAGTAAATATACGGAACAACCATTGTGGATGTTAGTCAAATGGGCGCTAACCAAGGATTGGAACTAGAGCCCGCGATTCACGGAGGAACGCAAAATGTCATTTAGAATAAACACAAATATCGCTGCTATGGGTGCTTTGAGAAGCGCTGGCCAAAACGCCACCGAATTCAACAAGAGCATCACACGACTCTCTACAGGTCTTCGAATTTCGACGGCCGCCGACGATCCAGCCGGGTTGATCATTTCAGAAAATTTCCGAACACAGATCAACAGCATGGGTCAAGCCGTTCGAAACAACCAAGATGCGATCAACTATGCAAAGACCGCTGAAGGCGCTTTGGATGAAGTAAACCGTCTCTTGCGAGAAGCTCGAACACTTACCGTCGCATCGTCAAACACGGGCATTCTCGATAGTGCTCAGATTCAAGCCAACCAAGCTCAGCTCAACTCGATCGTCGAGTCAATCAGCCGAATTGCACAAAATACGCAGTTTGGAACGAAGAAGCTTCTCGACGGTAGCGCTGGCGTTGTCGGTGGTATCACCGGAAGCAATGTAAGCCAAATCTTCTTGACGGGCCAATGGAACGGTAGCTCGCTTTCAACGCAGTCACCCATCACCATGGCGGTCACTTCCGCCGCAACCAAGGCTGAAGTAGCTGGCGCAACCTTTGCATTCGGTACCACAACCATGACCGCAGGCACGTTCTCGATCAATGGAACGACCTTCAATGTCTCGGGGGCTGATACGGTTGATGCAGTGGTGGCTCGAATCAATGCCGCATCGAGCAGCACAGGTGTTCAAGCAACCTATACAACGGGCGGCGCTGTCACTCTGACCCAACTCAAGTACGGCTCAGCTAACGGCGTAAACGTAACTGACTCGGCGGGTGTCATCCTCGCCGCCGCCGGCACCCTAAGCGATTCTGGTTCAGACGCTGTTGCAAACGTAACGGTCGATACCAACGGCGCAACCGCTGGCGGCCTTGTCACAGTGGCCTTTACCGGTGGACGTGGTGGCGATAGCGCACTAACGCTCTCGGATAACTACGGCAACTCAATCACTCTAACCGAGTCCGGTAATGGTAGCTCGGCAACAACTCAGGTGGGTCAACTCTTCGTGGGTTCTGCACAGTTCCAAGTTGGGGCAAATCAGGGCCAAACCGTTCTCCTCTCGCTCGGAAACTATGCCGCGGCGAACCTAGGACTAGGCGTTGTGTCGGGCAAGAACCTCGGCAACCTCGATATAACGAGCGCCGCTGGTGCAAGCGAGGCAATGAGCGTTATTGATGCCGCCGTCGCCGAAGTCTCCCGAGTTCGAGGAAACATCGGTAGCTTCCAACGCAACGTTCTGGAATCGAATATTCGATCTCTCGGCGTCGCCAAGGAAAACCTCGCCGCAACCGAGTCCATGATTCGAGACGTAGACGTCGCCGAAGAAATGACTCACTTCACTAAGCTTCAGATTCTTCAACAGTCTGGTCTGTCGGTTTTGGCTCAAGCCAACTCCGCTCCCCAATCCGTTTTGTCGCTACTCCGAGGCTAACATCCCGCCTTCGCGGGAAGCGACTGGGCCGTCCGAAAGGGCGGTCCTTTTTTCCTTTGGTGCGTGCGGGGTCGGAACTCAGGTTTGACAATCTAAATCGCTCTGAGTCCATGCAAATTGCAATTACCGCGTCACTCCGTCACTTTGCAAGGAATAGCATCCTTTTGCCGTACAATAAAGCATGCGGAAACGCAGGGGGATAGTTCTGGTTTGTGTGCTGCTCGGAAGCGTTGGCTACCTTGCGTTGAGCGTGAACCCATCACCGCCCCTCCCATCGTTCCTCGCGCCATTCGGCAAGGTGACGACTCTGATCGCAGCCGGGCACGCGACCACTGTTTACAAAACCGCCAAGCCTTCTTGCACTTTGCAATTTGAGGAGCTCTACTTTGTTGACGCTTCGCCCGAGCAGATGGTGCTTGCCTTCGCAGATTCAATTGGTGCACGTAACGTCTTTGTTCATCAAAACGAGGCCCACACCTTTGAGAGAGAGGTCGCCATCGAGGCAATTTTTTGGAAAGGCAAACGAATGACCATGGTTTCGACCCTTCGAAAACTCCCCATATCTGGCGTAGATTATTGGTGCGCCGCACGCATTCCCAAGTGGCTTGACTTGAGATTTGGAAAAAACATACGCAGCGACATATTGAATCCAGCCAATGCCAAGGACTTTGACAGCGACATGATAAATGTGGATGCTCTGAGACCAGTTCGTGCCAACATCTTGCTCTCAACCGGCAAATGAAGAAGACCTCATGAATGAACACGAAGAGGCATTTGCGCGCAGATTCGTTGCACCCGATAGGCGTTCGCGTTATGTGACTTTACTTTCATCAAAGCGGGGCCGTCAGAAAGTTGTTGCTAACTTGCCGCACTTTGGAGACCTCGACTTTCGCTTCGCCATTGAGGTTACCAATGAGACCAGGTCTGAGATCCGGAAGCTTTTGTTGGAAAAAGGAGCCCCAAAGACGTGCTATGTAATGTCAGGCGACACGGAGTGGGACGGGATGGAGATTTCCTTCGAAGATGCCCTAAATGAGGTCGCCTTTCATAGCGAAGGGACTCTCATGTCTTTCATTCCCGGCAAGCTCGCGTACTTCGAACTTGAGGGGCTCGAGAGCGCTTCATCCTAGAGCGGTCAGAAGACTAAGACTTGGAATGCGCTTCGTTTAGGCGCGTCCACGCAATCGCCAAACCTTCAAGCGTCAGGTTCGGTTCGTGCGACTCGATCGTTTCGCAGATTCCCAAAAACATGCTGCCCAAACCACCCGTCGAGATGACTTTTGCTCCACTTAGTTCGGCGGTCATTCGCCGAGCCAGGGAGTCAATGGCGCCAGCATAACCCAATACTATGCCGGATTGGAGGGACTCGATTGTGGTACGGCCGATCACTCGATCGGGCGTCTTGAACTCGATTTGCGGAAGTTTCGCGGTGTGCCCCACCAAGGCTTCGGTTGAAACCATTACACCAGGCAAGATTGCCCCACCGATATATGTCCCGCTCGAATCAATCGCGTCAAAGGTTGTCGCGGTACCGAAATCGACCACGATAATCGGAGGTTTGAATCGCTCGAGAGCCCCTAACGCGTTAGCTAAGCGGTCGGCTCCGACGGCGGTGGGAGGTTGGTAGGTCACATCCAACCCGAGACGCGAATCATGTTTCAGGAACAAACAATCCAACCCGAGCCACTTGGAGCAAAGCCGCTGCACCGAGTTATTCATGGGCGGCACAACCGAAGCACAAATGGCCGCATCAGCTCGGAAATCCAACCCGCTGAGATCAAAGAGTGCGCGCAGTTGCGCCGCCATTTCATCTTCGGTCGCGTGATGGTCGGTTTGCAATCGCCATGTTGTCCACTTGCCATCGGTTTCGAGTCCGAAAACGGTTTGAGTATTGCCAATATCAATCGCCAAAAGCATGAACTGTTAGTCTACGCCACAATATGTCTGCGATGGGTGGCTTTAGCATTGGCGATATTCAAGTTGATCCGCCCGTTTTGCTCGCGCCGATGGAGGATGTAACCAACCTTCCCTTCCGTCTCATGGCCAAACGAATTGCAGGCCCGGGCTTAATGTTCACCGAGTTTGTAAGTGCGATGGCAATTCACTACGGTGCGCAGAAGACTTACAAGAAAATGGAAATCCATCCCGACGAGCGCCCGCTCGGGATCCAGATATTCGGTGGCGAACCCGAAGTTATGGCCGAGACGGCGAGGGTTGCGGAAGAAATGGGAGCCGACATTGTGGACATCAATATGGGTTGTTGGGTACCCAAGGTGTGTAAAACTGGGGCCGGTGCGGCATTGCTGAAAGATCCCGAGAATGCCGCCGCCATCGTGAGGGCCATTGTTCGGGCCGTCAAAGTTCCGGTTACAGTTAAGGTGCGAGCAGGTTGGGATTGGTCGCTTTTTGCCGCCCCTGATTTAGCGCGGCGATTCCAAGATGCAGGAGCCAAGATGATTACCTTGCACGCTCGCTTTGCCAAACAGGGGTTTGAGGGCGAAGCAGATTGGAAGCTAATCGAAGCGATGCGCAAATCCGTTCAAGTTCCTTTGATAGGAAATGGCGACGTGAAGAGACCCGATGATGCACTCAAAATGATGCGCGAAACCGGATGCGATGGGGTGATGGTGGGTCGAGCTGCAATTTCAAACCCGTGGCTCCTGCGGGATATTGTGCGAGCGAGCAAGCGATTGCCTTTAGATAGTCCACCAACTCTGGCAGAGCGAATCGAAGTCGCTCTCGAACATCTTCGTCTCATGATTGAGTTTGAGTCCAAGCATTCCGACATGGGCGAGCTCTTCGCGTGTCGCCAACTCAGGGGCCAAATTCCCATGTACATTAAGGGCTATCCCGGGGCAGCTCCTCTCCGAGAGAAACTGACCCGATGTAGCACCTTCGACGAGTTTGCGACGTTACTCGCCGACTTCGAGTCACAACACTCTGGTGCCGAGGGCAACATGCCCTCGGCTTCGAATCATGGCTGAGCTTTGATTCGGATGTAATCAATGTTAATCGAAGCGGTTCGATTTAACGTTGGATCTTCCTTGAGATAGTTACAGCGAACCTTAATCTGTCCGCCGCTTAAGTATGCAGCCGGGCTGGGTACCGAGGCGGTTACAACCGTGTCGGTTGCTTGAGGAACCACCGACGTCGAAACGGTCGTCCAACTCGAACTTGTGGGATTCCACACTTGAATGAGCTCCGTTGCCCCTGGGAAAGAGCCACTGCGCTCGATCACAATATCAAGTTTGGATAGCGACGGCAAGGTTGACGTATAGGTCGTGTCAACGTCGCAAACAAACCGACTTCTTGATGAAATGGGACTAGAGCCTGCCTTAAGGACATCGTTATCGCTAATGGCAAGGCTTGCCAAGTTTCCACCAAAGCTTGGCGATGGGGCGATTGAGAAGGAGCTTGGTGCTAACGGGCCGTTCGTAATTCCGCTTACAACAAGCGCGTAGTCGGCGTCCGTAACGCCCGGTGTTTCCACTCGCGCATCGGTGTTTATGTCGGATCCAATGACCTGAACCGTGTACGTCCCGGCGGCGGGAGTTTGAATGTAGACGTTCTCGACTGTATCCACATTGTTTTCTGCCCCACCAGACACAGTCCAGTTAGAAGTAGCCATTCCATTGTTCCCCCACCAGATCGTTCCGGTCGGCCCGGTTACTTTCAGGCTCAAGTTGTTCTTTCGAGCTTGGGCCGCGCCGACCGTACCTTGCGGATCAAGATAGGACATCGTCAGGCGGAGGGCTGGCTCGCCTGCGGCAACTTGCACCTTGTAGGTGTTCGTTTGCAGGTTGGTCAGCACGTCTGTTTCATTGACAGTCAGCATCTTTTGGCGAGCATTGTACAGGCTGGTCAAGTTCACGACGCCCCACCCTTGCACGTTTCGAGTGATGTCAAATGGCGCGGGTAGCGGCTTTTGATTGGCGGTGTTGATCATGATTGCCTTTGCCAAAGTTGCTTTCGGACGGTTGTCAAAGACCGTTGCAGCCGGTACGGGAACTCCAAACAGGCCGTTGTGCCACATCTGGAAGAACAGACCGAAGTGGCCTGCGGTCATCGGCGTAGCAGCACTTGTACCGCCAAATCCAGTTGTGTAAGCAGTTGTGCTCGTGCTTGTTGGACAAAGGATGCTGTCATACCAGTAGGCAATATCCGGTTTCACCCGCCCGTCGGTGGCTGGACCAATACTTGCCCCACCGTTCCAACGATCATCGGCATCGTTAAGGTTGTTAAAATGGTTAAAGGCGCCAATCGACACAATGTTTTTTGCCCATGCCTGAGGTCGAGATGTTTGGTTACCCGTGTTAGATTGCGAGTTTAAGATCGTGATGTTGTTCTGGAATAGAATGTCATCCATTTCTGCCGAAATCGCGGTGTAGGTGGTTACCTGAGCATTCCCCCAACTGTTCGATTGATAAACGCAATTGTAAGGAGCGGCAAGTAACTGGGCGGTATGCGTATAGCGGGTTCCGCCGTTAAACGCGTTGTAATTGGCCATCACTCCTTGGGCGTTTGGCATCATTCCACGGCCCGCAGCATTTCCGGTCCCGTTGCCGAAGTTGATTCCAAATGTTGCTGTTCCATGAGAATCAACGGGCATCGATGGAGCATGGACTAGCGGTGCGTTGCCCCAGGCCAAATGAGTCTGCAATAGGCCACCGTCCATCACTTCCGCCCTAACGCCTTGACCCGTAAATCCGAGCGTAGTTTCCACGAAATTGACTCCGCCGTACGACCGAACGATATCCATGTCCTGAGTTGCGGGCCCATGAGGATCAATGAATTGAACTTCGTTCATCCCCAATACTTGCTTGAGTTGAATCGGCGAAAGCTCCACAGTCATTCGGAAGCCCTGCGGAATTAGTTGGATAACTCGCCCCCCTAGCGCCTCGATTCGATCCGCAACAGCGCGTTGCATGTCCAGGCCGCGTTGGTTGCACCAAATGTCGTATTCGCCGGTCTTAAGGGTTCCCTCACGCAATGGAGTCATTGCAATCTCGGCGAGCTTATAGGCAGATTCATAAGCGCCGACCCATCGTACAAATTCCAAAGCGGAAACGCGCTCTTTTGCACCGGAAGGCAGACGACAGATTACGCTATTCGCCGGAACCACGTCGTACCATGTACCGCCCACACTCTCAATCGCTTGTTTGTAGGTTTCAAGAGGTTGAGTCTTAAACTGAATCACGTAAAGTTCGTTTTCGTTCGGAGTGGTGACCGTTCCGTCCAAAATTGGCGTGGACTTCAACGGATCAAAGGCGGCATACTTGAGTCGAACCTGATTGTCGGCGGTTACTTCGCGCAATACAGTCTTTCCATCAAGGGCAATAGCATAGTGAGATTCCGAACCTTCGTTCCACAAGGCGACGACTGATCCATCGCCTAGCCGGTGTGTTGAGCGATTGTTGACCTGGGCTTTCGTCGTGCGGAACGCGGGACCTCCCTCCAGGCGAAGGCTGTAACCGGCGGAGACACGATTGACGATGAGAGTTGGTGGGGGCAAAGTTGCCGCCATCGCCGTGAAAAGAAGATTTCCTAGCATGCTCTATTTTCCATTATTCGTGGAGAAAAAAGCACACGAAAGTGGCGGTGGCGAGTGGAACTCGCACAATTACGGGGGCAACTCAGAATTTCGAGATCAGTTCGGCGACAAATCTGACCTGATCATCCATCAGGTGGGGATGGATCGGCAAACTGAGCACCTGATTCGATACGAACTCGGTAACCGGTAGAGAACCCTTTGGTGCAAGATGCGCATAGGGCGCATGGAAATGCAACGGCACCGGATAGTAGATCATCGAGTCCACTTCATTTTCTTTTAAATAGGCCTGAAGGGCATCTCTGCGATCTGTCCGCACGGTGAACTGATGATTCGTTGTGTTGTTTCCGGGCAGCAGCATCGGCAATTGAACTGATGAGCCCGCCAGCCCTTCGTGATAAATTTTCGCAAGTTCAGCTCGACGGGAGTTCCAAGCGTCAAGCCGCGTGAGCTTGATACGCATGACCGCGCCCTGAATCTCATCCAGGCGGCTCGTATAGCCAAGGTAATCGTAATAGTAACGCTCACGGCCCATACCGTGAACTCGCATTGACCGGCACTTTTCGGCGACCTCGTCGTCATTCGTGATAATCATGCCGCCGTCTCCAGCTGCTCCCAAGTTCTTTGTTACATAGAAGCTTAGCGCTCCAGCCGAACCAAAATTTCCGGCAAATGTGCCCTCGTGGTGCGAACCCAACGCCTGAGCCGCATCCTCCAACAAGATGAGTCCATGCTTCTCGCAAATTGCCTTAATCTCTCGAATCCCACAAAGCTGCCCGAATAGGTGGATAGGCAAAATCGCTTTCGTTTTGTCATTGATAGCTGCCTCAATCTTAGACACATCGATCTGAAAGTGAGCGGGGTCAATGTCAACAAACACGGGCTTCGCGCCAGTCTGCATGATCGTTTCGGTGCTTGCTACAAAGGTGAAAGCCGTCGTGATGACCTCATCACCAGCTCCGATGCCACAGGCATCCATCATGATTCTTAAGGCATCCGTTCCGCTGTTCACGGCAATACCGTGCTTACAACGATGGTACGCCGCAACTTCCTCTTCGAAAGCCTTTACATGCTTACCCGGAGCATACGAGCCGCTGCTAAGCACCTCATGGGAGACGCGATCAATCTCAGAGCTAAGCTCATCGTATTGGGCTTTGATGTCATAAAAAGGAACTCTCATGAGGTCCCTTCATTTTGACAGCTTATATCTAGTTGCCGCCTCTTTTGGGTAGAGCGAAACCGTAATCTTTGCCTTTGTCTACGGCCGGAACCCCTTCTGACATCCACTTTGGCATTGGCGCACCCTTCAAGAAGTGGTCAAAGAACTGTTGCATCCTCACGGACCAATCTTTTCTATTCTTACGTTGAATAAGATTGTGATCCTCCTCATTGTAGACGCACATCCATGCTGGTTTGTCGAGGCGCCGCATGGCGTTGAACATCTCAATCCCTTGCCACCAAGGCACCGAGCCATCTTTGTCGTTATGCATGATTAAGAGCGGCGTCTTGATCTTGTCGGCATGAAACACGGGTGAGTTCTCGAAGTAGCGCATCGGGTTTTCCCACATCGTTCCCCCGATTCTTGATTGAGTTTTTTCGTATTGGAACTGGCGTGTCAGCCCCGACCCCCAACGAATCCCATTATAGGCGCTGAACATATTGGACACCGGTGCACCCGCACAAGCCGCGGCAAACATATCGGTCTCAGTTACCATGTACGCGACCTGATAGCCACCCCAACTCTGACCCTGAATCCCAACACGCTTAGGATCAACATAACCTCGGGCAATAATGTTGTTGCACCCAGCCGTGATCGCCGAGATTGCGCTTTCTCCCGGGTAACCAATCTTGTACGGGATATCCGGAATGAACACCAGATAGCCCTGCGACGCATACATAGAGACATTGATTGTAGAAGCGCTTGGTGCCGGTGGGCGATATTGATGGAGCGTATCCGAGTCTCGCTCGTAAAAATAGGCGATCATTGGATACTTCTTGCCATATTCAAAGTTCTCTGGTTTGACAAGAATGCCTTGTAGCTCAACGCCGTCATTTGATCGCCAACTGACCAGCTCGGCGGTACCCCAGTTGTAATCCTTCTGCTGCGGATTAGCATCCGTGATTGCCTTCGGAGACTCCAAGTTGGTGTTCGTAAGCATCAGGTTTGGGTACTCAACAAATGTTTGTGCGGTAATCAAAACGCGATCTGCATTCTTCGACTTGCCAACCCAAGAATATCGTTTGTCACCCCAAATCAGGGTCGCATCAGCGTCAACTGTTGTTTTGTTGTTCAGTGGCCTTGAAAATCTGGTGAGCCCACTTGCTTTGGTGTCATCATCGGTAACCGAACAGAGGAACGTGTCCCCAATGAATTCTTCGTCGGGATCAGTTCGAACAATCCTATAAATACGATGGGATTCGCGTCCAAATGTGAGACGAACCGGCTTGGCGGTGCCACTTGGGTCGCTCGCCCAAATGTCGTAGCGATCGTACA
Source organism: Fimbriimonadaceae bacterium (assembly GCA_040081075.1). Lineage (GTDB taxonomy): Bacteria > Armatimonadota > Fimbriimonadia > Fimbriimonadales > Fimbriimonadaceae > JANJUB01. The sequence goes on along the minus strand of JBEBHJ010000018.1, from coordinate 11,350 downwards.
ACAAGACCCTTTTATCATCCTTGGTCCAACCCGCAAAACCATACAGGGGCGGAAAATCGGGGTGATCATCTAACTCATCATAGAGAGAATTTGGGATTCCAGCACTGATTGAAGTTTGCTTGAGGTCCGGCAATCGGGCGACCGAGATATCCTTGGCAACGTCATTCGAGATCACGATATAGCGGCCCGTGGGAGATAGCGAGACATTGCCTTCAAAAGCCTGAATCAGGCCTTGACGTTTACCATCGTTGAGGTGAACCAAATAGTGGTCAGCTTTACTCACACCCCAAGATTGTTCCCGCTGATAGGGCCGGTTGTCCGAGGCGATTCCGTAATCAATGTCATATTTGGTGGGGGTCGAAACTTGCCGCAGATCTGGACCTTCAAGCTGGACGACTCTTCCCGTTTCGAGAAAAGCGATTGCGTCGTAGGTTCGAGCTTTCTCAGATGCGGCCATTAGCAGTTGTTGAGGCTGTAGCATCTTATCCTGCCAATTCCAAACATCTAAGCTGACTTTTTCATCTTCGGGAGTGTCGTCCTTCTTCTCCTCAACCGGCTTCGGGATCGTTCCAAAAGTGAGCCGCTTGCCGCTTTCACTCAGCGTAAATGAACCCGCTGGAGCAACCACCCAACCCTGTTGCATTCCATCTGACCCCTCTTTCGCGACCATAAATGACTTCCCTTTTGACCAGGAATAGATGGCCAAGACTGGCGATTTGGCGGCGTAGTCATCTTTGTCCGTTGCGTAAGCGATTACGCCAAAGTCGTCGGTCGCCGCGATTTTGGAATAGCGCCCCATTCCCTTAACGATCTCCGCCTCCTTCCCGCTCCCCAGATCTCGCATGAAGATACCGTCGCCAGCCCCGTCCTTCGTTGATCTCGTGATCAGAAGTTGTGTGCCCGCTTTGTTAAACCGAACACTGACCACATCGTCCAACTTGGTTTCGACGCCCGTCCCGATATTCCGCAGCACATAAACATCTCCCGGTTTATGATCTGCCTTCTTTTTAGGCTTGTCATCTTTCTTTTCATCCGGCTTGGTTTCTGCGGGCTTGGTCGGTTCGGCCTTTGGCGGCTCTGGTCGGTAGATTAGCCAGCCGGCATCTTGTTCCGCCATTGTAAAACTGGCAACTTTCTCAATCTCCGTTTTTTGGCCCGACTGAAGGTTAAGAATTAGGAGTGTATTTTTGGGACGATCTTCCGGCTTGACCTTATCACGAGTTGCTTTCTTGGTGTCAGCTAACTTTGGAACAATCGTAGAGACAAGGAATTTTGAATCCCCCGAAAACCGAAAAACTCCGCCCCGATCAAAGGTGTAGGTCTTATTGCCATCGGCGGACTTAACTTCATTGACCCGATCTCCCTCTTGGGGTTGATACCCATAGGCGACCCACATTCCGTCGTTGCTCAAAGTTGGTGAGGCGATCGATCGCCAACCATCATAAACGGTATGGTCCAGTGGCTTTTTTTGGGACCAAGCGATAACGGTCAGGCAGCCCAGGAGGGCGAGCATAGAAAGTCGGGAACGACGCATCTAGGCATATTACACTCAAGGTTTAGTGCTTCGCCAGCAAACCGACGATGACAGCGGTGGTGCCATTAATAATGAACTGAACCCCGATCACTGCAGATAACAGTGCCATCACCTTTGACAAGACTTGTTGACCGGTGGTTCCTAGTTTAGACACCAATTTTGGCGCAAACATAAAGGTTATGAGGGTGATAACGATCGAAATCAAAATGGCTGTTGCTAGCGCAATTTGCCAGGGTGCGGTTCTGGCTTGACCGCTCAGTACCATCACCGTTGAAATGGAGCCGGCACCGGCGATCAATGGGATACCAATCGGCACTATCGAAGGATCGTTCGATTCCAAGTCCGCTACATCTTGGTGATGCGCGGCACCTGTCAGTTCTTTGATCGCCGTCATCGTAAACAGCAAACCGCCCACAATTTGAAATGCAGGAACCGTAATCCCGAAGAACGAGAAGATTTTGCTCCCCGCAAGGGCAAACAGGAGAAGAGCGAAACCAGCAGCGAGACACGACCTTACGGCGATTTGATGCCTTCGCTCCGGCATCTTGCGGGTCATGCTTACAAACACAGGTGCGGATGCGAGTGGATCCACCATCGCGAAGAGTGAAGAAAACGCGATGACTCCAAACTCGATTGCCGTTCGGCTCACGATGTCACTTCCCTTACTGGAATATAGGTTTCGTCCTTTGTCGTGGATAGCACGAACGTGGTCTTAACCCGCTGAACTCCCTTGATCGAAGAAATCTCATCGAGAATGACACGCTCGTAATCAACCGGCGATGAAGCTACGACTTTCAACAAGTAATCTTCATCCCCCGCGATATGGTGGCACTCTAGCACTTGGGGGATGGCCCCCACTGCTTTAGTGAAGACTTCTGAGGACCGACGGTCATGCTCCTTCAGGATCACGGAGACAAAGGCAGTTACACCAAGACCCAAGGCAGAGCGATCAACTACAGCAACATATCTTTGAATGAAGCCAGCGGACTCGAGCTTCGAAACCCGAGTTAACACCGGCCCCGGGGTAAGACCAATGCGCTGCGCCAACTCGGCATTTGTGATTCTCCCCTCATGTTGGAGGATATCAAGGATTTTTGAATCAATAATGTCGAGCACGATAGATTATGCCACATTTTCTATTGTCATTGTGACTTTTTACGGCATTTTGTGCTGCACTATCCAACATCAAGCCTTGCGGAAGAGAGGATTTCACCATCAAGCAACAGGTCAAACCTGAAAGGTCCACCCTTCTTAATCTCTCGACCGACGTGGACGCGTTCGCAAAAATAGCAATAGCTGGGACCGAGATCAGGACGGCGGCGGAACTCCACCTCCAAATCGCGTTCGAGATAGCTGTTCCCATCTTCATCGATCAAGCGAAGTTCGAGAAAGTAACTCCGCCCCGCCATCGGAGAATCCACTTCTATTTCGATAGCAAGAAAGAACGGGTCAAGGTGCGCAGGAAAGCCTGGTGCTTGAATGCCGCGAAAAACGCCCATGAGGGCCGGAGATCCGTTATCGAGGCGGCTCGCATATTCGCAGCACACCATGAAGTTAACTCGCATTCAACGATGTTATCTCATGCGGCGTCGAGGGCACGGCTGACCTGGCTTTCTGTACCGGACTCCCGGGCCTCGGCAAGAGCCTCATCGGCTGCTTTCATGGTCTCAAAGAAAGATTTGTGCGAGGTCCGGCATTCGGCAATCCCGATTTGAACGGGAAGTTGGCCCTGCTCAATTATTCCTTCGATTTCAATCTGTCTAAGCTTTTCTAGAATGCGCCCACCAACAATCATCGCTGTCGCCGCGGTTGCATTGCTCAACAGGGCGCAAAGCTCGGAGTCGCCCGTTCTTCCCAACATGTCGGATCGCCTAAGCTGAGTCTTTGTGCCACCGGTCACCATCCGCAAAATTTGGTCTCCTGCTAGCAACCCATATTTTTCGTTGATCGCTCGGAATCCGCCAATGCCAATGAGGATCACGCAGAAACTATGGCTGCTATGCTTGAAATGTTCCATTTCCAGCATGCCTTCTTGTATAAATCGTTGGCGACTCAAGGCGCCAGTTAGTGCATCCGTAGAGCCTAAACGGAAGAGCTCGCGCTGCATCTCCTCCATCTTCTCAGTCAACGCAATCGTTTCGTTATCGCGAGAATCCCGCTGTTGCAAGTTTGCAAAAGCTAACTCAATCGCTTCTAATGCTATTTCCATCGGGTTTCCTCCGGCGTCAAGCATGCTGCGCAACTCGTATAATCGACCTTCCCCTGGCACTGTGTGTTGAATGCGACCCTCCATGGATTGCTCCTCGATGAACTATGTGCCACAGAACGCTGAGATTCCGTCCGACACAATTACTAGTTGATTGCTTCAAAATGAATGGCATGAAAAGCATCGTAATCGCCATTGACGGACCAGCGGGCGCGGGCAAGTCCACCGTGGCAAAGAGAGTTGCGAAAGAACTTGCCCTGTCGTTCCTGGATACAGGTGCAATGTATCGGTGTTTGGCCTTGTTTGCCAAGCGGAACGACCTAACAAGCGAAGATGGAAGCAAGGTGGCCCAACTGGCGTCAGGTTGCAAAATCGGGTTCAGCGACGGCGACCCCCAGGGAGTAACCCTTGACGGCGAAGACGTCACAACGCTGATCCGCACTCCGGAAATGGGTGAATTTGCGAGCGCCCTTTCTGTCCATACCGATGTCCGAAAGCTTCTTGCAACACAGCAGCGGGCCATCGTTGAACGTGGCGGAGTGGTGCTCGAGGGCCGAGATACCACGACAGTAACCGCGCCTGATGCCGACGTTCGAATTTATCTCACGGCGACGGTCGAAGAGCGGGCCCGAAGGCGATTTAATGAGTTTGAGGCCAAGGGCATCGACATCTCCTTAGAAGAGATCCAGCAACAGATTCAAGATCGGGACCATCGAGACACAACGCGCGCCGATAGCCCGCTGATGATCTCGGAAGGTGTCATCGTGATTGACTCCAGCGAAATGACGATTGACGAAGTTGTCAACCAGATCAAGACAGTTGCTGAGCAAGCCTCAACTGGACCATTGCCCTAGTTTTGTTTAGATCTCGATCATCGTTTGGACCCAATTGGAAATATGTGTCGCCGCGCAGATAATCCGCTAAGAAGCGAACTCCTAGCTCTATCGTGATCACTTTCACCGCTTTGGACATCAGCTCCTTTTCGCGATCAGTCGCCGTTCGAATCGTGTTTAAGAACCCTTCGCTTACAGCATCATAGATCCGGCGGTCGACCTTTACACGCGACAGATCTTTCTCCCGCTCACCCGCAACATTGACGAGAGATCGAAGCATATCACCCCAGTCGGCCAGCCAGGAGTGAGGCATAACGGTATCGAGATCAACCAGCGACCGGACGCGTCCGTCATAAACGTCGAAGAGAAAATTCTCAATTTTCGTGTCACCGTGAATGGCTACTTGTCGAATTTCGCCCCGCTCGCGCAGTTCGAGGAGTTCCAAGGCATCGGATCGATGCTCAAGAGCAAAATCGATGAAAGGCGCTAGTTCTAGGTCGTTGCGGCGAAAAGCAAGCTCGTCCCCGTTGAGCACGCAAACAAAGTGAGGCTCCGCGCATGCCCGAACTTCATCGTCTCCGGGTAGCAAGTGCTGAACATCTGCAAGGTCGCGATGTCCTTGGAGCGCGGCATCAAGTTGGTCAAAGTAGAGGCGAGTATCGCGATAGCCGGGCAGTGAGGATCGAAGCGCTTGCGCGTCGATAGACTCCGTCAAGTCGAGATAAGTGGCTAACCCACGTCCCATTTCCGAGGCGGCTTGAGACCGCTTTGCGTCGCTCGGCAACTCGCTAAGACTCTTATAAGAAACCGTATCGGGAATAAAGCGCATCATACGCCAAACTTTTCCGTCTACTGCCAAGCTCAACTTTCCTTCGTTGGTTTCAACGAGTTCGGGAACAAGCCAACCCGGAGCGTGGCCCTCTCGTACCGCCTGAGACTGAGCTCTAAGAGTCGCTTCCATCCCGGCCATCACGCGCTCGGGTATCGCAAACACATCGGTATTGATTCTCTGGAGCAAATAGCGACCTTCGGAACACTCAACCAGGAACGTATCGAGGTTAATATTTCCCCGTCCTCCGAATGGTGCTACGTCGCACCGGGCGGGAATCGAAAACTGCTGAGCAATCTCTTGCGCAGCGGAAACGGAATGAAGCATTGGGCATAAGTATGTCGCAACCTCCATGCCAGAATCCACCGTTCATCTAAAACGACCCTAAACTGCCAACGGGTAACCTATGGGCATATGCCTGAGGAGATGCCGGGTGATAGTGAAGAGCTGAAGCAGCCCCCCTCATTTTTCCCCTCGGAAAGTAGCCGAGAGGAAACGAAGCTATCTTTCGGTGAACCCATTAAGTGTCTTATTGAGGGTGCCTTCACTGTTCAAAAGGATGACGGCGCGCCTTCTTACTGCGTGATGCTTTCAGATGGTGAGCGAAAGCTGCCCATTTGGATTGGCCCGGTGGAGGCCGTTTCCATCGACGATGCGATGCGTTCCAACCGCCCGGATCGACCTAACACCCATGATCTTCTCCGCTCGGTTATCGATAAACTGGGTGCTTACGTCGAAAAGATTGTGATTGACGATCTTTGGAATAGCACTTACTATGCTAAGGTGTTTATTGAAGGCGAAGATGACGAACCTATCGAAATCGACTCTCGACCCAGCGACGCCATCGCCATAGCCATTCGGTTCAATGCGCCGATCTTTGTTTCCGAAGGCATCCTCGATGCCGCCGAAGACTTCTGAGGATAGCCCGTTGATCCTACAAACTTCTGCTCAATGCGCCTTTGAAGGACTTCTTGACGGACCCACAAATATGGCCCACGACCTTGCTCTGCTTGAACGTGATGGCGTCGCTTGGCGCGTGTACGGATGGGACGGACCCTGGGTTTCTCTAGGGAGATTTCAAACTGCAGAAACGGCCCTATTGCCAGGAGCCCCGGTCAAATGGGTCCAGCGCCCAACGGGCGGCAGAGCGGTTTTACATGGTCATGACATAACTGTCGGGTTAGCCGCCCCGATTCGGGAAGATCTGCGTCGGAGCATCAAAACCGTTTACACCATGGTGATTGCGCCGATTCTCGCGTCACTTCGAGCCTGCGGTATCCCGGCTTGCATGGGTGCAGAAAGAGCCGCGGTTACCCGTGACTCGTCGGACTGTTTTTCTCGAGTTAGCCCAAACGATATCATTTCCCAAGCGACTGGGCACAAAGTGTGTGGTTGCGCACTACAAGTAGTTGCAGCAAAGGTATTGCTTCAATGCTCAATTCCGGTAGGATTGCCGTTAGTTGATCCAAAGCTAGTCTACGGCGAGCCAGCGAGAACAAGCCACGTCACGATTGAGCTCGATGAGTTTGTTGCGGCGCTCGCACTGGCTTGCCAACGCCTTTTTGATAACCCCGTAATTGTAACAGGCCAATATCGTTGAGAGTGCCGGTAACATTCGTTTCGTGAAAAAGTTACTGAGCTGCTGGTCACTTGCCCTCGTGGCAGCTGTAGCACCATGTCAGGCCCCCCCCCCCGCCGGTGCCTGGGGCATGGATTCCAGACGTCAACAAGATAAAAATCCCTAAATACTTTAGCGGCACCAACGCGCGAGCAAAGGGTAGTGCTTACACTGGTGGCTTTTTTGAAGGAGAGCCAATTTATGTGGTTACTGCGTTGTTGACCTTGAACGGCGAAATAGTTGATAGCTACCATCATGCTGACTGGCAGACATCAGCCGTCTCCCTTGATGCGATCTTTGATAGTGCACATTTCCCGGACGGCACCAATGTCGTCGAGAGAATCAAAATGTGGGATAGCGCCGGTAGATACTTCACCGACGCTGAGACCATCGTGGTTAAGAATCGCACCGTCGCCTTCGAGTATCCAATTTCATCAGGCACTGTGTTTAAGGGAGATGACTTTGCCAACCCCCTGGTGGGCCACAATTACACGGCCTTTGTCACTCAGAGTGGGGGGGGGCTACGAACTTCCTCGATGCCTTGGCGGGGAAAAACACCGTTTATGTTAGCGGCCACGGCGACCCGGTGTTTTTTCAACCAGCTATTCGTCCGCCTGATGTCTTCTATGATGGAGGGACCAACACTGTGGGCGCGAAAAGGAGGGCTCAAATGTCTGGCGGAAACCCTCCCTTCAACACAAGTGGCAACCCTCCAATCAACTTTGCCTGGATGGAGTGTTGTTTGTGTGGCGCTACAAATTTGTTCACATCATTTCTGGAACCCTATGTCAACGGTTGGAACTGGGCGAACTGTGAAGACCAGGCTGTGCTGGCGTACAGCCTATACATACCTGATGGTCCGCTTAATGAGGAGATCGTGAATGTAATGATGGAAAAAATTTTGGCAGGCAAGACACTCAGGAAGGCCAGGCAAGAAACTATTGATTTAGACGTGTTCCGATGCGCAAATTCAAGCACATCCCCCTTTTCGGTAAGCCTATCCGCTTCCAACTGGCCAATATACGGAGACGCGTATATGCGGCTCAAGGATGCCTATACGGGAACTGACGCAAATTTTGGGTGGGCTTACTGATGAAAACGTTGCTTAATCGCCTTTCGGTGCTTAGCCTGACGCTGATCCCCGCGTATGGTGTATCGCAGGATGAGAACCATGCAGTTGCTGAAGCGCAACGCATCACTAATTTGCTGAGCCAAACAACCCCCGCTGAACCAGTTGTCAGCAGACTAACACCCGAGAGAGACTCGCCAACTGTGTTCAAAGGAACCTGGAAGCAGCAGCTATCTGATACTCTCAGTGTCGATTTCCGTGGCTTTCACGTGACTTTTAAAGGCGGCTCACTTAACCCAATAGCTTTTGAGGATACGGCTCTTGAGCGAAAGTTGCTCGGGTCAGATACAAGCACACGGGTGCGGGCGGGTTACAGCCACGTTGAAGACCTTGTCCACCTGGTCGCAACCCGGCTATCAGAAGCGGGCTTTAATGCGTTTGAGTCGGTCTCAACGAACGCTCAAGAGCCCGATGCCGAGGGTTCAGTTCCGGCGAAAGCGATTCGTATAGAATTTAGAGCGACGCTGGATAGCTACCCGCTTCCCATGTTCACGGAAGCCTTGGTAGACGGTGAAACCATGCGGTTCGCGTGGGTTCACCAGAGCCGATTCTTCAAAAATGCCCCGCTCCCTCATGCGGTCATCAGCGAACACGAGGCGTTGCGGTTTGCGAATGTTGAAAACGGAGCCGTGGTAACGTGCTCATTTGACAGTCCAATCGTAGCTCTCAGCAATAATCGCCTTACTGTCGACGCGAGGGCCTATCTCAACAAACTAGAGATTCCGCTAAGCTACTACGTGGAAGGCTCAACTGAGTTTGCAATCGTAGATGCCGGGAACGGTGATATCCTCGCTCGTGGCACGAAAATGAGACTGCTAGCATCCCAGGGCCATGCGGCGACGACGCCACCACCCGCGAAGATGAAATCTTTTTCGTTGGCAAAAATCAAGTCTAACGCGCAAGCCAAGGAAGCGCAAGAAACACGCTCAAAGACTGTGAAAACCGTTGGTGGAGCCATGGCAGCTCTCGTAGTAGTAGTCGCCCTATTTCTGCGCAAAATGTCCTATCGCAAATCAAATTAAAGACCCCGTTGAGCCCGTTCGATCGCTAACAAGCATGCTCTAGCCTTGTTCTTCGTTTCCTCATACTCGGTTGTTGGGACCGAGTCGTATACAATCCCAGCCCCAGCTTGCACGTGGGCGATGCCATTCTTGATGAAAATCGTGCGAATGGTAATGCACAGGTCAGTGTCTCCCGTGTTCGAGATGTATCCGACCGAGCCCGCGTAAGCCCCGCGGCGATTCGGCTCCAACTCTTCAATGATTTCCATTGCCCTAACTTTTGGGGCCCCACTCACAGTTCCAGCGGGAAAAGTTGCCGCAATCAGATCGCAAGCGTCTAGATCAGCACTTAAAGTGCCGGAGACTCGGCTCACAATATGCATGACATGGCTGTACTTTTCAATAACCATAAGCTCATCAACTTGTACAGATCCAACCTCGCACACCCGCCCAAGGTCGTTGCGTCCGAGGTCCACTAGCATGAGGTGTTCAGCGCGCTCCTTTTCATCGGCAAGGAGCTCACGGCTCAGTTCTTCATCCTCGGCAATTGTCCTTCCACGCCACCGCGTTCCGGCAATAGGTCGGACGTTAGCTTTCGCATCGTCCAGGCTTACCAAGATTTCTGGCGACGCTCCAACTAGATCACAGTCATCAAGTCGAACCAAAAACATGTAGGGTGACGGATTCAGGCTTCGTAAGGCTCGATAAACCGTCAACGGATGCGCATCAACGCGTGTAGAAAACCGCTGGGAGAGCACCATTTGGATTCCATCGCCAGCGGCTACGTAGTCCTTGATTCGCCCGACCCCTACTTCAAAAGTTGCTTGATCCATGTTTGAAGTCACGGGATGAACTTCAAACTGCCCGGTTGGAAGCTCGGGGAGGGGCTCGGAAAGGCGAGCCTGAATGCGCTCGATCTCGGCGACACCGGCCCGGTATCCCTCGGCCGTAGCCGAAGCATTGTAAATAATCCTCACAAGATTTTTGGCGTGATCAAATACAACCACGCAATCACAAATCATCATCGCCAGATCATTTGCGCCCAGATCATCTCTCAAATCATCCGGCAGTTTTTCGAAGAATCGAACGAGATCGTAACCGAGCATGCCCACTGCTCCGCCAAAGAACTTGGGCATCCCCTCAGGGTGGTTCGAGGGTTTGATCAAGCCCTTCAAGATATCGAGTGGAGTTTGACCCTCAGTTAAGCGAGCGTGGTTTCCATCCAACCATACATCGTCACCCTTCGACCTCAAGTAGGATGTTGGTCGAACGCCTAACACGGAGTACCGAGCGAGACTTTCTCCACCGGTAACCGATTCAAGCAGAAAGGACATTTTTTCCTCGTTGGCTAGCTTCCAATAGGCGCTGAGGGGTGTTTCAAAGTCAGCAAGCATCTCGAGCCACAGTGGCGAGCTTTTTCCTGATTCAGCTTCGGCTAGGAACTCGGCAAGGGGCGGTTGAATCATGTGTAGGTATTGTATCGCGGATGCAATGGTTGGTGCGAAACAAGGATGCTCAGCGTAGGATATGATATCGGAAGAGAACAATGGCTGCAATTCAAGAAGACCTATCCAGATTTAGCAATGGCCTCACGACGACCATGGCGCCATTCATTGAGCAAGCGGTAAAAGCGGGCGAACTTTACATTCACCAACCTTACGAACTCTACTCAGAGGAAAACCACGAGTCATGGCGCAAGCTTTATGCGCGCATGCAGGAGCGGTGGCAACAATATGGCAACGAGACCTTCTTACAAGGTTTGAGCGACTTGTCGCTTGATCCAAACTCCGTCCCTCGCATGGAAGATGTAAACAAGTTCTTGGAGCCGCTAACCGGATTTAAGGCAAAGGCAGTCAGCGGATACGTTCCGGCATTTCTCTTCTTTGATAGCTTGCGAAACCGCGAGTTTCCAACTACGGTAACCATTCGGAGATCCGACCAACTCGATTATCTGCCGGAGCCAGACATTTTTCACGATATTGCCGGACATGTGCCTATGCATACCAACCGGGCGTTTGCCGACACATTGGTTCGCTTCGGCGAATGTGCCCACCTCGCAGCCGAGATTGCGCAGGGAATGAATGACCCAGTTGCGCGAGCCCACAAGCTTGGATCAATCATAAAAGCGATGGCCCGGTTCTTCTGGTTTACCATCGAGTTTGGGCTGATGAAAGGCCCAAATGGTCGTACGGTTGCTTAC
>JBEBHJ010000109.1:0-4224 GCA_040081075.1 Fimbriimonadaceae bacterium | reverse complement strand
ATACTGCTCGGTCACATTTTGGAAAAGGTGTCGGGCAAGAAATATTCTAACTACGTCTTGGACGGTGTTCTAAAGAGAGGCGGGCTCAAAACTGTTGCTTTTGATGGCAAAAATCCCGTTCCAAACCGACCGAAGGGCTATCATTTCGAGGCGGGCAAATTCATTGACGCGGGCGAAGGTGGAGTGGCGGCAGTTCCGAGTGATGGAGGCGGATTCTGTACTACTGAAGACCTAACTCGGTGGCTCGAAGCATGCAACGCCGGCCGGGTCGTCAAACCTGAGACCATTTCACTCATGCAAGCGCCAAACGTTCTGACTTCGGGGCGCAAGACTGCTTATGGCCTGGGCTGGATGAACCGACGGATCAACGGTTATTTGCAAAGTTCTCATGGCGGCAACTCGGTAGGGTTTAGTGCAACCATGTCGAACTTCCCCGATCAAAAACTGACGATCACGATGATGTGCAACCTTTATCCGGTCGGAGGGGATGACTTTGCTCTCGGTTTGGCCCGCGTGTTAGAACCTGACTTGCGGCCCAAACCAGTAAGCGATGGCAAAGATCCGAATCCAGAGCGAACCGAAAAGCTGAGCAAAGCATTGTCTGCTCTCGTTGCGGCCGAAATAGAGAGTCCGCTATTTCACGATGATATGCAAGCGCGCCTGAAAACGGGACGCGGCCGCATGGTCCTTGGAGCTTACGCGACCATGAAGGACTTCAAGCTGACCTTCGTGGATGAACGCGATGAGCTGCCAGACCACGTGATCCGATACCGAGCCACCGTGGGCCCGGCATCGTATCTGGTTGAGTTCTTTGTTGACCCTAGTGGCTTGATCTACTCAATTGGGCGCCAGGCCGATCCGGGCAAAAGCTAACCAAATCAGCTTTGACCGTGGGCCAGTTTGGCCAGCAATCGTGGCACAGAGCCGTGCCAAGAAGCCGGTGATTTGCTTGTCAGTGCTTTTAGTGTCATGAATAGGCTTCATAATTGGGATTGCCATGCTGCAATACTTGCTCCCCATATTCGCGCTCGGTTTTCAAAAGTCAACGGTTATGCCGTGGAGTACCCCGGGAGGGGTCAGATTCAACCTGATTCAACTCAATGATATCTATGAGATAACCCCCCTTCGCGGTGAGGGCGGGATGGCCAAGGTCGCAACCGTCTACCAACAAATGAGGGCGGAGACGCCAAACACCTTTGTCGTCGTGGCGGGAGATTTCTTCAGCCCAAGCGCTTTGGGAACCGCAAAAGTAGATGGCGAGCGGCTGGCCGGAAAACAAATGGTGGCGTGCATGAATGCGATTCCCGTCAAATACGTGACGTTTGGAAATCATGAATTCGATGTGAATGAAGAGCAGTTTAAGAAGCGCATGGGCGAGTCGCAGTTCACGTGGGTTTCCAGCAATGTGACCAACCTCCAGAAGGAACTTTTCCCTAAAACGTCGGAGAACAAGATCGAAATCTACACATCTCCAGAGGGCCAAGTACGAGTTGGCTATTTCGGGATCACGATCAATAGCAATCCTTCGAAGTATGTTTCTTATTCCGATTACTTTGAAGCCGCGAAAAAGCAGGTCACCGAACTTCGCCCCAAAGTCGACGTGCTCATCGCGATCACTCACTTATCGTTCGAAGACGACCTCAAACTAGCCTCGACCTATCCCGAGATTGACATGATCATTGGTGGCCACGAGCACGAGAGCCACCGCCTGGAAATTGGGAACCTCGCCGGAGTCTACAAAGCCGATGCGAACGCAAAGTCTGCGTTCATTCACGAGTTTTCCTTTGACCCAAGCACCCGTCAGCTGAAAACTCGGTCAACGCTCAAAGCACTCGACGCCGATATTCCCGAGGACCCGACCGTGAAGATGGAAGTAGATAAATGGGTGGAGCTAGCGTTCGCCGGATTTAGAAAGGATGGATTTGAGCCAGGAAAGGCGGTCGCAAACGTAACGCAGATGTTAGACGGCAAAGAAACAAGCGTGCGCTCTCGCAGTACCGCCCTTACGGATATCATCGCTCGCGGAATGCTCGCAACCGCCACCGGAACTCAGGCGGCCATCTACAATGGGGGATCCATTCGGATTGACGACGTGATCCCACCCGGGACACTCACGGAATACGATGTCATCCGAATCTTGCCATTCGGTGGCAAGGTCTGCTCTGTTGAAATGAAGGGCAGTTTGCTTTCGCGCGCCCTTGATCAGGGTCTGGCCAATCGAGGAAAGGGCGGCTACTTACAGACCGCGAATATCAAGGGCGAGACCGGACATTGGCAAATTGGTGGCGTAGACATTGATCCGAACCAACTTTACAAAGTCGCGATCAGCGATTTCCTTCTAACGGGCAATGAGCAAGGACTCGAGTTCCTAAAACGCGATAATCCCGACATGAAGTTCCTTGCTGAACACGCCGACATTCGCAACTCAACGATTGCTGAACTCAAACGGCTATATCCGTAAACCGGCGTTCATACAACCGCCAATCAAACGCCCACTTGAACCCCAGTCGCAGGTTAACTTCGTACATGGGGTTGCTAGCGTCATTTTCGGTTTGCAGCGTGTGGCAGCCTCGCCTCTTTAGCTCGGCAATCGCCCGAACTTTGAGAGCGGTTACAACGCCACGTCTTCGATGGGAGCGGATGGTCCCACTAAGGCCGGTGTTCACGCGGCCAGAATCGCCCTCGGTTGGCGATGCACGTGTGTAACCGACAATTGCTTCTCCATCCATCGCCACGAACATCAGGCCGTAGTCATAGATCACCGGATTTTTGATCATTTCTGCATATTGCTCGAAAGACATCGGTTCATAGTCGTGCGGATCAGGGACATCCTGTGAGATTTCACTCGTAGCGGTGAAGAGTCGGCGCACCCATTCGGTCCCTTCCCTCTCCAATTCTTCTATTGAAGCGACTCGATACGGCAGCTTGTCAACTAGTTCCTTAAACGATTCATCAGAGAACGACTGAATATTGAGGAAGGAGGTCGGTACCACCTGAATGACTTGATAGCCGCTTGCTTCAAGTTCGGCGATTTGGTCGCTCTTATCTGAACGTGCCCAGAGATTCAACGCGCCGCTTCCAACCGCTTGAGTCCTTGCTTCGGCCTTGCTTATGAGTTCGCTCGTTCCAGCCTCATTTCGGGGAGATACGCATAGGCTGCCAGTGAGTCGCTCGGGAGGCATAACTGCGCTAGGGGCGAAGAGCGTTATCACCGCTTCCCCGTTTGCCGCGAGCCAATGCTCCTCGTGAGCTCCTTCTAGAATCGTGCGATTATAGGCGGCGATTTCGGCCGTCGTTTGAGGTTGCTCTGGATAGGCCTCAGTCCAAATTCGGGCCGTGTGCGACTCAATCTCACTGCGAGTTAACTGTTTCACTTGAAGATATGCTCGCTTACGCTTTGGGGTTCAAGGGAGTGTTTTGTCCGCAAGTTAAAATAGACCATCCCCTCGCCCGCAACTTGAAACCCGCCCGCTACTCGTCTCGTCGAAGGCGACCGCGTGAATGTAAGCACGCTCGTGACTTCGCCGCTTTGAGCATCAAAACTAACAAAGCAGCCTTTGAGGCCCGCCGCCGCCGTAACAACCGAATTGAAGGCGTAGCTATTGGCCTTGGTGTAGTGGAGCTTCGACAAATCATCACAATCGAGCCGATAGACAACATTTGACAGATTGTCCGAAACAGCTTTAGTTACAACCATTGAAGCGCGTGTTGTGCAGTCTGCCAAAACGAGAGCGGGCATTCGTTTGCCGAACTCCGAGAACAACAGAGCAGCTGCCCCAGTTGTGTATACATTGGCCGGCACGAACTGTCGGCTGGTGACAAAGGGCGACCAATATGTGCTTCCAAGAATGTATTCGTTGACAATCGTGGTGCGCGAAAACTGGCTTGGATCCGCGGTGCATGTGAAAACCGTATCGGTTGAACCAACAACCGACCCAACAAGCGACTTTCCGTCCGGCGACGCCGCCAAAGTGCCAATGGACCCGGTGGTTGTGCCGCTGTTGATGGTGCCCACGAGCGAGCCCCCCAAAGCGTAGCGCGTAAGGGTGTTACCAAGCAGCGTGTACATCCGACGATTCGGGCCATCAATAGCGCAAACTGGATTACCGGAAGTTGCCTGGAATAGGAAAAATGTGGATGCAGCCGCGATATTGATACGGTGGACGCCCGTCGTATCGGTTGCGTACGCAAACAAGTTGTCACGACAGCCGACAAACTGGAAGT
>JBEBHJ010000108.1:0-4340 GCA_040081075.1 Fimbriimonadaceae bacterium | reverse complement strand
ACGCATGCCCCGGCAAATCTCCGTTACCAACTGGTACGGCCGTTTTGACTCGCCAACCCAACTGGAGAAAGTTTGCCGTTTCAGACTGTGGTTGCGGGATGAGGCTCTTGAGGTCGGAGCTATCCGCCGGAGAACTGAAGCAAGATCATTGGAACAGGATCGCTAAGATACTTCGGTCAAACAAGGGCGATCTCGGAGATTTGGGGGGTGGCAATCACTTTCTGGATGCAATCGAGTCTTATGATGACCAGCCTCTTCACTTTCTTATTCACACCGGATCCAGGGATGAATCTGGGCACGTGGATGCGTTGATTGACCATCCTGAACAGTTCGACGCAGTTTTTGATCGAGTGGTCGGGTGGGCTGCGCAAAACCGCGCCGCTATTCACGAAGCGATTGCTTCGGTAATCGGTCAAACCGAGTTGATCATGGATTTGCCTCACAACACTTATGAACTGTTGGACGACGACGGTGCCATCATTCGAAAGGGATCGGTACGAATGCAACCCGGAGACTTATCGGTCCTCCCCTCGCACATGACCGGGGATGTGGTCTTGGTCAAGGCGTTGCCGGCCGTCGATACCGTTCTCAATTCGATGAGCCACGGTACAGGGCGCACGATGTCGCGGGCCGATTGCAAACCTCTCGCAGATTCGTACGACTTTGATGCAATGAGAAGGATGATCATGTTGCCCGACGGCTTGCAAGATTCCTCCTTACGAACCGATGGCCCCTACGCTTATCGCGATCTCGACGAATGCCTCGCGTTGATCCGCGACTATGTTGAAGTGACGAATCGTTTTAGCGTGGTGGCCTATATGGGCCACCTTTAATCGAGCGAATCCTCGAACATCTTTCGCAAGCGCTCTTTCTCTGCGCGCTCTTTTTCACGACTATAAACATCGCCCCAGATACGCCTGACTTTCGGCCTCCCTCTTGGCCTTGTAGGCGGCTTCCTCCTTCCGGCGTTTCCGGTCGGCCCAAAGCTCATTGAACTTAACTCCGCCAGTTTGAGCGAGATACATGTAGGAATTGAGAAAGCCGATGATCGCAAAGATTGGAGCGTAGGGTAGATCAAAATAGAAGCCAACTCCCAACAAAACCGGGGTTGCAATGAGCCCAAGATGCCCAACGAAACGGTGGGCTTTGAATTCGTTCCATCGGTAATTCAACAGCGCGACGGCAGCATGACCACCATCAAAGGGCTGGCTTGGGATTAGGTTGAAAAGTCCGAGCCACAGATTGAGCAGGCCAACGCCATGAATCAGCTGCATCTGCAAGCTGGGAAACTCGGGCGCATGCATCGACTGATAGGCCATAAGCCAGCAGAGAGTCCCGATAACGAACGTCACGGCCGGTCCGGCGAGCGTTATCATCAGCGCCTGCTTCGGCGTGCGGTAACCACTTGAAGTTGCAAAACCTCCGAATCCGTGGAGCATGATGGAGAGGCCGCCCATGCGATACCGTTTCGCCACAAGGGCATGGCCGAGTTCGTGCAACAAGATACTCAGCACCATGAGGGCGGAGAACTCCAGGGCCAGCCAAGGCCCCCAAGATTTCGACATTGCGATGGCGGGAATCAGGAAGAAAACCAGCGTCAAGTGGATGTTGATGGGAACATCGAAGAGTCGACCGATGCGCCAATGAACATCGAGAAATGAACTCTGCCTGTTTCCTCTCATCCGGCGCTTATTATTGCACCGTATTATGATTTTTCTCACTATTTGGAACGATTGCCGGTCCACTTGACATAAACTAGTCTAGAGGTATTCAAATGAAGAAGCTTTTCCCACTCGCCCTCGCAGTAATCTTGGTTGGTTGCTCCAGTTCTGACCGTGTAGCAACCAAGGAGAACGCCGCCATTCCCGCTAAGGCGACAGGTATAGAGGGTTTCAGCAGGCTGGCGGTAGCGGGGCCGATTGAGCAAGGAAACGTTACGATTTACCCCGTAACCAGCACCCAGCCCAGCCAGAAGGAAATGGACGACATGGTGACGCTGGACGAGGCAAAACGCAAGAACTGGGTTGAGATCACCGAACAAGAAGATGAGACGGTGGAAACGCTCGAAGTGAAAAACACCGGCCCTCAGCCGATTTTGCTCATGGGCGGAGAGATTCTGCTCGGTGGTAAACAGGACCGGATCGTGTCGAAGGACACCGTCGTGAAGCCTGGCGAAACGGTGAAAGTCCCGGTCTACTGTGTGGATCAAGGTCGCTGGACTGATGGCGCCGAAAAATTTGAGCCAAGCGGCAACTATGCGCCAAGCAAAGTGCGCAAGGCCGCGGTGATTGATAAAGATCAAAATGGCGTATGGTCTCGCGTCGCCGCCGTCAACAGAAGTGGGGGCGTGCCTGCCGAGTCATCGGGTGGTTCGGAATCAATCAAGGTCACCCTGGATTCAAAGGCAGTGCAAGCGCGGCAGGCAGATGCAAACACCGTGGTCGAATCCCTTCGAAAGCAAAAGAACGTTGTGGGAATCGTGGTTGTTGTAAACGGCGAAATCCAAGGGTTTGAATACTTTGGCTCGAACAAACTCTTTAACAAAGCAGTTCAAACCGTGCTAAAAGGCGCCTTTACTGATTCACTGGTTGCCGGAAAGGCTACAAGTTCGGAAAAGATAAGCGTAAAGGATGCGAGCGCTTTTGTGGCGGATTGCCTCAAAGGTGAGAACACCTATCAGGGCCGATCTGGAGATTACGCCGGTTTTTTGACCAACGGAAGCATAAGTGAAGGAGTTACCTTGGGTGCGCGCGCGAAAATTGGCGAAGAGAAAAAGTTGTACCGAGGAAGCTTCTTCAAGAAATAAACGTTGGATTGGCGTTCAACAATCTGGCTGAAGTGGTTCATGCCCCGCGAGATGCGGGGCTTCGTCGAAGCCGAGCTGCGCCAATGGGTGGTGACCTGCCCTTGCGGCCACGCGCGCTCGGTTTGGGACTTACGAGCGTTAAGATTCATTCATCAATCACTGGGCCGCGCTGCCGTATCCGATGCGCTAAGTGCCCTCGCCGCCGGTGGCATTCATTCGAGAAAGCAACCGAGTTGCCAATGGTTACTTCTCAGGCTGACGATCACACCTTGCCACGGGATCAAGTCGAGCATGTGGCTCGCCGAGTCATGACAATGCAGCAGGAGTTAAGGGAACTGGACAGGGAGGCGGCGGAAACGGTCGATCGAGCTATGGAATCGATGGGAATTCCCTCATCGGCGAAGCAACTTCCCTATCCAAAGGTTCGGCCACCGGGCAATTCTGACTAGCATTCTCAGTAAAACGGGCTCCCCGATCTTGGACAGGAGGACGTCCTGGGCAGCGTAGTATTGCTTCTTTTGCGCTGTTGAACCCGACGCGCTGGCTCCTCCTAAATGGGTTACGCTCGCCTCCAGGCACCGATGAATTGTCCGGCCCAGCCCTCGTATTGCTCGGCAAAGGAGCACGTCTTCGTAGTACATGAAGACATCTGAATCGAATCCACCGACCGCTTCAAAATCAGCTCGCTTTAAGAGCATCGCGCAACCAGACACCCAGTCGGGCTCCAGCCAATCAGGATCGGAACGCTTCGTTGCCCGGCTCAGGAGTCGTTTGGCGGTTGGCATGATCCCAAATGTATCAAGCTGAAGCGTGTGACCGTCGGGCATCCGAATCGCCGGGGCCAGAATCCCCGGGGTTTCTAGCGTCTGCCAATTTGTCAACAAAGTTGAAAGGGCACCGGCATGAAGCGTGGCATCGCTGTTTAGCAAAAAGAGGAAGTCAGCCGTGGCATGTTCTGCGCCTAAATTGTTGCCCCGACCAAAGCCAAGATTCTCAATGCTCTTGATGACAGTGACCCGCATTTCCCCTTCAATCGCCTTCGAAATTCGTTCAAAGGAATCATCGCCACTCCCGTTTTCCACCACGACTATCTCTGTAACTTCGGGTTCACTTAGAACCGAACGAATCGCCTCCACAGTCAAATCCGGCGTTCGAAAGTTAACAATGAGGACCGCGACCGACATAGACTGAAATGAGTATGGCACCGGTCGGATAAAATCTTGACATGACCTCCAACATCGAAGGCGTTATCATTAAGCCCCTAAGCCGCTACAAGGACAGCCGCGGGTGGCTGACGGAGCTTTATCGCGATGACGAGCTTCCGACAGGATTTGAGCCTAAAATGAGTTACCTAAGCGTCACCATGCCCGGAGTTGCACGAGGGCCACACGAACACATCGCGCAAACGGACCTCTTCGCCTTTTTGGACGGCGAGTATGAGTTGTATTTATGGGAGAATCGGCCCGGAAAGACGGCCGACGCAGAAGTTCACAAAGTTGGAGCCGAAAACTCGGTTGCGGTTTTTGTCCCTCCT
>JBEBHJ010000072.1:0-16382 GCA_040081075.1 Fimbriimonadaceae bacterium | reverse complement strand
ATGTAATAGAGCGTCACTTCGCTTCTTCGAAATGAACGAAGTTGAACTTCTAGGGATGCCAATCGCCATTATTTTGGCCTCACGAGACCAACGCGACCTTTTGCTAGAGCTCCTTTCTGTATCCCTTAGCTCAGGCTCAGAAGAACATTTCGAGTGGCACGTGACACTACCTCAAGGCTCTTTTGCACAGATGAACTGTAGCGTGATTCCCATCCATACCCAAAACGGAATTTCGGGAGGGGTCATAGCATGCATTGACGCCTCCAAGCAACGACTCTACGAGCAACAAATCGAAGAGCAACTGCTTCAGATGAACGAGTACAGCATGGAAATTGAGCAAAACCGCTGGGACTTGGAGCAAGCGAATCAACGCCTTGAGGGGCTGGCTCGTACGGACGGGTTAACCGGGCTCTACAATCACCGCTACTTCCAAGATTCGCTCGCACGAGAAACCAAACTCGCCAACCGAGGGAACCTCCCGCTGTCAATGCTCCTCCTGGACGTGGACCACTTCAAGAGTTACAACGACTCTTTCGGGCACCCAGCTGGAGACTCAGTGCTGAAGCAGATTGCCTCCGTTCTAACTCAAGCTGCTCGTGAAACCGACATCGTGGCTCGCTATGGCGGCGAAGAGTTTGCCTTCATTTTGCCCAACACCGATCAGGAAGGGGCGATGACAGTTGCCGAACGAGTTCGCCAAGCCGTCGAGCAAGCTGAGTGGCCGGATCGGGTCGTAACGGCGAGCTTAGGCGTTTCGTCGTTTGGATCGCTACGAAGCCCGTCCGATCTCATCAAGGCGGCGGACGAAGCTCTTTATGCCTCAAAAGAGGCTGGACGAAACTTCGTCACACACCACACCCAACTTCAAACAAAGAGAGCCGCTTAGATTCGCGAAAACTCGTCGAAGATCGGTAGGTAGATGTCCCACTCTCCTTTGTTCACCGCTTTCAAGTAAGTCGGCAACGACAGGTAGGGGATAAAGTGAGGCCGCTTTGGTCGCCGCGCCAACTTCATATGGGCTTGCTGCGGGGTCTTATCTCCTTTCTTCAGATTACACTTGCGGCAACACGCCACAAGGTTATTCCAGGTATCTGGCCCGCCCGCCCATCTCGGCACCACATGATCGATCGTAAGGTCGCGTGCTTTGGCTCCACAGTACTGACAAGTGTAGTTGTCCCGAGCCAAAATTGAATGGCGGGAAAGTCTGAGTTGAGGCATCGGCCGGCGAACGGTATACCGCATCTTCAAGACGCTCGGAGCCTCAATTTTCCCGCGACCGGTTGACAAAGGACAGTCCCGCTGTTGCAAAACCTCCGCTTTTCCAAGCAACACCAACGACATGGCACGATGCATCGTGCAAACGTTCAGCGGCTCGTAGTTATTGTTTAGAAGTAGCACTTCACCCATCTCAACTCCTCAAAACTTTGGGCCAAAAAAAGGGCTCGCATGCATGCGCATACGAGCCCCTTCGGGAACTCCGCTACGCATATCATCGTGTCACGCCAAGAAGGCGGCCACGATCGCAAACTCAAATAGATGGCGCAAAGCGACATATCTCAATTGTTGAGACGCAGGTCCTTGCGAGTTTGTTGCGCTGAAGAGACCTCCGGCCCAGGTTACTTAACAATTAAGCCGAGTTTGTGGATCACCGGAAAGTCAAAAGCGTTAACAGTTACAAAGAATTGACCGTTCGCGGTAAATCCTAGCGGCGATCCGACGGCGCGCTGTTGTTGCAAGGTCAAGATGCTTGCGAAGCTCTTTGCATCCCAAACTTTCACAGTGCCATCTGTAGAACTCGAAGCCAACCATCGACCGTTAGGGCTAAAGAGAACTCGCTGAACCCAATCAGCATGGCCTTTGAAGTAGCCTAGACGTTTGCCAGTAGAGGTTTCAAAGAGCCCAACAAAATTGTCGCGTCCAGCTGTTGCCGTCCGAGTTCCCGCCACGTTTACATCTAAATCGTTGATTCCCAGGCCGCCGTGTCCAGTCAGCGTGGCTTTGGTGGCGCCGACGGGACTGACAACTCTAGCCGCCGTCGTCAGAGTCGCCATCGCAAAGTTATCTGTAGCGCCGACAAATCGCGCGCCAAACAGGTTAGCGCCCTTGCCCGCGTAGTCCAGCTTTGGTTTTTTGGTGTCGGCCAAATTCCACAACTTCACCATGTCGTCCTGCCCTGTGCTCACCATCAAGGTGCCCTTAGCGTTAAAGGCCAAGTTTTGAATAGGTTTTGTGTGGGGCCGAATCTCCTTTACTTTGGCCCAGCTTGCCGTGTTCCAGAAGAAAATTCTGGCGGTTTCGTCGCCACTTACAAACTGCTTACCGTTTGGACTCCAGGCAAGTGCCTGTGCCGCCTGAGGATGACCCTTCAATATTCGAAGCGTCGCACCCGAACCGGCATCTACAATGCGGATCGTTCCATCCTCAACTCCGATTGCAATTTTGGATCCGGTGGGTGAACAAGCAATCGAGACCGCTCTAACTCCGGTCAAAATTCGACTTGAAACGATCGAGAATTTAGGCGCTTGATTGATAAGAGCACAGGCGAGAACTGAATGGATGACCACACTTATCTAAACGTTTCAGACCACTTTAAAGGTTCTGCGAACCGCGGATGCCATTCCAGCGTCTTTATGCGTAGAGAATTCTATGAAGAAATCATCCCGTCTGATCACCTTTGCCGCTTTGGCGCTTATTGCAACTTCCTCTTTTGCACAAAAACTCGGAGTTGGCGACCCCGCCCCGCCCATGACCATTGCGAAATGGATTAAGGGCTCCGAGGTGAATAAATTCGATCCAAAGAAAACCTACGTTGTAGAGTTCTGGGCCACTTGGTGCGGACCCTGCAAAGATTCCATCCCCCACATCACCGAGTTAGCGAAGAAATTCGGGAAGAAGGTGACGTTCGCCGGAATTAGCATTTGGGAAAATCAGAAAGACAAAAAGTTCATGGACACGGTCACCAAGTTTGTGGCAGAAATGGGCCCTAAAATGGCTTACAACATCGGAGCCGAAGGGGGAAAACGGGAGATGGCACGAGACTGGATGGAAGCGTCTGGTGAAAATGGAATTCCGACCGCCTTCGTAATCCACCAAGGCAAAGTCGCATGGATAGGTCACCCCATGGACGGTCTTGAAAGCACCCTCGAAACAATTGTTTCAGGCAAGTTCAACTTTGCCAATGCTAAATCGATTCGATCCAAGGCCGTAACCGAAAAGCAAAAGCAAATGGAAGAGATGAAGCAGGCGATGGCGGACAACGAGAAGCTTACAAATCAAATGAAGCCTTTCCAGGAAGCAATGAGCGCCGGTGATTCGGCAAAAGCCTTATCAATTCTCAATGGCGTTTTGAGCGAAACTCCCCGATTTGAGAAATACCTCTGGGAACTGAAGTTCAATGTCCTTATGGATGAAGATGAGAAAGCGATTGGTCCGTACTTCGAAATGCTTTCGACCGGAATATTCAAGGATGACTTCATGAACCTGAACTCAATGGCATGGAAAATCGTGGATGAAGAGCTCTCTTGGCGCAAACGTGACTACGCCCTCGCGCTAAAGATCGCAACGAAAGCTGATGAACTCGCCGGACACAACGAGTGGGCAATCCTTGACACGTTGGCTCTAGCGCAGTTTCATAACAGCATGCTCGACAAGGCCATCGAAAACCAAGCCAAGGCTGTAAAGCTATGTTTAGCCGACAAGGCGGCGGATGAGGATTCGAAGAAAGATTTGCAGGATCGCCTCGTCAAGTTTAAGAAAGCAAAAGGCGGCTAAACCGGAACCAACCAACGCCAGCTGGCGTTAATCTTGCAACAGGGCACATTGCTGTTGATTAACCGTGCCAAAATATCGAACTAATGAAGCCGATCTCAAACATGCAAAAGAAGATGGCGAAGAGAACGCTGTACAGCATCCTCGCCATTTTGATCCTCGTGCTCGGGTTCCAGTGGTGGACCAAGAACGCTCGTGATCCGAACTTTGGGTCGTTTGATTCGGCTGGCTACATCGCTGCCATTCGCTCGAACGGCGATGCTTCTCAGATCGTGCTGATTTCGCCCGACGGTAAGGTGACCGACAGCCCGGACTATATCCCGGGTTCCGCCGATGAAACCCCCGTTTGGACGCCCGATGGCCAGCGTGTGTATTTCCTGAGTGATCGTGACCAGCGGCAAAATCACATCTTTCGTTGGAATCCGTCCCCGCGGTTTTCAGGGGTGCAAAGAATGACTTTGGACTCCCGCAGTAAATCGGGATTAACATTTACGGTGCCCGGAGCAGGGTCGCCTGAACTTGACGGACTATACATCTCCGGCGGAACCGTTGTCGAGTTTGAGCCAGATAAGGACAAATCAATCCGACAAGTATTGCCACCTACAAAGCTTCAAGCCAAGGGAAAAGGGGATGAGGGTGCGGGTGGCCAATTCGATCAACTGTATGCCAAGTTCGGATCGAGCTTCAAGGTCGCCAAGTGGGGCCCCAATCGAAGCTGGATTGCCTGCGTGATGCGCCAGGCTGAAGGAGGCGAAATGCTGATCATTCAGGACATGAAAGCTGATACTCCTCCCGAGCCCATTCCCTTCCAAGGCGACCGGGTGGATATTGATGTTTCAAATGAGGGCCGCCTCGTTGCTACATTTCTCAACTGCCGATTCTTCGAGCCCATGGCGCCACCCGACGCCGTCCAAGGCAACGTCCTTAAGAGACCATTCCTGCATGGAACTTTGTTGATTGACGTTGAGTTAGGAGGTAAGAGCGTGATGAAGCCCATCGTCACCCACTCAAACGACAACATCGCATTCATGGCCCCGCTAATCTCTCCGGACGGAAAGAGCGTTGCTTTTCTTGCTGGGCCCAGCAGCGGGTCCCTGGGCGTTCAAGTTAAGGCCGTTTACGTGACTCCGCTTGAGGAAGCGGGCGGAAAAAATGCGGTGGCCGCGATCAAGAGCGAGAAAGTTCGGGATGCACAATGGACGACGGACGGTTCAAAGCTACTTCTAACCTTGTTAGAAGATGGTGGTCAAGCCATTTATTCAGTGAACAAAGATGGTTCTGAAATGAAGAACTTAACCAAAGGTATAGGCAGTTTTCGATCGCCTCGAATGAGCCCAGCGGTCAAGTAGCTACGAACCCGGCTTGTCCTCGAGATGCAAATACAAATATTTCTCAAGGAGAGTCTTGATGAGCCAACCTTGTTTTGTTACGGACGCAATTTGGGTCGCTGAGCCATTCTTAAACTCAAACTCTTGCCCCGAATAGCGATTCCCATCCCAGGTGCCGCTATAAGGTCCGCGCAAGCGTACCGACTGTTTGACGGGACCACCGGTAAAGGGATCGAGTAGATAGAACTCCTTATCCTTCAAAAGCGCTTGATCGGGCAACTTTAGCATCGGCCGAAAAGCTGAGCCTGTCAGTTCTTCCATGGGCATGCCTGGGTGAATCGGCCCCAAAGTGCGTGTTCCACGATCCGGGCTGGTGAGCACCACCGTGTAGGTGTCCTTGTTGTACGTGGCTTCCATTGTCCACTCGCAACCGGGGCCCTCAAGACGAAAACTTTCAGCTATCAGCCGCCCCTCCGGCGTAACATACCAATGCCGCTGAACCCGCAGTCGGAACTCCAGAACCTCATTGGGACGTTTTAGTTTTTGAGTGCGAGTTGCCTCCGCGTCAATATCCAAGCACTCTAGGTTTCCAACCAGAGCCTTTCGAACTCTACTTGAACTGGTTCCAATGCGCGTGTTGTCGAAATTGATCGGAGCGCGCTTATACTCGTCCCACATCTTCTGGTAGTTGTCTACATACAGCCCCAAAACTTCGAGTGGGCGCTCCACAGGACCCAATGCGATCTCGCGGTAAACGGCTACCACCGGGAGCTCAAGCTCCTTGAGGCGCAACGGCGCGTCTTGGAGACTGGCACAGAGAATCGCAACCATTACCATGCTCATTGGACGGGTCAGACCGTTGCCTTAGTCGGTCAAATGTCTACCCGCCTTGCTCAGGTTTCACATCGCGGGGGAACATTTCCGGACGATTTGCCGCGTTCATCCCAACTAGATAAAACAGACGGGCGGCATTGGTTAGCTTCTCAAAGTTGATCTTATCCACCGTATCGGTCGGTTTGTGGTAGTCAGGGTGAAACCCGTCGAAGAGGAACGCAATCGGAATTCCCTTAGCCGCAAAGCTGTAATGATCACTCCTGGTATAGACATCCTCCGAGTCATATTTGAACTTGAACCCTACGTGCTTGTTGAGGTCGAGAATCGTATTGTGGAGATCAGTTGAAATTCGCTTACTTCCAACCAATCGCATCGTGTCGGTGTTCTCAGCGGCAACATCCACCCGGTTTCGATCGTTATTTTGAACACCATCGGAGTCTCGACCAACCATATCCATTTGGAGTTCGCAGGTCATTTTTTCAATCGGGAACATCGGGTTATCGGCCAGCCAACGCGATCCAACGAGACCTCTCTCTTCTCCGCAAAATGCCATAAACAAGATCGTCCTTTTGGGTTTTACTTTGTTCGAAGTCATCGCCCTAGCTACGTTTAGTAAAGCCGTACAACCCGATCCGTCGTCATCAGCTCCATAGTAAATCACGTCAGGCTGGCCTTCTTGTTTACGCACACCTAGATGATCCAAATGGGCTCCGATGCCGACGTATTCGCCCGCCAGCTTGTGGTCTGAGCCGGGCAAGAACGCCACCACGTTGGGAACTGATACCATCGTTCCTTCCGTTTTGACCATGATTTCGGCGGTTTGTGCTGGCGTCGCCTTTGAGCCTGGCTCTGTACTTCGAGCGAAGCCAATCTTGGTTAAAAAGGAATTCGCTATATCAGGAGAAAGTCGAATTTGAGCCTTCGGCTTCGTCCCGAACGCACTGTAGTTGCGGCGCGATGAAATGGTGTCGGTAACTTCAATTACCGCCGACGCCTGGTTTGCAAGTTCTCGGCGAAAATCGCGCGATACTCCCTCGAGCAATGCCAACACAATCTTCCCCGAGATACCATCCGGAACCTTCGCGTCGGCACCTTTTGCCTCCACGATCACCAGATCTCCCTTAAGTGAAGTATCTCCGCCTACGCCACCAATCGACATTTTCTCCCCGATTTGGACAGTGGTATCGCCAAGGGTTAGCTGACTACCATCAAGGATATTGCCGCTGTACATCGGCACGTTTTGGAAGAATGTGCCGTTGTCACCGGCAGGCTTGAGGCCGAATTCTTTGAACCTTTCCGCCATAAAATCTGCCGCTTTTTGAAAGCCAGGTTGACCACTACCGCGACCCTCGCACTCCGGACCGGCGAGGAACTCGAGCCACTTCTTGGCGTCCTCGATCTTGATCGACTGAAACCCGCGGCTAAACTCAGCAGGGACAGGTAATGACCCGGAATATTGGGCTTGCGACAGGGCCGCAACTGCGGCTAAGGAGAGGATAAGTGTACGTTTCATGGCTTCTTCTTGAATATAAACTCGAGGGTGTAGGGGGCTGAATCGCGAACGCCACTCACGGTGGCGTGAAGGTCGTTCTTCACTGCCCGATAAGCAACACTCGCATTGTTTGGGTCATCAACCGGTTCAAAGATGACTTCTTGACCGGTCCACTTTGAAGCGGTCAGAGTGATGGCTGAGCCGCCTAACTTCTGGCAAATGGTCAGCTTAAGCTTCCCTTCCAGTTCTTCGATTTGCAGGAACTCCGTAAACCGAGTCTTGCCTTCCCGAATCGTACGACTCACTCCCAACATGGTGCGGCCGCTCGGGGGCATCCAGGTTTCTTCCGAAACTCCGGTGCCTCTTTCTGCGGTCCAACTTCCCTGCATGAATCTCAAGTCATCAATTGTTGGCGAAGACATAGGCGCGACCAGACTTGCGAGTAGACCAGCTAACATCACCACCTCATATTACTGCTTTTGGCCCATTGACGTTAGCAAATCAGCCAAAATCAATGTGATGGACATTCGTGATTTATGGGATTTTAACGATCCGTCTGGGACTGAAACTAAGTTTCGTGGTGCGCTTGGAGGAGTCCCTTTTGGCGATCCCGGGTACGAACGCGATCTGCTGATAAAGACTCAAATCGCAAGGTGCTTAGGGCTTCAGCGCAAGTTTCCCGAAGCCAACGCACTTTTGGATGAGGTTGAGACTGGCATTCCGTCAACGGCCCTCACGCAGGCCTATCTCAACTTGGAGCGTGGCCGAACGCTGCGGTCAAGCGGCTCGCCCGAGCTCGCCGTGCCATTTTTTGAGAAGGCGATGATCATCGCCGACCAAATCCCGGACGTAAAAATTGATGCCTTGCACATGCTCGCCATTGTCAGCAAGCCCGACGAGGCTATTGCGCTAAACAATCAGGCTATTGGCGTCGCCGAAGCTTCAACTGACCCGCGCGCCAGAAAGTGGCTCGGCTCTCTTTTGAACAATACGGGTTGGGCTTTTCACGATAAGGGAATGTATGAGATCGCCTTGGATCTATTCGAGCGCTGCCTCAAATAT
The DNA here is from genome assembly GCA_040081075.1 of Fimbriimonadaceae bacterium. GTDB lineage: Bacteria > Armatimonadota > Fimbriimonadia > Fimbriimonadales > Fimbriimonadaceae > JANJUB01. The sequence continues at coordinate 7,898 of JBEBHJ010000072.1, read as the reverse complement.
CATGAGTCCACTGGCGATCGCGAGCGGGCGCGAATCGCTCGATGGACCGTTGCGCGATGCTTCCGCTCAATCGGGCGCTTTGGGCCCGCTCTCGTGATTCAAAGAGCACTCCTGACCGACACGGATAGCGATGGATACGTCCACGAAGAGATCGGTGAAAATTTGCTAGCCCTATCGCAGCCCGAAGAAGCAAAACCGCACTTTAAGCGCGCCTACGAACTCCTAAAGGACGATCCTTGGCTTCAAGATACGGCGGCGGATCGAATCACAAGGATTGGTCGGCTTGGTGGGGCTCTCTAGAAGCCGTATCCGGTTCCAGTGCCATAGGATTGGCCGCTTCGCCCGAGTCCGAACGGTGAATCAAACGGCAGGGCCTTTAGGCGAATAAAAAATGAAATCTGGGTTCCTGGGCGGAACCCAATCGGGTTGTCGATCACCTGCAGAATCGCTTCCGCACAATGAAGATCATAGGTGAAGGCAAAGTGACGAGCTTCAAATTGCTTAAGATAGCCGTTGTACGCCAAGAGCGAACTGACCTTTAGACGTCCCATTTTAAAGCCATCGACGAACAAGTTAACGTTGCCCCAGGTGTGGCGAAAGCCGTCGTAACGGGCTCCAATCCCAACCCGTGTTCCACCCGGGTTGTAGGCCATGTCAAGGCGCACGTTTGACCAGTTCTTGTTAAAAGTATCATATTGCGAGAGGGAACGGAGCGAAAACCACTTCGCGGGGGTCCATTCACTTCGAACCGCAAGGCTTTGCCACGCCGTTTGTTTCTCCTGTTCCAACCGGAAGTCGTAGCCCGTTTGAGCTCCTACCAAGAAGTTCCGGATGGGTTCAAAACTGAGGTCCATCGTCGCCAGATTGTAACTACCGATGCGATCAAAATCAAACGGCGTGAATCCGTGGGGCTCTTGGTAGTTGTAGCGAACATTTGCACTAGTTCTGGAACCTAAAGTGTAACGAATCGAGCTGCTGAGCGCGGTTGAATATTGGGCGGTGTCATCGGAATAGATGCCCTGACGATAGCTCCCTCCAAAATCCAAATTCCATCGCTTGGCCAGAACATTTTTGGCCACCTGGAGTTCGATGTTGCCACGCCCCAAACGGTCGGACGTTGCCGCCCCTGGGTTACCATACTCTCCCACCGAGAAGTTGGCTTGGATCGGCAGTTGCAAAAACTTTGAGCCGAACAGTCGCATTGCATCGGTTCGAAATGAGAGAACCGGGGTTCGATCGGGGCTCCCAAAGAAGTTCTCAACCTGACCAATTGGGATACTGCGCTGATACTCCAGTTCAATTGTGCCCTGCTTCAACTCATGGGTTCCGCGAAGCTGTACGTCGAGTTGCTCGCGCTTCACCGTATCGCCTCCAGAAAAGTCGCTCGCGTTATTGCCGTACGTCAGATTCACCTCAGTTCGGGTAGATTGACCCCAACTCCGGCTGTCTTGAAATGAAAGGGTTTGTTGAAGATAGTTGAACGACTGCCCCTGATTGCTATTGCGATAGTAGTTGAGATTGGACTGGCCCCAACGGTTTGCTAAGGAAAGTTGAACCTGCGTGTTGATCAACGTGTTTTCGGGTGAAGCCAAGTAGCTCTGCCGCTGAATGTTGTTGCTAATGCTCACCTCAAGGGCGCCGAACCTTTGGCGATGCCGATTCGAGAGCTCGAAAGTTCGATTTTGCCCCATTAAGCCCCAAACCCTAACCTCTCCACTCATGCCACGCACCTCATAGTTGAGGTTCGCACCAAGTCCCAGGCCGAGCTTGGTCATGTATTCAAAGCGCGCATCGAGGAAATTCGAATTTCCGCGCAGTGGGATCGGATACTTGAACTTCACGTATGTCCCTTCATCTTGGCTCTGACCGATGTCGGGCAAGAATCGCTCACCTCTTCGGTCCAGGGGAATCACCAAGTAAGGGAGTTTGAGAACGGTGCGACCGAACAGATTTAGCCCCACCTTTCGCAAGATAATTCGGCGCTCAGGTCGCACGTCGGTTGATTCCGAAATGATCTCAAAATGCGGGTGCTCTAGGTTACAAGAGGTTAGGCCCCCATCATGGCTGTGAACTTCCCTTTGTGAGCCCGAAGTTTTAGCACCTCGAACGTACAGATTGTCCTTTACTCGTCCTTGAAGAAAGCTTGGCCGGAGTGTTGACTCGGATTCCTCCGCGACAAACGTCCTTTCCTTCATGTTGACGGTCACCTTGAGCCCGCTCACGGTGGCATCTAACCCGAGCACCTTCACGTCGCCAGTGAGAGTAAATATCTCGGTATCCAGGTCGCCCTCGAGAGTTGATCCGAACAGGTCATATCCTTTATAGCGGGCATGGATACCGCCCGAGGCGGTAACTTTTCGCTTGACAAATTTGTTAGAACCGCTCTTGAGAATCTCGAATACGCGCTCTTCGTCACCAAAAGGGCGGGGCGCCGGTAGCGACCCATCTCGAGGCTTGATTTGGTCAAATCCCCTGGGCTCAAGCGGATTTCCAATCTTGCTCTGCTTGGCCTTGATGGCAGTCAGCGCCTGACCGACGGTCCCGCCTATCAGCGATTGAGAGTGCCCATATCCTACGCTCCCAAGGGCAACCAGTAAGACGATTCGCCTCACTCTAGTCTCCGGATCCCGAGCACGCCCAAGCTCGCGAACAAGATGTTCGGGAACCACGCTGCAAAGAAAGGCGAAAGCCACCCGTTTTTACCAAAAATCTCGGTGCTCACAATATAGACATTGAAGTAGGCCCACAACAGCATGACCGCTAAGAGCAACCCGACATAACCACCCGAGCGTCCAAAGAGGACGGCTAGTATGGGACCAACGATTGCAAACACGAAACACGCCACTGGAATACTGTATCGCGACCACAACTCTGTCTCCAACCGCCGCGTATCCCGTCCCGCCCCTCTCTCAGCTGTAATGTGTCTTCGCAGATCGGAAGTGTTCATTTCCGTCTGTTGAGGCGTGGCGAACAGATCTTGCACAGAGAATTTCTGATCGATCGTCGCCGTAGCTTCGAACGACACGATTTGGGTGCCCTTTAGAATTCGTTTAAACATGTTCTTGAACACCCACACGCCCTTATCCAACGTCCCTTCGTCCGCGGTCGTAACGGCTGTTTTGCCCAGCTGAAGCTGCTCGACCATCACAAAATCCCTCACCAGGGTCTTATCGTCGGGGAGCCTTTGCGCCGAGGCGAAGTACACCATGGTTCGCGGGCCTGCCTTGAAGAAGATGTTTTGAACAAACTCTGGCGCCCCTGCCAACATAAGTGCCTTCTCAGACACTTCCTTTGCTTTGGTCTCGGCAACGGGTTGAACTTTCTCCATTAAGTAGAAGCTAAGCCCGGCAATCAGCAGGCCGAAGATCGCCACCGGCATAATCACGCGGCGAATGGGAGCTCCGGCGGACCGCATCGCTGTCAGCTCCGACTCTCGGGTAATCCGGGTGATCACCAAAGAGCTCGAAAGCGCAATCGCGCTGGGCAAGGTCATCCTTAGGAACTCGGGCGTTTTGAACGCGATGAGCTGAACGAGGGCCAGCACCGGAATATTGGCGACGGAGTAAGTCTTTAACAAATAGATCAGAAAATTGGCCTGAAACATCAAGACGAGCGCGATCGATCCCGCCAAAAAGGGGGCGATCATTTCTCGCAGGATGTAACGGTCCAGAATCTTCATGCCAAGTTAGCGACGGCGAAAAGCCAGCCACGCAGTTAAAGTAAACAGCATCAGGATACCGACGATTCCAGCCAGACGTAAATTTGGAGGGAAAGTTGTGGCAACAATCGGGATTCCAATCAGCCCCATCATCGCTCCCGTCCAAATCATTAGGAGCTTTGATGTGACATTTGGAGCAAACGCCGCACTCTTTGCGATCGGATACCAGACTGGGCGACCGCAGACCGCGCAGAAGAACTGATCCATCGGTGTCGTGCGATTGCAAAATGGGCACACCACGGACTTACGGGTATCCGGAGGTCTCATCGCCAACTCTGTTTCCCACTGACGCAGCGTCCTCATTTCTGGTTCGATTAGTCGTCGCTCCATCCCCTCCGTCGCCTTACGCAGCAACGTCACTGCTTCAAGAATGTGTCCTTTACTTTGGAGCGTCCGGGCTACTTTGAACTGCGCTCCGAGATGTTTTGGATTAGTGCCCAACTGCTCGTAGGCTTTCTCCATTATCTCAAACTCCAGCTGATTGGTTTCGTGCTGATCTTTAGCTCGGTTGAGGAAGGGATAAAAAACAACCATCGACATGGCTCCGACCACAAAATAGGGTCTCAAGTGAGCGTCCTTGGTCATCATCGTATAACCTCCAAGCACTAAACCTACACCGATCGCCAAGAGTCCAAAGAGGGCGTCAACCTCGCCCGCGATCATCCACTGGATCATGCTTATAGTCCAAATGCCGACCGGTAACCAAACCAGACACCCAATGATAATGGTGGGATCCTGCATCATTTCATCAGGCCCGGATAGGCTAAATAAGCCGCAACAATGAAGACAAAGGAGAGAACCAAGCACACGATCCGTGATTTTGTGTTTGGAGCCTTTCCATCCGCTGTCTTCTGACCAAAGCGCGGTTCGGTTCCTTGGCGCAACCGTTCGAAATTGGTTCGATGTCTCGAAACCAGGTAGATCCCCATCACGCATAGGGCGCCAATCATGATCGGCGATTCGTGGTAGAGGAGTCCCCAAAAGGGCAAAGCCGCGGCTGCTATCACCGAAGACAGGCTAACAATGAGGCAAAACGCCATGACAAAGAGGAAGAGTCCAAATGAGCTGAGCCCAACAAGCGTGACGCTTCCCAAGAGCACGCCCAACCCTGTGGCGATCCCCTTTCCGCCTTTAAACCCTAAGAAAGGTGAAAGTGCGTGCCCAAAAACTGCCGCAATGCCCACGAAGAAGCCCCAATCGTTGCTGTGAAAATAGAGCTTCGCCAAAACGGCTGGTATCACCCCTTTGAGAACATCACACGCGAAAACGAAATAGCCTGGACCCTTTCCCAAGGTTCTTAGAGTGTTCGTGGCTCCGATATTGCCGCTGCCTACTTCTCGTAGATCAACCCCCCTGGCTTTGCCAACAAGGAAACCCACCGGCACTGAGCCCAACAAGTAGGCACCGAGGAAGAAGAGAACGTAAATCATGTGCGCAGTCGGTCTATGGAGTCTTGATAAATGGCCCGCACATTCTCAGTGTGAAGCTCGTAATTTCGCAGAAACTCATTGCCTTCTGCATAGTTTAGCGATTGTGCGAGTGCGGCGAGTTTATCTGGGTTTTCTGGAACATTCCGGTCATCTATTTCAAGCAGGTAAATGAAGTTACGTACTCGGCTCAAAAACTCCCAAGCCTCATGCAGAGCGTCCACTTCATTGGGTAGCAACAACTGAGCACGCATCAAGCTCCGCAGCCTTTCGCTAACGCTGAAAGAGGGTTCGACACTCTCGCGCTCAAATGTCACTCCGGTGCGACCCGTTGCCGTCGGATATCGGCCCTCGTTAACCACGAGGAGCCAACAAATTTCGTGTAAGCCGCCTTCGCCATCCAATACATCCCGGCGACGATACTTTACACTTACCTCTTGAGTCGCGACTTTCCGCTTGTGTTCAACCAATCCACGCAATCGTTCGGGTCGGATGGGGACGAGTTCCGCGATTCGTGCCCCCGAGCCGACGATGGGACGAGCCGAACTGATCAAATAGAAGTCACTGGCGGACAGGGCCGCCACTTCGCCTGCTCCAAAACCGCCGGCAGGAATGAACAGCAAGTTGTTAAGTCGTCGAATCGTAATCTTTGACCGCAATCCATAGTGGTTCAAGCCCTCCAAAAAGCCCAAAAATGCGTGAGCCTCAAGATCATTTTGGCGAGCATCCTGCGCGTTCGCAACCAAGACGATTTCTGCGTCGCAGCGTGGGCCAATCGCGTCAAACGCAAAATCCCCGACGGCGTAAACCGAAAATGAGAGCTGCAACCTACGATGAATATGTCGAATCAACTCTTCAACAAGGAGCCCCAGCTTGAGAGCCGTTTGCTCGCTCGATTCAGTCCACTCCACAAGCCGCACGATTCGCGAGATCTCAAAATCGTTGGCGGTCCGACTGGGTGCGCAGTCGGCTGGCAAATTGGCTAGGTCGGGCCCGGCGCAGTGTTCGAACAATGTGGAGAAGACCTTGGGAACCTGAGGTAGCTCTTTCACCAAAGCACTGGCTTTCTCGGCGAGCGCCTCTAGCCGACTGCTCTTCAGCATAATGCCTAAAGCGGCTTCCGGGTCGGGTTGGGCATTAAGAAGTTCATTCAACGAAATGGCCAAATCCCCGAACTGAGGTCGTAAAGTAAGGAGATAGGGATTTGCTTCAGTCTCTTTCAAAGGATTCTCATGGGGCATTGGCAAGCGCTCCGTCCCCTAGTTTATCTGACGACAAACTTGGCCCAGGCGATCTCAAATAATAAGGCCTACGTTTGCAACGCGAGCGAACCAGTTGGCGTAATAACTACTTGAGCGTATGAGACTCATATATCTTTATACCGCTACAGGGTAATATAAACATCATTATGGGAAGAACAGTAGGAATCGACTTAGGAACAACGAACTCGGTCGTCGCGGTAATGGAAGGCGGCGAGCCAGTCGTTATCAGCACATCAGAGGGAGCGCGCACCATGCCAAGTGTCGTCGCGTTTAAGCAAAATGGCGAGCGTCTTGTTGGTGTGACGGCAAAACGACAAGCCGTGGTTAACCCCGACAACACAATTTATAGCATCAAGCGCTTTATGGGCCACACGATGGCCGAAGTGAAGGAAGAGACAACTCGAGTTGCCTATACCGTTAAGGCGGGCAAGAACAACAGCGTAGTAGCTCATATTCCGGCGATCGGCAAAGACCTGACCCCGGAAGACGTCTCGGCGATGATTTTGCAAAAGCTAAAGGCCGATGCCGAAGCCTATCTGGGTGAAACGGTGGATAAAGCCGTTATCACTGTTCCAGCATACTTCAACGACAGCCAAAGAACGGCGACGAAGAATGCTGGCGAAATCGCTGGCCTGGAAGTCCTTCGCATTATCAACGAGCCAACCGCCGCATCCCTTGCTTACGGCATGGATCGAAAGGGGAGCGAGACGATTCTTGTCTTCGACCTTGGCGGTGGAACGTTTGACGTTTCCGTGCTAGACGTTGGCGAAGGTGTTTTCGAAGTACGGTCGACTGCAGGTGACAGCCACCTGGGTGGAGACGACTTTGATCAGAAGATCGTAGAGTGGCTCGTCTCTGAGTTTAAGAAGCAATCTGGAATCGACCTGGCCCAACAACGTGATGCGCTTCAAAGATTACGAGATGCAGCGGAGCGTGCCAAGATCGAGTTATCAACACAAGTCAGCACGCAGGTCAATATTCCGTACATCACGGCCGTCGATAATCAGCCTCAGCACCTTGACGTAAGCCTTACCCGTGCAAAGTTCGAAGAGCTCTGCTCCGACTTGCTTGAGCGCATAAAGCGTCCCTTCGAGCAAGCGCTCGCCGATGCTAAAGCGAAGTCGAGCGAGATCAACGAAGTCATCCTCGTGGGTGGATCGAGCCGAATGCCGATGGTCCAAGACCTTGTCAAGAAACTCACCGGCAAGGAGCCCAACCGAAGCGTTAATCCCGACGAGGTGGTTGCCGTTGGAGCCGCTATTCAGGCGGGCGTGTTGGGAGGCGAAGTAAAAGATATCGTTCTCCTCGACGTAACCCCTCTTAGCCTTGGTGTTGAGACTCAAGGTGGAATCTCGGATAAGCTCATCGAGCGAAATACCACGATTCCAACCAAAAAGAGCCGAATCTATACGACGGCAAGCGACAATCAGCCGGAGGTTGAAATTCATATTCTCCAGGGAGAGCGACCACTGGCCCGGGACAATAAGTCAC